>CALUEY010000009.1 GCA_944319915.1 uncultured Prevotella sp. | reverse complement strand
TCTGAAGTGTGGCCGTTTTAATATTTCTTAACCAGAACTTTAACACAAAATACTTGCTTAAGTCTTAGAATACAGGCAGTTTTGCCCCATGGCTTGGCACGAGCCGCAAGCCATGGGGCATGGAAACGTTTTTTAGTTGCATATTTGCAAGTAACGGGAGATGGCGCCTTTGCGCGAACATTATTAATGAATGTAAGTGCGCAACCAGCCAACCGCACATGGCCGCCATGGGCATGGGGCAAGCCTGCCGCAGGCATTTTGGCTCCTGCCACCACGCCTTTTCACGGATTTTGTAGTACCTTTGCAGCGCGTTTTGCAACCACTACGGGAGCAGGCGCGAAACATAACGGCATACAATGGGAAAGATAATAAGACTGTTCAAGGTAAGGAGGGAGGAGCTGTGGCCGTCGCTGGCCGTGCTGGCCATGGTGGCGGTGCTCAACGCGCTGGCCATCTACAAGTACAGCGGGCTGTTCACCCACACCGGCATGGGATACTGGAACGTTTTCGTAAACAACTTCCGGGTGTCGGGCTTCGACCCCATCACGTATTCCATCGTGTCGCACTGGTCGGTGCTCTACGACGTTTACCGCCACCCGCTGCTGGCGTTCATGATGTACCCGCTGTCGTGCATCAACGGCTGGGTGATGGAGGCCACGGGCTTCAACCCCGTGCAGTTCACCGTGGCGGCTGTGCTGCTGTTCTGCTCCTACTACTCGTTCATCTTCATGCGGAGGATACTGCGCAGCGTGGTGGGCCTTCCCAAGGGCGACGCCACGCTGCTGGCCGTGATGCTGTTCTCGTTTGCCTACGTGATGCTGGCGGCCGCCGTGCCCGACCACTTCATCATCTCGCTCTTCCTGCTGCTGCTCACCCTCTACGTGGCGGGCATGAAGATGCGCGGCGGCGGGCGTATGAAGGCGTGGCAGACGGTGGCGCTCTTCGCCGTGACCGCCGGCGTAACGCTGAGCAACGGGGTTAAGGTGTTCCTTGCGGCGCTGTTCGTCAACGGCCGCAGGTTCTTCAGGCCGGCGTTCCTCTGCCTGGCCGTCATCGTGCCGTCGGCGCTCATCTGGATGTTCTGCCGGTGGGAGCACCGCAAGTATGTGATGCCGCGCGAGCAGAAGACAGAGGCTCAGAAGCTGGCCCAGCAGCGCAAGGACATAAGCGCGATAGCCCGCGCCTGGGCCGACTCAACGGGGACAAAGGACTCGGCGGAGATAGCCCGGGCGGCCATGAAGCTGTACAGGAAGCACATACACGAGGTTTACCTGCGCAACATGAAAGACCCGTGGAACGCCCACGCGGGCAAGCCTATAAGCAAGGGGGGATTCCTAAGGTGGACCGACGTGACCACGCCGCGCACCGAGACGATAGTGGAGAACTTGTTCGGCGAGTCGGTGCAGCTCCACCGGCAGCACCTGCTGGAGGACACCCTGCGCTCGCGCCCGGTGATAGTGCGCTACGGCTGGGCGGCCAACTACGCAGCCGAGGCCCTCGTGGCGCTGCTGTTCGCGGCGGGCGTTTGGTGCGGGCGGCGCCAGCGTTTCCTATGGCTGTGCCTGTCGTGCTTTGCCTTCGACATGGCCCTGCACCTCGGCCTGGGCTTCGGCATCAACGAGGTGCACATCATGGGGGCCCACTGGCTCTTCGTAATACCCGTGGCGGCGGGCTTCCTGCTCAAGGGCCTCAGCGGGCGGGCGCTCACGGTGGCGCGCGCCGTGGCGGCCTGCCTTACGGCGTGGCTGCTTGCATACAACTTCTACTTGGCCGCAGGCTACCTGGCAGTGCCGGCCGCCGGCTGACGCCGCGCCCATGCCTGCCCACTCTACAGCAGCCGCTTCCTGAGGCTTACCAACGGGTAAGCCAGGCGCGGCGGCAGCAGGAAAGCCAGGCGGTCGGCCAGCGGCAGGCGGGCGCTGAGGTGCGGGCGCACCTGGCGGTAATACTCCCTGCGCACGTGGAACAGCTTCTGGCCGATGAAGTTCTCGTACATCTTGAGCTGGTGGAGGGTGAAGTCGTCGCCGTGCTCGGCCCAGCAGGGGCCGAGCGCCTCGCGCAGCAGGCGGTCGTAAGCCATCTGCTCCGCAAGCTCAAGGCCGCGGTCGTTGGGCAGCCCCTCGGTATAAAGGTAAACGCAGTGGGGGATGAACACCACCTTGGGGCGCTTCACCAGGCACATCACCTGCATCAAGATGTCCTCGCCGGAGCGTATCTGCCTCGGGGCCGTGAGGCACCCGTCGAGCAGCCCCCGCCTGAAGATGACGCCCCAAAGCACGCAGAAGCGCGCCCTGCAGCCGAGCAGCTGGCTTATCATGAGCGAGGGGCTAACCACGCCGCGCAGGCCGCTGTCCACGTGCTGCCCATGCTGGTTGCGGTACGTGGCCACCACCTCGTCGGCCTGCTCGCGCCCGATGGCCTCGCATAGGCTGCGCAGGCCGCCGGGCAGCATCATGTCGTCGGCATCGGCAAAGGTTATGTAGCGCCCACTGGCCTCTTCCACCCCGCGCCGCCGGGCAGCAGTTACGCCGCCGTTGGGCGTGTGGACCACGCGCAGGCGGGCGTCCTCACGGGCAAGGCGGTCGCACACCGCGCCGGAGCCGTCGGTGCTGCCGTCGTCGACGGCTATCACCTCAAAGCCGTCCATATCCTGCGCGAGCACGCTCCTAAGGCACCGCTCCACATATTCCACCTTATTATATACGGGTATCACAACAGATACTTCCATGCCTCACTTCCTCCTGTATTTTGCTTAAATAAAATCCATGCGCCACTGCCACCGCCTGCACCCGGCCACGCCACCGGCACTCAACGCATTGAGATTACAAAAGTAACAATAAAAGTTTGATTCTCAAAAGAAATGCTTACCTTTGCACAAGGCAAGAGGCTTGCCAGCCCATTGCGGAACCTATCTTGCAATGCCTGCCCGACACATAGGGCAAACGTGAACTTATCCTACATACGCATGAAGATTTATTTCTACCACACGGAAGACGTGCAATACATCTACGACAGGTGGAAACGCAACGCTTTTCCAGGCCACTTCCTCTACGGCGCCACCCACCTCGCCGACCACGGCATAGAGATGGTGATGCACCGCCACCGCGACTTTGCCACGCGCATACAGACAGCCATATACACCGCATGGAGGATTCTCACCTGCCGCGAGCGCCTCGACGCCGTCTACGCCACTCATTACCAGGGCCTCGAAATCATCATATTCATGCGCGCGCTTGGTCTCTTCCGCCCGAAAACAATCGTATGGCTCCACCAGCCCGTGATAAAAACCGGCAAACGGTGGCGCGACTGGATAGGCAAGCTGTTCTACAAAGGCATGGACCGCATATTCCTCTTCTCGCGGAAGCTGTACGACGACTCGCTCTCCACCGGGAAAGCAAGGCCCTGCCAGATGCGCGTGGGCCACTGGGGGCCAGACCTCGACTTCTATGACCGCCTAATGGAGGCCAACCCCGTGGAGCAAAGGAGGGGCTTCATATCCACCGGGCGCGAGCGGCGCGACTTCCGTACACTTGTGGAAGCATTCAACGCCACGGGCGAGCAGCTCGACATCTATCTCAACAAGAAGAACTGCGGACTTGACTACGAGGCCCTCTTCGGGCAGATGGCCGTGAAGGGCAACGTGAGGCTCCACTACGTGTCAGGCTACCAGCAAGACAAGCTGTGCCTGCCGGTACACCGCGCTGCCTGCGTGGTGATATGCTGCATGGAGACCAACTACACCGTGGGGCTCACCACCGTAGTGGAGGCCATGGCCCTCGGCCTGCCCATTATCTGCAGCCGCAACCCGCAGATACCCATCGACTTCGACAAGGAAGGATGCGGCATCTCCGTGCCATACTACGACGCCAAAGGCTGGGCCGACGCCATAAGGCACATTGCCTCGCACCCCGCCGAGGCTGCGGAGATGGGCCGCCGCGGGCGGCTCCTGGCCGAGAAGGCGTTCAACGACAAGATTTGCGCGGCCCAAGTGGCCGAGACCATCAAGGAATGCGTAAAGGGCAACAACCGATGAAGAGGGTTTTCCACATCATATCGCACTTCGACATGGGCGGGGCGGGCGCACACCGCGCCTGAGCCGCCGGTGCTGCCGCCGCCGAAGGCTGACACTTCAATGCTTCATTTCCTCCTTAGTCTAACCTTAACAAAGTCGATGCTCTCCTGCAATATCTGCACGCGGGCCAGGCGCATCACGGCAAAGTAGAGCACAGCCGCAACCGCAACCTTAAGCAACAGCCTGGCCACCACATTGCCAACGGGCAGCGCGGCGGCCCATGCCACGCACATGACGCCTGCAGCCGCCAAGGCGAAGGGCGCGGTGTCGGCAAGGAGGTCGGCGGCCCGCAGGCCTATGAGCCGCCCAGCAGCCGCGTGCCACACGCCCAGCCATGCTATGTTCAGGGCGGTGTAGGCACCCACCATGGCCTCGATGCCATACGTGTGGAGAGCCATGATGACGGCCACCTGGAGCACTATCTGCGCCACGCTGCACCACATGTATATATCCGACCGCCCGCGACTTATGGCCAGGTTTTGGTAGAGGGTGTGCAGGGGCATGAACGCCCCGCCCACGCACAGCATCTGCATCAGCGGCACGCTGTCGGCCCACTTACGCGAAATGGTGACGGTGATGAACTCGTCGGCCACCAGCGACAAGCCCAGCATGGCCGGGAAGGCCAGGAAAGCCGTGAAGCGGGCCATCTTGCGGAACGCCCTCTTCTCGCGCCCGGCATCATCGGCGATGGCCGCCAGCACGGGCTGGGCCACCTGCGCCACAGTGCCAGAAACGAACGAGTAGGCCATGAAATTCCACTTGTATGCCTGCGAGAAGTTGCCCACGGCCCCGGGCTTGTAGAGCCGCCCGAAGATGAACGTCAGTATGTTGTTGCTGGCCGTGCTTACCATCGTGGTGACAAGTATCTTCACGCTGAAAGGGAACATCCGCCTGATGGGCGAGAAATCAACGCGCAGGCTCGGCCTCCACGGCGTGTAGAAGTAGCGCCCAATGTTCACCAAGGCGATGTAGATTATCTGCTGCCAGGCCAGCGTCCAGTAGGCAAGGCCGCAAAGGGCCATGGCTATGGCCGCCGCGCCCGACACCACCAAGGCCACCACCCCCACGGCGGCAAGCTCGCGGTTCATCATGTTCTTGAACATATAGGCGTTGTGGGCTATGCCGAACGAGGCTATCACGAACGAGAGGAACACCAGGCGCGACAGCTCCACGAGGCAGGGCTGGCGGAAGTAGGCCGCTATGAGCGGGGCCGAGAAGAACAGCACGGCGTAGATGGCGAGGCTCGTGAGCACGTTGAACCAGAACACCGCGTTGTAGTCGCTGGCCGTGGGGGCCTTCATGTTCACTATCGCCGTGGAGAAACCGCTGCTCTGCAGGTTGCCCGCTATGGCCGAGAAGATGGACAGCATGCCCACAAGGCCATAGTCGCCCGGCGAGAGCAACCTCGCCAGGAATATGCCCACCACAATGTTGAGCAGCTGCGTGGCGCCGCTGTTCACCGCCCCCCAGAACAGACCCCGGGCAGTCCTTTCCTTCAATGTATCCATATTCAGCTTACAAAAGTAACAATAAAAGTTAGATTTCCAAAAATAAATGCCTACCTTTGCACTAAGCAAGCTTTGCCGCAACCAGCCAAGGGCAGGCACCCCCAGGCAGCCGGCGAAGCACCCGGACGACAACTACAATTTGCCTATGAAGAGGGTTTTCCACATCATATCGCACTTCGACATGGGCGGGGCGGAACGAGTGGCCGCGAGCATAGCCAAGTCGGCGTCGCCCGACATGGAGTACCACGTGCTCGAGGTGGTGCGCGGCCGCTCGGCCTACACGAGGGTGTTCCTCGGCGAGCTGCGCGCCTGCGGCGTGCGCTGCCACCGCTCGCTGATGCCCGACATAAGGTTCCACTTCGTCTTCGAGCGCATTGCCGCGCTGCTCTTCCCGCTGCGCTTCATCTGCGTATGGCTGCGCTGGCGGCCCGACGTGGTGCACACCCACACCGAGGTGCCCGACATGAGCACGCTGGCTTTCTTCACCTTGTTCCCCAGCCTGCTGCGCAAGTGCAGGCTGGTGCGCACCATCCACAACACGCGGCTGTGGACTGGGCAGCGCCGCCTTGGCGCCGCCTGCGAGCGAGTGTTCAGGCGCGTGGGCGCCAACGTGGCCATATCGCCATCCGTGAGGGACGCCTACGCCAACACCTACGGCGAGCAAGCACCCATAATACCGAACGGCGTGGAGCTTCCCGAGGCCAAGCCGTACCCCAGCATCGCCAAGGGCAAGGTGAACATACTCTTCGCCGGGCGGCTGGAGCCGCAGAAAGGCGTGGCGCGCCTGCTCGACATAATAGAGGCAATGGCCGACGACGGTCGATACTTCTTCCACGTGATGGGCGACGGACAGCTGCTGGGCGAGGCGCAGCGGAGGCTCGCCGGGCTGCCCAACGCCCGCCTCACGCCGCCGCTCTACGGGCTGTCGGCCTTCATGCCTTCGTTCGACTACATGATAATGCCATCGGAATTCGAGGGCCTGAGCATCGTATCCATAGAGGCGTCGATGGCAGGCCTGCCCAACATAATAAACAACTGTCCCGGCCTAAAGGACACCATGCCACCCGACTGGCCGCTGAAGGTGGAGGGCAACAGCCTCGAACAGTACCTCCACCTGCTGCGCCGCGTGCTGCCCGGGGCCGACCGCGAGGCGCTGGCCAACCGCGCACGGGCCTACGCCACGGAGCACTTCGGCATCGACGCCATGCGCCGACAATACGAGGCAATATACAGGAGAGAAAGATGAAGTACACTTTGTTCCACAAATTCCGCGACACTTTCTTCAGGGCCACGAGCCGCCACGACCTCAGCCCGTGGGACCACGAGCCGCCCGCCGGGGGCTTGCCCGTCTACGGGGTGTACCACGTATACTGCGGAGGGCCGTGGCGCGAGATGGTGGCCGAGCAGATGGAGCACCTGCGCGGCAGCGGACTGCTCGGGGCCACGCGGCGGCTCTACGTGAGCTGCATACCCCTGCAGCCGGGCGACCGCGACGAGCTGGAGCGCATCATCGGCACCAGCAAGGCCGTGATGGCCGCCGTGACGCCGCCCCCGGGCCACTTTGAATATCCCGCGCTGCGCATAGCCCGGCAGCTCGGCACCGAGCAAGGCTGCCTCGTATATTACTTCCACACCAAGGGCGTATCGTACTACCCCGCCAACGGCCAGTGCGACGGGAGCAGGCGGAAGTTCCTGCGCAACGTCACCTCGTGGCGGCTCATGATGGAATGGGCGCTGTTCGACAAGTGGCGAGTGGCCGTAAACGCCCTGTCAGAAGGCTACGACACATACGGATGCTACCGCCTGCCGCCACCGCCACAGAAGCACTACCTCTACGCAGGCAACTTCTGGTGGGCGCGCGGCAGCTACCTCGCCACGCTGCCTGAAATCACCGACAGCGACCTCAAAGAGCGCTACTACGCCGAGGAATGGCTCTACCGGGGAGGCCCGAAAGACTTCTCAGCTTTTGACACCATGGCCGACCTGTACTACGTGAACATGCCGCGCTGCCTCTATGCCGCGCCGCGCACGCCGCCGCTCGCGGCTGCTGCATTCTCCCTGCGCTACAACCTGCACAAGTTCCGCAAGCACGTGCTGCACTACGACTTCGACGGGAAATACAAGTTTGCCTACCACAACGAAAAAAACAAATAAGCCACACATGGACATCAAAGGCATAAAGAAAGAGTGGAACGCCACTATCATTGACGCGCTGAAGGCGTTCATAGCTCTGTGCCAGCAGCACGGGCTAACGTACTACTGCTGCGGCGGAACGGCCATAGGCGCCGTGCGACACCACGGCATAATACCATGGGACGACGACATCGACGTGCTCATGCCGCGCCCAGACTACGACCGCCTGCTCGCCTTGGCCCAAACAGCCGACCTCGGCAACTACGAGCTGATAACGCCCTACAACACCCCAGCCTACCCGCTTTACTTCTCGAAGCTGGCCAACAAGCACACCACGCTGGTGGAAGACTTCCACATTCCGTGCGTCTTGGGGCTATACATAGACATATTCCCCCTCGATGCCACCGACGACGACACCGAGGAAGCCAAGCGGCTGAAGCGCAAGTACACCAAGGTGATAAACCGACTGAACGCCATATCCACGCACAACAGCTTCGGCGAGTACATGGGCTTGCTCGCAAAGCCTGCCGAATGGGGCCGCTTTGCCATAAAGGCCGTGGCCTTCGTAGCGCGCAGGCGGCTGCGGCGGGCGCTACTCAAGCAGATGGACGCCCTGAGCCACCGCTACGACTACGCCGCCGCCAAGAACGTTCAGGTGTACACTGGCTCCTACGGCATGAAAGAGGTGTTCCCAAAAGAGTGGCTCGGCAAAGGCGCAATGTTCCCGTTCGAAGACATAGAGGTGCGCCTGCCGGAACGGTACGACACATACCTGCGCCACTTCTTCGGCGACTACATGCAGTTCCCGCCCGAGGAGCAGCGCACCGAAAAGCACAACCGCGCCTACATAAACCTGAGCCGGCGCGAGACCATTGACGAAATACGCACAAAGACAAAGATAAGGTAGAGAGTATGAATTACGCACTCATAATAGCCGGAGGCTCCGGCAACAGGATGGGGCAGGACATCCCCAAACAGTTCATCCACGTGGACAACTGCCCCGTGATAATCCACACCATGCTCGCCTTTGAGCGCCACCCCGACATAAACGGCATAGCCGTGGTTTGCCTCGACGGCTGGCAGACGGTGCTGCGCTCGTATGCCAACCAGTTCTCCGTAACCAAGCTGAAGTGGATATTCAACGGCGGCGACAACGGCCAGGCATCCATACGCAACGGCATCTACGGCCTGCGCGACGCCGGGTGCGACGGCGACGACCTGGTGCTGATACACGATGGGGTGCGCCCGCTGCTCTCGCAAGACATCATCTCGTCCAACATCGCCATTTGCCAAAAGTACGGATACGCCATCACGGGCATAAAGTGCCGCGAGGCCATACTTGAGAGCGACGACGGGTTCACGGCCTCAACCAGCATACCGCGCGACAGGCTCATACGCACCCAGACGCCGCAGACTTTCCGCCTCCGCAACATCATCGCCGCTCACGAAGAGGCTGCGCGGCGCGGCATCGCCAACAGCGTGGCCTCGTGCACCCTGATAGCCGAGCTGGGGATGGGCGAGATGCATATTGTGCCGGGCTCGGAGAAGAACATAAAGATAACAACCGTTGAGGACTTGGAGATACTCAAGGCCCTCATGCACGTGGAGAAGGAGTCATGGCTGAAGTGAGGACATACGCCGCCGACGTGGCCGCAGCCGCCTCGGCCGCCCTGCCTTGGGAGAAACTTGGGGGCTGCAACATCCTCGTTACCGGCGCCACCGGACTGATAGGCGGCTGCCTCGTAGACGTGCTCATGGCCCGCCCGGGGCGGAGCTACCGCGTTTTTGCCTCCGGGCGCAACGCCGCCCGCGCCGGGCAGAGGTTTGCCCGCTACGCAGGCGACCCCGGATTCTGCTTCATAGAGCACGACGTAAGCCAAAAGCCTGCATTCAGCAAAGAGTTCCATTACATTGTCCATGCAGCCGGTGGAGCCGCGCCTGCGGCATTCGCCGCATCGCCCGTGGAGGTGATGCGGGCCAACTTCAACGGCACCGACAACCTGCTCGCCTACGGCATGGCGCACGGCCTGCGCCGCTTCCTCTATGTATCGTCGGGCGAGGTGTACGGGCAAGGCAGCAGCGGCAAGCCTTTTTCCGAATGCGACAGCGGCTACGTGGACTGCGCCACCGCACGCGCCTGCTACCCATCGGCCAAGCGCGCCGCCGAGACCTTGTGCGCAAGCTATGCGGCAGAACACGGCGCCAACGTGGTGATAGCCCGCCCATGCCACACTTACGGCCCTCATTTCACCGAGAGCGACAACCGCGTATACGCACAGTTCATACGCAACGTGCTGCGCGGCGAGGACATAGTGATGAAGAGCGACGGCCTACAGGAGCGGTCGTGGTGCTACGTGGCCGACTGCGCCAGCGCACTGCTCCACATCCTGCTAAAAGGCGAGAGCGGCCAGGCCTACAACGTGGCCGACCCCACGTCGCACTTCACCATACGCGAGCTGGCCGAGGCCGTGGCGCAGATAGCGGGGCGCAAGGTGCGCACCGAGCTGCCTCCTGAGGCCGAGCGGCGGGGCTACTCTGTGGTGACGCATGCCGTTTTCGACACGCGGAAGCTCGAAAGTCTGGGTTGGAGAGCTGCTGGCCGATGGCAGGACAAGATGCGCGCCACCATCGAGGAGCAGCGGGCCGCGCTCGTATAGCCCCTACCGGCACCAGGGCGCGGTGCCGCTACATATCATTGCCTCACGCGCCTTGCGCCATGGCAGCGCGTTTCACGACTCCGTCGTCAATGAGGCGCAGCGGCCCTTGCGGGCGAGGCGGCGTCAGTCTTTCAGCAGTCTGTCGCCGCAGAACCAGCGCGAGAGGCCCAGCCTGTCCATGCACCACGCCACGGCAAGGCTGCCGGCAAGCGTCAGCGCCGTGGCCACCACCGCAAAGGATATGGCCGTTGGGTCGAAGGCAAAGAAGGGAATCAGCGGCTTCACCGCCATGGTGAAGATTGGCGAGAACAAAAGTATGGCAAGAGTGTTGCGCCCGATGAAAAGCGACAGCCGCCCGGCCTTTTGCGGTATGTAGGGATAGAGCCACAAAAGGAAGCTGAAGACGAGCCACGTGATGGCCGCGCCGCCAGCGGCAGACTTGTCGAGATTGGCCTCGTCGGCGCAGAGCAAGGCCAGCGCCACCACCGCCAGCCACGACGGCGGGGCAAGCGAAAGGAGGCTCGCGCGGCACTGCCGGGCCACAGCACCCGCAAGGAAATACATGGCGTTGGCCATGCCCATGAGGCCCCACCCGCAGGCCAGCCCCCACAACATGAGGCCGAGCAGCACCATGCGCGTGGCCACGCCGCCGCCATTGCGGGTGATGCGCACGGCAAGCCAGTAGGCAGCAAGGCACAGCATGAGGGTGTGCAGGTACCAGTAAGGCCCAACGGGCCTGGCCAGCACGGCCACTGCGAGCGACTGCGCCGACAGCTCGCCTATGCCGCCGCGCACGTCCATGAAGCAGGTGGCTGCTGCGTATGCCGCCTCCATCACCGCGTAAGGCACGAAGAGCCAAAGCAGCTGCCGCCCCATGGCGCGCCATGGCTTGCCCACATTGGCCAGGTAGCCCGACAGGATGAGGAACGCCGGCATGTGGAACGTGTAGACCACCGCCTTGGCATACGGGTGGCTGTCGCCGAAGTACGCCAGATGGAACACCACCATCAGCGTGATGAACACGCTCTTTAGGTAATCGTATTCGTTGATTCTATCTTTCATCACACTTTGGTTTTGCCCTGCGGCCTCGCCGCCCAGGACGCAAGAACGCAAAAGCTCCGCCACCCTGCCATTGGCAGGACACAGGCGGAGCTTTTGCATATAGTTAGTGCCGGCCGCCCTCAGCACACCTTGCTGCCGGGCGCGGCCTTGCGCAGCGTGGTGGTGACGGCGAGCGAGCCGTCGGCATCCTCGGCCGAGAGGATCATCCCCTCGCTCTCTATGCCCATGAGCTTGCGCGGGGCGAGGTTGGCCATGAAGAGCACGTCCTTGCCCACAAGCTCCCCGGGCTCGTAGTATTTGGCAATGCCGGAGACGATGGTGCGGTCGCGTCCGCTCCCGTCGTCGATGGTGAACTTGAGGAGCTTGCCCGACTTCTTCACCTTCTCGCAGGCCTTCACGTGGCCCACGCGGATGTCTATCTTCTCGAAGTCGGCAAAGCTTACGGTGGCCTTCACCGGGTCGGCCTTGCGGGCGGCAGCCTCGTTGGCCTTCTTTGCGTCGGCCAGTTTCTTGAGCTGGTAGTCTATCGCCTCGTCGTCAATCTTCTCGAAGAGCAGCTCCGGCTCGCCGAGCTTGTGGCCGGCCTGCAGCAGGTCGGTGCGGCCAAGGCTGCCCCAGTCGGCCCCGCCCATGTTCGTCATCTTGCGCAGGCGTGCGCTGCTGAAGGGCAGGAACGGCTCGAAGGCTATGGCGAGGTTGGCCACAATCTGGAGCGACACGTAGAGGATGGTCTCCACGCGCTTCGGGTCAGCCTTCCACACCTTCCACGGCTCGCACTCGGTGATGTATCGGTTGCCTATGCGGGCCAGGTTCATGGCCTCCTTCTGCGCGTCGCGGAACTTGAAGGCGTCGAGCAGGGCCTCTATCTTCCCCTTGACGTCCTTGAACTCGGCCAGGGCCTGGCTGTCGGTGTCGTTAAGCTCGCCGCAGGCAGGCACCACCCCGCCCCAGTATTTCTTGGTGAGCTGCAGGGCGCGGTTCACGAAGTTGCCGTAGACGGCCACCAGCTCGTTGTTGTTGCGGTCCTGGAAGTCGCGCCAGGTAAAGTTGTTGTCCTTGGTCTCCGGTGCGTTGGCGGTGAGCACGTAGCGCATCACGTCCTGCTTGCCGGGCATCTCCACGAGGTAGTCGTGCAGCCACACGGCCCAGTTGCGCGAGGTGGATATCTTGTCGTTCTCAAGGTTGAGGAACTCGTTTGCCGGCACGTTGTCGGGCAGGATGAAGCCTCCGTGGGCCTTGAGCATCGATGGGAACACGATGCAGTGGAACACGATGTTGTCCTTGCCTATGAAGTGCACGAGGCGCGTCTCGGGGTCCTGCCACCACTTCTGCCAGTCGTCGGGCATCAGCTCCTTGGTGTTGGATATGTAGCCAATGGGCGCGTCGAACCACACATAGAGCACCTTGCCCTCGGCCCCGTCCACGGGAACCGGGATTCCCCAGTCGAGGTCGCGCGTCATGGCGCGGGGCTGCAGGTCGAGGTCGAGCCAGCTCTTGCACTGCCCGTACACGTTTGGCCGCCACTCCTTGTGGCCCTCGAGTATCCACTGCTTGAGCCACTGCTGGTATTCGTTGAGCGGCAGGTACCAGTTCTTGGTCTTCTTCAGCACCGGCTTGGAGCCGCTGATGGCCGACTGCGGGTTGATGAGCTCGGTGGGGTCGAGGTCGCTGCCGCACTTCTCGCACTGGTCGCCGTAAGCCTTGGGGTTGTGGCAGTGCGGGCACTCGCCGGTGATGTAGCGGTCGGCCAGGAACTGGTGGGCCTCCTCGTCGTAGTACTGCTCCGTTTCGCGCTCAATGAGCTTTCCGTCGTCGTAGAGCTTGCGGAAGAAGTCTGACGCCGTCTTGGTGTGGATGTCGGATGTGGTGCGGCTGTAGATGTCGAACGATATGCCGAAGTCCTCGAAGCTCTTCTTTATCATGGCGTGGTAGCGGTCTACGACAGCCTGCGGCGTTATGCCCTCCTTCTTGGCCCGGATGGTTATTGGCACCCCGTGCTCGTCGCTGCCGCAGATAAACCGCACGTCCTCGCCCTTGAGGCGGAGATAGCGCGCGTATATGTCGGCCGGCACATATACCCCGGCCAGGTGGCCTATGTGCACGCCGCCGTTGGCGTAAGGCAGTGCCGCCGTCACGGTGGTGCGCTTGAAATGTTTCTTTTCCGTATTCATCGGTGTAATATGTTTTTTGCTTATTTGGATGCAAAGTTAATGCAAAATCGCGAGCAAACGAAAGGAATGCGCATATTTCTTCTTGCCCGCCGTCAATCCCGGAAGGGCTTGTAGTGCGCCTCGTCGGCCATGGCGAGCATCTCGCGGTCGCCCCGGCTGTCGCCGTAGGCCACGAGGCGGTAGGCCTGCCTGTCGGGGAACAGCGCGAGGATGCGCCTTGGCTTTTCCGCCCCGTTGCAGTTGGGCGTGGCAAAGCGGCCCGTAATCACGCCGCCGCTTGCCTCTACCTTCGTACCCACCACGGCCACCTTGCCGCCGAAGGCGTCGAAGAACGGCTCCACCCACCGGTCTACGCTCGCGCTCACTATGAGCACCGTGGCCCCGCGGCCCACGGCTGCGGCCACGGTCTCCATGCCCCCCGGCCGCAGCAGGCGGGCGCCACTTTGGGCGAACGACTGGCAGGCGAAGCTGAAGGCGCGGTCGTCCATGCCTCCGAAGAAGCGGGCGAAGAACTCCTCCTTGACCGCCCCGCCGGGGCGCAGGCCCAGCTTTACGGCCACGAGGCGCAGGGCGTGGCGGGCCAGCCAGCAGGCCACGGGCAGCGTTCCCCGCTCGCGGCAGGCAAAGGCTATGAGCGTGTCGCGGCGCGTAAGGGTGCCGTCGAAGTCGAATGCCACTATCTCCTTTTTTCTTTCCATGGCGTCATGACAGGTAGATTATGGCGAAGAACGAAAGCCCCCAGCAGGCCACCACCACCTGGATGAAGCGGTCGTGCAGGGCCACGGCCGTGGGGTCGCCGCTCTTCTCGTCGACCACGGCTATCTGGATGTAGCGCAGCAGCCCTATGATGACGAACACGCTGGTGAGGTAGAGGTAGTCGGTGTGCATCACGGCGGCGGCCTCCGGCGACACGGTGTACATGATGTAGCACACGATGGCGGCGGTGGCTGTTATCGTGATGGCCTGGTTGATGAACGTAAGGTTGTAGCGCGACGTGTTGCGGCGGGGCGCATGGCCCGTGCGGTTCATGCGCAGCACGTCGTCGCGCCGCTTTGCCAGCGAGAGGAAGAGCGTGAGCAGGAATGTCATGAGCACAATCCACTTGCTCAGCTCTATGCCCGCAGCCACGCCCCCGGCCAGGATGCGGAGCACGAAGCCGAAGGCTATCACGCACACGTCGATGATGGCGAAGCGCTTGAGCCAGGCGCAGTAGGCAAGGTTGAGCAGGTAGTAGCCGCCCACCACCACGCCCGCCGCCACGGCGCGCCCGCCGAGCAAGGCCACGGCGCAGGCCGAGAGGGCGAGCGCCAGGGCCATGAGGGCATAGGCCTGCGGCACGCTCACGGCCCCCGAGGCCACCGGGCGGCGGCACTTCAGCGGGTGGCGGCGGTCGTCGTCGGCATCTATTATGTCGTTGAAGCAGTACACCGACGACGCAGCCAGGCAGAAGGCCACCATGGCCGTCAGCGCGGCGGCCACGCTCCGGCCGTCGGCAAGCCCCCCGCCGAAGAAGAGCGGCACGAGCACGAAGAGGTTCTTCACCCACTGCTGCGGCCTTATCATCTTTATCAGTTCAATTGCCATATAATGCGTTTTCAATATATCTTACTTGTAACTATGCCCACGGCCTTGTGCAGGAGCCAGCCCAGCAGGGCCGAGGCGGCCACCACGGCTATGGCCGTGGGCCAGTAGCCCAGGTGCCACCGCTGCACGGGCAGCAGCACGAACTGGGCGTGGATGAGGTAAATCTCAAGGCTCACCGCGCCCACGAAGGCCAGCGGCGCTCCCGCCCACCGGGGCATAGGCTCCATAAGGCGGGCCAGCAGTAGCGACATACTCACCGCGAGCGGAATGTAGACCATGCGCTCAAGGAACAGCGGGAAGCGGCCCCGCAGCCCGTCCTCGAAGTTGACGCAGGCCAGCGCGCTCAGCGCGAAGATGGCCAGCACCATCCACCACCCTGCCCTCTTTATGGGCCTGCGCTCCATCACAGCCTGCCCCATGTTGATGCCGATGAGGAATATGGGTATGCGGCTGGTGAATATCTCGATGTGGCCCACGGCCGAGTGGAGCGGCGGCCAGTACTGCACGAGCACGCAGAGCACCATGGCTGCCACCGGCATGAGGCGGCACTCGGGGTGGCGGCGTATCAGCTCCATGTAGGCCGGGGCCACGGTGTAGAGCGCCATGATGGCCGGCACGAACCAGAACGTAAGCTCGTCGTGCTGCCAGAAGCCCCAGTTGATGGCTATGGAGAGGGCGGTGTCGAGGGCCGAGAGGCGCCCGTCGAAGAAGCGCGGCAGGTAGAAGATGCAGGCCACCACGAGCCACGCGGGGTAGACGCGCGCGTAGCGGCGGCGGAAGAACGCGGAAAGCGACTTGAGTGAGGCTCGCCCCTCAGTTGCATCCCCTCCGGCATCATTCCTCAATCCATCATCCTTGACTCTTGATTTACTCCTTATCTTGCTCCACGAGAACCACAGGCCGATGCCGCTGAGGAAGAGGAACACGTCTACGCCCACGTTGCCGCAGCGGCTGAGGCAATAGAACAGGGTGTCGTGGCGCGCCCCTCCCACATGGAAGAGCACCACCATGAGCATGGCCGCGCCCATCAGGCGGCCCCGCTGGCTGCTCAGGCAGCCGTATGTATGCGTATGTTGGTCCATTGGCTTGTGGTTGGCCGCCACCCCGCGGCGGCGGTAAATTGTATTTACATAATGCCCTCGCCGGGGCGGCGGCAGGCATACTGCCGCGACAAACGGCTTGTTCCGCCCTCCCAAACGGCCTCTTTGGCATTGCCAAACGGCCTGTTTTGCGCAGCGAAACGGCACGCGGCGCAAGCCGCTGGGGCTGAGACGGTTGCGCGGGGCGGGGCGGAACGGGAAAAATTCTTACGCTCCGCGCTCACGCCTTAGGCTTGGGTATGCGGTTGATGAGCAGCATGAAGGCCCACGACACGGCCACCGTGGCCACCACGTAGAGCAGCAGGCCGTCGTACACGTCGCCGCGCTGCGATATCCTTATGAACACCTTGCGCAGCAGCGGATGCACCACGAACATGGCTGCCGAGATGCCGCCGAGCCACGACAGCGGCCTCAGCGCGCAGCCGGGCAGGGCCTTTACCACACCCACCGAGGCGGCCACCACCGCCAGCGGCGACCAGAGCCACGCCTGGAACGCCGTGCAGCAGGCCAGCAAAAGCAAGGTGGAGCAGAGCGCCACGGCCACCCACGCCCAGCGGCCGGCGGCCTGCAGGCGCGCGGCAGGCAGGTGGCGGGCAGCCAGCAAGCCCGCGCAGAACACGAGCATGGCTCCCACGCAGTTGTAGCGCAGGCGTTCGAGCAGCTCGCCCCCGGGCTGGCACACGGCCTGCGCCGCCCAGCACATGGCCACCAAAGCCACGGCCCAGCCCCAGTGGCGGCGGCAGAGCGCGAGGCGGTAAACCACGTAGAGCTGCATCATGAGGCCGAAGAACCAGTAGGGGCCGGGCCATATTATGCCGTCGGGGTTGGGCAGGAGGTTGATAACCATGAGCAGCTGGGCCACCACGTTCTCCGCCCTGAACGGGAAAGAGCCGGGCGTGATGGCGTCTACTATGGCGAAGGCCACGAAGCCCGGCACCATCATGCGCAGCAGCTTAAGGTAGTGGAAGCGCACGAACGGCCACGCAGCTGGCGCCGCCGGGCCGCGCTCGTATTTCATCACCAGGCCGAAGCCGCTCAGGAAGAGGAACACCGGCACGCCGTAGTGGCCGAAGTACGACAGCAGGTGGACGGGCAGCAGCGCGCCCGGCGCGGCCACCTCCGCCCACAGCCTGGCGGTCTTGGCCGCCGTGAAGGTGAACTCGTTCTCCTTGACGGCCGGGCCGAGCCAGTGGCAGTAGTTGTGGAGCACTATGGCCATGATGGCCAGGCCGCGCAGCGCGGCGCACTCATCGCGGCTGAGCCACGCCTGCGGCCTTTGTGTTGTATTCATGTTGGGCTTTAAGTTTGTTGTAGTCAACGCTGTTCTTCAGCACCCTGGGCCTGCCGGCGTCGTAGCGCGGGCTGAGCACGTCGCTCTGCTCGCGGTAGTAGGGGCAGGCTATGCCGGCCAGGCCCAGCAGCGTGTGGGCCAGGCGGTCGGTCATCATGGGGCGGCCCTTGGCCCCGGCTATGGCCCTTGCCACCCCGGGGCGGGCCTCGGCGTAGCGCGGGGAGCACCATATCCAGAACGGTATCTCGAACTCCTCGTGGGCCAGGCGGTAGTCCACCTCGGCCGAATGCAGGCGGCCAAAGGTGCCTATGCCTCCGCCGAAGCACTCCTCGCCGTGGTCGGGCACGTAGATTACGATGGCGTCCTTGTCGTCAAACCGCTTCAATATCTCGTCAACTATGGAGTCGTTGTAGAGCGTGGCGTTGTCGTAGTCGGCCATCACCCACTTGTCGTGGGGCTTGAGGGCCAGTTCGGGGTATGTGCCTGCGGTAAACCGCTTCTGCGCCTGCGGCACGCGGTCGCGGTAGTTCACGTGCTGCCCCTTGAGGTGCAGGATTATGAGGTTGCGGCAGCCTGCGCTGTCGGTGGCCAGCCGGCCTGAGGCCAGCAAGCGGTCGTAGTCGGCCAGCACTCCGTCGTCATAGCGGTGGAGGGCCGTGTTGCGCACGTCGAATTGCGCCTCGCTGAGCACGGGGTTGTTGAGGAAGAAGCCGCCGCTGAAGTCGTAGACGGCCTCCTTGGCCTGCGGCAGGAACTGGTTGGTGACGAAGGTGACGCGGTAGCCGGCCTTGCGGAACACCTCGGGAAAGAGCGGGTAGTCGCACCAGTCGCCACTGTCGCCGACGGTGTAGAGCGAGAAGAGGTGCTTGAACACGAAGCTGGTGAGGTTCCACGGGGCCACCACGTCGGTGAACACGGCCATCTCGCCCCGCTCCGCCCGCCTGAGCTGGCGCGGCGTGGTGGGCTTGGAGTAGCCGTAGAGCTGCGAGTGGTGCTTGTTGTAGCTCTCGCCGATGATGAGCACTATGTTGGGGCTGAGGGCCGAGCAGCTGTCAACGCGCAGCTTGCCCGTGGCCTCGATGAGGCGGTCTATCTGCCGCGCCGCCAGGCGGTTGGCGTAGAAGCTGAACGCCACCCGGTATACGGGCAGGTAAAGCTCGGCCTTGTCGCGGCGCGTAAGCTCGTGCTCCACGTCGCCAATGTTGTCGTAGGTCATCAGCCTCACGAAGGCTTTCTTGTTCGCCGCGCGCGTGGCTATGCCTTTCTCGAGCATGAAGATGGTGAGCAGCCCCATGAGCGGCAGCACCACGGCGGCCATGCGGTGGACGAGCCTCATGTCCATGCCAAGGCGCAGCTTCTTGCGCCTGGCCACGCCCATGAACACGTTGTAGAGCACGTGGACGAGCATTATGAGCAGCACCCAGCCAAGGTCGGTGCGCAGCAGGCCCCAGTCTACGTATGACTCAAGGAACTCCGACGCCTCGCTGCCGGTGGTCTCGCCCACCAGCAGGAGCATGGTGGGGGTGAAGGTGGAGCCGAACTTCACCGTGCAGTACATGTCGACGACCGACGTGAGGTACATCGCCACGTACACAACGCCCTTCACCCAGCGCCTCGCACGCCAGGGGATGAACGTAAGGATGATGCAAAGCACGTAGATGTCGGCGAAAAGCTCAAAGACGCCAAGCTCGGAGAAGGTGGGGGTGCCGAGCCTGTTGCACACGTAGCCAAGCACGAACATGAACACGAAGAACGCCGGGCTCTTCTGTATAGGGTAAAAGATGTAACCAAGAAGCCGGCCTATGAGGCGCACGAATTTCATCTGTTTTGCAAATTTGCTGCAAAATTACATCTTTTAATTTGAATACCAACAAGAAACTGTTTTGATTTTTTGCCCTAATGGGTTGCCGTGGATTTCCGCGATGTTTTTTGCTGTCGTTTGACAGAGTTCAGCGGGCTAAATGACGAAAGCGACAACAAGAAACAGCCGGAAAAGCACCGCAAGCCATGGGCAAAGCGAACATCAAGGCATGGAATGTGTGCTGCCGTAAAAAAATCAAAACAGCTCCTAAATTGCACGAAAATATTGCTCAATGGGCCTGCCGCCCCGAATACCAGCCCCGCTCGGCTATCATCGATGCCACCACCGGCGGCACCAGCCCGCTTATAGGCTCGCCGCAGCGCAGCCGCCGGCGCACCTCGGTACTGCTGATGCCTATGAGCGGCGTGCGGGCGAGGGTGACGCCGGGGGGCAGCCCTGCCGGGTCTATCGATTCGCCGCCGCCCTCTCCGCCCCGGGGGTAGATGACTATGGGGCATGAGGCAAGGATGTCGGCGCTGTGGTACCACTGGCCGAAACGCGCCCAGTTGTCGCCGCCGATGAGCAAAGTGAAGCGGCAGCCGGGGCAATCGCGGCGCAGGCGGCAGAGCGTGCGCCAGGTGTAGGAGGGCATGGGCATGCCAAGCTCCACGCCGCAGGGCTTCAGCCCCTGCTCGCCGGCAAGCGCGGCAGTCACCATCTCCATGCGGGCGGCGTCGCCGAGCAGGTCGGCCTGCCGCTTGAAAGGGTTCTGCGGCGACACCACAAACCACACCTCGTCAAGCCCGGCGGCCTCCTTAAGGCTGCGGGCAAGGGCTATGTGGCCATTGTGTATGGGATTGAACGAGCCTCCGAAGAAGCCCACGCGGCGGACGGGAACGCCGCCGGCCGGCGCTAAGGGATTGTGCTCTGCCATGGCGCGGGGGCGGCCTCAGTGGCCGCCAATGAACTCCGTGACTATCGTAAGCACCTCGGCCTCGGCCTTGGCGAGGTCGTCGTTGACCACCACACGGTCGAACCCGCCGGCGAAGCCAAGCTCAAACTCGGCCCGCGCCAGCCGCTGGGCTATCACGTCGGGGGCGTCGGTGCCGCGGCTTTCGAGCCTGCGGCGCAGCTCATCAACCGACGGCGGCTGTATGAACACGCTCAAGGCGCGGTCGCCATAGTGGGCCTTGATGTTGCAGCCGCCCTTCACGTCGACGTCGAGCACAACGTTGTCGCCGGCGGCCAGCTGCCTGTCAACCTGCGACTTGAGCGTGCCGTAGAAGCGGTCTTGGTAAACTTCCTCATACTCAAGGAACTCGCCTGCGGCTATCCGCCTGCGGAACTCGCCGGGCGACAGGAAGAAATATTCCACGCCGTCGCGCTCGGACCCGCGCGGCGGGCGGCTGGTGCATGACACGGAGAACGCCAGGCGCAGCTCCTTGTGCGCCATGAGCCAGTTAATTATGGTGCTTTTGCCTGTTCCGCTCGGGGCGGAGAATATTATCAGCTTGCCGGACATACTTGCTTGGGTTATTTGTTTGGGGAAGCGGGTGGCAGGGTGCGGGAGACTGGCATTTTGCGCCCTGCCCCCTTAGCTCCATCATCCTGCCTCCCGATTCCTCCCTCCTTGTGCCTCAGAGCACGTTGAGCACCTGCTCCTTTATCTGCTCCAGCTCGTCCTTCATCTTCACCACGAGGTTCTGCATCTCGGCGTTGTTGCTCTTCGAGCCGGTGGTGTTGATCTCGCGGCCCATCTCCTGGGCTATGAAGCCGAGCTTCTTTCCCTGGCCGTGGCCCTCGTCCATGGTCTCGCTGAAGTACTTCAGGTGGTTGGCCAGGCGCTGCTTTTCCTCGCTGATGTCGAGCTTCTCTATGTAGTAGATAAGCTCCTGCTCAAGTCGGTTCTTGTCGTACTCCACCTCGGGTATGGCCTTCAGGCCCTCTGTTATGCGGGCCTTTATCTTCTCCACGCGCTGCTTCTCGTAAGGCTCAATGGCCGCGAGCAGTGCCGAGATGTTGCTTATCTTCTCGGCAAACTTGCGCTGCAGGGCCTCGCCCTCCTGCCTGCGGAAGTCCATGAGGCGGGCCATGGCGTCGCCTATGGCCATGCGCACGGCCTCCCACTCGCCCTCGTCGAGGGTTTCCTGCTCGGTCTTGGTGAGCACGTCGGGCATCCTGAGCAGCGTGGCAAACCAGTCTTGCGGCTCTGGTATGCCCGTGCGGGCGGCTATGTCCTTCAGCTGCCGGTAGTAGTTCTCCACGAGGGCGGCGTTCACCGGCGTGGCATCGGCCCCGGCGTCTTTCTCAATCCAGATGGTGAAGTCCACCTTGCCGCGCTCCAGCTTGGCCGCTATGAGCTGGCGTATCTCCATTTCCTTTTCGCGGTAGAGTGGCGCCATGCGCGTGGAGAGGTCGAGCGACTTGCTGTTGAGCGACTTTATCTCTACGCAGATTTTCTTTTCTCCGTAGGTTACGACGGCCTTGCCGTAGCCTGTCATGGACTGTATCATGTGCGTTGTATGTTTTGTTTACATATAAATTAGGTATGTGCTCCGCCTGCGCGGCAAATGCAAAGATAATGCAAGCGAGCGGAAAGTGAGCTTGCTCACAGTTTCCCGAGCGCAGCTTATTTTATGCAAAGATAATGCTTTTTTCCCGGCGGGATGCAAGCGAGGGGAACTTTTTTCAGAAGGCGGGAGCAGGGAGACTGCTTGAGGGCTACTTCACCCTAACCAGCTCAACGTCGTCGATGCGGCAGTAGGCCCCGGCCTTGCCCTTGGCGCGGAAGCCAACCACGGCGCGGCCTCCGCTCACCTTCAGTTCCTTTATGCTCAGCCGCTCCCAACGGCCCCGCTTGGCGCGGGTCAGGTTGCGGGCCTCGCGCTCCCCACCGCTCTCGGCATACATCACGAGGCGGTCGAAGTCACCGTCCCAGCACACCGTGGCCGATAGCGAGTAGGTGCCGTCGGGCAGGTCAACATAAGGCATGGCGGTTATCTGCTGGCTCACTCGCCGGTCAAAGTCCCTTGTGTCTGTGATGTTCAGGCTCTTCTCGCCGGTTACGTGGCGGCGGTCGTCGCGCGTGTTGAAGTAGTTGAGCGTAAGCGAGTCGGGATTGCCGTTTACCACCTTTGTGCCGCTGATGAACTCCGTAGTCCACCCTCGCAGGAACTCCTGCCGGGGCTTCACGGGGCTTGGAATCTTGCGTCTGTCGGCCTCGAAGCTGCCGTTGAGCACGTAGTTGTTGCCCGGGGCCACCCGCCACTCGCCAGTCTTGGAGTTAAGCTCCCAGGCGCTGAGCGAGTTGAAGAAAGGCCTGTCGCCGTTGAACGACAGCGGGCACCACTGGTTGTAGCCCAGCCCGTTGCCCGCGAAGTCGGCCCAGCGGTCGCCGCAGTACACCACGGTTTCCTGCTTCGTTCCGCGCACGGTGACGAAGAATCCCGTCTGAGTGACGTGCGCATAGTCGGTCATGCACCCGTCCATCACCTCCATGCTGTCCTTCGGTACGTAAGGTCCGTGTATGTCGTCGGCCACGAGCCAGTAGGCATGTGACGAATCCCAGCCGTAGAGGTCGGAGGCGCACATGTAGTACTTGCCCCTGAACTTGAACATGCAGTTGCCCTCGCGCCCGGCACCCCGGTACACCTCGTGGCAGTCGAGCAGGCCCACGCCGCCGTCCTTTACGCCTATCTCGGATACGTAGATGCGGTTGCGGCCACGGCCATAGGAGTAAATCAGGTACGACTTGCCGGTGTCCTCGTCGGTGAACACTGTCTGGTCGCCCGTGTTGTGGGTGCCTATCATGCCGTACATGCTTATCCAGCGGTGCCACTTGAAGCGGCCCGTGGGCGAATCGGCCAGCGCGATGAGCACTGCGCTCTCCGACGACATGGCCGCGTGCTGTATGAACATGGCATACCTGCCAAGCTCCTTCACGTAGGCCACGCCCAGGCGGCCCACCCACGTGGAGCGGTTGCCCACGTTCTCGCGCAGCTCGTCGCGCGTGAGCACGTCGCCCTCAAAGCGCCAGTTCACGAGGTCGTCGGAGCTGTAGCACGTCACCGAGCGGAACGTCACGCCCTCGGGCGTAAGGCTCGGGTCGAGCCTGTACTGCTCCGCCTGCTCGTAGCGCACGCCATACCAGTAATACCTCTGCTGCCCCGTGGCCGGGTCGGCAAAGCGGAAGATGCCCCCGCCCTGGCTGTATATAGGCACACTGTCGGCCGCTGTCCAGAAGCGGTCGTTCTCTATGCGCAGGAACTTGCCCTCGCCGCCTGCCGCCTGCTGGGCCACGGCTGCGGTGCAGCAGCCCAGGGCCACGGCCCAGGCCGCCACGCGGCCCAGAGCCGCCCTCGTCAGTCTTTCAATCATCATGCTTAATTTTGGTTTCTGCCTTACAAAGTTACCTATATGACACGAAATAGCCTCAACCGTAACATAGGGTTAATGTATTTTAACCCAAACCGGGCGTTTGCGGCATTTCTCCGTTTTTTGGTTCTCGTGCCTTGCACGAGTGTTACACGTGCTTTTTTTATATATATGCCTTCCTTTGTTTTCCCACGCAGATTGCCACGGAAGCTTCCACATCCAGACGCGCACCGACAGCCCCGACAGCATGGCCAGGCAGGGGGATTGCGGGCAACAAAAAACCAAGGCTACCCATCACGGGCTGCCTTGGCCTTAGCAATTGCTGTTAAGAAATTTTCATTTGCTGTGTTGTTACGGTGTTTGTCTGTGCCGCGAGCGGGACTCGAACCCGCACGGCCATTTCTGGCCAAGGGATTTTAAGTCCCTCGTGTCTACCAATTCCACCATTGCGGCAGCCTCGGCGGCGTGGCCGCCAACCCATTTGCAAAGGTAAGGATATTTCCCGTAACGGCCAAACGTTTGGCCCATTATTTAGCCGCAGCCAGCCCCGCCATGGCGCAAAAAAGCCGCAGCAACCAGCGCCTGCCGGCCCCGGCAGGGCCGCGCTCAAGCCTTGAGGCCGGCCTTGAGGCCACGGATGACGGCGCTGGTGAAGCCCGCGTGCTCCATCTCGTTCAGTCCGCGGATGGTCACCCCGCCCGGCGTGGTCACCTTGTCGATTGCCGCCTCGGGGTGCCCGCCCCCGGCCTGTAGCAGCTCCACGGCCCCACGCACCGTCTGGAGCACTATGGCGGTGGCCTCATCGGCGCGGAAGCCCAGCTCCACGCCGCCCTCGGCAGCTGCGCGCACGTAGCGCATGGCGTAGGCAATGCCGCACGAGGCGAGCGTGGTCCCGGCGGCGAGCAACCGCTCCTCGGTGACGATGGTATGCCCCACTGCGCCGAACACGGAGCTTACGGCGGCTGTCTGCCCCTCTGTGGCGGCCACCGGCACTACGAAGGTCATGGAGCACTGCCTTGCGGCGGCTATGTTGGGTATGGCAAGGAATGTGGCGGGTGCGCCTCCGGGGCATTCGCCCACCCACGCCATCACGTCGGCACCGCCCACCCCGGCGGCCACCACCACCAGCATGCGGCTGCCTCCGCCCAGCACGGGGGCTATCTGGCGGAGCACCTTTTCCACCACCCATGGCTTCACGACCACCATCACCACGTCGGCCCCGGCGGCGGCCTGCACGTTGTCGGTGGTTACGGTGGCCCCCTGCGCGGCCAGTGGTTCAAGCCGCCCGGCCGACGGGTCGGCCACGGTTATGTCTTTCGGGGCGAACTGTCCGCTGCCCAGCAGTCCCTCGGCGAGCGAGCCTCCCATGGCCCCTGCGCCTATAATGGCTATTTTCTTCATGTCAGCATGCTTTAATGTTGATTTACAATCACAGCGCGGCGAGGCACTTGCGCAACTTCTGCACAAACTCGTCGGCCTGGCCCTTGGTGAGGCAGAGCGGCGGAAGCAGGCGCAGCGTGTTGGTGCCGGAGCAGCCGGTGAACACGCGCTCGTTGTACACGAGGCTGTTGCGCACCTCCTTGTATGGCACGTCAAGCTCTATGCCCACCATCAGCCCGCGGCCGCGCACATCGGTGATGTGGGGGCATTCGGCCTGCAGCAGGCGCAGGCTGTCCATGAGGTAGGCGCCGGCCTGGCGGGCGTTGTCCACGAGGTGCTCCTGCTCCATCACGTCGAGCACGGCCAGTGCGGCTGTGCAGGCAAGGTGGTTGCCGCCGAAGGTGGTGCCGAGCTGCCCGTACTGAGGCTTGAACCGGGGCGAGATGAGCACCGCGCCCATGGGGAAGCCGTTGCCTATGCCCTTGGCCACGGTGATGAGGTCGGGCCTTATGCCGAGCCACTGGTGGGCGAAGAAGCGCCCGCTGCGCCCGTAGCCGCACTGTATCTCGTCGCAGATGAGCACCGCGCCGTGGCGGCGGCAGGCCTCGGCCAGCCCCTGGGCAAACTCCGGCGTGGCCAGGCGGATGCCGCCCACGCCCTGTATGCACTCGATGATGCAGGCGCACACGTCGCCCTTGGCCAGCTCGGCCTCCCACGCTGCGAGGTCGTTCAGCGGCAGGTAAGTAACGTGGCCTCCGGCGTTGATGGGCGCTATGAGCTTGGGGTTGTCGGTAGCCTCGACAGCCAGCGACGTGCGCCCGTGGAACGCTTTCTGCGCCGAGAGCACGCGGGTGCGCCCGTTGGCGAACGAGGCCAGCTTCAGTGCGTTCTCGTTGGCCTCAGCCCCGCTGTTGATGAGGAACAGCTGGTAGTCTTCATAGCCGCTGGCCCGGCCCAGCCTCAAGGCCAGCTCGGCCTGCAGGGAGTTTACGACCGAGTTGCTGTAAAAGCCCAGGCGGCCCAGCTGGGCGGTCATCATCTCCACGTAGTGGGGGTGGCAGTGGCCTATGCTTATCACGGCGTGGCCTCCGTAGAGGTCGAGGTATTCGTTGCCGTCGGCATCCCACACGTGGCAGCCGCTGCCCCTTACGATGTTTATGTCGAACAGGGGATAAACGTCAAATAACTTCATTGCTGTCTGATTAAAACTTTTGTCATCATGTAAACCATTCCGCCCGTGGGCGCCCCTACGATGGAAGCGTTGGCGGGGATGCCCTTGCCGGGCCTTGCCATGGCCTGCGCTCTTAGAACGCAGAAGCCTTGAGCCTCAGCCCGGCAGTTTCTTCCAGCCCGAACATTATGTTCATGTTCTGCACCGCCTGGCCCACGGCACCCTTCAGGAGGTTGTCGATGCAGGCGGTCACGAGGAGCTTGTCGCCATGCTTGTCGCAGTGCACGAGGCACTTGTTGGTGTTCACCACCTGCTTCATGTCGACGGGCCGGTCGGAATAGTGGGTGAAAGGCTCGCCCGCGTAGAAGTCCTTGTAGGCCGCCACTATGTCGTCGATGGCGGCCGTGGTGCGCACCACGGCGGTGGCAAAGATGCCGCGAGCGAAGTTGCCCCGGTAGGGTATGAAGTCAATCGCGCCCACCTCGGAGCCTTGCACCTCGGCAAGGCTCTGCCTTATTTCCGGCACGTGCTGGTGCGTGAAAGCCTTGTATATGCTCAGGTTGTCAACCCTCCAGGAGAAGTGCGTGGTAGCCCCGGGCTTCTGGCCGGCCCCGGTGGACCCCGTGATGGCGTTCACCATCACGTCGGCCGTGAGCAGCCCCATCCTTGCTGCGGGCAGCAGGGCGAGCTGTATGCACGTGGCGAAGCACCCGGGGTTGGCCACGTGCGTGGCCGTGGCTACCTGGCTGCGGTGGATTTCGGGCAGGCCGTAAACGAAGTCGTTGCCCGGCGCGGCCAGGCGGAAGTCTTGCGCGAGGTCGATTACCCTCACCCCGGCGGGCACGCTGTGCTCGCTGAGGAAAGCCTGGCTCTT
This sequence comes from uncultured Prevotella sp., assembly GCA_944319915.1. Lineage (GTDB taxonomy): Bacteria > Bacteroidota > Bacteroidia > Bacteroidales > Bacteroidaceae > Prevotella. The sequence goes on along the minus strand of CALUEY010000009.1, from coordinate 53,143 downwards.
GCCGTGGCCGAAGCAGAAGAACACCACGTCGACCTCATCGAAGGGCATGGCGCCGGTGAAGCGCAGCTCCGTGTCGCCCAAGAGGCCGCCATGCACGTCGGCCACGGCGTTGCCGGCGTTGCTCTCGCTGTTGGCAAACACAATCTCCGCCTCCGGGTGGCCCAGCAAAACCCTTATTAGCTCGCCTCCGGTATACCCGGCTGCGCCCAATATCCCAACTCTTATCATAACTTATACTTGCTTGGTATTATCCAGTAAAGGATGATGTAAACGATTGTTCCGCTGAAAGCGGTGAACACGGTGAGCAGCACGTAGGCTATGCGCACGAGCGTTGGGTCGAGCCCGAAATACTCGGCCAAGCCCCCGCAGACGCCACATAGCATCCTGTCATCCGACAGTGTGAGCCGTTTCCCATTGTACATGGCTCAGTGCCTTTCGCCCTTGTGTATGCCGTAGTACACCCGCAGCGGCGTGCTCAGCACCTTGATGAAGCCCTTGGCCTCGTCGGCTGTCCAGCCGTGCTGCATCTCGCCGTACTCGCCGAGCTTCGACTTGGTGAGGTCGTCGGGCGAATCCACGCCCACGGTCTCGAAGCCGTAGGGGCGCAGCTTCAGGATGGCGGTGCCGTTTACGTTGCGCTGCGACGAGGTGAGCATGGCCTCCATGTCGGCCATGACAGGCTCAAGGTACTGGCTTTCGTGCAGGAACATGCCGTACCAGTTGGCCACCTGGTCCTTCCAATACTGCTGCCACTTGCTCAGCGTAGACTTCTCCAGCAGCCTGTGGGCCTCGATGATGAGCTTGGGGGCGGCTGCCTCGAAGCCCACGCGGCCCTTTATGCCTATGATGGTGTCGCCCACGTTGCAGTCGCGGCCTATGGCGTAGGCGGCGCCTATCTCCTCGATGCGCTGTATGGCGGCCACCTTGTCGGCAAACTCCTCGCCGTTAACGGCCACTATCTCGCCCTTGCAGAAGGTTATGCGCAGCTCCTCCTCGCCGCTCTTGGTGGCGTGCTTTAGGTAGGCTTCCTCGGGCAGGCCCTGCGTTGGGTCGAGCAGCTCGCCGCCGCAGATGCTCGTTCCCCAGATGCCCACGTTGTAAGAATACTTAAGCTTGGCGAAGTCGGCGTTGAAGCCGTTGGCGTTGAGGAAGTCAACCTCCTCCTTGCGCGAGAGTGCCTTGTCGCGCGTAAGGGTGATTATCTCCACCCCCGGGGCCATGACGAGGAAGGTCATGTCGAAGCGTATCTGGTCGTTGCCGGCCCCGGTGGAGCCGTGGGCAATGGCGTCGGCGCCTATCTCGTTGGCGTAGCGGGCGATGGCCATGGCCTGGAATATGCGCTCGGAGCTAACGGAGATAGGGTAGCAGTTGTTGCGGAGCACGTTGCCGAAGACCATGTACTTGAGCGAGCGCTCGTAGTACTCGTGGGTGACGTCGAGCGTTACATACTTCGCCGCGCCCAGTTTGTAGGCGTTCTCTTCGTTCTTCTTGAGCTGCTCGGGGCTGAACCCGCCCGTGTTGGCGCAGGCGGCGTAGACTTCGCAGCCGTCCTTGGCCAGCTTCATCACTGTGTAAGAGGTGTCCAGTCCGCCTGAAAAGGCCACCACCACTTTCTTCTTTGCCATATCTTGTAGTTTTTAGGGGTTCTTTTTCTTGGTTCTTGATGCTTAGCTTTTTATCTCGATGGGCGGTTTCTCGCCCTGGTGGAGCGCCGGGTCGTAGAGCATGCCTGTGCAGATGCAGTAGCGGCGGCCCGTGCGCTTGAGCACGTCCACGTTTACGCAGCCCTCGCAGCCGCGCCAGAAGGCCTCGTCGTCGGTAAGGTCGGCAAAGGTCACCGGCACGTAGCCCAGCTGCGTGTTCATCTTCATCACCGCCGCGCCGCTCGTAAGGCTGAAGATCTTGGCCTTGGGCCAGCGTGTGCGCGCCAGCGAGAACGTAAGATCCTTGATGCGCTTGGCCACCCCGAGGTTGCGGTACTCGGGCGCCACGATGAGGCCCGAGGTGGTGACGTACTGCTTGTTGCCCCACGTCTCGATGTAGCTGAAGCCCGCAAAGCGGTCGCCGCAAAGGGCTATGACGGCCTTGCCCTCATTCATCTTGGTGGCCACGTACTCGTGGGAGCGGCGTGCTATGCCCGTGCCGCGCACCTTGGCGGCGGCGGCCATCGTCTCGAGGATGGTGTCAATGTAGCGCTCATGGGTGGCGTCGGCCACCATTACTTCAATCTCTTCCATTTCCATTCTGTAGGTAAAGTTGCTGTGTTTGTTGTCAGCCAGGCCTTGCGCGGCGCCCCATTCCACCGCCGGCAATGCCCGGCGCGGGCGGCAAGGTGCCGGCAGAGGCGCCGGCGCACCTCAGATGTTGGCCTTGGCCATCTCGGGCATCACCGAGCTGAGCGCCCCCACCACGTCCTTCTGGTGTACGCCCTCCCTTACCACGATGAATATCGTGTCGTCGCCGGCAATGGTGCCGAGGATGTAGGGTATGTTGCTCGCGTCGATGTTGTAGGCGATGCTGCTGGCATAGCCGGGGCGCGTCTTGATTACGCCCATGTTGCCCGAGAAGTGAATCGAGAGGAACCCCGGCACCTGCATCATCTCCTTTATCTGCGCCGGGGTGCTCACGCGCTTGTACATGGTGACGTTGGGCAGCACGTAGACGTAGTTGCCGCGCATCGTGGCCGCCTTGGCCACCTTGAGCTGCTTGAGGTCGCGGCTCAGCGTGGCCTGCGTAACCACGAAGCCCTCCTCGCGCAGGGCGGCGAGCAGCTCCTCCTGGTTGCCCATCTCGCGGCTCGATATGATCATCCTCAGCGTCTCCAGCCTGTCGTTCTTTGCTTTCATGCCTATGTATGTTTATGCGAATTCGGGTGCAAATGTACACATATCCATGCAAACCGCCAAATGTTTCGTGAATATTTTTGCAGTCGGCAATGTTTTTTGCAGCCCTTGCGCCCTGCCCACGGCTGCCTTGTGCGCCCATGGAGGCGGAACAGCCCGGCAGGCCTGCCCTGCCTTGCAGAACGCCACGCTGCCGCCTACCACCATTGGCCCAGCCACGGTCTGGCAAGCGCAAAGGCAATGATTCGGGCATGCTTTTGCAAACATCCGGCCTACGCCCAGCCTGCATCAAGCACATTTTTCCGCCTCGGGCAATCAAAACAATTCTTAATTTTAACTTAACACCGCCGCAACGTGCAGCCAGGCGCAACCCGCTGGCGCACAGCGAGTTGAGAAAAAGGCCCGTTTGGCCTTGCCAAACGGGCCGTTCGGGAGGCCAAAACGGGCCGTTTGGCAAGGCGAAACGGCCCTTTTCGCAGTGCGCGGCACCCCATCGGGCCGCGCGGCTTTTATATCCAAAACATTTTTTACAAGGGTTATGCCTCCTGCGGCTCGGTCACCGCAATGAGTAAGTCACCAAGAACAGTTCACGACTTTCGCGGTTGGTGCCAATGTCAAAAGGATGGCAAACACAGAACAGCTTGTCCTTGCCTTGACATTGCGGCATGAAAGGAAAGCGGGTACCGGTCTTTACCATGCCTGCCCGAGACGACCGGGCCTGCCTGTCAAATATATTGTTCAACAGATAGCGCCCCGACAAGAACTGCGTCAAGACATATTTATGGAACACAAACGAAAGCCGCGACCGCAAACCGCCATCAGCAGAGGAAGCACTTGCACTGCCATCGCCCGACCCTATCGTAAAAGCGGGATCAAGCGCACCGTCATCCCACTGATATATCGTGTTCGTATTTGGCCCGACGAAATACACATTGCCATAACCGTCGTCTGCAAACACTTTGTCTGTGAGCATCATGTCAAGAGGCTCGGACCGCAGCAAGAAGCTGCCAATGACCTTTCCGTCATTATCTGTATAAACCACCTGCCCAAGATTATCGTCTGCATTCATGTTATAAAACAAGAATCCACCCGGAACGACAGCAAAGTCCAATGCAGGAAATTTCAAGCGGACTTCGCCTAAAGCGGCCATGGAGGCATCATATTTCTGCACCTTTTTTGTCGAAAATCTAATACATACAGAGTGTCACCACGGATACATATAGCCTTGGGGTCGATATACTCACCCCTGCCACGGCCTACTTTCTCAAGCTTGGCCACCTGCCTGCCATCGCCAAGGGCAAAAACAAACACGGTCTTGGCCACATCCAACACTATCACGTTTGAGTCGGAAACACAAACATCCTGTACTGACGATACATAGCTTCCGCTATCGGGCATCAACAACAACGAGTCTATGGAAACAAGGAAAGTGCGACTGTCAACAGCACTATCCACTGACGCACTCTGAATAGAGATACGCTCGCCCATATCAGCAATGGCCGATTGACCGGCACAACCACAAAGCAATGGCAACAACACGAGGAAAAACAGTTGACGTAATTTCATTGACAAACAATTTATGAAATATATTGATATTTAAATTTGCTTGGCAAAAGGTCGCCGAAACCATTTGCCAAACAAAAAGAAGACCACATCCATCGGCCTTATTCTGAACTACAATAAGAACAAGAATGTGAATGACAAGTAGTGGAAGACGAATTAGGGTTCTCCCAACAAGTAGCACTATGCTTACCGTTTTCAATCGTGGTCAGCTCACCGTTTACCATTATTACATCATAACATGGAAGATGCATACTACTATACGTCGTCTTGAACTCACCCTGCGTCAGTGCTTCCACATTAGCAAGAAGCAAACCAATCTCTCGGACACTCTTGAATATTTTTCATATCCAACATAACCCATCAAACCACACGCAGCTACTATAGCCGCAACAAATACTCTTACTTTTTTTCATTCTCCTTCTATTTATGATTGTTTAAAGTTTCAAGCTCTTTTCGCAAAAATAATGCAAGCGAGTGGGAAGTGAGCTTGATCACAATTTCCCGAGCGCAGCTTATTTTGGGCGAAGATACGGAAAAAAAATTCAGCAAGCAAAAAGAATATTGAATAAAACATTTTCTTTATTGCCCTTCTTTAACACAAAAAAAAGCCGCGTGGATCGTCACCACGCAGCTTTTTGTCAGTCTTGCATAAAAATGTCTATGCCTGCTGCTCGGTCACCGCAGCCTCGGCGGGAGCCTCAGACTCCGCGGCGGGAGCGGCTGCGCCGTCCTCCTCAGCGAAGTCGAGCACGTTCTTGCGGTTGGCCTGCATGCGGTCGTACTCCTCCTTGGAGCCTACGATGAGCTTGTCGAACTCGCGCAGGCCGGTGCCTGCGGGGATGAGGTGGCCGCAGATGACGTTCTCCTTCATTCCCTCAAGGTAATCAACCTTGCCGCGGATGGCAGCCTCGTTGAGCACCTTGGTGGTTTCCTGGAACGACGCCGCCGACATGAAGCTCTTGGTCTGCAAGGCGGCGCGGGTTATGCCCTGGAGGATCTGGGTAGACGTGGCCGGAACGGCATCGCGCACCTGCACGAGCCTGAGGTCGCGGCGCTTGAGCGTTGAGTTCTCGTCGCGCAGCTTGCGCACGGTCACTATCTGGCCCTTCTGCAGGTTCTCGCTGTCGCCAGCGTCGGTAACCACCTTCTTGCCCCAGATGCGGTCGTTCTCCTCGGCGAAGTCGAGCTTGTCTACAATCTCCTGCTCAAGGAACGAGGTGTCACCCGGGTCGTTGATCTGCACCTTGCGCATCATCTGGCGGACGATTATCTCGAAGTGCTTGTCGTTTATCTTAACGCCCTGCAGGCGGTAAACGTCCTGCACCTCGTTGACGATGTACTCCTGCACAGCCGTGGGACCCTTTATGGCCAGGATGTCGGCCGGGGTGACAACGCCATCGGAAAGCGGTGTGCCGGCGCGCACGGCGTCGTGCTCCTGCACCAGTATCTGCTTGGAGAGCGAAACGAGGTACTTGCGCTGCTCGCCAGTCTTTGAGGTGACGATTATCTCGCGGTTGCCGCGCTTCACCTTGCCCATGGTCACCTCGCCGTCAATCTCGCTGACAACGGCGGGGTTTGACGGGTTGCGGGCCTCGAACAGCTCGGTGACGCGGGGCAGACCACCGGTGATGTCGCCAGCCTTGCCCACGGCGCGCGGAATCTTGACAAGCGTCTCGCCGGTCTTTACGGTCTGGCCGTCCTCTACCACCACGTGGCCACCCACGGGGAAGTTGTAGGTGCCAACCTTCTCGCCCGAGGCGTCGATGATGTCGCAGGTGGGAACCTTCGACTTGTCCTTTGACTCGGTGATGATCTTCTCGGTGAGGCCGGTGGTCTCGTCGGTCTCTGCACGGTAGGTGACGCCCTCGATGACGTCGTTGAACTTAAGCGTACCGGCGTATTCGGTTACGATGACTGCGTTGAACGGGTCCCACTGGGCTATCTTCTCGCCCTTAGCCACCACGTCGCCCTGCTTGTGGTAGAGCGTAGAACCGTAAGGCACGTTCATCGTGGAGAGCACAATCTTGGTGTTGGAATCAACGAAGCGCACCTCGCCAAGGCGGCTGACAACCATCTCGCACTTGCGGCCGTCCTCATCGAACGGCACCGTGCGCAGCTCCTCGAACTCCAGCTTGCTGTCGTTCTTGGCAAAGATGGCGGCGTTGGCGGCGGCGTTGGCAGCCACACCACCGGCGTGGAACGTACGGAGCGTGAGCTGCGTGCCAGGCTCGCCGATGGCCTGGGCGGCTATGACGCCCACGGCCTCGCCCTTCTGCACCATGCGCTGCGTGGCAAGGTTGCGTCCGTAGCACTTCATGCAGACGCCGTGCTTGCTCTCGCAGGTGAGCACTGAACGAATCTCAACGCTCTCGATGGGCGAGTCCTCTATGGCCTGGGCTATAGGCTCGGTTATCTCCTCACCGGCGGCAACGATGAGCTCGCCCGTGGTGGGGTGGATTATGTCGTGCACAGAGACGCGGCCAAGGATGCGCTCATAGAGCGTGGAGATGACCTCGTCGCCGTTCTTCAGGGCGGTGCATACGAGGCCGCGGAGAGTTCCGCAGTCCTCCTCGGTGATGATGACATCGTGCGACACGTCAACGAGACGGCGCGTGAGGTATCCGGCGTCGGCAGTCTTCATGGCGGTGTCGGCAAGACCCTTGCGCGCACCGTGGGTGGAGATGAAGTACTCAAGCACCGACATGCCCTCCTTGAAGTTGGAAAGGATAGGGTTCTCGATGATCTGCGCACCCTCGGCGCCGGCTTTCTGGGGCTTGGCCATAAGTCCGCGCATACCTGAGAGCTGGCGAATCTGGTCCTTAGATCCACGGGCGCCCGAGTCGAGCATCATGAACACGGCGTTGAAGCCTTGGTCGGCCTCGGTCATCTCTTTCATGAGCACGTTGCCGAGGTCGTTGTTGATGTGCGTCCAGGTATCGATTACCTGGTTGTAACGCTCGGTGTCGGTGATGAATCCCATGTTGTAGTTCTCGGTGATCTGGCGCACTTCCTCGTTGCCTTTCTCCACGAGGGCGGCCTTTTCTGGCGGTATGATGATGTCGTCGAGGTTGAACGAAAGGCCGGCGAGGTAGGCCATGCGGTAACCGAGGTTCTTGATTCCGTCGAGGAACTCGCAAGCCTCTGCAAAGCCCACGGTCTTGATTACGTCGGCGATGATGTCGCGCAAGCTCTTCTTTGAAATGATCTTGTTCACATAGCCCACCTGCTCTGGAATGATGCCGTTGACGATGACGCGGCCCACGGAGGTCTCCACCATCTTGTCTACGAGCTTGCCATTCTCGTCGAGGTCCTTAACGACCACCTTCACCTGGGCGTGGAGGTCGCACTTGCCTTCATTGTGGGCAATGATGGCCTCCTCGGGCCCGTAGAACGTAAGGCCTTCGCCCTTGGCGCCCGGGCGTATCTTGGTGATGTAATAAAGGCCGAGCACCATGTCCTGCGACGGCACAGTGATAGGCGCGCCGTTGGCGGGGTTGAGTATGTTGTGGCTCTGGAGCATTAGTATCTGCGCCTCAAGTATGGCCTCGTTGCTCAGCGGGAGGTGTACGGCCATCTGGTCGCCGTCGAAGTCGGCGTTGAACGCCGTACAAGCCAACGGGTGGAGCTGTATGGCCTTGCCCTCGATAAGCTTGGGCTGGAAGGCCTGGATGCCGAGGCGGTGGAGCGTAGGCGCACGGTTGAGCAGCACGGGATGGCCCTTCATCACGTTCTCAAGGATATCCCAGATGACTGGCTCGCGGCGGTCGACAATCTTCTTTGCGCTCTTGACGGTCTTGACAATGCCGCGCTCAATGAGCTTGCGGATGATGAACGGCTTGTAAAGCTCGGCGGCCATGAGCTTGGGCAGGCCGCACTCGCCCATCTTAAGCTCCGGCCCCACAACGATGACCGAACGTGCCGAGTAGTCAACGCGCTTACCGAGGAGGTTCTGGCGGAAGCGGCCCTGCTTGCCCTTGAGCGAGTCGGACAAAGACTTCAGCGGGCGGTTGCTGTCGCTCTTCACCGCGCTGCTCTTGCGCGAGTTGTCGAAGAGGCTGTCGACAGCTTCCTGAAGCATGCGCTTCTCGTTGCGGAGGATAACCTCGGGAGCCTTAATCTCGATGAGCCTCTTCAAGCGGTTGTTGCGGATGATGACACGGCGGTAGAGGTCGTTGAGGTCGGACGTGGCGAAGCGCCCGCCATCGAGCGGCACAAGCGGGCGAAGCTCGGGCGGGATGACAGGTATTATCTTCATTATCATCCACTCGGGCTTGTTGATGTCCTTGCTTCCACGGAATGCCTCTACCACCTGAAGGCGCTTCAGAGCCTCGTTCTTGCGCTGCACAGACGAGTCGCTGTTGGCGCGGTCGCGCAGCTCGTAGGAAAGCGAGTCGAGGTCGAGGCGGGTCAGCAGGTCATATACGGCCTCTGCACCCATCTTGGCTATGAACTTGTTGGGGTCGCTGTCGTCAAGATACTCGTTCTCGGGCGAAACGTAGTTGTCGAGAATGTCGTTGTACTCCTCCTCAGACAACAGGTCGAACTTGCTGGAGCCAACCATGGCGTTGCCCTCGGCATCCTTCTTGCCCTCCATCACGCCGGGCTGTATCACCACATAACGCTCGTAATAGATAATGGCATCGAGCTTCTTGGTTGGCAGGCCGAGCAGGTAGCCTATCTTGTTGGGCAGCGAGCGGAAGTACCAGATGTGGGCCACGGGAACTACAAGCTCGATGTGGCCGCTGCGCTCGCGGCGCACCTTCTTCTCTGTCACCTCCACACCGCAGCGGTCGCACACAATGCCCTTGTAACGTATGCGCTTATACTTGCCGCAGGCGCACTCGTAATCCTTGGTAGGGCCGAAGATGCGCTCGCAGAACAAGCCGTCGCGCTCGGGCTTGTATGTGCGGTAATTGATGGTCTCGGGCTTGGTAACCTCGCCAAAGGAACTTTCCAGAATTTCCTCGGGCGAAGCCAGTCCGATGGTTATCTTGGTGAAATTACTCTTTATCTTTGAATCTTTCTTGAAAGCCATATTTACTTATTGATATGTTGTTATGCAAAGAGTTACTTTGTTAATCGAGCTTCACGCTGAGTCCGAGACCCTTCAGCTCGTGCAACAGCACATTGAGCGACTCGGGGATGCCCGGCGTGGGCATTGGCTCACCCTTGACGATGGCTTCGTATGCCTTGCTTCGGCCAACCACATCGTCGGACTTGATGGTGAGGATTTCCTGGAGCACGTGGCTTGCGCCGAACGCCTCGAGGGCCCATACCTCCATCTCTCCGAAACGCTGTCCACCAAACTGCGCCTTACCACCGAGCGGCTGCTGCGTGATGAGCGAGTACGGGCCGATGGAACGAGCGTGCATCTTGTCTTCCACCATATGGCCGAGCTTGAGGAAGTATGTTATGCCTACCGTTGCCGGCTGGTCGAACTGCTCGCCGGTCTCGCCGTCGTAGAGGTGGGTTGAGCAGAGGTGGGGCAGGCCGGCCTTGTCGGTCCACTCGGCAAGGTCGTCGAGCTTGGCGCCATCGAAGATCGGGGTTGCGAACTTCACGCCGAGCTTCTTGCCGGCCGCGCCGAGGATGGCCTCGAATATCTGGCCGAGGTTCATGCGCGAAGGCACACCGAGCGGGTTGAGCACGAGGTCTACTGGGCGTCCGTCCTCGAGGAACGGCATATCCTCCTGGCGCACCACCTTAGACACGATGCCCTTGTTTCCGTGGCGTCCGGCGAGCTTGTCGCCAACGCCAATCTTGCGCTTCTTCGCAACGTAAACCTTAGCCATCTGGAGTATGCCCGAGGGCAGCTCGTCGCCGATGGTGATGGCAAACTTCTTGCGCTTCATCTCTGCATCGAGCAGCTTGTACTTCTTCATGAAGTTGATGATGAGCTTGGCTATAAGCTCGTTGTTGTGCTCATCGTCGGTCCAGTTGCTTATCTGTATGTCGCCATACTCAAGGTTCTTCAAGGCGGCCATGGTGAACTTGCTGCCCTTTGTTATGATCTCGGCGCCGGTATAGTCCTTCACACCTTGCGAGGTCTTGCCGTCGGTGAGCGTGAGCAACTTGTCGACAAGGATGTCCTTGAGGTCGTCCACCTTTGCCTCATACTCCTCGTCAATCTTGGCCAATAGCACCTTGTCCTGCTGCTTGGTCTGGCGCGTCTTGATGGCACGGGCAAACAGTTTCTTGTCTATCACCACGCCGGTGAGCGACGGGTTGGCCTTGAGCGAAGAGTCCTTCACGTCGCCGGCCTTGTCTCCGAAGATGGCACGGAGCAGTTTTTCCTCGGGCGAGGGGTCGCTCTCGCCCTTGGGCGAAATCTTTCCTATGAGGATGTCGCCCGGCTCCACACGCGCCCCGACACGGATGATTCCGTTGTCGTCGAGATCCTTGGTGGCCTCCTCACTCACGTTGGGGATGTCGCTGGTGAACTCCTCCACGCCGCGCTTCGTCTCACGCACGTCGAGCGAATACTCGTCCACGTGTACAGACGTGAGTATGTCCTCACGCACTATGCGCTCGTTGAGCACGATGGCATCCTCATAGTTGTAACCCTTCCATGGCATGTATGCCACGAGGAGGTTGCGCCCGAGGGCAAGCTCGCCGTTCTCGGTGGCATAGCCCTCAGTGAGTATGTCGCCCTTCTTCACGCGCTGCCCCTTGTCGCAAATCGGCCTTAGGTCGATGGTCATGTTCTGGTTAGTGCGGCGGAACTTGGGTATGCGGTATTCCTTCAGCGCAGGCTCGAAGCTAACGAACTCCTCGTCCTCGGTGCGGTCATAGAGTATGCGGATCATTGTTGCGTCAACATACTCAACCACGCCATCGCCCTCGGCCATGATCATGGTGCGCGAGTCCTCGCACACCTGCTTCTCTATGCCTGTGCCTACGATGGGGGCTTCGTTGTGGAGCAACGGCACGGCCTGGCGCATCATGTTAGAGCCCATGAGCGCACGGTGGGCGTCGTCGTGCTCGAGGAATGGGATGAGCGAAGCAGCAATCGAGGCAATCTGCTGCGGCGACACATCCATGAGGTCTACCTGCTCTGGCGGCACCACGGGGAAGTCGGCATCCTGACGGCACTTCACCACGTCGCGGATGAACGTTCCGTCATCGTTGAGCGGGGCGTTGCCCTGGCCGATGATGTGGTTCTCCTCCTCCTCTGCGGTAAGGTACACCACGTGGTCGTTGTCGAGGTCGGCCACGCCGTTCACCACCTTGCGGTAGGGAGTCTCGATGAAGCCAAGCTCATTTATCTTTGCATATACGCAGAGCGATGATATCAAGCCGATGTTTGGTCCTTCCGGGCTTTCGATAGGGCACAGGCGGCCATAGTGTGTATAATGGACGTCACGCACCTCGAATCCGGCACGCTCACGCGACAGACCGCCGGGGCCGAGAGCCGAGAGGCGGCGCTTGTGGGTTACCTCTGCCAGCGGGTTGGTCTGGTCCATGAACTGCGACAGGGGGTTGGTCCCGAAGAACGAGTTGATGACGCTCGATATGGTCTTGGCGTTTATGAGGTCGGTAGGCGTAAACACCTCGTTGTCGCGCACGTTCATGCGCTCACGGATGGTCCGACTCATGCGCGCCAACCCTATGGAGAACTGGTTGCTGAGCTGTTCGCCCACGGTGCGCACACGGCGGTTCGACAAGTGGTCGATGTCATCAACAGTGGCCTTGGAGTTTATCAGCTGTATGAGGTACTTGATGATTTCGATTATGTCCTCCTTTGTAAGCACGCGCACGCTCATGTCGGTGTCAAGGCCGAGCTTGCGGTTGATGCGGTAGCGGCCAACGTCGCCAAGGTCATAGCGCTTGTCGGAGAAGAACAAGTTCTGTATCACCTCGCGTGCGCTCGCATCATCAGCAGGGTCGGCGTTGCGCAGCTGCCGGTAGATGTAAAGCACGGCCTCCTTCTCGGAGTTGCTGGGGTCTTTCTGCAGGGTGTTGAAGATGATGGAATAGTCCTGCGCCACCGACTCGTCCTTGTGGATAAGTATGGTTTGCGCGCCGCTCTCGAGTATTTCCTTCATGTTGTCCTCGGTGATTTCGGTCTCGCGCTCCATGATTACCTCGTTGCGCTCAATCGACACCACCTCGCCGGTGTCCTCGTCCACAAAGTCCTCGTTCCAGCTCTTAAGCACGCGGGCAGCAAGTTTCGAGCCTATGGCTTTCTTCAGGCTCGCCTTGTTGACCTTGATTTCCTCAGCCAAGTCAAATATTTGCAGGATGTCCTTGTCAGTCTCAAAGCCGATGGCTCGGAGCAGAGTAGTAACAGGCAACTTCTTCTTGCGGTCGATGTAGGCATACATCACGTTGTTGATGTCGGTGGCAAACTCTATCCACGACCCCTTGAAAGGAATGATGCGGGCCGAATAGAGCAGAGTGCCGTTGGCGTGCACGCTCTGCCCGAAGAACACACCGGGAGAGCGGTGCAGCTGCGAGACAACCACGCGCTCAGCCCCGTTGATGACGAACGTGCCGCTGTCAGTCATGTAAGGAATCGGGCCGAGGAACACGTCCTGGATCACAGTGCCGAAGTCCTCGTGGTCCGGGTCGGTGCAATACAGTTTCAGCTTAGCCTTCAAGGGTACACTATACGTCAGGCCGCGCTCCAGGCACTCATCAATAGTGTAGCGGGGCGGGTCAATATAGTAATCCAGGAACTCAAGAACGAAATTGTTGCGGGTATCGGTGATAGGGAAGTTCTCTGAGAACACCTTATACAGACCGTCATTCTTGCGTTCCTCAGGCGGAGTGTCCAACTGCAGGAAGTCCTTGAACGACTTTAATTGCACGTCGAGGAAATCCGGAAACGGCATCGGATTCTTAACGCTGCCAAAGTTGATTCTGTTGTCTACTAAATTTGAAGCCATAAATGATTATTAAACTTGAATGGACTGACACATCCTGTTGGTCAGGTTTTGTCTTGAATAAGACACAAAAGGTTAAGAATCTCCTACTTAGAGATTCTTAACCATAAATTATCGTAGTAACCTAAATTACTTAAGCTCGATAACAGCGCCGGCTGCCTCGATGGTCTTCTTCAGGTTCTCGGCCTCTTCCTTGGAAAGACCTTCCTTCAGGGTAGAGGGAGCACCGTCCACGAGGTCCTTAGCCTCCTTCAGGCCAAGGCCGCAAGCCTCCTTAACGGCCTTTACAACCTGCAGCTTGGCGGCACCTACTTCCTTCAGCACTACGTCGAAGGAAGACTTCTCCTCAGCTGCCTCAGCAGCACCACCTGCTACGGGGCCAGCGGCAACAGCAACAGCTGCAGCGGCGGGCTCGATTCCATACTCGTCCTTCAGGACAGTTGCCAACTCGTTAACTTCCTTTACTGTGAGATTTACCAACTCTTCAGCAATAGCTTTGATATCTGCCATTTTATTCTAAATTTTATTGTTTTTTAATGTTAATTGGGCGACTTTGTTTGTTATTCAGGACGCTCGCCTAAAGTCTTCAGCACACCGTGGATGGTGTTTGCGCCTGATTGCAGAGCCGAAACGACATTCTTTGCAGGAGACTGCAGCAAGGCCACAACCTCGGCGATAAGCTCGTTCTTGCTCTTGAGAGATGCCAGCTCCTCAAGCTTGTCAGCACCTACGAAGCAGCTTTCCTCTGCGTAAGCACCCTTGAGCGAAGGCACACCCTCCTTGGTATATTCCTTGAGCAGCTTTGCCGGAAGGTTCGCCGTATTGGTGAACAGCACAGCAGTGTTGCCCTTAAGGCAGCCGTAAAGCGGCTCAAAGTCAACGTCAGAAGCCTCGAAAGCCTTGTGGAGAAGCGTGTTCTTCACCACCACCATCTTTATCTCGCTCTTGAAGCACTTGCGGCGCAGCTCGCTGGTCTTCTCAGCGTTCAGGCCTGCTGTGTCAACGAGGTAAAAATGCGGATACGCCTTGAGTTTCTCACCAAGTTCTACGATAATAGTATCTTTTGCTTCCTTTTTCATTTCACTAAACTTTTTACGAGTTATTCAACTGATTTAGGATCAACCTTGATACCCTTACTCATAGTGCTCGATACAAAGATACTCTTGATATACGTACCCTTAGCAGCAGAAGGCTTCAGCTTGATTATGGTCTGCACGAACTCCTTGGCGTTCTCGTAGAGCTTGTCGGAGGGGAAAGACACCTTGCCGATGGAAGCGTGAACGATGCCAGCCTTGTCGACCTTGAAGTCAATCTTACCGGCCTTAACCTCCTTCACGGCCTTGGCCACGTCCATGGTCACAGTGCCACTCTTGGGGTTAGGCATCAAGCCGCGCGGACCGAGCACACGGCCCAGGGGGCCGATCTTGCCCATGCAGGACGGCATGGTGATGATGACGTCAACGTCAGTCCATCCGCCCTTTATCTTCTCGATATATTCATCGAGGCCAACATAGTCGGCTCCGGCTTCCTTGGCAGCGGCTTCAGCATCGGGAGTGCAGAGGCAAAGCACGCGCACAGACTTACCAGTACCGTTCGGCAGCGTCACGACGCCACGAACCATCTGGTTGGCCTTGCGGGGATCCACGCCCAAGCGGATGTCGATGTCGAACGACGCATCAAACTTGGTGGTGGTAATTTCCTTTACAAGCTCTGCGGCTTCTTTCAAAGAATACACCTTCCCTGCTTCAACCTTGTCGGCGACCAACTTTTGATTTTTTGTCAGTTTACTCATTGTCCTAATTGAAGTTATAAGTTATTTACCAGGGAAGTCCCCTTCAACGGAGATGCCCATGCTGCGGGCCGTTCCGGCCACGAGCTTCATGGCAGCCTCTACCGTAAAGCAGTTCAAGTCGTTCATCTTGTCCTCAGCAATGGCCCTAACCTGCTCCCACGTCACGCTGGCCACCTTCTTGCGGTTAGGCTGGGCAGAACCAGACTTAACCTTGGCAGCCTCCTTGAGTTGAACGGCAGCTGGCGGAGTCTTGATGATGAAACTGAATGACTTGTCAGTGTAGTAGGTGATAACGACAGGGAGAATCTTGCCTGCCTTATCCTGGGTCCTGGCGTTGAACTCCTTGCAGAATCCCATGATGTTGATTCCCTTGGAACCGAGAGCCGGTCCCACTGGAGGTGAGGGATTCGCAGCGCCACCTTTAATCTGCAATTTGATTAATCCAGCAACTTCTTTAGCCATTTCTAATGATGATTAATTGGTTGGTTGTAAGCACGGCGGAGCATCCCGCCATGCCCGCTTATAAAGAACTCAGCGTACCGTAACAATATACGCCTTATTCTTTCTCGACTTGCATAAAACCAAGCTCCAGCGGGGTTTTACGCCCGAAGATCTTGACCATGACCTTCAGTTTGCGCTTCTCGGCGTTCACCTCCTCGATGATGCCGCTGAAGCCACTGAAAGGCCCTTCCGTCACTTTTACTGTCTCGTCGACGCTATACGGAATGTTCATCTCAACATTCTCGATGGCAGTCTCCTCGGCATTTCCAAGGATGCGGTTCACGTCAGCCTGTCTCAACGGAGTCGGGTTATCCAAACCACCAAGGAAGCCCAAGACATTAGGCATGAAGCGCAAGGTGTGAGCCACCTCGCCCTGAAGGTTAGCCTCAACGAGCACATAGCCGGGGAGGAAGAGTTTCTCCTTGATGACACGCTTGCCGTTGCGCAGCATTGCATACTTCTCCGTGGGGAGCAATACCTGCCCCACATGAGACGACAATGTGGCGTCGTGCTTGATAGCTGCCTCAAGATACTCCTTAACCTTTGCCTCCTTCCCACTGACGGCACGCAGGACATACCATTTCATTCCAGTCTCAGACATGATGGATAAAATCAGATAAGATGATTAATTTGGATATATAGAACTCATGACAAACTTGAAAACCACATCCATGACCCACACCATGAGCGCAATGACTAGGGAAGCAGATAAAACAACCACTGCGCTATGTGTAAGCTCTGAACGGCTTGGCCAAGTAGTCTTATGCGCAAGTTCGTCGTAGCATGCTTTACAATAGTTTATGAATCTCTTAAACATGACGTTTTTTCTTTTTTGCACGGGATGAGAGGCTCGAACTCCCGACACCTGGTTTTGGAGACCAGTGCTCTACCAACTGAGCTAATCCCGTAAAATAGGTTCCCGTCAGTTGCCCAGCGGGAACCCCATATAGCTGTAATCGCTAATTCGAAGTGATTAATCGTCAATGATCTCGGTAATCTGTCCGGCACCTACCGTGCGGCCACCCTCGCGGATAGCGAAGCGCAGACCTACGTTCAGGGCCACGGCGTAGATAAGTTCAACAGTGATAGTCACGTTGTCGCCAGGCATTACCATCTCAACGCCCTCGGGCAGGGTGATTTCACCCGTGCAGTCCATGGTACGGAGGTAGAACTGAGGACGGTACTTGTTGCCGAACGGAGTGTGTCGGCCACCCTCTTCCTTCTTCAGCACATAAATCTGAGCCTTGAACTTCTTGTAGGGCTTAATCTGACCCGGATGGCAGAGCACCATACCGCGCTTGATTTCCTTCTTGTCGATACCGCGGAGCAGCAGACCTACGTTGTCGCCAGCTTCACCCTCGTCAAGAATCTTGCGGAACATCTCAACGCCGGTAACAACCGACTTCTTGTCCTCACCAAGGCCAAGCAGCTCAACCTCGTCGCCAACCTTAACGCGGCCAGTCTCGATACGGCCAGTTGCAACAGTGCCACGGCCAGTGATTGAGAACACGTCCTCAACAGGCATCAAGAAAGGCTTGTCGGTGTCACGCGGAGGCAGTGGAATCCACTCGTCAACAGCCTTCATCAGTTCGAGAACCTTTTCCTCCCACTTTGGAACACCGTTAAGTGCACCAAGAGCAGAACCGCGGATGATAGGAGTGTGCTCGCCATCATAGTCGTACTGATCAAGCAGTTCGCGCATTTCCATTTCTACGAGCTCGAGCATTTCCTCGTCCTCAACCATATCGCACTTGTTCAAGAACACAACGAGGCGAGGTACGTTCACCTGACGGGCGAGCAGCACGTGCTCACGGGTCTGGGGCATAGGACCATCGGTAGCGGCCACAACGATGATTGCACCATCCATCTGAGCGGCACCGGTAACCATGTTCTTTACATAGTCGGCGTGGCCCGGGCAGTCAACGTGAGCATAGTGACGTGTCTCGGTCTCGTACTCAACGTGAGAAGTATTGATGGTGATACCACGCTCCTTCTCCTCAGGGGCGTTGTCAATCTGATCGAAAGACTTTACCTTGTCTGCGTTGCCGGCAACTTTCTCTGCAAGCACCTTGGTGATGGCAGCGGTCAGAGTGGTCTTACCGTGGTCAACGTGACCAATTGTACCAATGTTTACGTGCGGTTTGGTACGGACGAATGTCTCTTTAGCCATAGCGTTTCTTGTTTATTTTACTTTTAATGATTAATTCTGATTTAGTCGTTGAGCTGTAACTGAGAGTTGAACTCAGGACCTCTTCCTTACCAAGGAAGTGCTCTACCACTGAGCTATTACAGCGAGTTGTGAGCGGAAAACGGGGCTCAAACCCGCGACCCCCAGCTTGGAAGGCTAGTGCTCTATCAACTGAGCTATTTCCGCAAAAACCATGGAGTGGGTGGTGATGGATTCGAACCACCGAAGTCGAAAGACAGCAGATTTACAGTCTGCCCCATTTGGCCACTCTGGTAACCACCCTTGTTTGTTTTGTCAAGCTTGCGCAAGCACCCTTGCCAGCTTCCCCTCTTGCCCTCTTGCCATTGGCCGCCCAAGTCCTTGCCTTACAAGTCTTGGCCGAGCCTCTTGTCGGATTCGAACCAACGACCCCGAGATTACAAATCACGTGCTCTGGCCAACTGAGCTAAAGAGGCGTTTCTTTGCAGTCGCAATCGTGAAGATTTAGAACCTGCTTGAAAACGGCTGCAAAGATACGCATTATTTTTTAACCGCCAAAACTTTTTCGGGATTTTTTTAATAATCCCTCGTTTTTTCCTTGTATTTCTGTAGTTGAACCCTCATTGAGTCCACTCCGAGGTCTACTGACTCCTCAAAAGTGTCGCACACCTTCTCAACGAAAAGAGTGCCTCCCGGAACGGTCACCGTAAGGCTTGCCTCCTTGTTGTTGGCGGTGGCAGGCTTCACCACCTTCAGCTGTACCTCTACTTTCTGTATATCTTCGTATGTTTTCTCCAACTTGGCGACTTTCTTCTCTATGAACGCCTGCAGTTTCTCGGTAGCGTCAAAGTGAATTGACTGAATCTTAACTTCCATAGTTACCTCCTATTTTTTAAAAGGTTAAAGATTATGCCCGGTCAAGGGCCTTGTTATAAACTCGCTTCAGCTGCTCGAACGTGGTGTGGGTATAGATTTCCGTCGTACCCACGCTCCGGTGGCCCAGCAGCTTCCTTACGCTTTCTATGCCTGCGCCGTGGTTCAGCATGGCCGTGGCGAACGTATGGCGGAGCACGTGCGGGGAGCGCTTCTTGAGCGTCGACACGCGCGACAGGTGCTTCTTCACCTCGTAGCGCACCTGGCCGGGATTCATCCGCACCCCTTTCTCGGTGACGAACAAGGCTGCCGAGGAGCGTGCCATGGCGGCATCGCGCACATATATATAATGTCGCAGCGTTTGCTCAAGCCCGGGGCCGAATGGCACCACGCGCTGCTTGTTGCGCTTGCCCGTCACCTTTAGCTGCCTGCCAGCCAGGTCCACGGCTGTGTCGTCAAGGCCGGTAAGCTCCGACAGGCGGATGCCGGTCTCATAAAACACGTCGAGGATGGTGCGCGCCCTAACGTCCTTGAAGCCGTCGCCCCACATCCCCTCGCCGTCGAGCAGTTGCCCCATCTCCTCCTCGCGGAGAAACTGCGGCAGCGGGCGCCCCTTCTTCGGGCCTTTCACCATGTGGGCAGGGTCAGCCTCTACAAGGCCTCGCGACAAGGCAAAACGATAAAAGGAACGTACCGCACTCAACCGTCTACAGATTGAAGTGGCAGTGTTCCCTCTATCCATCATGCTCTCCATCCAGTCACGGATAATGTCGGAGTCGACCGACAACAAAGAGAGATGACTATCCAAATTTTCGACATACGACTGGAAGTCCTTCAGGTCTTCGCCGTAACTTTGCACCGTAAGCGCGGAGTAGCCGCGCTCGTAGCGCAAGTAGTCCAAAAATTGTCTTATCATCATAAAAACGCTGCACCATTACGGTTTCGGCAACGAATTTACGGAAATTAATTCAAACTACCAAATTTTCCCGGGATTTTTTGTTCCCGCCATGGGCAAACCGCCTGCGATCGCCCTCATGCAAGCTTCCTGCCAGCGCACATCCCTGCGCAGCAGCACAGCCCTATACCGCACGCCACCCTGCGCAGCGGCTCTCGCCCTGCGCCCGCCGGTGCGGCTTAGTCCTCGGCTGCCCTGAGCTTCTGTACGTAAATGGCGTGTTCCATCTTAAGCCTCTTGATGACAGACGGCTTGTCGTACTGCTGACGCGCACGAAGCTCCCTAACGACGCCTGTCTTCTCAAACTTTCTCTTAAACTTCTTGAGGGCCTTCTCGATGTTCTCGCCTTCTTTTACAGGTACAATAATCATTTGCTTTGGTTTTTAATTTTATGTTTGTTAATTATATGCATTGCGTTGCGCCCGCAGGCACTGCGCCCACGGTAAGCGGGTGCAAAATTACTGCTTATTTGTCAATGCACCAACTTTTTATCAGTTTTTTTTCAATTTTATTTGGCTGATTGCCTCTTAGAAGGCCAAAACCTGCCATGAAGCTAATGCATAAGGAGTTAGAAGGAGTTAGGGGACAAATGCCAGCCACGCCAAGGGCCTGCGTAGCCCGTTTTCATCCACAACGCTCTCCCCAACGCATATTTTCTTCATTATTACTTCTTCATTATTCCTAATTTTTGCCTTCCTGCTCTTCCCTATACCAGCGTGAGTATTCCACATAGTGTGCGGCAAAGCTCTCGGCCTGGCCCTCGCGCGCCATCTTTATGAACTTGGCAGGCACACCGCCCCACAGCTCGTGCGGCCCTATCTTGGTGTTCTGCAGCACAAGTGCGCCTGCGGCCACCACAGCCCCCTGCCCCACCTCGCAACCGTCGAGCAGCGTGGCCCCCATGCCTATGAGGGCGCCGTCGCGGATGGTGCAGGCATGCACTGTGGCGTTGTGGCCAATGGTCACGTCGTTGCCTATCACGGTGGGACCGGTGGTGTTGGTCACGTGTATGCAGGCGCCGTCCTGCACGTTGGTGCGGTGGCCCATGGTTATCGGAGCCACGTCGCCCCTGACCACTGCGTTGAACCAAACGGAGCACTCGTCGCCCATTGTCACCTCGCCCACTATCGTGGCGTTCTCGCTGAAATAGCAGTCCCTGCCCCACTTCGGGTTCAGGCCGTTGATGGTTTTTATCAATGCCATGATGCTTGTTGCTTTCTTATTGTTTGCATTTGCAAAATTAGTTTATTTTCCGCAAAACATCGCCGCTTTGTTTCTTGCATTTGCCGATAATTGAGTAATTTTGGGTTTGGTTATAAAACAATCACTATAATTATTATGTTAGAAACAGGACTGTCACACACAAGCAGCCTCACTGTCAGCGACAGCGACACTGCCATCGCCAGGGGCAGCGGCGACATGCCGGTGCTCGCCACCCCTGCCTTGCTCGCCCTCATGGAGAACGCCGCCATGCTCGCCGTGGCCGCCGAGTTGCCCGAAGGCAGCACCACCGTGGGCGGGCATATATCCTCCTCCCACCTTGCGCCGTCGCCGGTGGGTGCCGTGGTGAGCGCCCGGGCCACGCTCGAAAAGATTGACGGGCGCAAGCTCTTCTTCAACGTCATAGCCACCGAGGGCGACAAGGTGATAGGCGAAGGCACCCACCTGCGCTTCATCGTAGACCGCGAGCGCTTCCTCGCCAAGTTGAAATAGGCCGTCGCGCCCCGTCACCATTCGCTCCCTGACAATAAAGCAAATCCCCCGCACAGCTCGCTGCGCGGGGGATTTGCTTTATTATTACGTTATGCCTTATTACAGGTTGGGGTTCACCTTGCTCCACTCCGAGATTGGCGGCACTATGTTGAGCGTCACCAGCTCGTCGCGCATCTTGCACAGGTGCTCATAGCTTGCGTCGAGCTTGGCGTTCTCCTCGGCGGTTCCCTGCGGCACCTCGTAGTGTGCGCCGGTGGTGTCGAGCGTGGTGGCCATGGCCATCATGATGTGGTTGTACTTGTCGGTGCTCACGTATGTTCCCACAGGATACTTGAACGGCTCGCCGCCCATCACCGAGCGAATCATCTCCACCGACAGGTAAGCCGGGCTCTGGAACGAGGAGCGTCCGCGCAGCTCTATGATCTTGGCTCCGCCCTGGGTCACATCCTTCTTCATCTGCTCCCACTCAGCCTCGGGGAACTCGTCGGTGCCTATGATGTCGGTGAGCTTGCGGCCGTCGATGGTGACGTGAGAGCCGAACACAGCCATCTGCTCGCCGTGGCCGCCGTAAGTGGCGCAGCCCTTCACCTCGCTCTGCATCACGCCAAACTTCTTGGCCAGCGCGCTCTGCAGGCGCGTAGAGTCGAGGGCGGCCAGCGTGGTCACCTGCGAAGGTTTCAGGCCCGAATAGAGCAGCGTTACAAGCCCGGTGAGGTCGGCCGGGTTGAAGATTATCACCACGTGCTTCACGTCGGGGCAGTACTCCTTGATGTTCTTGCCCAGGCCCTCGGCTATCTCGCAGTTGCCCTTGAGCAGGTCCTCGCGGGTCATGCCGGCCTTGCGGGGAGCGCCGCCTGAAGATATGATGTACTTGGCGTTGGTGAATGCCTCCTTAGGGTCGGTGGTAGCGGTGATCTTCACGTCGCCGAAGCCGCTCTGGCGCATCTCCTCGGCAACGCCTTCGGGTGAGAACACATCGTAGAGACAGATATCGTTCGTCAGGCCCATGGTAAGTGCGGTCTGAACCATGTTGGAGCCAATCATGCCGGCTGCGCCGACGATTGTCAGTTTTTCGTTAGTTAAAAATGCCATAATCCTTATCTATATAAATGATTAAACGTTCCTGATTACTCAAATCCACGGCAAAGTTAAGAAAAAAAAGCGTATGGCGCGCGCATACGGGTGCTTTAAATTGTTATTTATTCTGAAATGCGGCGGCTTTGAATAAGAAATGCAATACCTTTGTAAAGTACAACTTACAAATCACCACGATGAAAGACTACATTCAGCAACGCCTTGACTCGCTGCGCGAGGAAATGAGGCGCGAGCGCATAGATGCGTTCATCTTGCCAAGCACCGACCCCCACTGCGGGGAGTACGTACCCGACCACTGGAAGGGGCGCGAGTGGATAAGCGGCTTCGATGGCTCGGCCGGCACGGCGGTGGTAACCATGGATGCCGCCGCCCTGTGGACCGACTCGCGCTACTTCATCGCCGCCGCCGAGGCCCTGCGCGGCACTGAGTTCGCCCTCATGCGCCAGGGCATCGGCGGCACGCCCACCGTGGGCGAATGGATAGGGCGCAAGCTGGCTGCCACGGGAGGCACAGAGGCTGCCATCGACGGTATGTCCGCCCCTGCGGCCTATGTGGAGGCCCTTGCCGCCGGGCTGCACCGCCAGGGCGGCATCACCCTGCGCACCAACCTCGACGTGCTCGACCGTATCTGGGCCGACCGCCCGCCGCTGCCCACGGCGCCCATAGAGGTCTACCCCGAGGAGCTTGCCGGCGAGCCTGCTGCATCGAAGCTAAGGCGCATACGCGAGCGGCTCAAGGCCATGCGCGCGGGCGGGATGCTCATGTCGTCGCTCGACGACATCGCCTGGACGCTCAACCTGCGAGGCTCCGACGTACACTGCAACCCTGTGTTCCTTGCCTACCTGCTGCTGGAGGGGCGCCGCACCACGCTCTTTGCCAACCCCGCCAAGCTCCGCCCCGGGGTGCAGGCTTACCTCAAAGGCATAGGCGTAGACTGCGCGCCTTACTCCGCCATCGCCTCGGCGCTCACATCTTACTCCGAATACAACATACTGATGGATTCCGCCACTACCTGCCATACATTATATAAATGTGTGCGGCGGGCCGAGGTTGTAGACGCACCGTCGCCGGTGGAGGCCATGAAGGCGGTGAAGAACACGACGGAGATTGAGGGCTTCCGCCGCGCCATGCTGCGCGACGGTGTGGCCATGGTGCGCTTCATGCGCTGGCTGCGGCCTGCCGTGGAGCGGGGCGGGCAGACGGAAATGAGCGCGGCGGCCATGATAGAGAGCCTGCGCGCCGGGCAGGAACTGTACCGAGGCCCCTCGTTCGACACCATTGCCGCCTACGCCGACCACGCCGCCATAGTTCACTATGAGCCGTCGCCTGCCACCAACGCGCCACTGAAACCCGAGGGGCTGCTGCTCGTGGACACCGGCGGACAGTATCTCGACGGCACCACCGACATCACCCGCACCATCGCCCTCGGCCCCGTGAGCGACGAGGAGCGGCGCGTCTATACGCTCGTGCTCAAGGCCCACATAGCCCTGGAGCGCGCCGTGTTCCCCTGCGGGGCCAGCGGCACGCAGGTCGACGCGCTGGCCCGCGAACCGCTGTGGCGCGAGGGTCTTAACTACCTGCACGGCACGGGCCACGGCGTGGGCTCGTTCCTCAACGTTCACGAGGGGCCTCACCAGATACGCATGGAGTGGCGCCCCGCGCCGCTGCTGCCCGGCATGACCGTGACCGACGAGCCGGGAATATATCTTGAAGGCCGCTTCGGCGTGCGCACCGAGAACACCCTGCTCATTGTTCCGCACTCGGAGACCGAGTTTGGCCGCTTCCTGGCCTTCGAGCCGCTCACGCTCTGCCCCATCGACAAGGCTCCAATCATCGCCTCCATGCTCACCGCCGACGAGCTTGCCTGGCTCAACTCTTACCACGCCACGGTATTCAGCAGCCTCGCACCTCTCCTCTCCCACGATGAGCGGGCATGGCTCGCCGAAGTCTGCAGCCCGCTGGGAACTAAAAATTAAGAGTTAAGAATTAAGGATTAAGAAAGTTAACTCACACGAAAGCCCACACGACAACTCACACGCTCTCTCCCACGTTCTGGCGGGCTTGCAACCCGCCAGCCACTGTGGCCGGGTCTCCGACCCGGGAAGAATACAAAAGCCAAGCTAACGCCTAAGCCTGTGAGCTGATGGAGAACAACATAATACAAACATCATTATTATTAAGCATAAGGCACTATGCACATAATCACAGACGAAACATATTTCATCACTACGACAGTCACCGACTGGATTGATGTTTTCACAAGACCAGCATACAAGGACATCGTGGTTGACTCACTCAGATACTGCCAACGCAACAAAGGATTGAAAGTGTATGCATGGGTTCTCATGACGAACCACCTGCACATAATCGCAAGCGCAACGCAAAACTGCACCTTGGCCGACATCATGCGCGACTTCAAGAAGTTCACCGCAAAGAGACTGCTTACCGAAATTGCCAACAACCAACAAGAGAGCCGCAGCGAATGGATGCTCCGCAGATTCGGCTTTGCCGGAGCGAACCGCAAGGAACCCGGAAGCTTCTGCCTATGGCAGCAGGGCTACCACCCCGAACTGTTGCATTCACGTGACTTTTACCTGCAAAAACTGAACTACATCCACAACAACCCCGTAAAACAAGCCATAGTGGCACAACCAGAACACTATCTCTACAGCTCTGCCATCGACTACGCAGGAGGCAAAGGGCTGTTGGACGTCACCATCATCACGTGAAAGACTCTCTCTCACGTGCGGCAGATTCACACGTTGCAGAGGAACGTGGGTGCAACCTCGCCAAAACGTGGGTATAAACGTGTTTGCATCCGCGGAAGCTTCCGTGGATGCAAACACGTCAGGACGTAGCAACTCCCACGTTCTCACACACGTTAAGTTTCACGCCATCTCCCACGTCTTCTCCCACGTTCTCACACACGTTCTCACCCACGTTCTGGCGGGTTTGTAACCCGCCAGCGACTGTGGCCGGGTCTCTGACCCGGGGAAGCAAAGAAAACAAAGCACAGCGCGGGTTGCAAACCCGCAACAGGATGCTGGCGGGTTACAAACCCGCCAGAACGTGGGTGCAAACGTGGATGAGAACGTGAAACTTAACGTGGGAGAAAATATAGATATGGTTAAGAAATAATGTAACTTTGCACTTGCTTATGGCAAGCAGCCCACAAATTTTGTTACTTAAAAAACATTAAATGTGCGGCGTGTTTCCTTTGCCTTTCATAAAAAATATGTATCTTAGGCGACTGAAAGCAGTAAGAACGCCAATAACGACTCTGACTAAATGACAACACAACGCCGCAACGCGGCGGAAACTAAACAGACTTGAAAGCCTACCGCAACAAGCAGACTGAAAGCCGACAATCATACAAACAACATAAACAATAAAACCATCCTAAAGACCAAGAACAAAACAAAGAGGAGAATGAACACCACGCTGCCATCCTTACCACTGAGACTGGGAGGATTGAACGGCCTGTGGCAGCGTACAACCATCACATTATTCAACAAGCGCAAACAGGCCGAATGGCGCATAACACAATCAATAAGGGAATAGAATGAAAAGATTATTTACCTTTTTACTGGCCATCGTGACTCTGGCGCTGCCAAAGTCTGTACTGGCCGCCGACCCTGACTTGAGCGGATATACGTTGATAAGCACACTTGACTTTACAACTAACACATATCCCGAAGACAGGGGCATCACGCTGGCTTCTACTGCAGAAGACATCACAGCCTACGAAACGGGCAATGGAAAGCAGCAACAGCTGTATGATGTAACAGACCCCGCTGCAATGTCTGGCTTGATATACCTGCAAGGCACAGGAACTAAAGGATGGGCTATCCGTTCATCAAAGGGAGGACTGTGGTCATACAACGGCTCTCGTTCTGCAGCAATACCAAATCTGAAAGAGGGTTACATCGTTGTGTTCAAATGCACACAGACCGCAAGCAATGTGATGACCCTTACAAATGCAGAAGGCGAGCCTGACGGCAATTTCACCTACGCATTAAGCGAAGACGGCAATTCATATTTTTGCACAATGACAGCTGACGGTTATGTGGGCTTCTGCGGCAATAGATCTCAAGGATACATAGAAAGCATCTCCGTTTATGCCCCCGGCACGGTAGTGGTTCAGCCCACCGGCAAGATTACCGCAGTGAACGGCACAAAGCGCACCGTGACTTTCACCGGCGCAAACCTTGCCTACAACACCGACGGCAGCGACACTTACACCGAGACAAACCAGAACACGCTTGAACTGGAAGTAACGGAGACCACCACCTACTACGTGGTAAGCACCAACGGCGACCAGAAGTCTGACGTGCTCACGTTCACCGTAGAGGCCGGCACAGAGGTGTCTCTGGCCACACCCACCGTTACGATAACGGCAATGGGCGCAGGTTTCACAAAGACTTACTCGGTGACTTGCGACAACAAGGACGTGCTGCTCAACCCGGCAGCCAAGCTCACCTACACATTCACACCGACCGCAGGCGGAACTGCCGCCACCGACGTTGAGTTCGATGGAACCATCAACGCCACCGAGGCCGGCACGTATGTCATTACGGCAAGCGCCGAGGGCTACACCTCTACTACCGCTACCATCGACAACACCAAGGAGTACGAGCTGAGCAAGGCCATCGACTTTGCCGCCCTTACGTCAGCAGACCTTTCTGCCAACTGGAAGCTCAAGGCTTCAGGCGTACTCCTGCCCGGCAAAAGCAACCAGTGGCAGGCCTATTATCCCAGCGTTACCGCCGATGAGTATTACTACGACTTCTCTGCCGAGACGGCATCAGAGACCGACATCATCGACGGGCTCACCGTAGAGTTCAACAAGGACGGCAAGACCCCGAAACTCTACACCGGCTTCGGCTTCATGTACCCGATATACGTTCTCAATGCTGACGGCTCAGACGGCAGCACCGCCATCACAAGCGGAAACATCGGCGTGGCCAACGGCACAGCCGACCAATATGCCGTTTATACATATATAAACAACTACAGCAAGAACGGCACGAAGACCACAGTGCTGCCGGGCGACCAGCAGTATGCTCTCTACCGCTTCTCCGACATGCTCACCAAGGTTGAGATTTACTCTCCCAAGGCTGCTGAGCCAGTAGAGTACGCCGTGGGCAAGCTGGACTTCGCCACGATAGACACCCTCAGCGGAAGCTCAATCGTTAAAAACACGCTCATGCTCGAGGCAGACGAATTCACCGCAACTTTCACCGGCAATGTATCATACCGCGAGTTTAACGGCAAGAAGTACATAGGCATAGAAGCAGCCGGCTGCAACTTAGTCATTAAAGGCAAGGACGGCAAGCGCATCAACCGCGTTGTGTTCACCTCATCAAGCAATTTCAGCATCAAGGCCCAACAAGGCACGCTCAATGGCAAGATTTGGACTGGCGACGAGGAAGAGGTGACATTCACCAACGGCGCATTCGACACTGAGATCACTGGCATCACCGTGGGCGACTACGTGGAGCCTGCCACCGACGTGGAAAACATCGGCGCGCTCAAGGGCATAGCCACCGGCACCAACGTAAACCTGAAGCTCAACGGGGCAGTGGTAACGTTCGTCAAGGACAACATGGCCTTCATCGAGGACGAGACCGGAGCCATAAAGCTCAATAACATAGGCCTCAGCCTCACCGCAGGCACCGCCCTCAAAGGCAACCTCTACGCCACATACACTGGAGGCAGCATCCCATCGTTAGGCTCCAACGCCCAGACGGCCACCTCTAAGTTCACCTCTGAGGAAACCACAGTCACTCCGACGCTGGCCACCGTTCAGGGCCTGAACGGCATGATGTACACCAACCGCCTCATAAAGCTCGTAGGCTCAATGTCGGTTAGTGGCAATTGGCTGATGTTCGGCGGCACAACGATATGGATTGACGACTACTTCAACGTTCTGCCCGATGAGTACGAGTATCCCTCCGAGATAGGCAGCTTGCTGGCCATTGGCGGATCTGATGGCGTCACACAGGAGATTTACCCGGTTAGTGCCGAGGATATCATTGAACCAGCCAACGTGCAGCCCGAGAAGGCGGCCAACATTGCCGCCCTGCGCGACATGCCCGGCAACATAGCCGTTGAGCTGACGCTCACCAACGCCAAGGTTACCGTAGACGAGACCGTGGCCGCATCCGGCGAGGATGAGGGCGGCGAAGGCGGCGAGCCCGACCCGCTGGCCGACGAGGGCGAGCGCACCATCATCGTTGAGGACGCCACCGGCGCCGTGGCCATCAGCGCCGACGTGGCCGATGCCCTGAGCACCGTGTTCACCGGCAGCGGCATAGCCCTCAACGGCTCGCTCACCGCCACCCTCGCCAACACCGACGGCGACATCAGCCTGAGCGCCAACGACAAGACAGCCAGCTCTATCGTCACCTCAGCAGCAGCCGAGGTTATGCCTACGGAGATGAGCGTGGCCGAGTCGATGGTTGAGGAGAACTCGCTGAAGCTCGTGAAGTACGCTGGCGCCGTCATCTCCGGCGACGCCGCCACCGGCTACACCGTGACACAGCCCGAGGCCCAGATACCGGCCCAGGTAGCCATGGTAGACAAGTTCCAGAAGCTGGCCGAAGTTCCCACGGAGGCCGTAGACCTCACCGGCGTAATCTACTATAATGTCTACGTTGGCAACTTCGAGTTCTGGCCGCTGAGCTACACCGAGCCCGAGCCCGAGCCCGAGCCCGAGCAGGTTTACAAGACGTTCACCAAGAGCGAGGTGTTCCTGCCAACAGCTGAGAACGTGACTGCAGCAGTGGCTGAAGGATGGGTTGAACACGGCGGCAACTACACAGACAACAAGAAGGGTACAATCGACCCGGCCACGGGCGAGACCGTTGAGCCGCAGAACTTCCCGGGCGTTGGCCTGAAGAAGGGCAACGCTGCCAAGTCGTTCGTAACCTACGTCACCGGCATCGACGAGCTTACAGCTTATGGAGTTACCGGCAAAAGCAGCGACCCGCGCACACTCGTTGTAACGGCAACGCCTACCGACGGTAGCGAGGCCGTCATTGGCCAGGCTACCAGCGAGCCCAACACGGCCGTGGTAACGCTGACGCTCGACCCGACGAAGCAGTATGCCGTTGACTACACCGGCATAAACGCCACCGGCGAGGGTGCCGACGTGGCACTGCACGGCGTGAAGTTCACCGTTACCGCGAGCGAGCCGCAGGAGTACCGCAAGTGGGACTTCACCGCTTGGAGCCAGGAGACGAAGGACAACCTTGAGGCCGAGTTCCAGGCCAATGGCTACACCGAGGCTCCCGCACCCGAAGGCACAGAGACCGGCTGGCGCCGCTACGAGAAGGACGGAGCCGAGTGGACCGAGACCGATGGCCTGAAGGACGCAGGCACCATCTACTGGTACGGCAGCTACATCAGCGAGCCTACAGAGCTTAAGGCCAACGGCGTGACCATAGCCGAGACCAAGGGCTTGAAGTTCAACAACATCACGAAGCTGAACAACACCGTGGCAATAGCCATCGACTATCCGCACGCACTCAGCGACTACGACGGCGGCTCTTACATCTGGCTCAACGGCACCGACCTGCAGTTCACCATCCCGACCGTAATGCCCGGACAGAAGATTCTCATGGAGGTTGAGTCTCACAAGGACGGCAACGCCCGCGGCGTAAGCCTGAGCGTAAACGGCACCAAGGTGGGCGAGGACGCAACGCCGTCTGACGGCAAGCAGTCTTACGAGTGGACCATCCCGACGGATCTTGGCACAGAGCCTGTTGACGTGCTCGTAAGCTCTACCAGCGGCTGCCACATCTACCTCATCGAGGTGGGCGACGCCGACCTGATTAGCGTTGGCATCAACGAGGTGAACGCCGACGTGAAGCGCGCAGACAACAACGTTTACACCATCAACGGCGTAATGGTACGCAAGGCAGGCGAGTCGCTCGACGGCCTGGCCAAGGGCCTCTACATCGTTGGCGGCAAGAAGGTTGTGGTGAAGTAAAGCGCACCATCCACTGAAATAAAAGCGCCCCGGGCATTGCAGCCCGGGGCGTTTTTTTGTGTGGCCGCCCGCCCCGCCGGGGCGTTTACGCAAAATCGGTCGTTGTGTGATTGTCTCCCTAACGACCGGTCATTGGTCGTGCAGCCCGCTACACTCTCTCGTCGGGCTTTGGCCTGCATCTCCTAAATGGCGCACAATTTGGTGGCAATTAACATTTTACATTCTACTTAACATAATTAAGTTAACGGGAACAGGACCGGTCTTCCATCGCAACCAACTGATTCCCAACGCATTGCGAAAGGCGCCGTTCCGCCCTGCCAAACAGCACATATCGCAAGCCCAAACAGCACATATCGCAAGCCCAAACAGCACATATCGCAAGCCAAGGCGCAACCGCCCGCAAAACGGCCAATGCTAAGCCGCCAGTTAGTTGCATATTTGCAAGCAACAGCAAGGCCTGCCAAGCTCCACACATACCCGCCCCACGCTCACCCACGTTAACTTCCACGATGACTCCCACGATGACTCCCACGCTGACCCCCACGCTGACTTCCACGCTGCCCTCCCCCACGTTCAGGCTGGTTTGCAACCAGCCTGCATCCTGTTGCGGGTTTGCAACCCGCTCACCCACGTTAACTTCCACGCTGATTCCCACGATGACTCCCACGATGACTCCCACGCTGACTTCCACGCTGCCCTCCCCCACGTTCAGGCTGGTTTGCAACCAGCCTGCATCCTGTTGCGGGTTTGCAACCCGCTCACCCACGTTAACTTCCACGCTGATTCCCACGATGACTCCCACGATGACCCCCACGTTCAGGCTGGTTTGCAACCAGCCTGCATCCTGTTGCGGGTTTGCAACCCGCGCTGTGCTTTGTTTTCTTTGCTTCCCCGGGTCACAGACCCGGCCACGGGAGCTGGCGGGTTGCAAACCCGCCAGAACGTGGGAGAAACGTGGAAACCCGCTCACCCACACTGGGAAAGACGCCGTTCCGCCCTGCCAAACAGCACATATCGCAAGCCCAAACAGCACATATCGCAAGCCAAGGCGCAACCGCCCGCAAAACGGCCAATGCTAAGCCGCCAGTTAGTTGCATATTTGCAAGCAACAGCAAGGCCTGCCAAGCTCCACACACATACCCGCCCCACGCCCACCCACGTTAACTTCCACGCTGCTCCCACGATGACTTCCACGCTGACCCCCACGCTGACCCCCACGCTGACTTCCACGCTGCCCTCCCCCACGTTCAGGCTGGTTTACAACCCACGTTCAGGCTGGTTTGCAACCAGCCTGCATCCTATTGCGGGTTTTCAACCCGCCCACCCACGTTAACTTCCACGCTGATTCCCACGATGACTCCCACGCTGACCCCCACGCTGCCCTCCCCCACGTTCAGGCTGGTTTGCAACCAGCCTGCATCCTATTGCGGGTTTGCAACCCGCTCACCCACGTTAACTTCCACGATGATTCCCACGATGATTCCCACGATGACTCCCACGATGACTCCCACGTTCAGGCTGGTTTGCAACCAGCCTGCATCCTGTTGCGGGTTTGCAACCCGCGCTGTGCTTTGTTTTCTTTGCCTCCCCGGGTCACAGACCCGGCCACGGGAGCTGGCGGGTTGCAAACCCGCCAGAACGTGGGAGAAACGTGGGAGAAACGTGGAAACCCGCTCACCCACGCTGGCTTCCACATTCACTCACGTTAACTTACACGTTGACTTCCACGTCAAGCCGGGCAGATTATCGATTAAAATCGCCCGAACTTAGATGAGTTATACTGAAGGGTGAATTTTTTTGTAAGAAAAATCCACCTTTAACCATTGTTTTCATTTTAATTTTGTAAATTTGCGGGCGAAAGAGTGATTTATTCACATTGTAAGTGCTTTGTTTGCGATAAAATGTTAAGCATGGTAATTAATATCAACTAAATACACATTGGATATGAAAAAACTATTACTCTTGTTTTTGACGGCGATCTTTGCCATCACGACAAAGGCGCAGACAACAGAAGAAACTGCGCTGGCATTGGAGGCGGGGGAGAATTCTTATACCCTTGAAACCTCCGGCAGTTATGCCTATTGGCAGTATACGCCTTCTGAAAACACGCTTCTTACGATTACCCCCTCGGCCGGGTATGTGGCAGTTTACACGTATGACGGCGAAGGTGACAATGCCAATCAAGTTAGATTAAGTAGCGTTTACCTGTCTCCGCAGAGCATTTACAGCCTGGAAGGCGGACGGAAGTATTACCTTCAGGCTGGAGGCGGTGCCACTGTGACGTTCACCGCCGCCATGGAGACCGGCGGAAACATTGGCAAGGGCTTGTCAGCTGACGACCCGATGCCCATCGCAGTAGGCGAGGAGGCTTACATGGGTTCGTCGATTGTGGGCGGCAGCAACCTTACATCGTATGCTACATATACCGCTGGCGAGGACGGTGTGCTGGAACTTTCGTTGACAACATACGTGCAGGTTTCGGTCAACGGCGGCACGCCGGCATACGCGGAGTCGGTAAGCAGCACCGCGTATGTATATAAATTCTCGGTTGAGAACGGCCAGAAATACGACCTTACGTTTACCCACTACAGTCCGTTCATCCTTACGGCTGAGATGACCCATCCCGTTGAGGGTTCTTTTGACATGCCCTTTACGCTTGTAGAAGGCGACAACGAGCTGCCTGCCGAGAGCGGTGAATATTGGTACACGTTCACGAACACCGGCACCGGCTATGGCGCCATCAACGGCGGAGAGCTGTTCAGGTCGCAGGTGAAAGTCTACAACAACAAGGCTTACATTGACTACGGACAGACCTATGCCGAGTCGGAAATGGGCAGCCTGGATGTACGCTTCGAGCTGCCTTATCCCGGCAATACATATTATATATGTGTAGCCCGTGGCAGCAATGCCGATGAACCGAGCACGTTTGCCTTTGCAGTTGAAGACTATAAGCAGGGCG
Organism: uncultured Prevotella sp.; assembly: GCA_944319915.1. GTDB lineage: Bacteria > Bacteroidota > Bacteroidia > Bacteroidales > Bacteroidaceae > Prevotella. The sequence goes on along the minus strand of CALUEY010000009.1, from coordinate 19,804 downwards.
AAAAGGAAGACAACCCCATCGTTCTCACTGACTTGACGCAGCCCGTAACCACTGGGAATGCAGGCGGCACTTACTATTACGCTTACGATGTGCCTGCCGGCGAGCACAAGTTCCTCAACGTAGAGGCCACCTCTGAAATAGCAAACACGGCCACATCGGTGGCTGTATATCCGTTGGGCAACTCTTACGGCGCTACGAGCGGCAACGCTTCAGTCCGCGCGGAGGTGAACGGCGGCACATCGGGCCAGCGTTATATCATAAAGTGGACATCACAAGAGACGCAGCCGATAGCTTTCACCGTAACGCTTGAAGACATCCGCCCGGGCGACCTGATAAGCGAGCCGATTGAGGCGAAGCTCGGCACCAACGCAATCGATGCCGACGGCACAAGGTATTACAAATATACCGCCACCAAGGACTGCAAGCTTGTCCTGGCCGGAACGGTTGAGATGTCAGTGTCGTTCTCTGTGTACAGCTACGGATATTACAGCCCTGTAACAGCGTTGCACACCGGGGCCGAATACTCGCTCACGGCTACCGAAGGCACAGAGTATTACATCCAGATAGACAATGCCAAGGCCGGCGACGAGTTCACTCTTGCAGAAGCCGAGTTCGGGCAGGGCGAGACGCGCGACAACCCGATAATTGTAGAGAACGGAACGTTCACCTTCGGCACGGAGACTTACGGCGACTACTGGCTGCAATACACCGCCGACAAGGCCGGAATGCTTGTCATCAAGAGCGACGTGCCCTATAACTACACGGAAAAGATGCTGTATGGCAAGCCTTCGGACAGTTACTTGTCTGAAATGGTAATGAGCAACTTTGGCGGCAGCACATCTACAAACGTTTACGGTACTGAGGTCATTGCATCAGCAGGCGACGTGTTCCTCGTCAACCTGAAGATGACCGCTCCCCACGATGGATGCACGGTGACATTCACCATAAGAGACTTTGAGGAGGGCGAGGCAGCTGCCACTGCCATCGAACTGACTGCTGACAAGCCCGTGGTTGTGCCTTCCGTATCACGCACAACGCCTATGTGGTACAAGGTTTCTTTGCCGGAAGCATGCAAGGTTACCATTACAGCCGACAATTTCGTGGGCGGATATTGGTATCAAGGCTTGGAGTCTACTGCCGGCTCGGGCGAATCAATGGCATTCACCTACGACTTTGATGAAGTAACTTATGCAACAACCTACACCTTTACCAAGGACGTTGAGGCCGCAGGCGATTATTACATAAAGGTAGACCAGTGCTATGGCAATACCAACATGACGCTCTCTGCAGCAACGTCTACAGGCATAGGCAGCGTTGGCGCAGGCTCCGCAATCAGCATGAGCGGCAACACCCTCAACATCAATGCTGACAATGCCGATGTAAGGGTTTACACCCTTTCTGGCGCGGCGGTTGTAAGCGAGAAGGTGTCGGGCAACGCTTCGTTCAGCCTGGACAAAGGCATTTATGTTGTAAAGATAAACAACACGGTGAAGAAAGTCATCGTAAGATAACATCAAAGACCTTATCGGCGTTTGTTGCCCCTGCATTGCCGGGGGCGGCAAACGCCTTTACAATCTCATAAAAGTTCAATACATGAAGATTCTGAAGCAAATTCTTGTGGGCTTGGGCTTGCTGCTCTGCGTGCCGCAAGATGCCGACGCCGTCAAGGCTTATCCGCATCCCGTCACCGTCATGCAGCCCGACGGTACGAAAATCACCGTTAGGATACACGGTGACGAGAGTTTCCATTACACCACGACAATTGACGGTTTCATGCTCGAAAGAGACAAGGCCGGCTTTTTCCGTTATGTAGATTACGACTTCAAAACAGGCGTGAAGGCCCTCTCTGCGCAGCGTGCGCGCAACGCGGGTGAACGCACGGCGGAGGAAAAGACCTTTGTAGCCAACCTGAAAGCGGCCCAGTTGATTACCGCCGACATGAAGGCACGCGGCACGGTGACGCTGAAACAGCCGGGCCGCACGGTGCGGCCGTGGCTCAAGAAAAAACCTATGATGAAGGTTGGTGCCGCCAACGCCGCAGCAGCGAACAGTGCCAACGGCGAAAGCCAGTATCTCGTGATACTCGTGAACTTCGCCGATTGTGCGTTCCAATACAAGAATGAAGACTTTGAGACATGGCTCAACGAGCCGGGCTACAGCACAAACGGCGGCACCGGCAGCGTAAAAGACTACTGGCGCGACAACTCGATGGGGCAGTTTGTACCCAACTTTACCGTGGTAGGCCCCTACACTTTGTCGCAGAACCAAGTGTATTACGCCGGCAATTCAGAAGATACCGGCGAGGACGTGAACCCCCGCGCAATGGTAAAAGAGGCCTGCGACCTGGCCAAGAAGGCCAATCCCGACCTTGATTTCAGGCAGTTTGACAACAACGGCGACGGCGTCGTTGACAACTGTTACATAATATACGCGGGCTATAGCGAGGCCAGCACGGCCAACGCTGACGATATGTGGCCGCACAGCTGGACAATGGGTGACGATGTGTTCGCGATAGACGGAGTGCAGATTGACGAGTACTCATGCTCCGCCGAGCTTGTAGGCATGCCCAATGCGCCGAAAGAACCGACAATGGACGGCATCGGAACGTTCACCCATGAGTTCGGCCACATACTCGGGCTGAAGGACATGTACGACACCGACGACTACACAAATGGCTACGGGGTTGACCCGGGCGCGTACAGCCTGTACGCTTCAGGCAGTTACAACAACGACAGCCGCACGCCGCCCTGCCTGATGGCTTTCGAGCGTTTGCAGATGGGATGGGCCAAGAAAGGCACCGACATAGTAGAGCTGAAGGCTGCCGAAGACGTGACGCTCGACAACGTTTCGACGAACAAGGCGCGATATATCAACGCGCAGCCCGACCGCGCCCCCGGCACGGGCTACGAGTGGTTTGTGCTTGAAAACAGGCAGCAGACCGGCTGGGACTCGTACATACCTGCGCACGGACTGCTCATATACCACTATGACTACACGCAGGAGATGGTGGACGAGTATTGGAGCGTGAACGGCCCGAACAACAACGCAAAGCACCGCTGCATGTACATCAAGGCGGCCGACGGCGTTGACGACGAGAACTCGCGTGCCGGCGACACATATCCCGGAACAAGCGCCAACACCGAGTTTACCGACACTTCCACACCAAACTCGCTCAACTGGAACAACGAGCCGGTAAACGTGCCTGTGACGAACATCATAGAGCAGGACGGCATCATACGTTTCCAGGTAAGCGGAGGCACGTCGGTGTGGGATATGGTGAAGACAAACGTGCCGACAGACATACGTGACGTGTCGGCCACCTTCAATGCCGAGATGACTGGAAACACGGCTGGCGTTACCGAGACCGGTTTCTGCTGGTCGCACGAGGAGAACCCCACGGTAGATGGAGAGCACAAGACCGCGGCGATGGCTGACGGCAAGTTCAGCGTAGCCGTAGACAACCTGCAGCCCGGAAGCAATTACAACGTAAGGGCATACGCAAAGATGGACGACGGAACGGTAAACTATGGCTCGTCAGTATTGTTTGCAACAGAATGTGCCACGGCAACCGCCCCGTTCATAGCCGACTTCCTGTCGTGGACTAACGGGCAGCCTGACTGCTGGCAGATCGTAGACCGCAACGGCGACGGCTCAACGTGGATTCTCGACGAAAGCAGCGGCGGACTGGTTTACCAGTTCAACTACTGGAACAACGCCGACGACTGGCTTATAAGCAAGAGACGCATACACGTGCCGGAGAACGGCGTGCTGTTCTTCTCGCGCGGCGTGACGGAGACCACCACCGTTGAGGACCTGGAAATCTATGTATCAACCAAGAGCAGCGACATCAATGACTTCTACCTGATTGAGAAGATGTCGTTTGCCGACTATTTCAGCGAGTCGCACATAGAGGAGGTAGACCTTAGCCGCTTTGCCGGGCAGGACATCTACATCGCCTTAAGGTGCTGTTCTGAGAAGCTTCAGACCAACCTGTGGATTTGGAATGTAGCCGTCACCGAGAAACTGCCCTCGCCTACCATTACAAAGTTCGAGCAGACAGCTCCCGACAAGATGACCGTGGAATGGACACCTGTGGACAAAGCCGTAAGATATTACCTTTATGTAGGCAAAGAGACCGATGAGCCTAACGATGTAGTGGTGTTCGCCCCGATGGACTTTTTTGAGGAAACGGAGGGCGACGTGCAGCTTAGCGCAGGCTCGATGTTCTTCACCGGCGACGCTACCGTTGAGCTTAAGGAATTCCCCGACGGCATAACCGACCTTAAATTCATGCTCTTGACATCTGGCCCCGTCGGCACTTCAACCCTGCTTGTAGAGGGAACGAAGGACGGCACTACGTGGACAAGCGTGGGCCAGAGGCTGACTCTCAGCGAATATGACAACGAAGGGCAGGAGTGCGACTGGCTTAACTATGTAAAAGGCCAAGGCTTCAAGAAGCTGCGCTTCAAGTTCATTCACGGCGGACGCAACGGACGCGTGAAGTACCTCACGATCGGTTATACCGATGGAATGATAATTGAAGACAGGGGGTCAGGCGCTGTCAGTGGCACTTCCGTTACATTCTCCGCTACAACTCCTGGCGAGTTTAACGACGGGAGGTTTGTTGCGTGGGTGGCCTCAGGCGACGGGCAGTTCTTCTACGACCAGTCGGCTAACGCCTATTATGAGTACGGAGTATCCTCATCGATAACAGACGTGATAGGCGAGTCGGGCATAAGCGTAACCGCGGGCGAGGGCTACGTAGGCCTTGACGGCCTGAAGCCTGGCTACCGCATTACGTGCGCTTCGCCCTCGGGCGCGCTGCTTTACAGCGGCGTGGCTGACAGCCAGCACGCCGACATACGGCTTGACGGCCTGCGCGGCATCGTGATAATAAACATAGAAGGCGACGGCCAGACGTACCGCACAAAGGTGATAGTAAGATAAAAAAGATAACAACAAAACGATGAAAATAAGGAAATACATCTTGTCGTTAGTGGCGGCAGCCGGGTGCGCCGTCTGCGTGGCCGCGATAGGCGACGGCCGCAATGACGACAAACAGGAAAAAGTGAAGCCGGCGGAAAACATGCCCGCCAAGGTAGACACTCAACGGTCGCCCTACTCGCGGATAAGCCTTGAAGGCAGCGATGACGGCATTCCTTACGGGCTCCGCCTGATGGAGGTAAACAACAAGGAGGTGTCGCTAAGCTGGAACACTCCCGAGGCCACGGACGGCTATTGGGACGACTTCGAGACACACGACGACTTCGTAATAAATTCGGCCGGCAGCGTGGGCTGGCAGTATATCGACGCCGACAACGCCATGACGTACACGTGGCAGGCCTGCACGTTCCCCAACATGGGGCAGAAAATGGCATTCATCGTGATGAACCCGTCGATGACATCGCCTGCAACCGACTCTTATCCGAATTACAAACCATTCTCGGGCAAGAAGATGCTGGTTGACTTCTGCGCGGCAGACGTGCAAAACAACGACTTCATAATATCGCCCGAACTCAACTTCGCAAGCGACTTCAAAATCAGTTTCCGCGCGCGGAGCTACAATGACAACTATGCACTTGAGCGCGTCCGCGTGGGCTATTCAACCACCGGCATCAGCCCGTCAAACTTCACATGGGTGCAGGGAGGCGACTACGTTGAGCTGCCTGCGGCGTGGAACTTGTATGAGTATGACATACCGAAGGAAGCAAAGTACGTAACAATCAACTGCGTATCCGACGATGCTTTCATGCTGCTCATCGACGACATCTTCATCGGCACGAACGATGTGCGCCCGGGTGTGATGCCTATGAGGGCGCCTGCCACAGGGGCAAAACTCACCGGCTTCAACGTGTACCGTGGCGACACGAAGGTAAACAAAGAGCCTGTCAACGAGGTGAGATATACCGATACGGTTGATGAGTACGGCACGTACAGCTACACGGTGACCGCTGTTTATTCTGACGGGAGCGAGTCGGAGCGGTCTGAAGCGTTGACGGTTGAAGTACCCGACATCAGGCTTCTGCCTTTCGAGGACGACTTCGAGACATGGACTCTGGCCGAACACAAGTGGAGCACGGTGAACGAAGACGCCAACGAAAGCAACAACTGGGGCATTGACTACTATACCAAGGGGCTTGTAGACCCGTGCGCAACTTTCGGATATTCAAGCCAGGTAAATTACGACCAGTCGCTCGTGACAAGCGAGCTCAACACCGAAAACAGGGCTGCCACTTACCTGCGCTTCAACCTGAAACTGCAAAACGAGCGCCATGAGAACGACGACTACCTTGCAGTGGAAGTGACCAGCGACGGCGGACAGACGTGGAAGAACGTGGCGACATTCGACAACAAGCAGGGCGCTTTCGACTGGAAAGTATGCCAGTACAACATCGGCAGCCAGCTCGACAGCAACCTCTTCCGCGTGCGTTTCCGCGCTTACGGACGCGTGGCGACGTACATCGACTACTGGTATGTTGACGACATAAAGATTTGGAATCCCGAATGGACAACGGCTACGCTCACCGTGAAGTCGGCCGACGGAGCTGTTGCAGGATGCCCCGTAACGCTTACTGGCAAGTCGGGAGGCGTGTACACAGCCACCACCGGCGATGACGGCAAGGCCGTGTTCGGCGAAATAGAGGACGACACGTACACCGTTTCAATCGTGAACGGCGGCTATAACATATATGAAGGCGAGTGGACCGTGAGCAAGGAAGGCGAAAACGCATTCACCGCAGAGCTTAAACGGCCTGTTATATCATTGTCGGCAACCGACGTGACAGCCGAAATCGCGGCTGAAAGCAGCGCGGAGAAGACCGTAACCTTGAGCAATGCCGGCGACGGCCCGATGACATGGTATCTCAATACACAGCATAAGGCCGGCAGCGGCGACGCGTCGCGCCTTTGGGAAATGCAAGGCACATTCACCGCGTCGGGCGACCTACAGTCGTGCGTAGCGTTCGACGGCGAGAACTACTACACCAGCTCGTTCACCGAGCTTGGCGAGTTCTGGAAGTACGACAAGGACGGGAAGCTCGTTGAACGCTTCCGCTTGCCCGACATGTATTACCCCGTTTACGACCTCACTTTCGACGGACGCTACTTCTACGGTGGCGACGGCACAAACCGTGTGTTCAAGTTCGACTTCTACAACAAGCGTGTGGCCGACATCATTACAGTGGATGCCATGCCTTCCTTGAAAATCACCCACTGCTGCTACGACCCCGACCTTGGCGGTCTTTGGATTGGCGGATGGAACACGCTGGGCCTTATCGACATGGCAGGAAAAATCAATGTGCCGGTTGCTGCTTTTGACCGTAACACTACCCTTTCGGTCATTGGCTCGGCCTATGACAACGTTACGCCCGGCGGCCCTTACCTCTGGCTGGCCGACGGAACAGCCTCGGAGAACATGATTGACTGCATCACGATATATCAATACGACTTGAACAGGGCGCGCCTTACCGGCGTAAAGCATCTTGCCACCGATGTTCCGGGCTACAAAATAGGCGATGCCACCACGGGAGTGAACAGGCTTGGCGGCCTGTCATCGTCGTTCGACATAAAGGAAGGTACGCTTACGCTTACCGGAGTGCTGCAGCAGTCGCCCGGACTGATATTCAACTACACTCTTTGCGAGACCGGCAAATGGGTTGCAATGTCGCCGAAGCATGGCACAATACAGCCCGGCGAAAGCCAGAACATTACTTTCGGCTTCAATTCCGTTGACGCAAAGAACGGCGACAAGCTTGCAACCTCGGCCGAAATACTGACTGTTCCCGAACTGGGGAAACAGGCGTTGACCGTAAACATGAACGTCAACGCCGCAGCAGCGTCGCCGCGCCCCGTAGGGCTTAAGGCTGAGCCGGGCCAGGCTTCGGTGCAGATTACATGGAAGCCGGGCGACGAAGCACGCTTGCCAAAGGGCTACAATGTCTACCGCGACGGCACCAAAATGAACACGGAAACCGTAAAAGAGACCACGTTCACTGACGACAAGCTTGTATATGGAGAGTATCATTATAAGGTGACAGCCGTATATGACGGCGAAGTTGAGTCGCTTCCGTCAGATTCTGTGGCTGCTTTCGTAAAGCAAGGCGCGCAGTATTACGCTCCGCTTGAACCAGCCGCTACGGTTGAAGGCAACACGAGCGTCAACCTTACGTGGAAGTCGCCGCTTGCAAACGCTGGCGAGGCGGCCAGCGCATCGTGGTCTACCGGCGTGCATGCCGATGCAATGGGCGTTTCGGAAGGCGGCACATTCTATGCCGCGTCGGCGTGGAACGTTGACGACCTTGTGCCTTATCGCAACAAGCGCATATCGTCGGTATCGGTGCAACTCGTCAACCCTTGCTCATACCTCAGACTGTTCGTGTATAAAGACGGCGAAACGGTTTATTCGAAGATATACAACGGGAACTTCATGTATGACGGCACATATACCGATGTGACCATAGACGAGCCGCTTTATATCGAGCCTTGTTCGGAGTACAGGTTTGCTTTCCAGTTGCAGAATGCGCAAGGCATCAGGCCTTTGGGAATGGACGACAGCCAGGCCGTTGACGGCAAGGGCAACCTCCTTTCGATGGACGGCAATACATGGTTCCCGGCTTCTTACCAGGGCATATCGGGCAACTTCAACATCAAAGTGAACTTGGAGCCTTCTGAAACCGCAACGGAAGAGGCCCCTTATGGTTACAACGTGTACCGTGACGGTGTGAAAGTGAACGGTGAATTGGTGACGGAAACGAGCTATACCGATGTTGCCGGCGAGGCCGGAACTCACGAATATACGGTCACTTCGGTTTATCCTGACGGCGGAGAGTCGGCCGGAAGCGAGCGCGTAAGCGTAAAGATAATCGGCATAAGCAACCGTTACGCACCATCGGCTGTTGACGCCGACGTGAACATCAACAGGGATGTAACCATGCGCTGGGACTATCCTACGGACGGAACGCATACCTTGAAAGCCGACATCACGACACGCCCCGTAACGGTTGACAGCGACATGCCGGAATATGTCAACTCTTTTACGGGTCATGACGAGGGAGTTGAGATGGGCATAGCGTCGGACAACAACTTCATCTACACCTCCACTTACTCTAAGGACGGCTATGTAAACAAGTACTCGATGGACGGAGAGTACATCGAAAGCTTTACAATAGACGGCATCGAGGGCATAAGGAACATCGTTTACGACGGAACCGACTTCTATGTGGGCGATTACAGCACCAGCATTTACAAGGTTGACATGGAGTCGCACACGGTACTTGCCACGATGACCATCTCCGAGTTCTCACGCCACCTGGCATACATCCCCGAACTTGACGGCGGCAATGGCGGCTTCGAGGTTGGCGACTGGGAAACAAGCATCTACGTAAGGAAGGACGGAAGCAAGATTGGCAACGGCCCGGCATTGCTCGGAGCAAGCGGCACGGCATATAATGACGGCCTGCTGTACGCCTTCGAACAGGGCGGCGACAACACCCGCACAATCGGCATATACGACTTCGCGACATCGCAGCGGGTGGGCAGTATCGACGTGACAGCTTACTCCGAGATAACAGGAATATCAACGGCCTCAGCCGGAGGTATGTCTGTTGTGTCGCGCCCCGACGGCTCTAAGTTCCTTGCCTTGGCACTGCAACGCCAGGACGACAACACCAAGTTCGCGTTCATCGAGCTTGAAAGCGTGAGCGGGGTTGCGGGCTACAATGTTTACCGCAACGGCGATAAGCTGAACGACGAACCGCTGACACGCCGCTATTTTGCGGAAAGTCTTGACGAGGAAGGCTCTTACAGGTATGAAGTAGAGACGGTATATATAGACGGAAGCACGTCAGACAGCCGTGCGACGGCAGACGTACAAATACTGCCCAAGGGCACGGCTGAAGTGCCTGCCGACGTAAAGGCAGTGCAGTCCACTTACGGCTACAATGTCTTGCTCTCGTTCGTTGACCCGCAGATGAACACCGGCGCAGCCTTGGCCGAAGGCTTCGAGGAGACCGAACTGCAGGCTCCCGTAAAAATAGACGGATGGGGCAACACCGGCAACGCATGGAAGACGACAGCCGACTATGCATACGACGGCACGAAGGCGATAACCGCCGACGAGGATGACAAGGCCACAATCATCATTCCTGTGAACGGAAGCACGCACCTGAAGATGGCAGTGCGCAACGCCGACGACCACAACGGGCATGGCTCCCTGACGCTCTTGCGCTCAATCGGAGGCACTGACGACGCCGACTTCATACGCATGAACGTATATCAGACCAACGAGGCATGGAGCGAGGTTGAGGCGGAGATACCTGCCGGAACGTCGTACATCGCCATAAGGAAGGATGCAGGCGTGACCCCACAACTTGTCGACGCGGTGCGCCTGTTCGCATCTGAACCCGTGCAGAACGTCTATGCCTACGATATATTCCGCGACGGCGAGCAAATCAACACGGAGCCTGTGCAGGGCATAAGCTACATAGACCGTAACCTGCTGCCCGGCCACTACGACTACCAGGTACGCCTCACCACACCGATGGCGGCTGTCAGCGACCTGTCGGAGAAGGTTGGCATTGACCTTGACTATGACAACGGCGGACTTGCACCGACCGGACTTACCGCCGGATACGAGCCTGACGGCTCCGTAAAGCTCAGCTGGCAGTTCCCGGCATTGGGCGAACCGTTCTACCTGCGCTGGCACGACGGCAACAGCTATGACGCCGGAGGACTGTCAAGCGGAGGCGCGTTCTACGCAGGAGCACGCTGGTACGCCGACGACCTTAAGGATTATGAGCAGCTGACACTTACCGATGTCGAGTTCTACATTAACCAGATACCCGACGCGCTGTTCATCCTTATCTATGAAGGCAACACCCTCGTGCGCCAGCAGTACGTGCCAACGATGCGCCAGTATTCGTTCAACAACGTCAAGCTTGACGAGCCTCTCGCCATCAACACGTCGAAGGACCTGCTCGTGGCCCTTTACATAGAGCACAACGAAATAACCGCCCCGCTCGGCTATGACCGCGGGCCAGCAAACAGCGGTAGGGGCAACCTATATTCCAACGACGGCAAGACGTGGGGATTGCTCAACGACTCTGAAACAGGCATCGACGCCAACTGGAACATCTCCATAGGCTTGAGCCCTTACTCAAACGTTCCTCTTGGGCCTGCAAAGGCCATGAGTACGGCGCGCAAGGCGTTCGCCCCCAAGGCTTCGCCGGCAGGCAGCAAACTTGTGTCTGTGCCGGCAGAGGCAGAGGCCAAGTCGCAGAAAAACGCGTTCATGGGCTACAACGTTTACCGCAACCGCGAGCGTCTGAACACGGAAAAGGTGACGGCTACGACTTACACCGACAACAATCCGGTAGGCAACAAGTACCTTGAGTATCAGGTGTCTGCCGTATATTCGGAATCAGGCGAGAAGTATTCAGCCCCCGTTACGCTCACCGCAACCGGCATAAACGGTTTAAAGAGCGAGAGCGGACTCCGTGTTGCCGCGGATGATGACGAAATCAAGGTGTACGGGCTGAAGCCCGGAACGGCAGTAGTTCTTTATGACGTTAACGGGGCAGTGCTCTACAGCGGCACATCGGCCGACGCGTATGTGCATGTAATCCCGGCAGCGGCCATCTCTGACGGAACGTATATCGTCAAGGCCGGAAACGATGCCGTGAAGTTTGTAAAGGCCGCAAGATAGGCCAACGGCTGAACTCTGAAATTACACCCGTTGAGCGGTGTCTTCATAAAAGGCCGCCTTTCGTGCTCCGAAAGGCGGCCTTTCTGCGCCATGGAACATGGCCTTTTACTGGGTGAAAGATGCCATACGTTGTATGGTTTTGCCGGATGAGTTTTATGCCGTGCCAATGTTTTCCGGCCGGAAGAATTGACGGAATGTATTTGTTTTTTTTCTCAGAAGCTTTTTTGATTTTATCAACTGTCGGTTTGAACTGAATTTTCGAGGCATATTTGCCCGTTTGGCGAGGAGCATAGCGGGCTATGTGACGAAACAAACGGACGAACATGGCCGAAAAGGCATTCAAAACGACTGAGATAAATTCATTTTTGATAGAATCAAAACAGCTTCTCAGTTAAGTTTGTACCTTTGCACTCCGAATCTGATTTACATGTAAATGTATGAATGCTAAGGTAAAGGGCTTTATGTACGGCGTGGCCACATCGGTCACGTTCGGTCTCATTCCGCTGTTCACGCTGCCGTTGATGCAGAAGGGCATGGCGTCAGACTCCATATTGTTTTACCGTTTCATTACGGCTACGGCGGCATTGGCGCTGATTATGGTTGTCAAGAAGGAGTCGTTCAAGGTAATCTGGCGCGACCTGGGGGTCATCATGTTGCTGGCGGTGTTTTATACTGCCTCGTCAATGTTCCTGCTTTATGGCTACGAGTCCATGGGCGCAGGCGTTGCCACTACGCTCCACTTTACTTACCCGGTGTTCGTAACGCTGCTTATGTTCGCGCTTTTCAGGGAAAAGGCGTCGTGGGTTACGTGGACCGCCGTTGTGCTGGCTATAGCCGGAGTGGCAAAACTTTCGCTCAACGGCACGGAACTGAGGCTCGACCCGGCCGGGGTAGGCGTGGTGCTGCTTTCTGCCGTGGGGTATGCAAGCTATATAATCGCCGTGAACAAGTCGCGCGTAAGGGATATGCACAGCCGCAAGCTGGCGTTCTACGTCTTTGTGTTCACCACGCTGATGTTCGCCGTAAAGAACTGCCTCGGCGATGGCGTGCAGCCCTTGCCCGACGCCGTGTCGACGGTCAATGTTGTGCTGCTGGCCGTTGCGCCTACCGTAATATCAAACATCACGTTGCTGCTGGCCGTGCGCAACATCGGCGGCACGCTCACTTCAATCCTCGGTGCGCTTGAGCCTGTCACGGCGGTGTGCATCGGTGCGATAGTTTTTGGCGAGGATTTCACGTTGAGCGAGGCCGTAGGAATAACGCTCATATTGGCTGCTGTAGTCCTGGTTATACTCAACCGCAGCATAAAAGAAAACCTTACGCAGCTGCTCAAGCGCATAAGGCCGAGACATCCTTGAGAAATTGGAGCTGAAGGAGTTAACGTGAGTTCGGTATAAGCAAACATCCGTAGCAGCGGGTTTGCAATCATGAGTGGCCGGAAGAGCCACTTTCGCCTACGAACGGGGCGATATGCTGAATATAGTTAAATATTGCCACGAAAGCGGCAATATGTCACGGATAATTAGTATTTTTGTACGATTTAAAATGATTTCAATCTATGGACGAAGCAATAAAGCAAATAGGAGAAAGGCTGAAAGGGCTGCGCGAGGTGCTCGACATCCCGGCAGAGGAGGTGGCAGAGCTGTGCGGCATAACCCTTGAGCACTACCTCAAGATAGAGGCCGGCGAGGCCGACCCGTCGGTCTACCGCCTCTCGCGCATATCCAAGCGCTACGGCATATCGCTCGACGTGCTGCTCTTCGGCGAGGAGCCGCGCATGAGCGCCTACTTCCTCACGCGCAAGGGCCAAGGGCTGAGCGTGGAGCGGCGCAAGGAGTACAAGTACCAAAGCTTAGCCAGCGGCTTCCGCGGGCGCAAGGTTGATCCCTTCCTCACGCAGGTGGACCCCCTGCCGGGCGACCGCAAGTATAGCAAGAACTCGCACGACGGCCAGGAGTTCAACTACATCGTGGAGGGCCGCATGGAGATTACCATCGGCGACAAGGTGATGGAGCTGGGCGAGGGCGACAGCATCTACTTCGACGCCACGCAACCCCACTGCATGAGGGCGCTCGACGGAAAGCCGGTGAAATTCCTCGTGGTAGTGATTTAAGAGTTAAGAATTAAAAATTAAGAAAATCACTTAGATACCCACGCTCATCAACGTACTCACCCACGTTTAGGCGGGTTTGCCCTCACGTTCATCAACGTACTCAACAACGTTCAGGTGGGTTTGCACCACGTTCATCAACGTGGGAGAAACGTGGAACACCACAGTAGGAACAAGGCCACACACATACACACCCACGTTCAGGCGGGTTTGCAACCCGCCTGCATAGGGGAGCGGGGTTGCAACCCGCGCTACCACTTACTGATGCACTTCCCCGGGTCTCAGACCCGGCAACGGATGGTGGCGGGTTACAAACCCGCCACAACGTGGGAGAAACGTGGAGCACCACAGCAGGAAGCATAACCACAACGTGGGAGAAACGTGGAAGCATCAAAGCAGAAGCACGGCCACATCATTACTGCATCGTGGATGGAGCAGCGTGGCAAGCATTTGTCTTAACTCCTTAACTTCTGAAATACGACTCAGTAAAAAACAACTCCGCATAATACAACCTCTCAAACCAACTCCGCAATAAAACAAGACAAAAGATGATAGAAAGATTTCTGAAGCAAACAAGCTTCACTTCTCAGGATGACTACAAGAAGAACCTTCAGTTCATCGTGCCTGAAAGGTTCAACTTCGCCTACGACGTGATGGACGTATGGGCAGAGGAAAAGCCCGACAAGGTGGCCCTCATCTGGACCAACGACGAGGGCGCGTGCCGCAAGTTCACGTTCAAGGACCTCAAGGAGCAGAGCGACCGCACGGCGGCCTACTTCATGCAACTGGGCATCGGCAAGGGCGACATGGTGATGCTCATACTCAAGCGCCGCTACGAGTTCTGGCTGTCGATGCTGGCGCTGCACAAGATAGGCGCCGTGGCCATACCGGCCACGCACATGCTCACGAAGCACGACATCGTTTACCGTAACACCCGCGCCGGCATCAAGGCCATAGTGTGCGTGGGCGAGAGCTACGTGCTAAGCCAGGTGAGCGCGGCAATGGCCGAGAGCCCATCGGTGAAGGTGCTCGTGAGCGTTGGCCCGGAGGTGCCGGCGGGCTTCCACGACTGGCACCGCGAGTGGCCCGAGGCACCGGCGTTCGTGCGCCCGGAGCACCCCAACGACAACTCCGACACGATGCTGATGTACTTCACCAGCGGCACGAGCGGCGAGCCGAAGATGGTGGCCCACGACTTCCTCTACGCCCTGGGCCACCTCACCACCGGCGTGTTCTGGCACAACCTCGCGGAAGACAGCATCCACCTCACCGTGGCCGACACGGGCTGGGGCAAGGCCGTGTGGGGCAAGCTCTACGGCCAGTGGTTCGCCGGTGCGGCGGTGTTCGTGTTCGACCACGAGAAGTTCACCGCCGACAAGATACTGCGCCAGATAGAGAAGTACCACATAACGTCGTTCTGCGCCCCGCCAACGGTCTACCGCTTCATGATCCACGAGGATTTCTCTAAATACGACCTCTCCTCCCTGCGCTACTGCACCACAGCAGGCGAGGCGCTCAACCCCGCCGTGTACGACAAGTTCCTGAAGCTGACGGGCATACGCCTCATGGAGGGCTTCGGACAGACCGAGACCACCATGACCCTCGGCACCATGCCCTGGACCGAGCCTAAGCCCGGCTCCATGGGCCTGCCCAACCCGCAGTACGACATCGACCTCGTAAAGCCCGACGGCACTCCCTGCGAGGACGGCGAGAAGGGCGAGATAGTGATACGCACAGACAAGGGCAAGCCCATAGGCCTGTTCAAGGAGTACTACCGCGACGAGGAGCTTACGCGCCAGGCCTGGCACGACGGCGTTTACCACACGGGCGACGAGGCATGGCGCGACGAGGACGGCTACTACTGGTTCGTGGGCCGCATCGACGACGTGATAAAGAGCAGCGGCTACCGCATAGGCCCGTTCGAAGTGGAGAGCGCCCTGATGACCCACCCCGCCGTGATGGAATGCGCCATAACGGGCGTGCCCGACGAGATACGCGGCATGGTGGTGAAGGCCACCATAGTGCTGAGCAAGGCGTGGCGCGACCGTGCCGGCGACGAGCTGGTGAAGGAACTGCAGGACCACGTGAAGCACGAGACCGCGCCCTACAAGTATCCGCGCGTCATCGAGTTCGTGGACGAGCTGCCCAAGACCATCAGCGGCAAGATACGCCGCGTGGAGATACGCGAGAAAGACAAGAAAATGAAGAACGAAGAGTGAAGAATGAAGAATTGGCTGCGCCAGAAAACGTGGCGCGAAAACATCGGATGCCACCATCATCCTCACAAACTCGGCTTGGCCCGCATTCTTTCTTAATTCTTAATTCTTAACTCTTAATTTTTAGCTTTCATGCGATTAGTGATAAAAGTGGGCAGCAACGTGCTCACACGCGACGACGGAAGGTTAGACATAACGCGGATGTCGGCTATAGTGGACCAAGTGGCCGAGCTGCGGGCCAAGGGCCACGAGGTAATTCTCGTGTCGAGCGGGGCCGTGGCCTGCGGGCGCGGCGAGCTGAGCGTGGCCCACAGGCTCGACGGCGTGGAGCAGCGCCAGCTCTTCTCCGCCCTGGGGCAGGCCAAGCTCATCAACCTCTACTACGACCTCTTCCGCGAATACCGCATACCCGTGGGCCAGGTACTCACCATGAAGGAGAGTTTCGCCACCCGCCGCGAATACCTCAACCAGCGGGCCTGCATGACGGTGATGGTGGAAAACGGCGTCATACCGATAGTAAACGAGAACGACACGGTGAGCGTCACCGAGCTGATGTTTACCGACAACGATGAGCTGTCGGGCCTCATCGCCTCGATGATGGACGCCGACGAACTGATAATACTGAGCAACGTTGACGGCATATACGACGCCCCGCCCGGCACGCCCGGCGCCTCGGTGATACGACGAGTGAAACCGGGCAGCGACCTCACTGCCTGCATAGGCCGCGAAAAGAGCGGCTTCGGGCGCGGCGGCATGCTCACCAAGTGCGGCATAGCGCGCAAGGTGGCCGACGAGGGCATACGCGTGGCCATTGCCAACGGAAAACGCGACGGCATACTGACCGAACTCATCGCCCACCCCGACGCAACGCTCCACACGGAGTTCACGCCCAACCCCGAGCCTGCATCTACGATGAAGAAGTGGATAGCCCACAGCGCAAGCTTCGCCAAGGGCATTGTGCGCATAAACGAAAAGGCGGCCCAGGCCCTGCGTGGCGAGCGGGCCGTGAGCCTGCTACTGGTGGGCGTGACGGCCATAGAGGGCGACTTTGAGGAGGGCGACATCGTAACCATAGCCACCGACGACGGGCGCACCATAGGACTCGGCCGCACCGCATACGCCGCCCGCGAGGCGCGACGCCTCATAGGCACGCACGACGTGAAGCCGCTTATCCACTACGACTACCTGTGCCTGGAGTAAGGAAACGGGAACTTGGAGTAAGGAATCATGAGTTAAGCCAATGGCCACTGAGAGCCTGGCTTCCCGCCCATCTTTCCCAGCCCTCCCAAAACTCCCATCCCTCCCAGTACTCCCATCCCTCCCAGTACTCCCAGTACTCCCATCCCTCCCAAAGAAAGGCTCCAGAAAAAAACTACCGCTATGACATACACCGAAACATTCAAGGAGGCCAAGGCCGCAAGCCGCAGCCTCGCCCTGATTACCGACGCCGAGCGCAACCTTGTGCTCAACGATGTGGCCGACGCCATTGCTGGCGGCAAGCAAGGCCTGCTCGCCGCCAACGCCGATGACCTGGCCCGCATGGATGCCGCCAACCCGCTGTATGACCGCCTGCGGCTGACAGCCGACAGGCTCGACAGCATAGCCGCCGACATGCGCAACGTGGCCACGCTGCCCTCGCCACTGGGCATCACGAGCTGCGAGCGCACCCTGCCCAACGGCCTCAGGCTAAGGCGGGTGAGCGTTCCGTTCGGCGTGGTGGGCGTGGTCTACGAGGCGCGCCCCAACGTAACCTTCGACGTGTTCGCCCTCTGCTTCAAGAGCGGCAACGCCTGCGTACTGAAGGGCGGCAAGGATGCCGACTGCTCCAACCGCGAGGCCGTGGCCCTGATACACGCCGTGCTCCGCCGCCACGGCATCAACACGGCCGCCGTGACGCTGCTGCCATCCACCCACGAGGCCACCGCCGAGATGCTGGCCGCCGTGGGCTACATCGACCTGTGCATACCGCGCGGCGGGCGCAGGCTCATCGACTTCGTGCGCAGCACGGCCCGCATACCGGTGATAGAGACCGGGGCAGGCGTGGTGAACACTTATTTCGACGCCGCCGGCGACCTGGCCATGGGCCGCCGCATAGTGCTCAACGCCAAGACGCGCCGCGTAAGCGTGTGCAACGCCCTCGACTGCCTCATCGTCCACCGCGCGCGCCTCGCCGACCTGCCCGCGCTCTGCGAGCCACTGGCCGGAAAGCAGGTGACGCTCTACGCCGACCCCGAAGCCCTCGCGGCCCTCGCCGGCCACTACCCCGACCCGCTGCTGCAGGCAGCCACGGAGGAGAGCTTCGGCACGGAGTTCATGGACTACAAGATGGCCGTGCGCACCGTAGGCTCGATAGACGAGGCACTGGACCACATAGCCCGCTACGGCTCGGGCCACAGCGAGTGCATCATCACTGCCGACAGTGAGGCCGCGCGCGAGTTCCAAGCACGGGCAGACGCCGCCTGCGTCTACGTAAACGCCCCCACCAGCTTCACCGACGGCGCGCAGTTCGGCCTCGGCGCCGAGATAGGCATAAGCACCCAGAAGCTTGGCCCGCGCGGCCCCATGGGCCTGCGGGAGATTTGCACCTACAAGTGGCTCATCGACGGCGAAGGCCAAACCCGGCCATAGGCATACAACGGCTCGGCCAACATACTTTTTTAATCCTTAATTTTTAATTCTCAATTCTATGCACTCTTTCATCAACGTAGAAGACATCGGCGACCTGGGCCAGGCCCTCGCCGAAGCAAGGGAGATAAAGGCAGAACGCTTTAAGTACCAGCACCTGGGCAAGAACAAGACGCTGCTCATGATTTTCTTCAACAACAGCCTGCGCACAAGGCTCAGCACGCAGAAGGCCGCCATGAACCTGGGCATGAACGTGATAGTGCTCGACGTGAACGCCGGGGCCTGGAAACTGGAGACCGAGCGCGGAGTGATAATGGACGGCGACAAGAGCGAGCACCTGCTCGAGGCCATACCCGTGATGGGCTGCTACTGCGACATGATAGGCGTGCGCAGCTTCGCCGGGCTGACCGACCGCGAATACGACTACGCCGAGACGGTGCTCCACCAGTTCATAAAATATAGCGGCAAGCCCGTGTTCGCCATGGAGACGGCCACCGTGCACCCCCTGCAGGCCTTTGCCGACCTCATCACCATAGAGGAGCACAAGCCAAAGGCGCGCCCCAAGGTAGTGCTCACCTGGGCGCCCCACTGCCGCGCGCTGCCGCAGGCCGTGCCAAACTCGTTTGCGCAGTGGATGAACGCCGCCGACGTAGACTTCGTCATTACCCACCCCGAGGGCTACGAGCTTGATCCCAAGTTCGCCGGCGGGGCCCGCGTGGAGTACGACCAGATGAAAGCGCTCGAAGGTGCCGACTTCGTTTACGCCAAGAACTGGAGCTGCCCGGGCGTAACGCGCCCCGCCGACTACGGCAAGATACTGAGCCGCGACATGGGCTGGACAATAGACGAAGCCCACATGGCCGTGACAAACAAAGGCCGCTTCATGCACTGCCTGCCCGTGCGCCGGGGCCTCATCGTCACCGACGACGTGATAGAAAGCCCCTCGTCGCTCGTCATACCCGAGGCCGCCAACCGCGAGATATCCGCCTCGGTGGTGATAAAGCGCATGCTCCAAACCCTCTGACGGGCAGCCTTGCCTGCCGCCCGGCGGCACGCCGCAGAAACAAAAAAGAGTGCGGGCTGGCTTGCGGCCACCAATGGCCGCAAGCCAGCCCGCACTCATTGCAGCAGCTGCCTCTTGCTTAATCCTTA
>CALUEY010000008.1 GCA_944319915.1 uncultured Prevotella sp. | reverse complement strand
GTGAAGGCATGGATTTGGTGTATCAGGACGAAGTGCATGGCAATCTGTTCCAGCAAATCGTGAAGCTGATGGATTTGTTGTGTACCAAATACATGAAAGCCATCATTACATACGAAGGTATCCAACGGATAGAAACATTGCCCATGCCTCGTGAGGCACTGCGTGAAGCGTTATTGAATGCTTGCATCAACAAAGATTATGCAGAACCTTCTCCCATTCAGATCCGTGTGTATGAGAATAAGTTGGAGATAATAAACGGTGGGGTATTGCCAGAGGGGTGGACGGTGGAAACTTTATTGTCCTCACATCGGAGTATGCCTTACAATCCGGATATTGCCAACACGTTCTTCCGTTCAGGTGAGATTGAAGCATGGGGACGCGGTATTGAGCGCATTATCACGGCTTGTAAGAATGACGGATTCTCCACGCCGGAATTCCGCTATGACGCTTCGGGTATATGGACAACATTTAAGTTTGAGTACCCAGAAAGGGCTACTATCCAAAGCGACCAGAAAACTACCCAAAAGACTACCCAAAAAATAATACAAAATCTGACGGAACAGCAGCAAGCGATAATGTCATTTTAAAAGGACATCTGGAAGCGACCCGAAAAGAGATAAGCGAAAGCCTTTCTAACATTACAGAGGATGGTGTAAAGTACAATCTTTCCCGCCTTCAAAAGCTTGGCTTGCTGAAACGTATAGGAGGCAGGAAGCAAGGATATTGGCAAATTATAGAATAAAAAAGGATTATGGACGATTTGGAAGAATTTGAAAGTTGGCACGAGGATTTGATGGCATGGGAACGCTTTCAAGATGAGCTTGAAAGAATGTAATGAAATAACAGTAAATTATTGCTGTGCCTTGCCCGGTATCTCACTTTTTTGTATTATTTTTGCAACTAACAAAGCATACAGCCAATGGCAGCACACAACGACATGGGCCGCTGGGGCGAGGAGCAGGCTGCCCGCTACTTGGAGTCAAGGGGCTACGGCATAATGGCCCGCAACTGGCGCTGCGGCCACCGCGACATCGACATCGTGGCCCACAAGGACGGCACCGTGGCCTTTGTTGAGGTGAAGACGCGGCGCAGCCGGAGCCTCATGGCTCCAGAGCAGGCCGTAGACGCGCGCAAGGTGCGCTCGGTGGTGGTTGCCGCCGGGGCGTTTCTGAAGAGCCGTGGCATTGATGCCGACGTGCGCTTCGACATCGTTGCCGTCACTGGCTCGCCTGGCGGGGAGTGCGACATAGACCATATAGAGAACGCTTTTGTACCAACGTTATGATAGGGCTTGGCGATGACATAAAACTGATATACACCGCCGAGACCGACTCCACCAATAGTCTGCTGCGACGCTATGGCGGCGAGGAGGGTCGGCTGATGACCGTTGCCATGGCCGACTACCAGACGGCGGGGCGCGGCCAGGCCGGCAATTCGTGGGAGAGCGAGCCGGGCCAAAACCTGCTCGTGAGCATACGCTTGCACCCGCAAGGGGTTGATGCCTCGCGCCAGTTTGCGCTCGCCGAGGCTGGGGCGTTGGCCGTGCGCGATGCCGCCGGGGCTTACACAGGGCAAACGCGCGTAAAATGGCCCAACGACGTTTACGTGGGCGACCGCAAGTTGAGCGGCACGCTCTCTGAGTGCGACGTCAGCGGGCGGCTCATAAAAACCTGCACGCTCGGCATTGGCCTCAACGTTAACCAGCGCGAGTTCCGCAGCGGCGCGCCCAACCCCGTGTCGCTGGCGCAGGCGGCGGGCCGCGACATCGACCGCAACGACGTGCTCAGCCTGCTGCTCTTGCGGCTGCGGGAGTACGTGGCCATGGTCAACGCAAGGCAGTACGCCCGCCTGCATAGCCTCTACATGGATTCGCTCTACCGCCGCAGCGGCCTCTTTGAGTACGAGGATGCCTCGGGCCGCTTCATGGCCGAGGTTGACTCGGTGGAGCCTCAAGGCAGGCTTGTGCTCAGGCGGGCCGATGGCCGCACCGCAAGCTACGGGCTGAAAGAAGTGAGATTCATCATAAACAACCAATAAACCAACAACAATGGCAAAGTACAAAAGGATATTGCTGAAGCTCAGCGGCGAGAGCCTCATGGGCCAGCAGCACTACGGCATTGACCCGCAGCGGCTTTCGGAGTATGCCCGGCAGATAAAAGAGGTGAGCCAGATGGGCGTGCAGATAGGCATAGTGATAGGCGGGGGCAACATTTTCCGCGGGCTTAGCGGGGCCGCCAAGGGCTTCGACCGCGTAAAGGGCGACCAAATGGGCATGTGCGCCACGGTAATCAATTCGCTCGCGCTTAGCTCTGCGCTCGAAGCCATTGGCGTAAGGACAAAGGTGCTAACCGCCATACGCATGGAGCCTATAGGCGAGTTCTACAGCAAGTGGAAGGCCATAGAGGCCATGGAGGCAGGCTATGTGTGCATTTTTTCCGCCGGCACGGGCAGCCCTTACTTCACCACCGACACTGGCTCGTCGCTCCGGGGCATAGAGATAGAGGCCGACGTGATGCTTAAAGGCACGCGCGTGGATGGCATCTACACCGCCGACCCGGAGAAAGACCCCACGGCCACGAAGTTCGCCGACATCACTTACGACGAGATTTACACGCGCGGACTGAAGGTGATGGACCTCACGGCCACCACCATGTGCAAGGAGAACAACTTGCCAATATACGTGTTCAACATGGATGTGCCGGGCAACCTGCGCCGCGTGATGGATGGCGAGGAGATAGGAACGCTCGTGCACAACTGAGCTTGATTAACAATCAAGGGCTAAAATTTAGAAGAAGTATATGCGAGTTCTGGATAAGGATTTCCTGCAACCAGGAGAAGTGCGGGCCAGGATCTGGAGCCGATAGGCGGGAGGCTGGCAGATGCCGGGTTGAGCTTCAGCAAGAAATCGGGAGGCAAGTAAAGGTATCGTGCAGCGATAGAGTGGGGCGGCAGGCGGACACAGCCTGCCGCCCCCGTTTTGTGGCGCAACTCTTTTGCCTTTTTACTCTTTCGCCTTTTTACCTTTGCCCAATGTTCTTCAGGAACTCTATTTCGATTATCTTGAGCGAGAAGCGGCCCTTTACGGCCTTGTCGTTGTTGCGCGCGTCAAGCTCCTGCACTGCCCCGAAGGCGTCTTTCGTGGTGCTTTCGCCGAGCGAGCGGATGGTGAACGTGTTGGCCTTTGGGGCATCCTTGAGCGGGATGTGGACGTAGCTCAGTGCCTTGGGCGTCCAGCCTTTCCACACGAGCGAGTCGCCGGCATATACGCCTATGGGGTAAGTGGTTGAGCGGAAGCCTTTCAGCTTCAGGCAGATGTCGTCTATCCGTGTGTCCTCGGCCAGCGTGTATGTTATCCACGCGCCGTCGAGCCGGTTGGAGCTCTCCCACGAAGTGTTCTCGAATGTGTCGTAGCTGAGCTTAGGGTCGTTGCCGCTTCCGGCCTTGGCCGACACTATCTGCACGCCCCGGCGCCACTGCGTGAACGACGGCGTGGCAGGAGTTTCGCCGCGGTCGAGGCGCGGCTTCAGGCCGTCGGACGGCAGCCAGCTGCTCAGTCCGCCCTCCACGTCTACGGCTTCGGTAGTGAGCGTAAGCTCCGCCTCGGGCATGCCAGCCGCCTTGGCTGTGAGCCTCACGGTGCCGGCCTTGGCGAGCGAGCGCAGCATAATGCGGTTTACGCCGCACTCCACGGGCAGCGTGTCGGCCAGTACGTGGTTGTCCTTGCCCTTGGCCACTCCGCCGCGCCACTCGGCGGGGCCG
Organism: uncultured Prevotella sp.; assembly: GCA_944319915.1. Taxonomy (GTDB): domain Bacteria; phylum Bacteroidota; class Bacteroidia; order Bacteroidales; family Bacteroidaceae; genus Prevotella. Next base: position 83,470 of record CALUEY010000008.1, on the reverse strand, counting down.
CTGAGTGCAAACTTCACGAGCGAGTTGTCAAGCGGGCAGCGGCGGCCCTGCTTGTCTACCACCTCCACTTCAACTATCGCAACGTCGGCCCCGTCGGCCTTCCAGCCCGTAGGGTTGGTTATGGGGGTGAGCCTTAGGGCGGCCGGCTTGCCTGCGGTTTCAAGCGAGTGCGACGAAAGCTCGCGCCCGTCCTTGCCCAGCCCGATGGCAGTGAGCTTCGGGGCGGCATACTTCAGGTCCTTGAACACGTAGAGGAAGCGGTACTTGTGCTCCGTGGGCGCTATGCGCTGCCCGCCCTGCACGAGCACCACGCTGTCGGCGTTGGAAACCACGTAGACCGTGGGGATTATCTCGCCGGGGCGGTAGTTCCAGTGGCCCACGATGTAGGTGCGCGGCTTCAGGTCGTCCACCCATCCGTCCCACATCACTCTGTGGGCGAAGAAAGCGTCCTTTGGAACGCGCATTGGGTCTACCACTCCGCTCACGCGGTAGTTGTCGGCGGAGCGTCCGTGGGTCTGGGTGTCGCTGAACACTATTTTCACCCCGCCCGAGTTGACCTTTGTGCCGCTGCCCGGGCGCTCCAGCCAGTAGTCGTACCAGCGGGCCACAAGCTCGCGCACGAACTCATCGTTGTTGTGGTTGTAGGCATCGGCTGGGGCTCCCCGGTAGAGCGGGCCGTCGCCCTCCTTGTGGAAGGGGTAGCTCCACGAGTTCCAGTACCATCGCAGGGCCTCGTCGCGGCAGTACTCCATCATCCACATGGGCTTCGTGTCGCTCTTGTTTACGTAGAGCATCTCGCCGCCATATTCGGCCTCGGGGCGGTCGAGCATCTCGCGACTGCCTATGGCGCGGCCCCCGTGCGGGTCGTAGAGGTCGCGTATCTTCTTCATCGATAGCATATGCTCGCGCGATATCTTCTGGTTGCCGCACTCATAGAAAAGTATGCTGGGGCTGTTGCGGTTGTATATCATGGCATCGCGCATCAGCTCCTCGCGCTGCTCCCAGCTGCGGCCCTCTGCGTCTTTCTCTGCGTCGCCGGCAGGCATGGCCTGTATCAGGCCCACCCTGTCGCACGATTCCACGTCCTGCTTCCAGGGCGTTACGTGCATCCAGCGCACAAGGTTTGCCCCTCCCTTCACCATAAGGTCGTTGGAGTAGTCGCTGAGCCAGGCCGGCACGCTCATGCCCACCCCGGGCCACTCGTTGCTCGTGCGCTGGGCGTAACCGTGCACCATGATGGCTCGGTCGTTGAGGTAAACCATGCCGTTCTTGAACTCCGCCTTGCGGAATCCCGTGCGCGTGGTCACCTTGTCGTCGCCCACGGTGGTCTTCACGTCGTACAAGTAGCCGTAGCCCCAGCTCCAGAAGTGGAGCCCGTAGGCGCGGCACTGCGCCTTGAGCACTGCCGTGCCGTGGGCAGGTATGGTGGTCTCCTCGCTGCTGAAGCCGCACACCTCGGCCCCGTCAAGCTCGCTTAGGGTCACCTGCAGGCGGCGTGTCACGGGGCGGTCGGTCTCGTTGCGCACCTCGCTCTCCACGCACACGGTGGCGGCCCGCCCCCGGATGTCGTAGTCCTTGGCGTAGACGTATACGCCGGTGGTGCGCAGCGAGCTGTAGAGGGGCAGCGTTTGGTAAACGTCGCCCACTATGTGGAGGCGCACGTTCTTCACGAGGCCGCCGTAGTTGGAGTTGAAGTTGCTGTTGTTCCACTGGAACTGCGAGCCGGTGGCAGCCTCGCGGTAGTGCCAGTCGTTGTCGGTGCGCACCTCGATGAGGTTCTTGCCTTTCTTTATGAACGGCGTGAGGTCGAAGCCGAAGGCCATGACGCCGTTTTCGTGGAGGCCCACCCGGCTGCCGTTTACGAACACCTCGGCGGCCTGGCGCGCGCCCTCGAACTCAATGAGCACGCGCTTGCCCCGTGCGTCGTCGGGCAGGCGGAACTCCTTGCGGTACCACACCACCGAGTCGCTCATCTGGTTTATGTACACCTTGAAAGCCTCGTCCTCGTTCCACGCTCGCGGAAGGGTGGCGGGTTCCTTGCAGTTTCCTATCCTCCAGCCAGAGTTGAAGTTGTATGTTTGGCGCGCCCCGGCCTCACAGGCCAGGGCCAGGCACCAAGCGGCCAGCAGGCCCTTTAAAAGTTTTCCCATATTGCTTGCAATGTATTGTTGTTAGCTTAGCCTTGCGGGCAATGCTTGCGGCAGGCCCTGATGCCCACCGAAAGCGAAGCCCTGCGGTTGCAAAGATACAACAAAAGCGTTGCAAACAATATGGGAATGAGGTGCAAATGTGCGCCCATGGGTGCATTTTCACATCTTAGCTATCTTCTTGGCGCAGCGTCCGCCGGCCGTCTCTACGTTGAGGATGTATATCCCCGGCGCGAGGTGGCCCAGTCCGCCGATGGTAAGCTCGGAGCTGCCGGCCACGTCGTAGCTGCTGCCGAACACCCTTGCCCCTGCGGCGTTGTAGATGCTGACCGATACGCTTTGAGCCTTGTCGAGGTTGAAGCCGAGGGTCAGGCGGTCGGTTATGGCGTTGCCCTTGAGGCTCACGAAATCGAGGCTTGCGGCCTCGGCCGCATCGCTGATGCCCGTTGCCTTTACGCAGTGTATGCGTATGGTGTCGTTGCTCACCTCGCCCGTTACGACGTTGGCGCCGCTCTGCAGGATGAAGAGGTAGTCGCCCGTTTGCGAGGGCGCGCCCTCGAGGGCTATGGAGCGGCTGCTGCCGAGCGTTGACCGCGTAAACGTGAAGCCGTCCATGGCGTTGCCCTCAGTCTCGGTGCCGTCGGGGGCTATCGATTTCAGGAGCTTGGGCGTGCCGCAGTTTATCCAGACATACTTCAGCGGCACGATGCTGTCGCCCAGCGCCACGGTCTGCTCCATGGCCCCGGCGGCCAGGCCCACGTATTGCGTCTTGATGGAGGTGGGCAAGTAGTAGCCCAGGTGGGGCGGCTGGTTGTAGGCCACGTTCTGCCATGCCACGCCCATGCGGTAAACATGGTTGTGCATGAGTGTAGGCACGCGGTAGTCGGTCTCTACGTTTGAGGTTACGATAACGAGCGATGTGTCGGTGTGGAGCACTACCTCCTCGCGCCAGTCGCCTATGATGTCGGCCAGCAGGTTGGGCGTGGCCTTGGTGCCGTTGCACGAGGCCCCCAGGTCGTTGAAGTTCTTGCCTTCCAAGGGGTAGATGCGGCCGGTATTCCACTTGTCCATCTTGCCGCCGTCGAGCAGTTCGTCCTGCAGGTCGCCGTCCCAGTAGGCGCGGAAGTTGGTGGAAGGCCCATTGGCCCCGAGCGATGCCCCGCTGGTGCAGCTACGCACAGTGGCGTCGGATGCCGACCAGAACTCAAAGCCGTCGTTCTGCGCGTCGATGTCGGCCGCCATGCCGCGCCCGTTGTCGCCTCCGCCCTTCCAGCTGCGCAGGATTTCGCCCGTGGCGGCGTCGTGGAGGTCCCAGCCCGTTTCGCCCTCGTGTACGTCAAACACCTCGAGGCCCGGCCTTGAGGGTATGAGGTCGCTCACGTGGATGGCGTCGCCATGGCCGTAGCCTGTGGCGTAGAGCAGCCGCCCGTCGTCGTCAATGGCGCAGGCCCCGTAGATTATCTCGTCGCGTCCGTCGCCGTCAACGTCGGCCACTGAGATGTTGTGGTTGCCGTTGCCGTAGGCTGTCTTGCTGCCGCCGTTGTCGGCGCGCGTGTTCTTGCTGTAGCTGTAGTCGTGCGAGGTGCCGTCGGCATTGGTCACGGTCACCTTCGTCTGCGATGTAGAGGCGTGGAGCCACTTTGTGGTAAGCTCCTTGCCGTCGAAGCCTACAGCCCAAAGGTAAGCCTGTGCGTAGTATCCGCGGCACATCACCGCGCTGGGCCTGCCCTCGGGTCCGTCGAGCCAGGCCACGCAGGCCAGGTGGCGGTCGCCTCGGTTGCCCCATGTGTCGCCCCAGTCGGCATAGCCGTCCGAAGCCTCGCCGAGCGTGCGGCGCCGGTTGGGGTTATAGTAAACGGTGTGGATGGCCTCGCCCGTCAGGCCGTTGAACACGGTGAGGTATTCCGGGCCTCGGCTCACGCGGCCGTCGCTTCCGCGGTAGTCCTTGTAGTTGTCTACGTGGTCGCGCAGCGTCTGGTCGGTGGCGGCAGCCGACACGAAGTAGTTGCGCGAGTCGGTGCTGCCCGGTGCGGTCTTGCATATCATCTCGGCGCGGCCGTCGCCGTCGAAGTCGTACACCAAGAACTGCGTGTAGTGGGCTCCGGCGCGGATGTTGGGCCCGAGGTCAACGCGCCATAGCTTGGTGCCGTCGAGCTTGTAGCAGTCTATTATCACGTTGCCGGTGTATCCATTGTGGGCATTGTCCTGCGAGTTCGAGGGGTCCCACTTCACGAATATCTCGTACTCGCCATCGCCGTCAACGTCGCCCACGCTGCAGTCGTTGGGCGAGTAAGTGTAGTCCACGTTGTCTGGCGTGGTGCCTCCGTCGGGGCGGTCGAGCCTCAGCGTGGTGTACAGCTCTGCCCACGGCGACACGGCCTCGCTCGTGTCCACAGGCTCGCCGTTCACCTTGGTCACTATGCTGTACTTGTTCGTAGAACTTCCGCCGAGGTCGGCGTAGTTGGTTTTTCCGGCCAAGTTGCGGGTTATGGCCGTGCCGTCGCGCAGCACGTCGAACACCGTGTTGGGGCTGTCGGTGCCGAGCAGTCGCCAGCTGATGAAGTTGCCGTTTGACCTTCCGTCCACCTCCTTGGCAGGCACCACCACGACGCCTCGCGACAGCTTTTCCATCTGGCGTGCGTCCTGCGCCTGCGCTTCGGTGCATGCCGGTGCTGTAGCCAGCAGGGCGGCCAGAGCGTAGAGTTTATGGTTTCCCATCATTGTATTTATTTATTGAAAGTTATTGGTATCAGTTGCAAACTTACTCAAATATATCGGGAATGCGCCATGGCGTGGCGCGGAAAAGCCTGCGGGTTAACATTATTTAGCCGAAACGGCACCGCGCCCGGCCACCCGGCCTGAGCGAAGGCGCAAAAAAAGAGGGCTGGACACCTTTTGCGGATGTTCCAGCTCTCTTTGTCGTCGGGATTACTGGACTCGAACCAGCGACCTCACGCCCCCCAGACGCGTGCGCTAACCAACTGCGCTAAATCCCGAACGCTGCAAAGCCTTTCAACTTTGCGGGTGCAAAAGTACATACATTCTGTGAGATATACAAATTTTTCGCCCCTCTTTTTCGCTTTTTAACACTATATTGCGTTCTTAAGCCATTCCTCCGCCCCGCTATTGCCACCGTGTGACTGTAGGCGTGGCTCTGCGTTGCTCAGCCACAATGCAGCTTTGTTGCCCCGGGGGTGCCCTATTGCGGTTGCGGGGCGGTGTCCGGGTGTGGGGCTTATGGCCTCACCGAGGGCATTCATACATTAATTATATTGCGTGCGCGCGAGGATGGGGCAGGGCCAAAGGGGCGTAACTGTTTTGCAATGCCTTTGTTGCAAAGGTTTAATCCGTGTGTTGCAACATCGACAACATTTACACATAATTTTGCACCCGAAAATATAAATCAACTAAAAAAGTATGAAGACGGTAAGTAAAGTTTTAATGACAGCGGCCATAGCTGCAAGCATGTCAACCGGCGCATGGGCCGTTCAGGAGGCCGAGGCCGACCTTGGCACCGTGACCGGGCGCATCACCGACAGCGATAAGCAGGTGCTGCCCGGGGCGTCGGTGGTAATCGAAGACCTGCACATGGGCGTGACGACCGACATCAACGGTTACTACAAGCTGCCTGTGCTCAAGCCCGGCACCTACACGCTGAAGATTTCATACGTGGGCTACGCTCCCATAACGAGGAAGATAACCGTGACCGACGCCAAGGCGCAGGTGAACGACTTCGTGATGAGCGAGGGCCACGAGCTTAGGGAGGTAGAGGTGCAGGGCGCCTTTACCGGCCAGCGCCGCGCCCTGCAGATGCAGAAGAGCAGCATGGAGCTTGCCAACGTTGTGTCGGCCGACCAGGTGGGCAAGTTCCCCGACTCCAACATAGGCGACGCGCTGAAGCGCATCAGCGGCATCAACGTGCAGTACGACCAGGGCGAGGCCCGCTTCGGCCAGGTGCGCGGAACAAGCGCCGACCTCACATCGGTCACCGTAAACGGCAACCGCCTGCCGTCGGCTGAGGGCGACACCCGCAACGTGCAGCTCGACCTCATCCCCTCCGACATGATACAGACCATCGAGGTGAACAAGGTGGTGACCGCCGACATGGACGGCGACGCCATCGGAGGCGAGATAAACCTCGTGACAAAGAACACGCCATACCACCGCGTGCTCAACTTCATGGTGGGCACCGGCCACAGCTGGGTGAGCGGCAAGCAGCAGTGGGACCTCGGGGCCACCTGGGGCGACCGCTTCTTCAACAATAAGCTGGGCGTGATGGCGTCGGTGTCGTACCAGTATGCGCCGGGCGGCTCTGACAACACCGAGTTTGAGTACGACACCGACGACGACAAGGTGGTGCTCACTGACATGGACGTGCGACAGTACTACGTTACGCGCGAACGCCAGAGCTACTCGCTCGCACTCGACTACCAGTTCAACCCGCTCAACAAGATTTCGTTCAAGGGTATATACAACCGCCGCAACGACTGGGAGAACCGCTTCCGCATACAGTACAAGGACATGGACAAGGACGAGCAGGAGCTTGTGATGGAGACAAAGGCCGGAGCCGACAACACCAAGGACGCACGACTGGAGCGCCAGCAGACCATGGACTTCACCCTCGACGGCGAGCACAACATAGGCAACCTGAAGATAGACTGGGCCGCAAGCTTTGCCCGCGCCACCGAGGAGCGCCCCAACGAGCGCTACGGCGCCATAAAGTATGAGGGCATCGACATGGCGAGCGGCATGCACGATGTGGGCGGCAAGCAACCTTACTCGTCGGTGCGCATACCATCGATAAACGATGGGGGCTGGGAGTTCGACGAACTGACCAACCAAGACGAGGACATAGAGGAGAACGAGTATAAGCTGCGCCTCAACTTCGAGCTGCCGCTGGCCAAGGGAAAGTTTGGCAACAAGCTGAAGTTTGGCGGCAAGTACACTTACAAGGACAAGTCGAAGGTGGTGAGCTTCTATGAGTTCGACGGCGACGAGCTGCTCGGCGACTGGCGCAAGCAGGTTTCTTACAAGGTGCGCGACGGCTTCATGCCCGGCGACTTCTATCCCATCAACTCGCCGTTCCTTAGCAAGGAGTTCCTCGGCGGGCTGCAGCTCAACCCCTCGTTCGGCGAGGAGGTGCTCGAGGAGGAGGCCGGCAACTACGACGTGAAGGAGCAGATAACCGCCGGATACATCCGTTTCGACCAGAAGCTGGGCAGCAGGCTCGACGCTACCGTGGGCCTGCGCGTGGAGCACACCTCGCTGAAGACCAACGGCTTCAACTACCAGGCGTGGGAAGAGCAGGAGCTTGACGGCGCCGGGCAGCCCGTGCTCGACGAGGACGGCGAGCCTGAGATGGTGGACCGCGAGACCCTCAGCCCCACCGGTGAGTACAAGAACGACTACACCAACCTGCTGCCGAGCGTGCTGCTGAAGTATAAGGTGAACGACGACTTCAACATACGCGCTTCGTTCACCGAGACGCTCTCGCGCCCCAAGTACTCTGCGCTCATTGCCAACAAGACCTTCAACCTGGCCGACGAGGAGGCCACCATCGGCGACCCGTACATCGAGCCTACAAAGGCGTTCAACTACGACCTCTCCGCCGAGTACTACTTCAAGAGCATCGGGCTCGTTAGCCTGGGCCTCTTCTACAAGGACATAAAGAACGTTAACGTGGAAACCACGGGCTACTACACCGGCGAGGAGCTGGGCCTGCGCGGCAACAGTACCGTGTTCACCGTTGAGCAGAACATGAACGCCTACGACGCACGCATCTTCGGAGTGGAGGTGGGCTACCAGCGCGACTTCGGCTTCATAGCCCCGGCGCTGAAGTGCGTGGGCTTCTACGGCAACTACACCTACACTCACAGCACCACCCGCAACTACAACGAGCGCCTGGGCATAGCCGACGGCGACGACGTGAGGATGGCAGGCTCGCCCGAGCACACCGCCAACGCCTCGCTCTACCTTGAGAAGGCCGGGTTCAACGTGCGCCTGTCGTACAACTTCGCGTCGGAGTTCATCGACGCAATGAACCTTGGCTCGCGCGCCCTCGACCGCTACTACGACAAGGTGAACTACCTCGACCTAAACGCAAGCTATACCTGGGGCAACGACACCAAGTTCACCGTGTTCGCCGAGGCCCACAACCTGCTCAACCAGCCACTGCGCTACTACCAGGGAGAGAGCAACCGCACGATGCAGGTGGAGTACTACGGCGTGAAGGTGAACGCCGGCTTCAAGATTAACCTGTAAGCAGTTGCATATCACATGAGGCTGGAGCCGGGAGACAGCCAAAATGCATCCTGGCCAATATGAGGGAGGCAGCGGGCAAGCAGCAAACCTGCTGCCTCTTTTCAGTTTCTGCCTGCACGGATTGTAACACACATTAAATTATGGTTGCGGCAGCCTGATTTCAGTTTTATTTCAGAACCCCTATCCACCTTTGCAACGCAATTGCGAACAAACAAGAACAAAACAAGCAAAGCAAAAAGACAATGACAACAACAATGAGAACGATTGAAAAACTTTACAGAAGGGGCGCGCTCCTCGTGGCCATGATGGCCGTGGCGCTCATCGCCGGAACAGCCGCTGAGGCGCAGACTCCCGCCGACTGGGAGAAGATGGACGGCGACGTGATTCTCTACATGGCCAACGACCTGGGCCGCAACGGCTACTACGAGCAGAAGCCCGTGGCCGAGCTGATGGGCCGCGTGGCCGAGGTGAAGGACCCCGAGTTCATCATCGCCGCTGGCGACATACACCACTTTGAGGGCGTGCGCTCCGTGACCGACCCGCTCTGGATGACCAACTACGAGCTGATATACTCGCACCCGGAGCTCATGCTCGACTGGAACCCCATCCTCGGCAACCACGAGTACCGCGGCAACACGCAGGCCGTGCTCGACTACACCAACGTGAGCCGCCGCTGGGTGATGCCCGCACGCTATTACACCCGCGTGGCAAGCGAGGACGGCACAACCCTGCGCGTGGTGTTCATCGACACCACACCGCTCATCACCAAGTACCGCCAGGAGAGCGACAAGTATCCCGACGCCGCCAAGCAGGACAACGCTGCGCAGCTGGCGTGGCTCGACAAGACGCTCAGCCAGGCCAAGGAAGACTGGGTGATAGTGGTGGGCCACCACCCGATATACGCCGACACCGACAAGGACGACACAGAGCGGCAGGACCTGCAGCGCCAGCTGCTGCCCATATTCCGCAAGTATGGCAACGTGGACATCTACGCCTGCGGCCACATACACAACTTCCAGCACATCAAGATGCCGGGCGACGGCATCGACTATGTGGTCAACACGTCTGGCTCGCTCGCCCGCAAGGTGAAGCCGGTGGAGGGAACTGTGTTCTGCGCCGGCACGGAGGGATTCTCTGTAATCTCCGCCACCAAGAAGCAGCTCAACATGTATATGCTCGACAAGACGGGCAAGGCCATACACACCATCACCCGCATGAAGTGATTGCAGGGGCCAGGTTGCCACTTTTGTGTATCCCCGTTGGTAAGTAGCTGACTGCCAGCGACTTGGCAAAACAGGCCGTTTCGCATCCTGAAACGGCCTGTTTTGCCTCCTGAAACGGCCCGTTTTGCCTCCTGAAACGGCCCGTTTTGCCTCCTGAAACGGCCTATTTTGCAACCCCGCCAGTTTCCCATGCCGTTTTGGGGTGCTTTTTCCTGCAATTTGGGTTGAATGTTTTGGGCGAGTTCGGGATAAGGATTCTCTCACCCACACGCCACCCACGTATTCACCCACGTATTCACCCACGTTCTGGCGGGTTTGCAACCCGCCAGCGGATGTGGCCGGGTCTGTGACCCGGGGAAGTGTATGAAACAAGCCTGTTGCGGGTTGCAAACCCGCAACAGGCAGCTGGCGGGTTGCAAACCCGCCAGAACGTGGGTGAATACGTGGGTGGACACGTGGGTGAAAGAATCCTTATCCCGAACTCGCGTAATGTTTTGGGCTTACGTGGGCCGGCCGCTCGCCGCCCGTGGTCAGAAGCTCACGGTGCGGCTGCCGTCGGGTTGCTCGGCTATGGTCACGCGGGTGGCGTCGCCGGGCAGCAGCTCCTCTATAAGCTCGGGCCACTCAATGAAGCAGAGTGCGCCGCTGTAGAAGTAGTCCTCGTAGCCCATGTCGTACACCTCGTCAATCTTCTTTATGCGGTAGAAGTCGAAGTGGTATATCAGTTCGCCCGAAGGTTCGGCGCGGTATTCGTTCACTATGGCGAACGTGGGCGAGGTGACCACGTCGCTCACGCCCAGTTCCTCGCACACGGCCTTGATGAATGTGGTCTTGCCCGCGCCCATCTTTCCGTAGAAGGCAAACACGTTGCCCTCGCCCATGCACTCCACGAAGCGGCGCGCGGCCTCGTGGATGTTGTCAAGTCTGTCGATTGTTATCTCCATGTCATCGTTTTTTCCCGGTCATCGTTATTATCGGTATTATCATTTCTTCCATCGAGATGCCCCCGTGCTGGAAGGTGTCCTTGTAGTAAGCCACGTAGTAGTTGTAGTTGTTGGGGTAGGCAAAGAACGAGTTGCCTGTGGCGAACACGTAGCTTGTGCTGAGGTTGGGGGCGGGCAGCTGCGCCTTGGCAGGCTCCTTGATGGTGAACAGTTCCTTGTCGCTGTAGCCGAGGTTCTTGCCGAGCTTGTAGCGCAGGTTGGTGTTGGTGTTGCGGTCGCCCACTATCTTCACAGGCTTTGCCACGCGTATTGAGCCGTGGTCGGTGGTTACTACCACGCGGCACTTGGCCTGTGCGAGCTGCCTGAAGAGGTCGGATATCACCGAGTGCCTGAACCAGCTGAGCGTTATGCTGCGGTAGGCCGACTCGTTGTTGGCCAGCTCCCGCACCATCCTCGATTCCGTTCGGGCGTGGCTAAGCATGTCGATGAAGTTGAATACCACCACGTTGAGGTCGTTATTCTCTATCTGCCGGAACTTCTGCATGAACTTCTCCGCGGCGGCGGAGTCGTTCACCTTGTGGTACGAATACGTGTCGTGGCGCCGGTAGCGGTCAATCTGCGTGCCTATGAGCGGGCCTTCGTTGAGGTTCTTGCCCTCGTCTTCGTCCTCGTCAACCCACAGTCCGGGGAACAGGCGGGCAATCTTGTCGGGCATCAGTCCGCTGAAGATGGCGTTGCGGGCGTACTGCGTGGCCGTGGGCAGGATGCTGAAGTACAGGTCCTCGTCGATGTCGAAGAGGTCGCCCAGCTCCCCGGCCACCATCCGCCACTGGTCATAACGGAAGTTGTCGAGCACCACCATGAACACCTTCTCGCCGCCGTCGAGCAGCGGGAACACCTTGCGCTTGAACACCTCGGGGCTGAGCATGGGGCGCCCTTCGGTGCTGCCTCCGGGGCGCAGCTCGGCCACCCACTCGGCGTAGTGCTTCTTTATGAACTTTGCGAAGGCGTTGTCGGCCTCCTCCTTCTGCATCCTCAGCATCTCGGCCATGCTGCTGTCGGCCCCGCTCAGTTCCAGTTCCCAGTGTACGAGGCGGCGGTAAAGCTCGGTCCAGTCGGCGTGCGTGCGGCACTCCTCTATCTGCGCCGCTATCTGCCTGAACTCCTGCTGGTATCCGCTCTGCGTCACCTCGCTCACTATCTCGCGGCGGTGTATGTTCTTCTTCAGCGTGAGCAGTATCTGGTTGGGGTTCACAGGCTTTATCAGGTAGTCGGCAATCTTGGAGCCTATGGCCTGGTCCATGATGTTCTCCTCCTCGCTCTTGGTCACCATGACCACAGGCACGGCAGGCAGTATCTCCTTTATCTTCTGCAAGGTTTCAAGCCCGCTGAGGCCCGGCATCATCTCGTCGAGCAGCACGAGGTCGAAGTTGTGCGTGCGGCATTGGTCGATGGCGTCGGTGCCGTTGGTCACCGTCACCACCTCGTAGCCCTTTTTCTCAAGGAAGATTAGGTGGGCCTTGAGCAGTTCCATCTCGTCGTCGGCCCAAAGTAAAAGTCCGTTGCTCATTGGTAAAAGTCGTCTCCGAAGTCGAATCCGCCATTGTATTGCGGTTCGGTGTTGTCTTGATAGTCTTGCTGCCCGTCGCCCTCGGCTGGCTCCCCTTCGGGTTCTTCCTGCTGCTCCACGCTTTCCGGGATGTTCAGCAGCTGCTCCTTGCTTATGTCGAGCGGTCGGAGCGCGTCGTCGAAGAACTTCTCGTAGTCGGTGTAGCTGTACTTGGTGCCGAGCAGCGGCAGGTTTTCCTGGCTTATTATTATGCGGCGGCAGCCCTTCACCTTGGCGGCCATCTCAGTGTTGGCGTGCAGGTTGCGTGCGTACTGCAGGGCCTCGTCGTAGCTTAGGAACCCGCTCACCATCATGCGGCAGATGCCCCCTTGCTGGTCTACGGCTATGTCGAAGTTGCGCACGAGGTAGTTGGTGAAGTTGTACTTGGCCATGTCGTAGAGCAGCTGGTTGGCGTTTACGGAGTCGGGCTGGTAGGCCAGCAAGAACACGTAGCCCGTGTAGCGCTCGGCACTTAGGGTGTCGGTGGCTGCGGAGTCGGTGGCCTCGAGGGTCACGCCCCGGCGCGACCATATGTCACCAAGGTCGAGCTTGCCGGCCTGCAGCGCCCTTCCGGCCTGCACGCCCTTTATTATCATGCCGGCCATCTCGGCCACCTCGCTCTGCGGGTATTCCTCCACCACTCGCTTGAGGTTGGCCATGCAGCCCGTGGCGTCGCCCTCGCCCAGCAGGCTCAAGCCCTCTATGAAGATGAACTTAGGCCTGTTGGCCCCGAGCGGGAATCGCTCCTCGGATATCTTCGTGTTGGCTTTCACCTCGCCGAAGCGGTCGGCCTTGAAGGCGTCATACGTGGCGGCGTAGATGGAGTCCTCTATGTGTACGCCAAACTTGGCGTTCTCGGCGAAGTAGGGGTCGCTCAGAAGTGTGGTCCACTTGCTGTCGGGGAATAGCGTCTTGAGCCTTTCGAGGCTTGCCTCGGCCATGGCTTGGTTGCCCATGCGCGAGTAGAGCAGGAAGAGGTGGTACAGGGCCTCGTCGTTCTTCTCGTAGTCTTGGTATTGCGTGGTGAGCCTGGTGAGGGCCTTTTCGCTCAGCCCGAGGTTGTCGAGTTTGTCCTTGAAGATTACTCCCGAGTTGAAGAGGCCGTCCTTTATAATGTTGTCTCTCTCGGCTTTCTGCTCCGGCGTGAACGGTATTTGGGCCATGTAATACTCCCGGGTGTGCGGGTCGCCGGCGGCGGTGTCGGCTGCGGCGTCGCCCGGCTCTGCCCCTGTGGCGAGGGCTGTGCTGTCCTGCGTGGCGGCCTCTGTGCCATCGGCCGCGAGCGAGTCGGCGGCAGCGGCGTCGCCTTGGGCGTCGGCGTTGAGGTTCACCACGGTTTGGTTGATGCGCTGCCAGTTGTCAACGTTCTGCCGCTTGCCCCACTGCCGCTGGAAGGCGGCCTTGCCCTGACTCACCGTCATGGGGTTGTAGAAGTACCACGTGCCGCCAGACTGCGCCTGCGTGGTGGGCCTGCGCCCTGGCGTGAGGCTGTTGCCCATGGCGCCCTGCTTTTGCAGCTGCTCCTCCACGGCGGCCTCCTGCGCGGCGCGCTTCTCCTCTTCCTCCTTTTTCTTCAGTGCCTCTATCACGCGGTCGATGGCGGCGTTGCGCTCTGCCTCGGGCATCTTGGCCAGCAGTTGCAGCGAGTCCTGCAGGTGGACGGCATCGGTGAAAGGCACCAGCTCGTCGAGCACCTTCGACCGCTTCGACAGCTCCTCGTAGTCGGGCCGCTCCTTGTCGAGCAGTCCTATGGCCTCGCCGTAGCACCGCTGGGCGTCGTTGTAGCGTTCCTTTTCCCAGTACAGGTTGCCCAGCCTTAGCAGCAGCACACCCTTCTCGATGCCGCTGCGCGTGGCCTTATGGTTGCCCTGCTCGTAGGCGGCGATGGCGTTGGTGGTGTCGCCCCCGGCGAGGTAGATGTTGCCTATGGCGTAGTACACCTGGTCGAGGTATTCCTTGTTCTTGTCGGAGCGGGCCATGCGGCGCAGCCGCTTTATCATCTGGCGCGAGCGTCCGCCGCCGGCCACCACCTCGGTCTGCGCTATGCGGGCGTTGAACTCCACTTCGTAGGGCGGGTTTTGGCGCACCACCTTGCGGTAAGCCTTGTAGGCCGCCTCCTTGTTTCCGAGCGCGCTGTGCAGCTGCCCCATGAGAAACCACTGGCGGGCTTTCTGCTTGTGCCGCCTCTCGTGCTTGATGACTTTGGCCAGGTAGGCCGTGGCCTCGGCGTACTGCTTGCTGCGCACGTAGTAGTCGGCGTAGGTATAGTCCCACTCTCTCACGGCCTTGTAGTGCATGGAGTCGCGCCTCATCTTGGTTATCACGTCCTCGGCGTCGTAGAGCCAGCCCAGCTCGGTGTAGCACTTTGCGAGCCAAGCCCTGGCAATGCCGTTTATCTCGGGCTGCGTGGCGTAGAGCCGCGACATATAGGAAAACGTGGCCGCGGCCTCGTCGAACTCGCCTTTCTGGAACTGCGACTTGCCCATCAGGAGCCAGGCTTTCCAGAGGAAGGGGTTGTACTCCTTGCGGCCCAGCCACTCAATGTCCTTGGCAGTCTTTCGGCGGCGCTTGTCCCATTTGGGCCGCCGCTTGATGCTGTGCAGCTTTATGGCCTTTTCCGACTTCTCGATGGCTCGGTCGAACTTGGCCTTGCCCAGTTCGCGGCTGGCCTTGTTGCCCACGGTGTAGAGCGGAATAATCTCGGTAAAGTTGTCCTTGTTGCCATTTTCCTTCTCTATCTCGCCCTCTATGTAGGCCTGGCTGCCGTTGTAGTAGGTGTTGTAGCGCGCATTGAAGGAGTGCCACCAGCGCGTGTTGGCTGTGTTTTTCTTCGTGGAACACCCTGCCGCCATCAGCAGTGCGATGGCGGAGATGAGCGTGGTTATGGTTATGCGGGCAGATGGTCTCACATTTAAATAAACTACAAGGCGGCGTGTTTTATTGCCTTTGTGGCTGCATAAATGCGCTGCGGGCGGTGTGGGGCGCGATATCCCGCATCGGCTTCAGGCCTCCCTGACGGTGAAGCCCGCCAGCCTGAGGTCGTCCCAGAAGCGGGGGTACGACTTCGTCACCACCCCGGGGTCGTTTATCCTCAGGCCCGGGTGGACGAAGGCCAGCGGCGCGAAGGACATGGCCATGCGGTGGTCGTTGTAGGTGTCGATGGCAGGCGCGTCGTCGGCCTGGCACTGCTCGCCCGTCCAGAGCAGCTCGCGGCCCTCCATGTCGTGCAGCACGTAGCCCAGCTTGCGCATCTCCGTCTTCAGCGCCTCTATGCGGTCGGTTTCCTTTATCTTCAGCGTTTGCAGCCCGGTGAAGCGGAAGCGTATGCCCAGGGCGGCGCAGCAGGCCACGAACGTCTGTGCCATGTCGGGCGAGTTTACGAAGTCGTATTCCAGCCGCGGCAGCCTGTGGGGCGTGTGCTTCAGCCTCACGGTGGTGGGGCGGCCCTGCTCGGTGGTGTCGAAGGTGGTCTTCACGCCCAGCAGGCTGAAGATGTAGCGTGCCGAGGCGTCGCCCTGCATGCTGCCATCGGCCAGCCCCTTGAGGGCCAGCGCGTCGCCGTGGGTGCGGCTCAGGGCCATCATTTCGTACCAGTAGGAGGCCGCGCTCCAGTCGTTCTCTATCAGCCACGGGCGGGCTGAGTAGGGCTTGGGCTTCACGGTGATGGTGTCAAGGTCGTTCCACTCGGCCTCGGCGCCGAACGCGTTCATCAGCCACAGCGTCATGTCGATGTACGGGCGCGATATTATCTCGCCCGTGAGCCGCAGCTCCAGGCCGCCCCGCAGCGCTGGCCCCACCATGAGTAGGGCCGAGATATACTGCGAGCTTACGTTGCCCGCCATCACGAGCGGGCCGCCGTCGAGCCTGCGGCCGGTGATGCGCAGCGGGGGATAGCCCTCCTCGCCGGCGTACTCAATCTCGGCGCCGAGGTAGCGCAGCGCGTCCACCAGCACGCCTATGGGGCGGTGGAGCATGCGCTCGGTGCCGGTGATGGTGCGCTCCCCGGGCGTAACGGCGAGGTAGGCCGTGAGGAAGCGCATGGCCGTGCCGGCCGCCTTTATGTCGATCACATCGGGCAGGCTTCGCAGTGCGCGCACCATCACCTCGGTGTCGTCGCAGTCAGACAGGTTTTCGGGCATTGGGCCGCTTCCGGCCAGCGCGTGTATTATGAGCGCGCGGTTGCTTATGCTTTTCGATGCCGGCAGCGTTATCGTGGCGTTGAGCCTTGCGGGTGGTTCTATTATGTATTGCATTGGCAGGGTGGTTATGTTAGTGGTGGTGGGTTTGCCGCGGCCGTTGGCCGCAGCTTGCTTTGTGCAACGGCAATGCAAACGGGATGGAATTGTAGAGACGATGCGCGCATCGTCTCCACAACTGCGGTTTCCCGAGTGCGCTTTGCTTTATGCAAAGTTAAGCATTATAATCCGCACGGGCAAATCCGTCGTGCAAAACTTTGCAAATGCAACCATGGCAAGCCCGCTTCCGTCTCCCCATAACGGGAGAATCCCCAGCTTATTCTCGATGTAGAGACGTGGCGCGCCACGTCTCTACAACAGCCTCGTCGATAAAACCGAAAGTCAATCAGCCGGACAGCATCACGAAATCCGGCTAAAGTCAAATGACTGATTCGGGCTAAAAATGTTTTACAAAGATGGGGTTGCTGCCCCATGGCGGCCTTTCGGGCTTGCGAAACGGCCTGTTTGGGGCAGCCGAACGGCCTGTTTCGCAGCCTAAAACAGGCCGTTTTGCACCGCCAAACGCCACCTTGTTGCAAGTGGTTGTGTGCCAGTGGGTTGCCCGTTTGGCAAATTTGACATTCCCGTGGTAAACAAATTTTACATATGTTGAGGCTCAGCCGCCCTGCCGCCTCCCGTGCAGCACTCTTCGCGGCAGTCCTCGCCGAGGCGGCGTTTGCCGTTAGCCATTGTTGCCTATAAGCCGTAGCGCGGTGCTTCGGCACGGTTGCGTTGGTTTTTATTGGCTGGATTTTTATCTCTGTTTGGCCTTGTTTTATCCGCGAAACGTGGCGTGTATGGAAAAAATTCAGTATATTTGCAGCCGCTCCTGGGCTTTGGGGCGGGTGCCTCAGGTGGCAGTCCGCCGGTTTCCGGGGCGGCGCACATGAAGCAAGGCGATTGCCTGTGGCCTGCATTTGGGTGGCCGGTGTTTCCCGCGCAGCGGGGCGGCGTGGGGCATCGGGGCATCCGGCCAGGCGCAGGCGTAGGCTCCCCGCCATTGCCATGGTGCGGAAAGATAGAGTAAAATTACTTAAACGCAAGCCGACGGGAGCCACGGCGGCATAGATTAAAATTCAAGATGAAGAGATTTTTTTATGGTTTCTTGCCATTGTTGATGATGGCATTGTGCATGGCCACGTTCACTGCGTGTGGCGACGATGAAGAAGAAACAAGCGGCGGCCCCGGTGGCGGCGGCTCTGGCTCGGGTGGTGGCACTCCCACCTTGCCCAGCGTGGACAATGCCAATGCCGTTACGCAGCTGCGCTACGTTACATCATGGCAAACCACCGAAGCCGAGTACACCTACACCAACGGGCGGATGGCAAGCGGCAGCGACCTGGTTGACAACCTCGATTTCGTAATCACATACAGCCCCTTCACCATAGTGTCGCATGACGGAGGCTACCGCGAGACTTACAAGAACATAAGGACGAACGCCCAGGGCTTCATCACCTCGATGGACCTGGACATCGTTGACAATGAAGATCCCTATGGCTACGTGGAGATGACCTATAAGATCAGTGCCACTTACGATGCCGACGGCCACCTTACGAGCTACACCGAGAGCGAGATTGAGAGCTACGAGGGCATGGAGTACCGCGACGATGGCACCCTTATGTTTACGTGGCAGGGAGGCAACCTCGTGAAGACAGAATTTGCATGGGAGATTTATGAGAACGGCGTATTGGCGGAGTCGGGCCATGAGGATGAGTACACAATATCTTATGGCGATGGTTCTGTGTCGAACAGCGGCATCTACATACCCGAGGTTATACCCGACCTCGACTTCATGTGCTATGCCGGCTTCCTTGGCAAACCTACCAAGGACATACCTACGAGGAGGGTTGATGATGCCGATGGGTATGATGTCCTTTACACCAACGTGGACAAGGATGCGAAGGGCCGCATAGTGGCCCTGCACATGCAGGAGAGCCGCGGTGGCCAGACGGCACTGTGTTATGGCTATGCCGACAACCCGCTGGCTCCGCTCGCGGAGCAGGCTTCAATGGCGGCGCCGCAGTTCTCAAAGTCCACCCGCGCGCTGCACAAGCGCGGCCTGCGCAGCCGCCTCAAGGCTCGCAAGGCCAGACGCTGAGCTGCCTGCCTTGCCCGTGCGCCCCGCCCCGTGCGCACGGGCCGATAGGCAGCGGCACAAAATGCTGCGGAAGCCTGACTGCGGCTTTGGGTTAAAGCAAAAAAGCATGGGCGGCAGGGTCTTTGCAGACCGTTGCCGCCCATGCTTGGCTTTGGCGTATGTGGCCATCCGGGGCTTACTTGTTGTGTATAAGGTTCATGAACTCTTGCCGCGTCTTGGCTTGGTTGAACGCACCCGAGAAGTCGCTCGTGGTGGTTATGGAGTTCTGCTTCTCCACCCCGCGCATCTGCATGCACATGTGGCGCGCCTCCACCACCACCATCACGCCCAGCGGGTGGAGCGTCTGCTCTATGCACTCCTTTATTTGCAGCGTCATGCGCTCCTGCACTTGCAGGCGGTGGGAGTATATGTCCACCACGCGGGCTATCTTGCTCAGGCCGGTTATGTAGCCGTTGGGGATGTAGGCCACGTGCGCCTTGCCGTAGAATGGGAGCATGTGGTGCTCGCAGAGCGAGAAGAAGTCGATGTCCTTTACTATCACCATCTGGCTGTAGTCCTCCTTGAACAGGGCGTCGGTGAGCACCTTGTGGGCGTCCATGTAGTAGCCGCGGGTGAGCACCTGCATGGCCTTGGCCACGCGCATGGGCGTCTTCAGCAGCCCCTCGCGCGCCGGGTCTTCGCCCAGCAGCGAGAGCACGGCCTTGTAGTGCGCGGCCAGCTCGTCGAGCCCGTCGCGGTAGTCTTTGTCTGTGTACATTCGTCTTAGTATTGCACTGTGATTTTCCCCTTCACTATCAGCGCCTGCTTGTAGCCGAGCTTGCGCAGCTCGGTGAGCACCTGGTGGGCCTCCTCGTAGGTGCGGAAGTTGCCCACGCGGCATATCCAGCGCGGAGAGTAGAAGTGGACGTATATGGGTTGGGTGGGGAAGAGGGCCTTTATCTCGTTGCCTATGCGTTCCGCCTCCTGGCGGTCGCGGCGGGTGTTGCCCCCTGCGAAGGCCTGCACGCGGTATCCGTCCACCTTGTATGCCCGGCGCATCACCTTCTTGCGGGTGTCCACTGCTGGCGCCTCGGCCGTCTCGGTTGCCTCGGCGCGGGCGTCGGCATTTGCGTTGCCGTGTGACGTGGCGTCGGTGGCCGGCTTGTCGGCGGCGTGGCCCCTGGGCGTGGCGTGGGTTGCCCCGCTGTCCGCCGTGGCCGCTGCCGTGGCGGCAGTGGTGCGCTGCGTGTTGGCCTTGTGCCACGAGCCGTTTACCAATTCGTCGATCTCGGCACTTTGGGTAACGGTCACAGAGCCTTGGTTCTTCACACTCTTTTGCAGCCGTTGGGTGAACGTCTGGGCTGAGGCCGCGCCGCAGAGGCAGGCCAGCAGCATGGTTGTGGCGGCGAATCGTATAGTCATCGGGTCGTGGTTTAGTGCGTTTGGGTGTTTGCGTAGGCCTTGCCGAAGGCGCAGCGCCGGTGTGAGCGCCACACCGCGCTGCGCCCGCAAGTATCCGTTGTTGGTGGCGTTATTTCTTCCAGGCGTCGATGATGCCCTTGAAGTCGGCTGCCTTGAGCGAAGCCCCGCCGATGAGCCCGCCGTCGATGTCGGGCTTGGCGAACAGCTCGGGGGCGTTGCTGGCCTTGCAGCTTCCGCCGTAGAGGATGGTGGTCTGCTCGGCCACGTCGTTGCCGTAGCGCTCAGCTATGGTGCTGCGGATGTAAGCGTGTATCTCCTCGGCCTGCTCGGCGGTGGCCGTCTTGCCCGTGCCTATTGCCCAGATGGGTTCGTAGGCCACGATGATGTCCTTGAACTCGTCGGCGGTGAGGTTGAACACGCTGCCCTCAAGCTCGGCCTTCACCACCTCGTTCTGCTTGCCCTGCTCGCGTTCCTCGAGGCTCTCGCCGATGCAGAATATCACCTTGAGCCCGTTCTTCAGTGCGAGCAGCACCTTCTCCTTTAATATCTCGGGCGTTTCGCCGTAGTAACCGCGGCGCTCCGAGTGCCCCAGTATTACGTACTGGGCGCCAGTGCTCTTCACCATCTCGGCCGAGACCTCGCCCGTGTAGGCGCCTTTTTCCTTGTCGGCGCAGTTCTCGGCGCCGAGGGCGATAACGTCCTGGTCGAGCAGCTGCGCAATGCTTGCAAGGTGGATGAATGGTGTGCAGATGATGACTCCGCAGTTGGGCTTGTCGGCTTTCAGCGTTTCGTTAAGCTCCTTTGCCAGGGCCACGCCGTCTTGCAGGTTCATGTTCATCTTCCAGTTGCCTGCCACGATTTTCTTTCTCATTTTCTTCCGTTTTAAAAGTTTGTATATCTTGGTTTGCTGTTCTTTCTTCTTCACGAACTTGGTCCATGCCCACAGTCTGTCGGCGAGGGTGAGCAGGAGCAGCGGCAGCACGAACCACAGCGCTATTGTGAGCGCCTTCTGCGCGTTGGTCTGCTGCGGCGGTCGGCCCAGCTCGATGTCCTCCAGGCGCCCGTTGAGCTGGTATTCGTCGGGCAGAAGGTTGTGGCTCCACTTCCGCACCACCTTTCCGTCCTTGATGAGCACCAGGCCAGGGTTGCTCCTGATGACGGTCTGTAGGGTTGTTTCGTCGGTAGAGCAGAACGGGTATTCGGCGCCCGTGATGTCTCTCCAGCGCGCTATGGCCCGCTCGGTGCTGGCGGTGAGGCAGTAGAATGGGTAGCCATGCTCTATTGCGTACTCGTATATCTGGTTGATGAGGTCGAGGTTGCTGTCGTCGGCCTGCTCCAGGTGGGGGGCCACGAGCAGGAAGGTGTAGCCCTTGTTGCCGAGCACCTGCTGCGTGATGTCCTCGCCGTTGTCGCGCTGTGTGATGGAGAAGTCGTGTATGGGCGGCACGTATCCCTCGGCCGTCTGCACGGTCTTGCTGTCCACAAATGTCCATGTGGAGTCGGGGTAGTTGTCGAGCGAGAACTCGCGCCTCTCGCCGTTTTTCTCCATTATGAACGTGGTCTCGAACTGCGGCTGCGGTGCTCCCGGCGGAATCTCCATGCCGCGGCGTATGTCGGCGCCCACGTGGTAGGGCCTGAAGTCGAACTGCGGCAGGCTGTATAGGCTCAGCCCCGAGACGGCGAGGATGAACAGTGCCGAGTAGTTGAGCGCTATCCACTGGTTGGTGCGGCTGATGAAGCGCGCCATGTCGAGCGGCCGGCGTGCCAGCACTATGGCCATGGCCAGCAGCGCCACGTTTTTCCAGAACGTCTGCCAGTTGGTTAGCTTCACCGCGTCGCCGAAGCAGCCGCAGTCGCTTATGGGGTTGGCTATGGCGAGCCATAGCGTGAGCGGCGTGAACACGGCCATTATGAGCAGCAGCAGGCGCGACGTGGCCCGGCGGTGCATGGCGAAGAGCAGGCAGATGCCTATGACGAACTCCACCGCCGCGATGGCCACCGAGGCGGCGAGGGTGATGAAGTCGGGTGCGTACTGTGCCAGGTGCCAAGCCTCGAGGTAGTCGCGTATCTTGTATTGCGTGCCTGTGGGGTCGACGGCCTTTACGAATCCCGACAGCACGAACGTGGCTGCCGCCACGAGGCGGCATACGTTTACTGCGGCCACCCTTGCCGCTGCCTTCGCCTGCTTGGTGTCAATGGTTCTCATTGGGCGAGCTTTATGGCCCCGAAGACGGCGTAGTTGATGATGTCCATGTAGTTTGACGCAATGCCCTCGCTCACGATGGTGCGCCCCCGGTGGTCCTCAATCTCCTTTATGCGCTCTATCTTCGTGAGTATGAAGTCGGTGTAGCTGCTTACCCGCATCGCGCGCCACGCCTCGTCGTAGTCGTGGTTCTTGCGCTTCATGAGGGCCAGCGCGTCGGCTGCGAAGCTGTCGTAGAGGGCCAGGGCCTCGTCGGGAGCCATGTCTACGGTGTCGGCAAAGCCCCTGTCGAGCTGTATCAGGCCCACCAGCCCGTAGTTGATGAGCGCCACGAACTCGGGCCTTATGCCCTCGCCCACGAGCGACTGGCCCTTCACCTCGAGGCTGCGTATGCGCTTGGCCTTGATGAAGAGCTGGTCGGTGAGCGACTGCGGGCGCAGCAGCCTCCACGAGGCGCCGTAGTCGCGCAGCTTCTTTTCGAAGAGGGCGCGGCACTCGCCGATCACCTGCTCGAACTGTTTGTCGGTGTTGTTTCCTTCGTTGTTTGTCATGCCCTATGCGATGTGTGCGGTGCAAAATTAGGCATTTCTGCCGAGAATACCAAAAAATCTGTTATTATATAGTGGTATACGTCGGGGCGGTCATGCGCCGTTGGCTATCTTTTCTATTATCTCGCTCACCTTCTGTCGGTTTATCTGCCGCTCGAACCTTATGGGGCAGCCGGGGTGGTCGGCCGAGAGCTGCCTGAAGAATGCGCGGGCGTTGTCAATCTTTGCGCTTTCCTTTTCCGACAGATCGGTGGCCTGCGCCTTGTCCTTAGCCTCTATCACGATGTTCAGGGTCATCTTGCCGTCGCTGGTCTTCACCACATACATGAAGTCGGGTGAGTACGTCTCGCCGGTTATAGTCGGGATTCTGATGCTGCGGGTGGGTATCTTTCCGTAGACCACAACCTCGGCCACGCTTACCCCCTCGAGTATGTTGCGGCGCTCGATGTCGGAGTCGAAGGCGATGGTGTCGTAGAGGTACGACGGCGGAACGTCGGCCTTGTCGGTCATGCGCCCCAGCCTTCCTATCGCCACCTCGTCGCGCACGCTGCCGTCGGCGTTGGTCAGCGCGGTGCTGCGAGTGCGGTAGTCGGTCTGCTTGTAGCGTATCCTGCCCCCCAAGTTCCTTGTCTTCCAGTCTGCAAACCGCGTCGTGAGGTTGGCCAGCGATGTGCTGTTGATGAGCGTCGGGCCGAATCCGGGGTGGCCTTCGGCATATTGGCACACGGCCTTGTGCACCATGGCTATGGGTATCGATGTTGCCTTGTTGGCCTGTTTGAGGAAGTCGCAGTATGCCATGGCCTGCCCTTTGGTCTTTATGGTGGCGTTGGTGGTGCGGCTCAGCGTGGCAGTGCCTTGGTCGGTGCGCAGCTCCTGGCGGTCTGAGGTCACTGCGGCCTCCACGAATACGCCGTCGTCCAGTATGCCGGGCAGCTCGCGCTCAATGTCCCGGTCGAGGTCTTTGGTGTAGAACATGAGGTACTTGCTGTTCATCTCAGCCCACATCCTTTCAAGCTTGCCGAAGTTTTCCGGGCGTATCTTCACCATCATCCGCCCGCCGTGGGCGTTGCGGTCAGTTATCCTTCCGGCCACGGCGGCGCCCACGCTTAGCTCGGGGAACTCGCCCATGAACTCCATGGCGCGCTCGTCTTTCACAGTGATGGTGTTGTCCTTGAAGTCAGCCCAGCCCTCGCTCAGCAGCTTTACCAACAGCGCGTTGGCCTCCATGCCGCGGGCCTTGGCCAGCTCCTCTATCTCGGCGGAGCTTATGGCGATGTGGGGCGCGCCGTTGTTCAGGTCGCCGTTTATCTCCCTCACGAGCTTGTCGGCAAAGTCCTTCTCGGTGAAGTCTACTATGTAGTTCAGCATGAAGCCAGAGTCTGATATGCGGTTGCCGCACTCGTCTACCGGCAGGCGCAGCCCCCGGCCCACCTCCTGCAGCTTGCTCGTCTCGCTTCCGCTCGACCTCAGCTTGGCGATGGTGAACACGTTGGGGTTGTCCCAGCCCTCCTTCAGCGTCCATTTTGAGAAGAGAAAGCGCCTTGTGTTCCAGCTACCGTCGGCATGGCGCAGCGAGAGCAGTTGCTTCTTGTTGCGCAGTATGTCGTCCACCTCGGCCGCCACGGCCTCGTCGGTGTCGTTGTTGTCCTTGGCGAAATAGCCTGCCCGGCAGGCCGCGAGGTCGGCAAGGCTTGCCCGCAGGTAGTCGGCATATTCGGCAGAGTTGTCCTTTTGCAGCTCGGCCTCTATCTTCTCGGCCAGCAGGCGGTCGAACATATCGCGCAGCCATGCCCCCGCGCCGCCGGCGTCGCCGCGGAACGACGTTATGCTGTCTATGAAGAAGAGCGCCAGCGCCTTTATCCTGCTCTCGCGGTGGAACAGCTTGCGCTCGGTCTCAAAGTGGCGGTGCAGGGCCAGCCTTATCATGTTCTCCTGGTAGGACGTTGTGTATATGTCGGCGGCGAAAGTGTCGCCCACGTGCTTCGTCTGCCCGTTCGACAGTTCAAGCTCGCCTTTCTTTATTCCCGTTATGCTTATGCCTCCCATGGCGGGGCTCACCGTGGCGAGCGAGTCGCCGCCATGCAGCTCGTGGCGGGTGGGCGCCTTGCCGCCCCTGGTGTGCAGCAGCGTCACGCTCTCGCGCCCGTTTATTGCCGTCACCTTTATCTTCTCGTCCTCCGACGAGGCAGGGCTGAAGTGCTCCTTGGCCACACCCTTTATGAGGTTTTGGCTGAAGGCGTCGCAGGCCGTGAGGTTGTACAGCAGGTTGATGTAGTCCTTGCGGGTGGTCTTGCGCCTGCCCGTGCCTTCGGTCACGTCGGGGAAGGTGGCCCCGAAGCGTATCACGCACTGCGGCGCCAGCTCGCTGATTATCCGTCCGTAGGTCTTGTTGCCGCGCTCAAAGCGGTGGGGCTCGTCGATGATCACTATGGGGCGGGTGGCCTTTATGGCGTCGAGCGGGCGGTTGAAGCCGCCTATGGTGGTGTCGTAGTCGCGGCGGTCGAGCAGCTTGCCGGCCTGCAGCAGCTGCTGGTTGGCCACGAGCACATATATGTGGCCAGCCGCCTGGCGTGAGCCGAGGGCGAAGTCGCGCACTGCCGAGGGGAAGAGCGTGCGGCTGCGCTTGCCTTTCTTGGCCTGCGGGAGCACCTCGCAGAGGTCTATGTCGGCCTCGTAGCCAAGCGTGTCGCGGAAGTGGCGGCGCACGTAGGGGTCGCCCATGAACAGCACCACGCCCGACTTGACGGGCAGCGAGTGGACTATGACCACGAACTTATTGAACCCATAGCGGCGGTGAAGCTCGTAGATGGCGTGCGTATAGACGTAAGTCTTGCCCGTGCCGGTCTCCATCTTTATGTCGAGATTGAGCGTTCCGTGCGCCGGCATGACCACCCCGCGGTTGTACTTGCACAGTTCCGGCAGGTTGGTTATCCTGCGGATGTTGGTCTCCATGCGCCCGTCGTGGCTCCATGGCACGGGGTTGTCGTGCAGACCGTGCGGCGGCTGCATCTGCAGACCGTCGAAAACGGCGGCTATCCTGTCCACGGGCGTTTGCTGGTGCGCCAGTCCCGGTTGCAGTTGTATTTCCATTTCTCGGTCAGTATCTTACGTCGATGTTTATCCTTACCTGCTTTTCGCCGTCGGCGAGTAGCGGTATGTTGGTGCGCAGAGCGTCCATCTGGCCGAAGCCGAAGTTGTATCCGAACACCACGATGTTGTGCGGATTCCACGCCGTAGGCTCGGCATAGCGGTCAACGAGCGCCGTTATGGCATCGTCGGTCATGCCGGCGTGCAGCAGGTACAGGTGGTCGCCGCAGGTATAGGCGGCATATCCGGCCAGGTCGGTAGGCTCGGGGCGGGCTGTCAGCCCGTATCCGTCGCGCTCCATCCACGTGGCCAGCACGGTGCCGAGGCCGAACGTTTCGAGCAGGTTGTCGGCGAAAGAAGCCTCGTTGGGGTTGAATGTCTCCATGCGGTCAAGCACTTTCTGCGGCACGTCGCGCAGCGTGTAGTGGCGGAAGCCGAGGTCGGCCTTGGTGCCGGGGTGCTCTTCCCTTATCTTCTTTGCGGCCCGCTTTATGCGCTCCATGCCTATCTCGTCGATGGTGCGGAAGCCGGCTTTGTAGGCATCACTGCTTTTGCTGCATTCTTCTTGCATTTGAACAAGGATGTATTTTCGGCAAGAAGAGTCTTGATTCGGGCTTTCGGCATTTAATTGCATGACGGCATCGGCTGTTGTGCCAGAGCCGGAAAAGAAGTCAACCACTATGTCTCCGTTTGTGGTTGTGAGGGTGATAATTCTTTTAATAAGCTGTGTCGGCTTTGGTGTGTCGAATACTTGGACTCCATCGAACAGTGCTTTTATCTCTGCAGATGCTTGCCGTGTAGTGCCATACATATCGCCTTCCCACAAATTTTCTGGTGTCCTGCCTTTTTGCTCGGACAGATATATTTTCCTTATTATGCCTGTGTTGGCTTTGTTGAAAATGATTTCGCCGGTAGAAATTTTCTGTTCAATACTTTCTTTTGACCATCTCCACCCGTTGGTTGGTGGGTTTATGACGTTTCCGTTGGGAGCGATTATATCGAAACAGAGAGTTTTTCTGTAATTGGGACTTCTCACGTCGCCGCTGCGCCACGGCCCTTTGGGGTCGTTGTCAGGGTTTGAATAGTTTGTGTTGTCACTGTCACTCCGGTCAAATCGGAAGTTCGACAGTACCTCGCTGTTACGAGCATAAACGAGTATCTCGTTGTGATGGCGTGAAAAGAAGCGCTCGTCGTTTTTGCTTTGTTGTGTGTGTTTCCACACAATGTTGGCTAAAAAGTTATCCTCGCCGAACACATAGTCGCAGAGCAGGCGCAGGTTGGCCTGCTCGTTGTCGTCGATGCTGATGAAGATTACGCCGTCGGGCGATAGCAGGTAGCGCGCGAGCTGCAGGCGCGGCGACATGAACGCGAGCCAGGCCGAGTGGCTCGCGCTGTGGGCTGAGGTCATGCTGAGCGTGCGCCGGGCCTCGTCTTCGGTTATGCCGAGCCGCTGCACCAGTTGCTCGGGTGTGAAGCTGAAGCGGTCGGTGTATACGAATCCGTCGGTGCCGGTGTTGTATGGCGGGTCGATGTAGATGCACTTCACCTGGCCTGCGTAAGACTTGAGCAGGTGCTTCAGCGCGTCGAGGTTGTCGCCGCTTATGTAGATGTTCCGGCTGTCGCGGTTCTCGGGCAGGGCGTTGTGCTCCTCGTCGGGCTGTATCACCGTCTCCGTGTCGATGGATGCCAGCAGGTTGGCGTAGTCGCGGCCCAGGAAGCGCAGCGAGTAGCCGTCGTCGCGGGTGGCGGCGGGGCCGCCCACGGCCTCTTGCAGCAGGCGGAGGTCAAGGCTGCCGTCGCCGCCGAAGCATTCGGGGAACAGCTCGCGCAGGGCAGCCACCCGGCGCGCCGCGGGGTCTGCCCCGGCGTTCTTTGCCATTATGTCCCTTATCATTGCGCGCCCTGGTCCTCCTTCTGTTTCTTGTGTATGTACTTTATCTTGGCGCACTGGGTGTCGAAGCGCACCTGCAGCGAGTCGCGCCTCACGCGCGTGAGGTTGAGTTCGCTCAGCTCTTCCTCGGTGGCCGTGAGGCTGGCGCGCTTCTTCTCCACCGAGTCCTTGAGCACGGCGTAGCGCGCCTTTACGGCCTGCAGGGCACTGTCGGTGCGGGCCAGGTCGTCCTGCGCCTGCCTGAGCGATATGTCCTGGTAGAGCTTCAGTGCCTGCTTGCGCGCCTCGATGGCGTTGGGGTAGGCGTGGCGCAGCGAGTCGATGGTGAGCAGCGCGCGGTCGTACTGCTTGTTTTCAAACTCGGCGGCAGCCTTTTCGAGCAGCCGCCCGGCCTCTGATTCGGCCTTGCCGCCGCAGGCGGCGAGGGCGCAGGCGGCCATGATGATGGCCAATGTATGCTTTTTCATCGCGTTGTGGGTGGTTTGGTGGTGCGCGGCGCGGCTCGCCGGCTGCGGCTGCGCAGTGGTTAATTACTTGCAAAAATACATTTTCCCCGCGTGAAACGGCCACTTGGCCCCGCAATATTAGGCATTGTTAACACGCCGCGCGGCTGCGCAGCAGTGCTGAGCGGGCGCGGCGGCTGTGGACAACGGTAAATGTTTTTCATCAAAAAAAACACCCTCGCCGCGCGGCGAAATAGCTTTGGAAGGGCCGTGAGATGGCCTCTGCGCCCCATCGTTGGCGGCCTCGCGCTGCGATATGTGCCGTTTGGGCGGGCCAAACGGGCTTTCTTGATGTGCCAAACGGCTGGTTTGGCAGAGCCAAAACGCCTTTCTTGCAGCCTCTTTTTGGTGCGGAAAGGCTCGTAAGGGCACCAATTGGCGGTGCAAAAGCCATGGCTGCGATGGTTAATGGGCTGAGGGCCATTGGGTTGCGTTTCGGCATCGAGAATGGCGCATTTGCGCCCAGCCTGGCCTTTGGCCGCGCAGGCGCGATTCTCAGAGGGCTGTTTGTTGGGTATTTTCGCATCCTTAACCCTTGCCCACGCCAACGTGCGCGGGCGCAAAAAAAACTGGTCGAGGGGCGAAATGTGGATTTTTTGCACTAACTTTGCAGCCCTAAACGCAGTAAACCCACAGATGAAGATACTTACAGACGAAGAACTGGCCGAGGCGCTCGACCAAGACATATTCCACACCATATCCGACGCGGCCGACAGGCTCGGCCTTGAGTGCTACGTGGTGGGCGGATACGTGCGCGACCTCTTCCTCGAACGGCCATCGGGCGACATCGACGTGGTGGTGGTGGGCAGCGGCATAGAGCTTGCATCGGAGCTGAAGCGGACGCTCGGAAGGAAGGCAAGGCTGTCGGTGTTCCGCAACTTCGGCACGGCGCAGGTGAAGTGGCGAGGCATGGAGGTGGAGTTCGTGGGCGCGCGCCGCGAGAGCTACAGCCACGACTCGCGCAAGCCCATAGTGGAGGACGGCACCCTGGAGGACGACCAAAACCGCCGCGACTTCACCATCAACGCCATGGCCGTGTGCCTCAACAAGGCGCGCTACGGCGAGCTGGTGGACCCCTTCTACGGCGTGGAGGACCTGGAGGACGGCATCATACGCACGCCCATGGACCCCGACGTAACCTTCTCCGACGACCCGCTGCGCATGATGCGCTGCGTGCGCTTCGCCGCACAGCTCAACTTCATGATTGAGGACGAAACCTTCGACGCACTCGGCCGCAACGCCCAGCGCCTTAAGATAGTGAGCGGCGAGCGCATAAGCGCCGAGCTTAACAAGATAATGATGACGCCCACGCCCAGCCGCGGATTCGTTGACCTGCACCGCTCGGGCCTGCTGCAGCTCATATTGCCCGAGCTGGCCGCGCTCGACGACGAGGGCCGCACCGAGGCCCGGGGCCACAAGAACAACTTCTACCACACGCTCGAGGTGGTGGACAACGTGAGCCGCCGGGGCGCCGGCCTGTGGCTGCGGTGGGCCGCGCTGATGCACGACATAGGCAAGCAGAGGTGCAAGCGGTGGGACGCCGCGCAGGGGTGGACGTTCCACAACCACAACTACGTGGGCGCGCGGATGGTGCCGCAGGTTTTCCGCAGGCTGGCGCTGCCGCTCGACGCCAAGATGAAGTACGTGCAGAAGCTCGTGGACCTGCACATGAGGCCCATTGCCATTGCCGACGACGAGGTGACCGACAGCGCCGTGCGCCGCCTGATGAACGACGCGGGCGACGACATCGACGACCTGATGACGCTGTGCGAGGCCGACATAACGAGCAAGAACGAGGCACGCAAGAGGATGTTCCTCGAGAACTTCCGAATGGTGCGCGAGAAACTCGCCGACCTCAAGGAGCGCGACTACAAGCGGCTGCTGCAGCCATGCATCGACGGCAACGAGATAATGCAGCTCTTCGGGCTGCAGCCATGCCGCGAGGTGGGCCTGCTGAAGCAGGCGCTGAAGGAGGCCGTGCTCGACAACAGCGTGCCCAACGAGCGCGCCCCGCTCATGGCCCTGCTCAAGGAGAAAGCAAGCGAAATGGGGCTGGTTTGTAAAAATTAACGCTGCCCAACCTTATTTTTTAATGTGAAAAGCGGGCCGTGCATAAAGATAGTTAAATGTGGGGCGGCATATTTCACGCGTTAGAATATTCTGTGTATCTTTGCACTCTGAAAACCCATGCACCCTTTCCGGGTTTTCCTGCATGGGCCGGTCCGAACAAATCATTTATAGTTATATATCAAGTTATGAAAAAGAACAAAATGTTGTTGATTGCGGCAGCAGCTGCACTCTTCGTCTCTTGCGGAAAAAAAGGCGCCATGACTGGCGACAACAGCTATCCCGTGCAGACGGTAAGCACGCAGAGCGCCACGCTGCAGTCTACCTACCCTGCCGTGATCAGGGGTATTCAGGACGTGGAGATCCGGCCCAAGGTGGCTGGCTTCATCACCAAGATTTGCGTTAAAGAAGGGCAAACAGTGAAGGCTGGGCAGCTGCTCTTCGTCATCGACAACGTGACCTACGAGGCCGCCGTGCGCCAGGCCCAGGCCACGGTGAACACTGCCTCGGCAACGCTCAACACCGCCAAGCTGACCTACGAGAACAGCAAGAAGCTCTTTGCCAACAAGGTGATAGGCTCATACGAGATGCAGTCGGCCCAGAACTCCTACGAGAGCGCTGAGGCTCAGCTGGCACAGGCCAAGGCCGCGCTCACCTCGGCAAAGGAGAACCTGAACTTCTGCTATGTGAAGAGCCCCGCCAACGGAGTTGTGGGCACGCTCCCCTACAAGGTGGGCGCGCTCGTGAGCAGCTCCAGCGCGCAGGCCCTCACCACCGTGTCTAACATCAGCACGATGGAGGTTTACTTCTCGATGAACGAGAAGGAAATGCTCGAGATGGCCAAGAACGCCGGAGGCATGGCCGACGCCATCAACAACTACCCGCCCGTGTACCTGCAGCTGGCCGACGGAACCACCTACCAGCACGAGGGAAAGGTGGCCAAGGTGAGCGGAGTGATAGACCAGGCAACCGGCAGCGTGCAGGTGATAGCTCAGTTCCCCAACCCTGAGCACCTGCTCAAGAGCGGCGGCTCGGGCTCCATCGTGGTGAAGCGCACCGACAGCGCGGCCGTGGTGATACCGAAGAGCTGTGCCGTTGAGCTGCAGAACAAGCTCTTCGTGTACGTCCTCGGCGACGGCAACAAGGTGAAGTACACCGAGATAACCGTGGAGCCGCAGAACGACGGGGTGAACTATATCGTGACCGGCGGACTGAAACCCGGCGACAAGTATGTGACCAACGGCATCACCAAGCTCACCGACGGGGCGCAAATATCGCCCATATCTCCCGAGGAGTACGCCAAGAGGATAAAGCAGGCGGAAGGCATGGGGGCCATGCAGAAGTAACAGCCACGGACGTGGCATTTCTTAAGAGGCTATAATTTAATAAGGTAATATGACATTTACAAACTTCATAAAGCGCCCGGTGCTTTCTACGGTGATATCCATCGTCATCGTCATACTGGGCCTCATAGGACTGATCTCGCTGCCTATCGAGCAGTATCCTGACGTGGCTCCGCCTACCGTTTCGGTGCGCACCACGTATACCGGAGCCGATGCCGAGACGGTGAAGAACTCCGTGCTCGCACCGCTGGAGGAAAGCATCAACGGTGTGGAGAACATGGACTACATGGAGTCAACTGCCGACAACAGCGGCTCAGCCAGCATAACGATCTACTTCCGCCAGGGAGCCAACGCCGATATGTGCGCCGTGAACGTGCAGAACCGCATCTCGCAGGCGCAGTCGCAACTGCCGGCCGAGGTTACGCGCGTCGGCGTGACGGTCAACAAGCGCCAGTCGTCGCAGGTGATAATGTACGCCCTCGTCTCCCCCGATGGGCGTTACGACGATGAGTTCATCACCAACTACAACGAAATCAACGTAGTTCCGGCCCTCAAGCGTATCGGAGGCGTGGGCGACGTGATGAGCCCCGGTATGAAGACTTACTCCATGCGCATCTGGCTCAAGCCTGAGAAGATGAAGCAGTACGGACTCATGCCGAGCGACATCTCGGCCGCACTGGCCGAGCAGAACATCGAGGCAGCGCCCGGAACGTTCGGACAGGAGAGCCAGATGGCGTTCGAGTACACAATGAGATATACCGGACGACTCAAGACTGCGGAGGAGTTCAAGAACATAATTCTCACGAGCGACCTCACCGGCCAGACCCTTAAGCTCAAGGACGTGGCCGACGTGGAGCTTGGCGGACTGCAGTACACCGTGTCGATGCGCAACAACAACATGCCCTCCGTCATGGGTATGGTGCAGCAGATTGCCGGTTCGAACGCCAACGAAATAGCCACCAACGTGAAGGCACAGCTCGAGACGCTCTCGAAGGACTTCCCGCCGGGGCTTACGTATGACATCAACTACGACGTTACATCGTTCCTCTACGCGTCGATCGAGGAGGTGGTGTTCACGCTTGTGTTCACGCTTGCGCTCGTGTTCCTCGTGGTTTACGTCTTCCTGCAGGACTTCCGCTCTACGCTCATCCCGCTCATCGCCGTGCCTGTGTCGCTCATCGGTACGTTCCTCTTCCTCAACCTCTTCGGCTTCTCGGTCAACCTCCTGGTGCTCTCGGCGTTGCTGCTGGCCATCGCCATCGTGG
Organism: uncultured Prevotella sp.; assembly: GCA_944319915.1. GTDB lineage: Bacteria > Bacteroidota > Bacteroidia > Bacteroidales > Bacteroidaceae > Prevotella. The sequence goes on along the minus strand of CALUEY010000008.1, from coordinate 50,645 downwards.
TGGACGATGCCATCGTGGTGGTGGAGGCCGTGCACGCCAAGCTCGACCTGGGCTACAAGAGCTCACTCACGGCCAGCATCGATGCCATGAACGAGATTTCGGGAGCCATCATATCTATTACCCTCGTGATGGCGGCCGTGTTCGTGCCGGTGTCGTTCATGGGTGGCGTGTCGGGTACGTTCTACCGCGAGTTCGGCATAACGATGGCCATCTCTATCGTTATCTCGGCATTGAACGCCCTTACGCTCTCGCCGGCCCTGTGCGCCGTGTTCCTCAAGCCGAAGTCTGAGGACGGCTCGCAGCGCAAGCTCAGCCCCGTGGACCGTTTCCATCTGGCGTTCAACACGGCTTACGACAAGGTGCTCGGAAAGTACAAGAAGGGCGTGGAACGCATGACGCGCAAGCCGCTCTTGGTGTTCGGCATCGTCATCCTCGGCATCGTGGCCCTCGTGGCAACGATGAGCACGACGCGCTCCGGCCTCGTGCCTGACGAGGACACCGGCGTGGTGTTCTGCACCATCTCAATGCCCCCGGGAACCAGCGTGCACCGCACACAGCAGGTAATCGACCAGGTTGACGCCATGCTCGCAAGCAACCCGGCTGTGCAGAGCCGCCAGCAGATACAGGGTTACAACTTCATCTCTGGCTCAGGCTCCGACCAGGCAACGTTCATCATCAAGCTGAAGGACTTCGACGAGCGCAACGACGCGCAGAGCGCACAGGCCGTGCTCGGCATGATATACGCCCAGACGGCATCCATCAAGGACGCGCAGATACTGGCCTTCGCGCCGCCTATGATTCCCGGATTCTCGGCCAACAACGGCGTATCGCTCGTTATGCTTGACCGAACCGGCGGCGACATCAACCACTTCTTCGGCATCGTGCAGCAGTATCTGGCCGAGCTTAACAAGCGCCCGGAAATCCAGATGGCCATGACGTCGTTCAACTCGAGCTACCCGCAGTACATGATCAACGTTGATGTGGCCAAGTGTAAGCAGGCAGGAATATCCCCGTCGACCGTGCTCACCACGCTGCAGGGATACTACGGCGGCCTCTACGCATCCAACTTCAATGCTTACGGCAAGCTCTACCGCGTGATGATACAGGGTACGGCAGACAGCCGCCAGCGCCCCGAGGGCCTGAGCAACATCTATGTGCGCACTACCAGCGGCATGGCCCCGGTGAGTGAGTTCTGCACCATGGAGCGTGTCTATGGCCCGTCGAACATCAACCGCTATAATATGTACACCAGCATCAGCGTCACCGCCACCGTTGCCGACGGCTACTCTTCGGGCGAGGCCATCCAGGCAGTGCGCGAAGTGGCTGACTCCTCGCTGCCACAAGGCTACGGTTACGAGTTCACCGGGCTTACCAGGACGGAGGCAAACTCCAGCAGCTCCACAGGACTCATCTTCCTGCTCTGCTTCGTCTTCGTTTACCTTATCCTCTCCGCGCAGTACGAGAGCTACATCTTGCCTTTGTCGGTGCTGCTCTCCGTGCCGTTCGGACTTGCCGGGGCGTTCCTCTTCACGCAGCTTTTCCGTCACCAGAACGACATCTACATGCAGATATCGCTCATCATGCTGATTGGCCTTCTGGCCAAGAACGCCATCCTCATCGTGCAGTTCGCCCTTGAGCGCCGCCACACCGGTATGGCCATAACGTGGTCGGCCATCCTCGGAGCAGGCGCCCGTCTGCGCCCGATCCTGATGACCTCGCTGGCCATGATTGTCGGACTTCTGCCTATGATGTTCGCCCATGGAGTTGGAAAGAACGGAAACCAGACCCTCGGCGCTGCCGCCATCGGCGGTATGCTCATCGGAACAATGATTCAGCTGTTCATCGTGCCGGGCCTGTTCGTTGTGTTCCAGTCGCTCCAGGAGAAGTTTACGCCGCTTAAGTTCGACGATGAAGAGAATGATGAGGTGAACACTGAGCTTGCCCAGTATGCCCATCGCCCAGCTGATTACAAAAAAGATGAATAATAGAAAATGAAGAAGCTATTGACCATAATGTCCGCCACGCTGCTCTTGGGCAGCTGCGGAATATACAACAAATACGAGCGTCCGGACGTCAACGCGACGGGCCTTGTGCGCGACACGGCTTCCGTTAGCGACACGCTGGCCGTAGCAGACACCGCCAGCTTCGGCAACCTGCCCTGGCGCGAGGTGTTCACCGACCCGCAGTTGCAGGCCCTCATAGAGCAGGGCTTGGAGAACAACGTAGACCTGCTCAACGCCGCCCTCAACGTGAAGATGGTTGAGGCGCAGCTCACGGCGGCCAAGCTGGCCTTCGTGCCGTCGTTCACCTTCTCGCCACAAGGCACGCTCACGTCGTGGGACGGCAGCAAGACCACGAAGACTTACTCGCTGCCCGTGCAGGCCAGCTGGAGCCTCGACCTCTTCGGCAACCTGCTCTCGCAGAAGCGCAGCGCCCAGACGGCCCTGCTCGCCACCAAGGACTACCAGCTCGTGGTGAAGACCCAGGTCATCTCCAACATCGCTAATATGTACTATACGTTGCTGATGCTCGACCGCCAGCTTGAGATTGTAAACGAGATGGCGGGCATAACCAAGGAGACCTGGAACATGATGAAGGGCCTCAAGGAGCTTCGCGTGGGCTACCGCTCCACCAGCGTGCAGAGCGCCGAGGCCAACTACTACTCGGTGCTGGCGCAGGCCGCCGACCTCAAGAGGCAGATACGCGAGACCGAGAACTCGCTCTCGCTCATGCTCGGCCAGTCGGCACAGGCCATCAAGCGCGGGCGTCTGGAGGACCAGAACCTGCCCTCCAAGTTCAGCACAGGCATCGCCCTCAATATGCTGAGCAACCGCCCCGACGTGCATTACGCCGAGATGACCCTCGCACAGTGCTTCTACAACACGCAGACGGCACGCTCGCGCTTCTACCCCAGCATCACCATCAGTGGCTCGGGAGCCTTCACCAACAGCTCGGGCATGGGCATCGTCAATCCCGGCAAGTGGCTCCTCTCGGCAGTGGGCAGCCTCGTGCAGCCCCTGTTCATGAACGGCCAGCTCATAGCCGGGCTCAAGGTGGCCAAGGCAGAGCAGGAGCAAGCCTACAACACATGGCAGAACGCTGTGCTCATGGCGGGCAACGAGGTGAGCAACGCCCTCGTGCTCTACAACACGAGCGACGAGAAGAGCCGCCTCGAGGAGAAGCAGGTGGCCGCCCTGCGCCAGACTGTGCAGGACACCAAGGAGCTGTACTCATCGAGCAACAGCAACTACCTTGAGGTGATAACCGCCCAGACCACGCTGCTCAACGCCGAGCTTACCAAGGTGGCCGACGACTTCTACAAGATGCAGGCTGTGGTCAACCTCTACCAGGCCCTGGGCGGAGGAGTCAATTAATAACCCTTAAAAGCTAAAGATTATGGCAAGTGAAATAAGTCCTAAAGCAGAGATCGACCCGAGGGCGAAAATCGGTAACAACTGCAAGATATATCCTTTTGCTTACATTGAGGGCGACGTGGTGATTGGCGACAACTGCACCATCTACCCCTACGTGAGCATACTTAACGGCACGCGCATGGGCAACGACAACACCGTGTTCCAGGGAGCTGTGCTTGCCGCGCTGCCCCAGGACTTCGGGTTCAAGGGCGAGTCCTCTGAGCTTATCATCGGAGACCGCAACACCTTCCGCGAGAACGTGGTAATCAACCGCGCCACCCACTCCGACGGCAAGACCGTGATAGGCAACAGCAACTTCTTCATGGAGGGTGCGCACATATCCCACGACACCAAGGTGGGCCACCGCTGCGTGTTCGGCTACGGCACGAAGATTGCCGGCGACTGCGAGATTGGCGATGCCGTCATCTTCTCCACCAGCGTCATAGCCAACGCCCGCACCCGCGTGGGGTCGTGCTCGCTGATACGTTCGGGCTGCACTTTCTCGAAGGACATACCCCCGTTCATCATCGCCGGAGGCTCGCCCATAGAGTACAACGGCATCAACTCAATGATGATGACCACCTACGAGATTGACGCCAAGACGCAGAAGCACGTGGCCAACGCATACCGGCTCGTGTTCCACGGGCAGACCTCAGTGTTCGACGCCGTGCTCCAGATAAAGGAGCAGGTGCCCGACGGCAAGGCCATCCGCATGATCACCGAGTTCATCGAGGGCACCAAGCTGGGCATCATAACCAAGATTTGAGGTCGCTGAGCCTTTGTTCTTAATTTCCATGGGCCTGTCCTTTTGTGGGGCAGGCCTTTTTTATTACCTTTGCAGGATGCAGGCTGCACCCGGGTAACCGGGAGCTGGGCTTCCTTTCCGCTCGTTTGCATTGCCTATGCATCGCCCTCCTTGCCGCCTCTTCGGGCGGGGCTGCTGCGGGATATGTAGCTGGACAGTTTCCGAAACGGGCCGTTCGGACTTGCAAAACGGGCTGTCTTGCAGCCTGAAACGGGCCGTTTGGCAATCCCGAACGGCTCGTTTTGCAAACCGCCTGAGCGTCAGCGGGTTATCGGCAAGCCTCGGCATGGGATGAAAAGCCGTGCCTGGGGCTACAGCCGAGGGCTGCTTTGGGTTAGGATTATTGTTGAAAAATCTATATATGCCGATATACATCGAAGACACTCCCGGCGACCTTTACGCCGAGCTGCTGGCAGCGGCTGATGCTGCCGGGGCCAACCTTGCTGGGGCTTACGCCACGCTTGCCGCCGTGTTCCGCCGCACGGTGGAGCAGCGCCTGTACCACAGCAGCCTCGCCTTTGCCGGTATGTTCGCCAAGGTAGACTACCTCCTGAAGGAGCATGGCGCCGGGCCGGCTCTCTCGCACCAGGTCAACGACACGAGGGCGCGGCTGCGCCACCTCGGCTCCCTGGCGGCCGGCGAGCAGCGCCGCCACTTCCCCTACGACCTCAAGAACGTGTGCCGCTTCATCGCCCTCGTACATGGCTGGGCCTGCATTCCGCCCGCCCTGGCGGCGCGCCTGCCCCAGGGCGACCTCAGCGAGGGTGGGGGCGAGGTGCTGGGCGAGTGTGTGCGCGTGGCGGTTACTGCGATAACAGGCACCGTAGTCACGGCCACCTCTGAGCACGGCGCCACCCTAAGCATCGACTGTTCAGGCCCGTGGGCCGACGTATGCCCCCTTCTCTCCCCAGGCTCTCAGCTCAACCTCGTCCGCCCGCGCATGGAGGCGGGCATCGTTGCCCCCGAGCTTGTAATCTTCGAGCCAGACTACCTTGTCGACATCTCGTCTGTGGCGGCCTGCTTCCAGCCCTATGGCGAGTCGCCTTTCACCTACTTGCTGGGCAAGCTCAGGCCCGCGCCGCAGTCTCCCCACATCTTGCTCGGCAACCTTGCAGGGCAGTTTCTCGACGAGGCCGTCCACGGACATGACCGCAGCTATGCCGACTCGGTGGCCTGCTTCTTCCGCCGCAACGCCCTCGCGCTTGCCGCCGCCGACGGCATCGACGCCGGTTTCCATGCCGAGGCCAAGGCCCAGCAGGCCAACATACGCCGCGCCGTGGCCTCGGTGTTGCCAGCCGAGGTGAGCGACTTCTGCCCTGCCGAGGCAGTGCTCGAGCCATCGTTCTTCAGCGAGGCGCTTGGCCTGCAGGGCCGCATGGACCTGCTCCAGATGGACGGTTGCCGCCCAGGCCGCTGCGTCCTCATTGAGCAAAAGGCCGGAAAAGGGGCCTTCCCGCCCGGCCCCGACCCCGCCACACCCCGCCAGCGCGAGTCTCACTACGTGCAGCTCCTGCTCTACATGGCCCAGCTGCGCTATGGCCACGGCCTCACCAACGCCGGCATACGGGCCTTCCTGCTCTATTCGCACTATCCAAACAGCCTCGTCAAGGTAGGGCCTGCGCCCGAGCTGCTGCGCCGCGCGCTCATGCTGCGCAACCAGATTGTTTGGTGCGAGCTGTGGTATGCCCGCGGCGGCATTAGCGTGCTGGAGAAGCTGACGCCCGACAGACTCAACGTGCGCCACACCTCGGGCCGGCTGTGGCAGCAGTACGAGCGGCCACAGATAGAGGCCGTGCTCCGCCCCGTGAGGCAGGCCACGCCGCTTGAGCGGGCGTATTACTTCCGCTTCATGACCTTCCTGGAGCGCGAGCACCTGCTTTCAAAGATAGGCAGCAAAACAAAGGAGGGCTCGGGCTTCGCCGCCAAGTGGCACGACACGCTGCAGGAGAAACTGCAGGCCGGCAACATATATTGCCCGCTGACAGTAGAAAGCCTTGAAGCTGCCACCCCCGGGGGCGGCGTGGAGCGCGTGTCGCTCGCCTTTGGCGGCGGCGTGGCCGCCGAGGCTGCCAACTTCCGCCCGGGCGACATCGTGGTGCTTTATTCTTACCGCCTCGGCCTTGAGCCTGACGTGCGCCGCGCCGTGGTGCTGCGCGCCACCATCGAGCGCATAACCACCCACAGCCTCGTGCTCAGCCTGCGCAACCCGCAGGCCGATGACCGCGTTTTCAGCCGCCCTCCGGGCTACGCCTGGACCGTGGAGCACGACCTTTTCGAGTCGTCGTTCACCTCGCTCTACCGCGCCATGCACTCGTTCCTCTCGGCCCCGGCGCGGCGGCGCGCCCTTGTCCTCGGCCAGCGCAGGCCCGGCCACGATCCCTCCGTGGCCCTGCGCGGCGACTACGGGGCGTTCAGCCAGCTCGTGCTGCGCGCCATGCAGGCCAGCGACTTCTTCCTCGTCATCGGCCCGCCCGGCACTGGCAAGACGTCGTTTGCCATGCTCAACATCCTCCGCGAGGAGCTTCTGTGCCCCGGCTCGGCCGTGCTGCTCATGGCATACACCAACCGCGCCGTCGACGAGATGTGCTCAAAGCTCGCCGAGAGCGGCATCGGCTTCCTGCGGCTCGGTTCGCGCCTGGCCTGCGCCGAGCCTTTCCGCCACAGCCTGCTGGAAGAGAAAGTGGCCTCATGCGCCAGCGTCGCCGACGTGAGGCGGCTCTTGGAAGGCAGCCGCGTGGTCTGCGCCACCACCTCGGCCCTCAATGCCAATCCCGCCGTGCTGGGCATGAAACGCTTCTCGCTGGCCATCATCGACGAGGCTTCGCAGATACTTGAGCCTCACGTGGTGGGCCTGCTGGGCGCCACCGTGGGCGGCACGGAGTCGATAGGGCGCTTTGTGCTCATCGGCGACCACAAGCAGCTGCCCGCCGTGGTGCAGCAAACGCCCGAGGAGTCGGCCGTGACCGATGGGCAGCTTCGCGCCATCGGCCTTGCCAACTGCCGCGACTCGCTTTTCGAGCGGCTCCTCAGGGCCAACCGCGACGACCCTGCCGTGGTGTATATGCTCACCCGCCAGGGCCGTATGCACACCGACATTGCTGCCTTCCCGAGCCTCGCGTTCTACTCGGGCCGCCTCCGCCCCGTGCCGCTGGAGCATCAGGAGCGGCCCCTGCCTGCCCCCCTGCCGGGCGCGGCGGATGCCGAGCGTCTGCTCGAAAGCTGCCGCGTGGCGTTCATCGACGTGCCTGACGCAGATGACCCTGCGCCCGACAAGGTGAACATGGCCGAGGCGCGGGCCATCGCCAGGGTGGTGGAGGCGGCATACAGGCTTGCCCCGGCCAACTTCGACCCCGCCCGCTCGGTGGGCGTCATCGTGCCTTACCGCAACCAGATAGCCGCCGTGCGCGAGTCAATAGCCCGCTGTGGGGTAGACGCCTTGGCCCAGATAGCCATCGACACCGTGGAGCGTTACCAGGGCAGCCAGCGCGACCTGATAGTCTACGGCTTCACCGTGCGCCGCCGCTACCAGCTCAACTTCCTTGCGGCCAATACATTTGAGGACTGCGGCGAACTTGTAGACCGCAAGCTCAACGTGGCCATGACGCGCGCCAGGGAGCACCTCGTGATGGTGGGTAACGCCCGCCTGCTCAGGCAGAACGAGGTGTTTGCCCGGCTCATAGATTATGTTAAGGAATGCGGGGGATACGTTGAGAATGAAGAATGGAGAATGGAGGATGAAGCAAGAAGGAAGGAGAAAGAGGAATGAAAGGCCCCTCTCGCGAATCACCAGCTGGCGCGAGGGTGCCGCCCCGGTGGGTTGCCGGGGCTTGCTTGCCATGGGGCAGCCTGCTTGGGCAGGCTGCCCCTCAGCTTTCAAGGTGGCCTGCGAGCTTCCGCCTCATGGCGGCCATCTTGGCCTTGCGGCTCAAGTTGAGAGTACGGTCGTGGCGGTCGATGAAGTCGAAGAGCGCGAGTGCCCGCCTCATAAGCTCGTTGCCGAGCGCGCCGGTGGTTTCGTTGGCATCGGCGTAGTACAGTTCGGCCAGCATCTCCATGCGTTGCAGCCGCTCATTTTCGGGGTATCGGCTGAAGGAGTCCATCACGTCGTCCATCGGTGCCGTGCGGAAGAAGTCGGCAGGGCCAAGGTATTCGTTGTACAGGTGTGTAAGCTCGTCGCCCCGCCGGCCCTCGTCCTTGTTGAGGTAGCGGTGGAGAGCCTTTAGGAACTCGTGTATCAGTCGCAGTATGTAGTCTGATTGCAGCATCTGTGGTCTTGGACTTAATGGTTTGCAGCTGGTTGTTGCGGCAGGTTGCGGCCGGCCCGCAGTTGCCAGAAAGCCACGGCGGCGGCAGCCGCCACGTTGAGCGAGTCTACGCCGTGGGCCATGGGTATGCGCGCCACGTAGTCGGCGGCGGCTATCGCTTCGGCGGGCAGTCCGTCGCCCTCCGTTCCCATCACAATGGCCAGTCGCGGCTCGGCGGCGAGCGCGGGGTGGTCTATCGGCACCGAGTTGTCAGTAAGTGCCATGGCCACCGTGCTGAAGCCGAGGTTGCGCAGGTGGTCTATGGGCGCGTCGAACCACGTCCACGGCACGAGGAACACGCTGCCCATCGACACTCGCACGGCACGGCGGTTGAGCGGGTCGCACGAGTCGCGCGTGAGCAGCACGGCGTCTATGCCCAGTGCGGCGGCCGAGCGGAATATCGCCCCGATGTTAGTCGTGTCAACCACTCCCTTTATCACCACCACGCGGCGCGCCCCACGGCACACCTCCTCCACGCCCGGCGCGGCCTTGCGGCGCATGGCGCAGAGCACGCCCCGCGTGAGCACGTATCCCGTGAGCTGCGCCAGCAGCTCGCGCCCGCCGGTGTATACGGGTATGCCCGCGCACCTTTCCACTATGTCTTTGGCGTCGCCCGTTATGTGCTTGCGCTCGCAGAGCAGTGCCAGCGGCTCGTAGCCGGCGGCGAGGGCCACGCGTATTACCTTGGGGCTTTCGGCTATGAAGATGCCCTCGGCCGCGTCCTTGCTCGTTCTCAGCTGGGCTTCGGTCAGTGAGCTGAACACCTTTAAGCCTTCGTCCTCAAGCGATGTTATGTTTATTATAGGCATGTTTGTATGTTGTGCAGCGGCATCCTGCCGCATAGGTTTTGTAAATATTTCCCCACGTTTGCGCCCGTTCTCGCAACCGCCTGTGCCTCAGAGTGTTGTGAAAAGCCCCGTTTGGCCTCCTGAAACGGCCTGTATTGCGGTGCCAAACGGGCCGTTACGCGGTGCCAAACGGCCTGTTTTGCATTCCCGATGGGTACGTAGGGCTGCCCGGGACGCGCGTTTGTAAGCATTTGTTACTGCCGTTGGGCATGGGCGCAAGGCAGGTGGCGCGTTGCTGGCCTATGCATGCGGGCTGAGGCTCGGGCCGTTCTGCTGGTCTCTTTGCCTCTGCGTGGCCCGCTGCGCCTTAGGCAAAGGCGGTTGCCGGCATGCATGGCAATATGCAGGACTCGTTTTGGGCTCTAACGGCCGTTTGGGGGTTGGAGAGCGTCGTAAATGCCTAAGGCATTGCAAAAGTAGTTAGTTTATTTTACAAATCGCCACGTCGGGCCGTTTTTATTTGTGTGGTTATGCCAAAAAGGACTGCGCCCCGTGCGGCTTGAGGCTGGGGGCGCATGGTGGTGCCATCGGCCTGCCTGCGTGGGCAGCCGCGTGATGCTGTTCTTGCTGAGGCGGCTGGTGGGGCTTGTGCAGTCTGCAATGAAAGCGAAAAAACGCAACGACATATTAAAAAACGTGCGCGCGGCAGCATTTTTAGGCTCCATTTGGTAGGCTTGTTCGGCGGAAATGACTAATTTTGCACCCGTTGGTGGCAGCTGCCCTCGTGGCGTGCCGCGCCTTACTGCGTTGATATTTCCGGAAAATATATATTGAAATGGATATTATTCAGTTTTTGATTGATTTCGTCCTGCACATCGACAAGCACATGATAGAGCTTGTGCAGGACTACCACATGTGGACGTATGCCATATTGTTCGTAATCATCTTCTGCGAGACTGGCCTCGTCGTGACGCCCTTCCTGCCCGGCGACTCGCTACTCTTCGTGGCCGGTGCCATCACGGCCCTGCCCGACATGCCGCTGCATATATGGTGGCTCGTGCTCATAGTGTTTGCCGCCGCAGTGCTGGGCGACTCGTGCAACTACATGATAGGCCACTTCTTCGGGCGGAAGCTGTTCAGCAACCCCAACTCGAAGATATTCAAGCAGGCTTATTTGGACAAGACCCACGCTTTTTTCCGCAAGTATGGCGGCAAGACGATAATACTGGCCCGCTTCGTTCCGATAGTGAGGACGTTTGCCCCCTTCGTGGCCGGAATGGGCAAGATGCACTACTATTACTTCATGATGTACAACGTGACGGGGGCCGCCCTGTGGGTTTGCCTCTTCTGCTTCACGGGCTACTTCTTCGGCAACCAGCCCTTCGTGCAGCAGAACCTCAAGCTGCTCATCGTGGCAATCATCGTAATATCGCTGCTGCCTGCCATAATAGAGGTTGTGCGCGCCAAGCTGAAGAAGGGCGAGTGAGGGCCTTGCGTGGCCGCTCTCAAGGCTGCCACAGTGCAAAGTGATACATTGCGCGCAAAGGCGGGCGCCGGTTTGCCGGCATCCCGCCTTTGCGCGCAATGGTTTGAGAGGCATTGTAGTCCTGCTGGCGGTCACTCCCGCGTCAGGTCGCATTCGTCAGCGAGCGTAAGTCCGCCGCTCTCGCGCTCTATGTTTGTATGTGTGTTTGCGCCCTTTCTTCAGTTCTGCGGCAGGCCCCGGTGCGTGGTGGGATGCAGCCGGGGCCAGTGTTGATGAGGCGCACGGGGCAGTGGATGCCGCCGTGGGCATCCTTGGTTCTTCATTCAATCGTTATCGTGCCTACGTCTTGAAACGTCATGCGCGTGGTGGGGGCTTTAACGTTGCAGAGCTTCAGGTTTTCTATGGGCTGCTCGGGCAGGCCTTTGGCGCTGATGAGCGTGCGGCAGCTGTCGATTGTGACATCCTTGAACGTTATGTCGGCGAATTTCGGCGTGAGCTTGCCCACGGGGCGGGCGGGCAGGCGGTCGGCAAGGCTGCCCACCCAGCGGCGTGAGCCGAGCATGTCGAACTGTATTGCCGTGCCTGCACACGACTTTATGTGCAGCCGTTCGAGCGTTATGTTCTCGCATCCGCCCCCGCGCGGCCTCCTCGTCTTCATGTATATGGGGTAGCGCGGGGCTTCCATCACCACGTCGCAGGCATACACGTTGCGTATGCCTCCTGCCGTTTCGCTGCCTATGGTCAGCCCTCCCACGCCGCGCTTCACCCGGCAGTGGCGTATTACCACGTTCTCCGTGGGCCGCGCCCGGTCCACTCCGTCGTTGCCGCGGCCTGCCTTCAGCGTGAAGCAATCGTCGCCGCAGTCGAGCGTGGTGTACTCTATGAGGGCGTCGGCCGACGAGTCTAAGTCTATGCCGTCGGTGCGCCCGTGGCCATGGCTGTTCACCGTCACGCCGCGAATGATGATGTTGCGGCAGTATACGGGAACGATGTTCCAGAACAGGCTGCGCTCAAACGTGACGCCTTCGACCAATATCTGCTCGCAGTTTATCGGCCCGAAGAATGCCGGGAGGAACACTTTCGCCCCTCCGCGCCCGTCGAACACACGCTCTGCCAGTGGCATTTGCTCCACTGAGTCGCTTATCCCGCCGATGGCGCGGCGCATCAGTTGGCAGTCGCGCCGTGGGGCTACGAGACGGCCTTTGCCCGTAATGGCTATGTTCTTCGCGCCGTTGGCATAGACCATTGCGCCCGTGGAGATAATGTCTACGCCCTCATTGCGGGTCGGCACGGCGGGAAGGTAGTCCTCAACCTGCCCGCTGAAGTGCAGTTCTGCGCCCTCGTCGATGCGCAGGTTGACGTTGCTTTTGAGCTCTATGCGCCCCGTGAGCCACTTTCCCGCAGGCACAATTACAGTTCCTCCGCCCATCGCTGCGGTGCGGTCGATGGCTTTTTGTATGGCTTTGGTCGATAGTTTGCCCTGCTTCGCGCCAGTCTTGGCAATGCTCAGCGTGTGGTCGGGGAACTCCGGGCGTGCCATCTGCGGCATATCGAACGGCGCTTCTATCGGCTCGATGGCTTCCGGCAGCTGTGCCATGAGCGTTGCCGGGCAGGCTGCCGGCAACGCCGTTGCCAGCAGCCATGCCACATATTTGGCAGCGTATTTTTTCAAGTAAGGTTTCATTTCACTACGATTTCCGTTACCACTGCCTTCATTCCCTTGGCCTTTGCCGTCACTTTTATGGTGCCGGGCTGTGCCTTAGAGCGGATGATAAGCTGCGCGCGGCCCTGGTAGGCGGAGCGGCTGTCGGCCTGCCACGGCTCGTCGCTGAGCATGTTGGCGTTGGCCACGCCAGCGTTGGTGCCGCTGCCCTTGACCGTGAACGAGAGCTTCAGGTCGTTCACTGGGCATACGTTGCCGTCCTTGTCGAGCACCACGTAGTCGATGTAAGCCAGGTCCAGGCCGTCGGCGCGGAGCGTGTCGGCGTCGCAGGTGGTCACTATGCGGGCCGGCTTGCCAGCCGTGCGCAGCACTTCTTCGGCCACAGGCTGCCCGTTGCGGTAGCCCACGGCCTTCAGTTCGCCCTCAGCGAACGTCAGCGGCCACACCAGTTCGGGCGGGGTGCCTGCCGCCGGGAGCTTCTTGCGGCCAAGGCTGCGGCCGTTGAGCAGCAGTTCGGTCTCGTCGCAGTTGCTCATCACCTGCACCTTGAGCGAGTCCCCGGCCTTGTAGTTCCAGTGTTCCTCAAGCTGAATCCACGTCATCTTCAGGTCGTTCCACACGAGCGAGCCTTGCCCCTGGGCCGGGCGGGTGACTATCTTGACCATAGGCTCCGGCCAGTAGAAGCTGCGCACGCTCTGTCCGAGCGGCTTCACGCGGTTGGTGAAGTCCACGAGGCCGCGCGTCCAGCCCTTCGACGGCCATCCGAACGACTCGCCTATGTAGTCGGTGCCGCCCCAGTAGAAGTGGCCGATGGGGTAGGAGTGGTCGTAGTTGAAGTAATTATAGCCCAAGTCGCCCACGGCAAGCTCGCCTGCCATGAACATGAGTTGCGGGTACTTCTTGTGGTCTTCGTCCCAGAAACGCTCAAGGTAGTTAGTGGAAACGATGTCGGTGTAGAACTCAAACTGGTGCGGGTCGGCTGCGAGCCACCTGGCCTTGTCCTTCTTCTCGCGCGTGTCGCCGTAGCGGTTGGGGTACTGGCTGTAAGTGACTTTGCGCGATGGGTCAATCTTGCGCGTGTGGTCCACGAGCATCTTCAGCATCTCCACGCCGCCCTTGCGGGTCTTGTCGGCCTGTATCTGCTGGTAAACCTCGTTGCCCACGCTCCACATTATCACCGAGGGATGGTTGCGGTCGCGCTCCATCTGCGTGCGGATGTCGCGCAGGTGGAGGTTGCCCATCTTCGCCCCGCGCCCGTAGAAGCTGTCCTCCCACTTGTCGAAGAACTCGTCTACGACCAGCACGCCGTGGCGGTCGGCCCAGTCGAGCACGTAGCGCGGGTAGGCGTTGTGCGACAGTCGGATGCCGTTGCAGCCCATGTCGCGCGTGATGGCCGTGAGGCGGCGGTCCCAGGCGGCGTCGAACGAGGCCGTGCCGAGCGGGCCGAGGTCGGTGTGCAGGCACACTCCGTTGATATATACGCGCCGCCCGTTCACGGTCAGGCCGCTGTCGGGGCTGAACTCAATGTCGCGTATGCCGAAGGTGGTCTCGTAGATGTCTGTCGGCGCAGCCGGCGGAACTGCTCCGGCTGTTGGTGCATGGTATCCCGAGAGGAGGAACACGCGGCTCACGGCCTTGTAGAGCACGCCCTTGCCCACGTCCCAGAGCTGCGGCTGGGGCACGCTGATGTCCTGCCGGAAGGTGAACGTCTCGCCAGGGCCGAACGGTGCGGCGGCCTCGCGCGTGGCCACGGTGCGCCCTTGCGGGTCAACGATGTCGGTCACGAGGCGGCAGAGCACCGAGTCGCGCCCGTCGTTGCTCACAGCCGTCTCCATGGCCACGAGCGCACGGTCGGCCGAAATCTTCGGCGTGGTGACGTAAGTGCCGTTCCACGCCACGTGCAGCGGGTCTGTCACGTGGAGCCACACGTTGCGGTTGATGCCCTCGCCGTTGTACCACCGCGAGCTTTTGTTGTAGGTATTGTCGTATGACACGGCCACCACGTTGTCGCCCTCGCGCAGCATATCGGTTATGTCGTGCTCGAAGTCGATGTAGCCGTTGGGGTGTTCGCCGCCGCAGGCAATGCCGTTTACGAACACGCGGGCATCGCGGTAGACGCCCTCAAACTCAAGCACCACGCGCCGCCCGCGCCACGACGGGTCGTAGCTGATGTGCTTGCGGTACCATCCCCTGCCCAAGGGCAGGAAGCCGACCCGTGAGCTTGCGCCGTCGCCCTCCTTCTGGAAGGCGTGGTAAACGGCAGCGTCGTGGGGCAGGTCTACCGTCTGCCACTTGCTGTCGTCAAACTGCGCAGCCTCCGCCATGGCCACGTTCTCACGGATGAACTTCCACCCTAAGTTGATGTTCACTTTCTCGCGGGCTGCTGCTGCGAGGCAGGCTGTGAGGGCGATGATTGCGGTAAGGATTTTTTCTTTCACGATTCGGTTTTCTTGTTTGAGTTTGGTTGGTGTTTGTTCTTGCTTGCCTTAGGTTTCAGATGCCGTGGTTTACGAGCAGGTAGCAGACCAAAGCCCAGTCCTGGTCGTTGGCGAAGGCGTCGAAGCGGTGCGCCCGCTGCCCGTCCACCATGCGTGGGTTGACGAACGCGCAGCTGGCCGAGCCGTCCTCGAAGAACTGGCACAGATTGTTGCGCACGATGTTTTCGGCCCGCCGTTGGTACGACTCGTCGCCCGTACACTTTGCGTAATAATAATAGGTGGCGGCGTTTACGGTGCTCCAGTAGTGCGGGTAGGTGTCGCCGAAGAGTTGGTGCTTGCCGAACCAGTAGCCGTCCCAGTGGCGCAGCGCAATCTCGTTCATGTTGTAGGCGGGCTGCTGCGCGGTGAAGGCTTCGAGCGCGGGCATCATCATCCGGGCGCATTCCAAGTAGCGTTCGTCCTTTGTGGCAAGGTTCATCTCGCAGAGGAACTGCACCGCCGGGCCTATGATGCTCTGCTCGTAGTTCACCTCGTGGCGCGGGAAGTCAAGCCCGTTCTTTGCGAATGCGTCAGCCGTGGCCTTGTAGTCGGCCAGCAGCGTGTCGCGCTCGGCGGCCATCCCGGCATCGGCCAGAGTCTTCAGGCTAAGCGTTACGGGAATGTCTATGGCGTAGAAGCCGTAGCCGAAGTGGCGGAAGAAGGCGCGCATCGTGCCGTAGCCGTCGCGTGCATACTGCTTGTCGCCCGTCAGGTTGTACATCCGGAAGTACAGGTCGGCAATCCAGGGGTAGTTGTATCCGCGGTTCTTGCCGCCGTGGCCCACGCGCGAGAACGTGGTGTAGTCGGCGCGTTGCAGCTCCGTGCGCAGGAACGCGGCGTAGCGCCGGAGCGACTGCAGCTGGCGGTCTGACGGGTGGAGGGCCTGCCATTGGGCAATGAGCACGCCCATGCCGACGCGCTCGCGGCCCTCGTCGGTGTCGGAGCTGGCGCGGCTGTCGTCGTTGAGGTAAATCTTCTGCGTCTCGTTGTCGTACACCATGTATGCCCCGCAGCGTGCGTCGGCAGTGTCGTTCATCTGCTGGTGGCTGATGATGAAGTCTATGCGCTTCTGTATAAGCCCCTCGTAGGAGCTTACGCCGAGCAGCCGCGCAAAGGTGACCTTGCCCGGGGCGTACTCAAACGGCACGTCCATCGGCCCCGGGTTTTCTATCTTCACCGTCTTGGTCTGCACGTCGCCCTTCGTCATGGCGGTCACTTCGGCCACCTCGCCTACCTCGTAGACATACTTCGGACTGGTAACGATGGCTCCGCCAAGGGCCATGACGCGCTCGTTGAACTCCACCTCCGAGTCGTAGCGGAACACCGTCCAGCCCACCCGCGTGCTCTCGCCGGGGGCGAGAACCTTGTCTTGCGGGCAGAGGGCTATCACGCCGCGGTTGTTAGACGAGCCTTTGTCCTGGCCGCGCTCCCACACGTCGTAGTCCCACACGCGGCCCTCGGTGAGCGCCAGTCCGAGGCCGTCGCCGCGCCCGCTCATGCGCACCGCCCTTACGTAGGCTGTGCTCCCGCCCGTCCAGACGTGGGCGTGGCACCGCTGCGTCATGCAAGTCCGCGCGTCGGGATAGTTGTCGTTGAAGGGCGTGTAGATGCCGATGTCCGTCAGGCGCACCTCCGCCGAGCTGCCGTTGGTGAATGTGTATGTCTCGCTGAAGCCCCCGCCGGCCTTGGCGCGGCTCACGCTGACGGTCACCGGGCCAGCTTTGTAGGTGGCGTTTCCGCCGCCATTGCCTGTGGCTTCGGGCTTGCACCACTCATGGTGCTGCCCGTTGGCGGTGAGGTAACCCAGCCCCCAGCCGTATTTTTCGGTCACCCAGGGGTACTGCGAGCCGTCGGTGCGCAGCGTCCAGTCCATCTTGGCGGTGTCGCCCTCGATGGTTACCGAGGCCAGCGAGCCTGTCTCGGGGTTCACAGTGTAGATGGCGTCTTGCGCCGTTGCGGCAGCGGCCATGGCGGCAAGCGCGGCTGAGAGGTATGCTTTCTTCTTCATTGTATGTGGCTTTTGTTTGTTTCCTGTTGCAAATGTAAGCATTTTGTCGCAGTTGGCCAAGGGTCCCGCGCCGGTTTTATGCATGACGGCCTCGCGAGCTGTGCCGTTTTGCAGTCCAAAACGGCCCGTATTGCGCCCCGAGGCGGCCAGTTTAGGTGTGTCATGCGGCCCGTTTTGCTAACAGGTTGAGGCTCAGATAGTTGTGTGAGGGTCAAAATAAGCGCCCCTGATGGTGCCGCGTTTGCCATATTTTTTGTAATTTTGCAGGCGCAATCATGACATGATATATTATTAAGGTATACCGGATTATGAAGATAGAAACGATGATATGCAGTGCCGTCATCGACGGCGTGAAGGCACTCTACGGCCAGGACGTGCCGGAGAAGATGGTGCAACTCCAGAAGACAAAGCGCGAGTTTGAGGGCAACCTCACGCTCGTGGTGTTCCCGTTGCTCAAGATATCGAAGAAGAAGCCGGAGGACACTGCCGAAGACCTCGGACGCTACCTCGCCGACAACTGCGGGGCGGTGGCGTCGTACAACGTGGTGAAGGGATTCCTCAACCTCGTTGTGGCCCCGGGGGCGTGGGCAGGGCTGCTCGCCGACATCGACGCCGACCCGCACTACGGCGAGAAGCAGCCCACGGCCGACGCGCCGCTGGTGATGATAGAATACTCGTCGCCCAACACCAACAAGCCACTGCACCTGGGCCACGTGCGCAACAACCTGCTGGGCTGGAGCCTCGCGCAGATAATGCAGGCCAACGGCAACCGGGTGGTGAAGACCAACATCGTGAACGACAGGGGCATACACATCTGCAAGTCGATGCTGGCATGGCTCAAGTGGGGCAACGGCGAAACGCCCGAGACGAGCGGAAAGAAGGGCGACCACCTCATTGGCGACTACTACGTGGCCTTTGACAAGCACTACCGCGAGGAGGTGAAGGAACTGGCGGCTAAGTACACCGCCGAGGGCATGGCCGCCGACGAGGCTGAGAAAAAGGCCAAGGACGAGGCTCCGCTGATAAAGGAGGCCCACGAGATGCTCGTGCGCTGGGAGCAGGGCGACGAGGAGGTGCGCTCGCTATGGCGCAAGATGAACGGATGGGTCTACGCCGGCTTCGACGAGACATACAAGGCTCTGGGCGTGGGCTTCGACAAGATATACTACGAGTCGGACACCTACCTGCGGGGCAAGGCCAAGGTGGAAGAGGGCCTGGCCAAGGGCCTCTTTGAGCGCCACGCGGACGGCAGCGTGTGGGCCGACCTCACCGCCGAGGGCTTAGACCAGAAGCTCCTGCTGCGCTCCGACGGCACGTCGGTCTACATGACGCAGGACATCGGCACGGCCGAGATGCGCTTCAACGATTACCCCATCGACAAGATGATCTACGTAGTTGGCAACGAGCAGAACTACCACTTCCAGGTGCTCTCGATACTGCTCGACCGCCTCGGCTTCAAGTGGGGCAAGGAACTGGTGCACTTCTCCTACGGCATGGTGGAGCTGCCCAACGGGAAGATGAAGAGCCGCGAGGGCACAGTGGTGGATGCCGACGACCTAATCGCCGAGATGATAGCCCAGGCCCGCCGCACGAGCGAGGAGCTTGGCAAGTTTGACGACATATCGGAGGCTGAGCGCGGCGAAATAGCCCGCATCGTGGGCATGGGCGCGCTGAAGTACTTCATCCTCAAGGTCGACGCGCGCAAGAACATGCTCTTCAACCCCGAGGAATCCATCGACTTCAACGGAAACACCGGCCCCTTCATCCAGTACACCCACGCCCGCATACGCAGCATACTGCGCAAGGCCGAGGCCGAAGGGCTGCACATACCCGCCAAGCTCGACACCGCTGCGGCCAAGCCCAACGCCAAGGAGGTGGAGCTGATACAGAAGCTCAATGAGTATGGCGCGGCGGTGGAGCAGGCCGGCAAGGACTACAGCCCAAGCGGCATAGCCAACTATTGCTACGAGCTTACCAAGGAGTTCAACCAGTTCTACCACGACTACTCCATCCTCAAGGAACCCGACACCGCCAGGCAGCAACTGCGCCTCGTGCTGGCCCGCAACGTGGCCAAGACCATAAAGAACGGCATGGCGCTGCTGGGCATAGAGGTACCCGAGAGGATGTAGTGCGATTGGGAAATTGGAATTTGAAACCAGGAATTGGGGCTGCGCCGAGGCTCCGGCTGTGGAGCAGCCGCTTCACCATCCCTATAAGTAGGTGCTCAAGGCCAATTGCAGTCAGGAAGTGCGCACAAGATGGTGGCAAAGATATATGGCGCACCTGCAAGGTTTATGATGTTAGGTTGATTTTGTAAAGCTGCTTATATATAATAATGTGATGGATTGCGTCAATCCGCCTTCTTACCGCAACGACACCGTGCTGCCACTGCCCATGGAGGTAAGGGCCGACGCCATCGCCGTGGACGCCGCTTGCAGCGGCAACCCGGGCAGGATGGAGTACCGCGGCATCGACCTCGCCACCGGCCAGCAGGTGTTCCGCTTCGGGCCAGTGTATGGCACCAACAACATTGGCGAGTTCCTTGCCATAGTCCACGCCCTGGCCCTCATGGAGCGGGCGGGGGTGAGCAAGGCCGTATATTCCGACAGCTACAACGCCATCCTCTGGGTAAGCAAGGGCAAGTGCAAGACCAAGCTTGAGCGCACACCGCGCACCGAACAGCTCTTCGGGATCATTGCCCGTGCTGAGCACTGGCTCGCCACCCATCGCTATTCTTCGCCAGTGATTAAGTGGGAAACTAAGCGCTGGGGCGAAATTCCGGCCGACTTCGGCCGCAAGTAGCTGGTGGGCTGCAGCGGCGCCTCCACCCAGCCAAGGGGCGATGAAGCCCAACGGAGTGTTAAATAAACATAAATCACATAGGCCCGCGCCCCTCGGCGCGGGCCTATGTGATTAATAATGTGTAACTTTGCAGACCGATTATTGCGGGGGATGCACTTAGAACCCCCATGGGCGGAGTGTTAATAGTCATGTCTTTGGCCAGGCATGACGGTTAGTGAATCGCCGCCCAACCCTGCGGCATGGCCGCGGGCGATGACGAACAAATGTTTTTTAGTAGTAAATTTAAAATTTAAAATGAACACTTTAAGTTACAAGACTATTTCCGCCAACAAGGAGACAGCCAAGAAAGAGTGGGTGGTCATCGACGCTAGCGACCAGATCGTGGGCCGTCTTTGCTCAAAGGTGGCCAAGCTGCTGCGCGGCAAGTACAAGCCCAACTTTACTCCTCACGTTGACTGTGGAGACAACGTTATCATCATCAACGCCGAGAAGGTGGTGTTCTCAGGCAAGAAAGAGACCGACAAGGTCTACACCCGCTACACTGGTTATCCCGGTGGCCAGCGCTTCACCTCGCCCGCGCAGCTCCGCACAAGGCCGGGCGGCATCGACAAGATGCTGCGCCACGCAGTGAAGGGCATGCTCCCCAAAGGCCCGCTGGGCCGCAGCCTCATGGGCAACCTCTATATCTATGAGGGAACGGAGCACAAGCACGAGGCCCAGAAGCCCAGGACAATAGATATTAACCAGTATAAATAAACCAAGAGATAATGGAAGTAGTTAACGCAATAGGCCGCCGCAAGGCCGCCGTGGCTCGTGTTTATCTCACCGAAGGCACAGGCAAGATAACCATCAACAAGCGCGACATAACAGAATATTTCCCCTCTGCCATACTCCAGTATGTGGTTAAGCAGCCCCTCCAGCTGCTCGAGGTCGAGGGCAAGTATGACATCAAGGCCAACCTCGATGGTGGCGGATTCACCGGCCAGAGCCAGGCTCTGCGCCTCGGAATCGCACGCGCCCTCGTAAAGGTGAACGCCGAAGACAAGAAGAACCTCAAGGATCACGGCTTCCTCACACGCGACTCCCGCGTCGTGGAGCGCAAGAAGCCGGGCCGTCCCAAGGCTCGCCGCCGCTTCCAGTTCAGTAAGCGCTAATCCCCACCGCAAGCCCCTGGCCGGGCCGGTGGGCGGCTGGGCGGCAGCTTCAGGCTGCCTCGCCGCATGACCACCGCCACTGCGCAGAGGGCAGGGAAAGGGAAACTGAACGCTGTTTAGCATCTAAACTTGCGCGACTTCGCACGTTCCCGTGGGGCATGGTGCTGCCTATGGCACGCCCGGGAAGCCTCCATCGCATAATGCGGACGCGGGCGGCGGATTACCCGCAGGCTGGTTCTAACCACAGAATAAAAAAGAAAGTAAACAACAAACAAAAGATTTTAGAGAACAATGTCAAGAACAAACTTTGATATGTTGCTGCAGGCTGGATGCCATTTCGGCCACCTGCACCGTAAGTGGAACCCCGCAATGGCTCCTTATATCTACACCGAGCGCAACGGAATCCACATCATCGACCTGCACAAGACGGTGGCTAAGGTTGACGAGGCCGCCGAGGCACTGAAGCAGATTGCACGCTCAGGCAAGAAGATACTGTTCGTTGCTACTAAAAAACAGATAAAGGACGTAGTGGCCGAGAAGGCTGCCAGCGTCAACATGCCTTACGTGATAGAGCGTTGGCCGGGCGGCATGCTCACCAACTTCCCCACTATCCGCAAGGCCGTGAAGAAGATGGCCAACATCGACAAGCTCATGAACGACGGCACATATGCCAACCTTTCAAAGCGCGAACTGCTGCAGATATCGCGCCAGCGCGCCAAGCTTGAGAAGAACCTCGGCTCCATCGCCGACCTCACCCGCCTGCCTGCAGCGCTCTTCGTGGTTGATGTGCTTAAGGAAGCCATCGCCGTTAAGGAGGCCAACCGCCTTGGAATACCCGTCTTCGGCATCGTGGACACGAACTCCGACCCCAAGAACATCGACTTCGTGATACCCGCCAACGACGACGCCAAGGACAGCGTTGACGTGATTATCACCGCTTGCTGCGCAGCTGTGGCAGAGGGTTTGGAGGAGCGCAAGGCCGAGAAGGCCGATGAGGCTGCCGCCCAGGCACAGGCTGAGGCTGGCGATGACAAGCCCCGCCGCGCCCGCAAGGCCCGCAAGGATGCCCCCAAGGCTGCTGAGGAAGCTGCCCCTGCCGAGGCTCCTGCACAGGAAGCTGCCGCTGAGGAGGCCCCTGCCGAGGCTTGACACGGAGCCAACGGCTGGCAGTCGGCTGCTGGCTGAGCCGCGCGGCACATCGAGTGGCAAGCCGCTGAGGCAGCCGCTGCCTGCCGCCAACAACCACATTAAGTAACAATCAACAAATAACCAATTTACAGATATGGCTGTTTCAATAGCAGATATACAGAAACTCCGCAAGATGACCGGTGCCGGTCTGTCTGATTGCAAGAAGGCCCTGACCGACTCTGAGGGCGATTTCGACAAGGCAATGGAGATAATCCGCGAGAAGGGTCAGGCCATCGCAGCCAAGCGCAGCGACCGCGAAACTTCCAACGGATGTGTGCTCGTGAAGGCAACAGAGGGCTTTGCCGCCATCATCGCGCTGAAGTGCGAGACCGACTTCGTGGCCAACGGCGCCGATTACATCAAGCTTACGCAGGATATCCTCGACGCTGCCGTGGCCGCCAAGGCCAAGTCGATAGACGAGGTGAAGGAACTTGCCCTTGCCGACGGCACGAAGGTGCAGGACGCAGTGATAGCCCGCTCGGGCATCACGGGCGAGAAGATGGAGCTCGACGGCTACAACTACCTCGAGGGCGACAACGTGTCGGTTTACGACCACATGGGCAAGCACTTGCTTTGCACCATGGTGCAGACCAACAAACCAGCAGAGGAGCAGGCCCACGCCATCGCTATGCAGGTGGCTGCAATGAACCCCGTGGCTCTCGACGAGGCCAGCGTGCCTGAGGAGGTGAAGCAGACCGAGATGAAGGTTGCCATCGAGAAGACCAAGGAGGAGCAGGTGCAGAAGGCTGTTGAGGCCGCCCTGAAGAAGGCTGGCTTCAACCTTTACATCGCAGAGAACGAGGAGCACCTGGCCGAGGGCATACAGAAGGGCAATATCACCGAGGCCCAGGCTGAGGAGATTCGCCAGCTGAAGAAGACCACGGCAGAGCAGAAGGCCGCCAACCTGCCCGAGCAGATGGTGCAGAACATCGCAAAGGGTCGTATGGCCAAGTTCTACAAGGAGTCTTGCCTGCTCAACCAGGAGTTCATCCAGGACAGCAAGCTGAGCGTGGCCGACTACCTTAAGGCTGCCGACAAGGAACTGACGGTGGTTGCGTTCAAGCGTTTCACGCTCCGCGCCGAGTAAATTTGCTGGGTGAAATTAGTGAGAATAATTGCCACGGAAGGGTGCAAGGCGCGCCTTTCCGTGGCTTTTTGGGTTACTGTGGGCGTGAGGTCACATGGCTGTCAGCCGCTCCCTTTGCCCTTTAGGCAGGGTTGAGGCCACGGTTTCATACGCTTGCCTGACAAGTCGCCTGATTTCATCGGCGGGTACGTCGGAATGGAAATACACGCTTATCCAGTAGCGTTTGTTCATGTGGTATCCCGGCTTCACGCCTTCATACCGGTCTTGCAGTTCGTCAATCATTCCATGCGGGCATTTGATGACGCAGAAGTCGAATACATCGACGTTGACGAAGCAGAGCCATTTTTCGCACACTGAGAACACCAGCAGGCCGCTGTCGTATGCCGTCGTGGCCTTGCCGCAGGGCGGAAATCGGGCGCAATGTTTTGCCGTGTGGCGCAAAAATCATATCTTTGCATTGTGCACGCCTGCCCTGTGCCGGATGCTTGCGTGGCGGCGTGTGCATACAGACAAGACAAAAGCTATATGAGAGGAAAGTACGGAGAGCGGCTCAGCCGCAGGATAGTGACGCCCCTGCAGCAGTTCATGGGGCGCGAGAGGTCGGCGGGCGTGGTGCTCGGCGTAAGCATAGTGGTGGCCATGGTGCTGGCCAACTCGCCGTGGAGCGAGGTCTGGCTTTCGCTCTTTGAGCACAAGCTGGGCTTTTGGTTCAACGGCGAGCCATACCTTTACCATTCGCTCCACCACTGGATAAACGATGGGCTGATGTCGATGTTCTTCTTCGTGGTGGGGCTGGAGCTTAAGCGCGAGTTCATTGGCGGCGAGCTGGCCGATGTGCGCAGCGTGCTGTTGCCAGCAGCGGCGGCCCTTGGCGGCATGGCGGTGCCGGCCCTGCTCTACGCCGCGCTCAACTGGGGCGCTCCGTCGGCGGGCGGCTGGGGCATACCCATGGCTACCGACATAGCTTTCTCGCTGGCCATCCTCTATGCGCTGGGCGACCGTGTGCCGCTGGCGGCCAAAGTGTTCCTCACCACGCTCGCCATCGTAGACGATCTCGGGGCGGTGGTGGTCATCGCCTTATTCTACACCTCCGAGATATCGCTGGCCAACGTGGCCGTGGGCGTGGGCTTCCTTGCCGTGATGCTGGCGGCCAACCGCCTGGGCGTTAAGAACGTGGCCTTCTATGCCATTGTGGGCATTGGCGGCGTGTGGGTGGCCTTCCTCATGTCGGGCATCCACGCCACCATAGCCGCCGTGCTGGCGGCCTTCGCCATCCCGGCCGATGCGCTGCTGCCCGAGAAAGAGTATGTGGAGAGCGTTGCCGGGCGCCTTGGCCGTTTCTCGGCCATGCAGCCCAATGGCGTCTCCATACTCACCCACGAGCAGCTGGAGGAGGTGGCCGCCATGCGGGCCGATGCCCGCGACGCCATGCCTCCCTCGCAGCGGCTGGAGCACGCCATGCATCCCTTCGTGTCGTTTGTGGTGATGCCCGTCTTTGCGTTGGCCAACGCGGGCGTGTCGTTTGCCGGCCTTGCACCCGCCGACGTGCTCTCCACTGCCGTGGCGCCGGGCGTGTGCTTCGGCCTCTTGGCGGGCAAGCCCATCGGCGTGTGCCTTGCCGTGTGGCTCATGGTGCGCCTCGGGGCGGCCCGCCTGCCCCGCGGCCTGGCGATGCGCCACGTGGTAGGTTTGGGCTTCCTGGCCTCGATAGGCTTCACGATGTCGATGTTCATCGCCACGCTTGCCTTTGCCGATGCCACCATGCTGCTGCAGGCAAAGCTCGGCATCTTTGCGGCCTCCATCCTCGGCGGTGCCGTTGGCTACGCGCTGTTGCGCCGGGGGCGCTGACGTTGCATTGATTGCAGGGGGTGGCTTACCGCGCGGCGAAGAACAGTCCGTCGTTCATCGCCATGTGGAGCGAGTAAACGCCCTCCTCGTTGAGCGATATGTCCTTGCGCTCACCGTTGGGCAGCATGGCTTGTATTGTGCCGTCGTCGTTGAAGCGGAACAGCTCGCGCTGCTGCCCGTCGGCCTCCATCGACCAGCTCTTCAGCCGCTCATCGTAGGTGAAGATCACCTTTTCGCCCGTGGGCTTGGTCACTTCGTAGCCGTCTTCGAGCGTCTTCACGGCATAGAGGCGGCCGTCCTGTCCCCATACATTCTGCACGCTGCCCACCTTGGCTATTGGGTTCGACCCGCTCCAGAACTCCACCGTGTTGAGCACCAGCAGGTCTACAACGCCGCATACGGCGTATGCCGGCGAGATGAGTATGAACACTACCTCGTTTACAAACTTATTGCTCAGCCCCTTGTTCCAGTCGAGCACCTTGTTGAACAGGCCGAACGAGCCTATGCATGAGCTTAGCGTGATGGCCGCTGCCATGAGGCACGCGGCGGCTTTCATTTTTGTTTTCTTCATTGCTGTATTAGTGTTCGTTAGCCCCCTCGTGGCGTTGCGCAGGCCTGCTTGCCGTTGGCCGGCCTCTCCCGCCGCCGCGGCTGCCGAGGGGGTATTGCCTGCCGGGAGCGGTGCGGAGCCTCTGCCGTATGGTGGCGCGGCGGGTGGCTCTCTGCCTGCAAATATAAGCAAAAGCTCCCAGCGGGCAAAGCCGCCGCGCCGTTTATTTGCAATCAACGCGCCCAATTGGCGCTTTTTACCTGCCAAAGCCCTGCCCCGGGCCATTCCGTCGTGTTCCATTTGTATTATGCCGCATTGAGTTTATGCAGCATAATCATGTTTTTTCGACCGTTTGTCCCCCTCCCCTTGCCGTTTGCTCCACCTGCCCCCACATGGCCTTTAGCGCGTATCGTTTTTTTTGTTACCTTTGCATTGCTTAAAAGCAAGAGCAACATGCCCGGGCAAGGGCTTCCGGGTGGGCATCGTCTCATTAAATGGCAAATCAAAAGAATCATATAATTGAGTTTATGAAAATGAGTTTTTTTAAGCACGCAATCGCCGCCGCAGCCTTGGCAGCGTTGCCTGCCGCAGGCATCTCCGCGCAGGAGGCTGGCGGCAGCAAGTGGTATTTTGGCTTGGGCGGAGGCTACCATTCCACCCACATGGGTTTCTCCGACATCAACGAGGACGTATTCCCCGAGAACACGAACATGGGCAGCGGAGTGTTCTCCGTGTTCGCAATGGGCGAGTTCGGGCGCGAGGGCAACTTCGCGTTGCGCCCGCAGCTCTCGTTCCTCACGCGCGGTGGCAAGCTCACCGAAATCAACTCCAATACGCTCGACTACGCCGAGGAGGGCATCGACGACATCTATTACCGTCTCCGCTCGCGCTACATCGACATCCGCGTACCGGTAATCTACCAGTTCGGCAAGCAGCAGTCAACCGTGCGCCCCTACCTCTTCGTGGCCCCGGTGCTGGGCTTCGCCACTGCGGGCAACATCATGCTGATGGAGCAGGGTACCGACGGCAGCGCCGGCGGCTATGTAACCGAGATTTCCGATGCCAACATGGCATCCACCTACTTTGCAGGGCAGATAGGCGCGGGAGTGAAGTTTGCCATTCCCGTGGCGGGCGACCGCTGCTGGCTCGGCATTGAGGCCAGCTACGAGCTGGGCTTCACCGACACCTATGCCGGCAAGGAGAAGGACCGCGAGTCCAACGACATAGCGCAGCTCTTCAACAACAACTACAACATCGAGGGCAGCCGCAAGTTCAGCGGATTCGAGGTGCAGGCAGTGCTCTCGGTGCCGTTCAGCATCTTCAAGAAGAAGGAACAGCCCGCCCCGCAGCCAGAACCCCAGCCCGTGGTGGCCGCACCCGAGCCAGAGCCTGCGCCAGCACCCGAGAAGCCTTGCTACACGCTCGACGAGATAATCGACCTCATGGCCAAGAACGAGAGCATAGAGGGCAAGACCATCTGCGCCGTTGACGCCATCACGTTCGACTTCTCAAAGAGCACCATCAAGCCCGAGTCATACGAATATCTCGACAAGCTGGCCACCACGCTCATCCGTTCCAACCGCCGCATCGAGGTTAAGGGTCATACGGACAACGTCGGGTCGGAAGACTTCAACATGAACCTCTCGCGCGAGCGCGCCGAGGCCGTGGTGGAATATCTCGTGAAGAAAGGCGTAAACCGCAACAAGCTCACCTACAGTTACTACGGAATGACGCGCCCGCTCTCAACCAACGACACCGAGGAGGGCCGCGCCATGAACCGCCGCGTGGAGTTCACGATACTCAATGATTTCTAACATTTAAAATCCAACGACAATGAAACGCAATTTATTTACTTTGGGTGCGCTGCTCATGGCGGCGGCCTTCACGTTCACGTCGTGCCTTAGCGACGGCGATGATACTATTGTGCTTGAGGACGGTCAGTATGTGCCGACGGTTGATGGCATACCGAGCGACGACCTTGCCGACCCTAATCCTGACGTAAATGGGTCAACCACTTCGATACCAAACATACAGTATGAGGTGGAGACCGATGGCGGCGATGCTATTATGCGCATCGACATGACTGGTATCCAGGATGCCGACGACTACGACTGGCTCCGCCTCATCGGCACCGGAACCCCAGACCAGAATGTGTGGGTGGAAGTTGACGGCCAGCCTAAGGGCATACTCGTTACCAACAGCTCAGACAACCAAAACGAAAATGACAGGCCACAGGTAGACATGGTTTTCCTTGTAGACAATTCGGGGAGCATGAGCCAGGAGGCTAATGCCATTGCCCGCGACATAACATCGTGGTCACAGGGGCTTGCTTCATCAGGAATCGACATTAGATTTGGCTGTGTTGGCTATGGTTCTGGTGTTGGTGCGCAATATGAGTATCTGAAGGAAGGATATGGCATTTCAGGGGCCTTGGACATGACTACTTCCGCTGAACTTGATGAATATCTTAACGACCGTGGCAAATCTGGCACTTCTCGTACAATAGGATATTATGGAG
Organism: uncultured Prevotella sp.; assembly: GCA_944319915.1. Lineage (GTDB taxonomy): Bacteria > Bacteroidota > Bacteroidia > Bacteroidales > Bacteroidaceae > Prevotella. The sequence continues at coordinate 22,554 of CALUEY010000008.1, read as the reverse complement.
AGTATGCCAAGAGTTTGCAGGACGCTGCCAATTATGACATTTTTCGTCTGGCAGGTGGTGAGTGTGGAGTGCAGGCGTTGTGGTTTGCCGATGAGATGTTCCACTTCCGCTCCGGCTCAAACAGAATTTACGTAAACTTTACCGATGACGCAAATTATCCCGCGACAAACGAAGATATTTCGATATATTCGGTTGTGAATTCTGGTCGTTGGACAACTGATAAAGGTACCATACACTCTGTAATAAGCAACGATACAACAACGATAAAGTCACGTGGGGAGGCTCCGTGGTTGCTTTCAAAGTACACAGGTGGCACGATTATAGTTGCTCCCTCCGACTTCTCGGGCGTGACGCTGCAGAGTCTGCCCGTTACCGGCGCCATGCAGAACTCTTACGTGATTCGTTTCACGAATGTTGACGAGTTCATGGACGGAGAGGTTCACGAGGTTACGATAACCATACTGTCTGCCGATGGCAAGACATACGCCGAGCGCACGTTCTACGTTGTTTTTGGTACTGCCGAGTGATGGTGCTAACCTGTGCTGACTTAGCATAAATATAGATTCCAATATAAGCCGAGGCGGTGCATCCCATGGTGGGTGCGCCGCCTTTTTTATGTCGTTGTGGCCGCGCCAGCTGTCAGAGCAGTGCTTGGATGGCCTCGTCGAGGTTGGCTATCTGCGTGGAGCGGCTCACGAGGTTGTTGTCGCGGTCGATGAGGAAGAACTCCGGCAGGGTAGTAACGTTGTATATTGCCAGCCTCTCGGAGCGCAGTCCGCCGGCATCGCGCACACTTATCCACGGCAGCTGTGCGGTCTGCTGTTTCCAGAAATGCTCGTCCTTATCCACCGATATCTGGTAGATCTCAAGGCCCCGGGCGTGGTATTTGTTGTAAAGCTCGCGCAGCGAGAGGATGCGCTGCGGCGAACCGTCCATGGCAAAGAGGTGGAAGTCGAGCAGCACCACCTTGCCCTTCAGCTCCGTTAGCGAGCGCATTTGCCCCTTGTTGTCGGGCAACTGAATGTCGATGAGGCCCGCCGTAGTCACCTTGGCCGGGTCAATCTGCTTGTCGGCTTCTGCCTTTATGATGCGTTCGTTCCTCATTCCCTCTATGGCGATGTTGTGCAAGTTCTCGCCACGCAGGCTTCCGGGGTAGAACGTATCCCAGGCCGTGGCCACGGCGGCAAACACCTTTATGTCGGCATCGTTGCCCTGCGGGTTGAATATGAGGTAGCTGCCAATGGCCTGGAATAGGGCGAAGTAAGACGACGGAGCCTTGGGGTCCTTGAAGATGAAGTCGCGCGTTACGCGCTCCTTGTGCGCCTGCAGCATACGGTCAAGGCTGTCGCGGGCCTCCTCAGGCGACAGGCCCGAGTTGGCGTCGAGCGCCATGGCGCGTTGTTGCAAGGCAATCTGCATCCGGGCCAGTTCCTTGATCTTTGCGCATTCAGGCGAGCCTTCCACCTCGTAGTTGGTGGCCATGGTGGGGTAGGCCGCCTTTATCGTAATGGTCTCGGTGGAGTCCACCGATATGTTTATGGCCTGTCCGGCTATGCGCAGGCGGTAGAACTCAGGCGCTTCGGGGCGTTCGGCGCTGAAGCTGAAGCCGCCATCGGCATCGAGGCGCACGGAGTCGATGTTGCTAACGCCGTCTATGCCCACGTGCTCAAAGTAGAGCAGTGAGTCCTCTGCCTCGGTTATCTCGCCCTCCACGTGGAACTTGCCCTCGCTGCACGAGGCTAGTGCCATTATTGCCACTGCTGCGGCTGTGATGATGTGGTGTCTCATTCCGTCTTTGTTTAAGGGTTGTTGCGTAGTCTTGCGCTTTGCAAAGTTACACCATTTTTCCCAATCAAGCGCACTGTTTTTCGTTAAAAGCGCGTTACAGCCATCTTTGTCAGGGCTTTGCGATGCTGCGGCAAGGCATGATTGGTGTAAGGATATTCATCAGTATTTACCCTGCGAATGTATATCTTTGAATTTGTTTTAATCATTGTTCGCACAGCATTTTGCCAATTGCCAAGAGCCTTTTGCCCTCGGTGGCTTTTGTGGACCAATGAATGCGCGGCGCGCTGACGGACCCGCAGGCATTCCCCGCGGCGGCGGTTGCAGTGCAATGAAGCTAAAAAACCTTGTGGCTACGTGCCGCATTCTCGGAAATTCTGTATAACTTTGGAGCGTCGGAGGCATCTCCGGCCTTGAGGAATTGCATTCAGTAGATGACGACATGAAGATTTTTAGCGTTGCAGCAAACTATCCCGAGCACAATATAGAGCCGGGAATGGCGTTATATGATAATGTAGAGCCGGTGCTCCTGACCATGCCCGACTCAGCCCTGCTTAAGGACGGCAAGCCTTTCTTCGTGCCAGACTGGTGCGCCAGCGTTGACCTTGGCGCGTCACTGGCAGTGAGGATATGCCGCCTTGGCAAGAGCATACCAGAGCGCTTTGCCCACCGCTACTACGACGCCGTGACGGTGGGCGTGGCCTTCACCGCTCGCGACGTGCTCACGCGCTTGCGCTCGGCTGCCCTGCCTTGGAGCGTTGCCACCGGCTTCGACGGCTCGGTGGCCATAGGGCAATGGGTGGACAAGGCCCTGCTGCGCGATGTGCAGCAGCTCAGCTTCAGCCTCGAGGTGGGCGGGAGCGTGGTGCAGCAGGGCTATGCCGGCCACATGGCGCGCGGCGTTGATGCGCTCATAGCCTACATAAGCCGCTTCTATACGCTAAAGACGGGCGACCTGCTGCTCACCGGCGCGCCCGCCGAGCCTTCGCCGGCGCACATCGACGACCACCTTGTGGGCTACGTTGAGGGCCGCAAGGTGCTTGAGTTTAACTGTAAATGACGTGATGAAGAAAGCCAGTTTGTTTTTGCTTGCCGCGCTCGCGCTGTGCCGTTCTGAGGCAGTGGCGCAGGAGTTCTTCAACCTGACAGCCGAGCAGGTGAAGATAGACACGCTCCTGCCGCACTTTGCCTGCTCGCTCCCCCTTGGCCCGGCATACGCCGACTCCACCTATACGGTGGCCATTGAGTATCCCGAGTTTGTTGAGATGACCGAGGCCGACGTGCGCCGCTACAAGGCCATCACCACCGACACGCTGCCGCCCCTTCCGCAGGTGAGCTGCGTAGTGGGCGTGGAGCGCAAGCGAGGGCGGCTCGACGTGGGCTTTGTGCCGCTCGTGTTCCGCGATGGCAAATACCGCAAGCTCGTCAGCTTTAAGCTCAGCACCTCTGCGAAGCCGAGGCAGGGGCTACGCAGACTGCCCTCTTCGCAGGGGCGTGCCTCCTCTTCGTCATCGCGCTATGCCGACCACTCGGTGCTTGCCAGCGGCACGTGGGCCAAGATCCGTGTGCCGTCGAGCGGCGTTTACCAAATAACCGACGAGCTTGTGCGCCGTGCGGGCTTTTCCTCGCCCGAACGGGTGAAGGTTTACGGCTACGGCGGCAACCTCCAGCCGGAGACGCTCACGGGCGACTACCTTGCACAGACCGACGACCTCAGCGAGGTGTCCACCTGCACCGTGGGCGGGCGGAGGCTCTTCTATGCCCGCGGGCCGGTAAGCTGGTCGGGCGCCAACGACCGTGTGCGCAATCCTTACTCCGACTACGGATATTACTTCCTAACCGAGAGCGACGGCTCTGCCGCTACGCAAGACAGTGCGGCATTCGCAAGCTCGTTCTATCCCTCGGGCGATGATTACAACACGCTCCACGAGATAGACGACTTTGCATGGTTCCAAGGCGGGCGCAACCTCTGTGAGGCCCAGCCCCTCGGCATAGGCGAGGCCCGGGCCTACAGTCTTGCAGCCTCGGGGCTTTCTGCCCGGGGGTCGGTGCGCGTAAAGCTCACGGCCTACGGCGCATCGGTGGCCCGCGTAAGCGTAAACGACAGCGTTGTTGGCACCATCAGCGTGGCCGCACCCACAGATTACGACGTGATGCGCGAGGCGTCGCAGCTGTTCTACGTGGGCAACCTCACCGCCAGCAACACCGTGACCATAACCCAAACCTCGGGCGGCACCATGCGCTTGGACTACATCGTCGTCCACAGCAACGAGCCTCAGCCTGCCCCGCGGCTGTCGGCTGCCTCGTTCCCCGTGCCTGAGTACGTATACCGCATAACCAACCAGGACCTGCATGCCCACGGCCCGGCCGACATGGTGATAATGATTCCCACCTCGCAGGCACTGCGCGCCCAGGCCGAGCGGCTGGCTGAGCTGCACGAGCAGACAGATTCCATGAGGGTGAGGATAGTGCCTGCCGACGAGATATTCAACGAGTTCTCGAGCGGCACACCCGACGCCACGGCCTACCGCCGCTACATGAAGATGCTCTACGACCGCGCCGAGACCGAGGCCGACATGCCCAAGTATCTCCTTATGTTTGGCGACTGCGCCTGGGACAACCGTATGCGCACGTCAGACTGGCGCGGCTACTCCCCCGACGACTTCCTGCTTGGCTACGAGAGCGAGAACTCATACAACCACATAGACTGCTTCGTGAGCGACGACTTCTTCTGCATGCTCGACGACGGCGAGTCCATAGGCAACGAGGCCAACCGTTACCAGTTCTATGGCAAGCCCGACGTGGCCGTGGGCCGGCTGCCAGTGCGCACCCAGTCGGAGGCTGAGGCCGTGGTAGACAAGATCGTGGCCTACGTGGGCAACGCCAACGCCGGCTCTTGGCAGGGCAACATCGTCGTGATGGGCGACGACGGCAACGAGAACACGCACATGGAAACGGCCGACCGCATTGCCAACATGGTGATGCGCGACCACCCACAGTACCTCGTGAAAAAGATAATGTGGGACGCCTACAACCGCGAAAGCTCGGCCACGGGCAACAGCTATCCCGACGTGGAGCGCATGATAAAGCAGTACATGACGGCGGGTGCGCTCATCATGAACTACAACGGCCACGGCGTGGAGTACTGCCTCTCGCACGAGCAGGTGGTGAAGATAGGCGACTTCCGCAACGCCGTTTCCAAGAACCTGCCGCTATGGCTGACCGCCGCCTGCGACGTGATGCCCTTCGACGGGCAGGAAGAGAACATAGGCGAAGTGGCACTGCTCAACCCCAACGGGGGAGCGGTGGCATTCTACGGCACCACGCGCACCGTGTATTCAAGCTATAACGAAAACATGAACACGGCCTTCATGACCCACGTGCTCGACGACTCTAACGGACCTGTGGCCATAGGCGAGGCCGCAAGGCGGGCCAAGGTGAGCCTCGTAGAGGGCGACTACGGGGGCGACAACACCGTGAACAAACTTCAGTACACGCTGCTGGGCGACCCCGCCATGAAGCTGGCGCTGCCCGGCATGGACGCCGTTATCGACAGCATTGGCGGAGTGGCAGTGGGCGAGGGGCAGGCGGTGCGCCTCGGCGCAGGCTCGTCGGTGGTGGTAAAGGGGCGCATCGTGAGTGGCGGCCATACTGCCACGGGCTTCAGCGGCACGATGACGGCCACCGTGAGCGACGCCGAGCAGACCGTGACCTGCCGGCAGAACAGCACCGACCCGGTGAACGGAGCCTCTTCGCCGTTTGTGTTCACCGACCGTCAGGGCGTGGTGTTCAAAGGTTCCGACAGCGTGGAGGCGGGCGAGTTCTCGTTTACCTTCGTAGTGCCTAAGGACATAAGCTACAGCGACGGCAGCGGACTGATAAACGTCTATGCCGTCAGCTCCGACCACACCATGGCCGCCGCCGGGGCGAGCGAGGCCATAACGCTTAACGGCTCGGCCCAGCTCAGGCCCGACTCCATAGGCCCGGCCATATACTGCTACCTTAACTCCTCGTCGTTCACCAACGGGGGCTGCGTGAACACCACGCCTTACTTCGTGGCGGAGCTGACCGACGAGGACGGCATCAACGCCTCGGGGAGCGGCGTGGGCCACGACCTGCAGCTCGTGATCGACGGAGAAATGACGCAGACATACACGCTCAACGATTACTTTGAGTTCGACTTCGGCAGCTACACGAGCGGAACGGTGGGGTTCAGCATACCTACGCTGGCCGAGGGGGAGCATAAGCTGCAGTTCCGCGCCTGGGACATACTTAACAATTCGTCAACGGCCGAGCTTACGTTCAACGTGGTGCGCGGGGCCGAGCCGAGCATCATCGACGTGGACTGCACCGAGAACCCTGCGTCTACCACCACCTCGTTCCGCATCATCCACGACCGCATAGGCTCCGAGATCGACGTGGTCATTGACCTCTTCGACATGAGCGGGCGCCACCTGTGGTCGCACGCGGAGACCGACGTGCCTGCCGACAACGTGCTCACCGTAGACTGGGACCTCACCATCGACGGCGGGCGGCGCCTCGGCACGGGCGTATACCTCTACCGGGTGCGCGCCAGCAGCGAGGGTGGCAGCTATGCCTCGAAGGCCAAGAAACTGATAATTGTCACCAATAAATGATGGCGGCAGGCAATAAAAAGGCGGCCAAGGGCGTTTAAAGTAATGTGCCAGACATTTCTAACGAATTTACAACATCGACCAATGAAGCATAATCCGAGAATATTTGCTGCCCTGCTCTGCCTGGGGCTCGCGGTGGGCGCGCGCGCGGAGGACAAGCTGAGCGAGTTCAACCCCGTTGACCATGCGGTGATATCGCAGACCATTGCCCCCGACGCCAGGGCGGCGGGAATGGGCGACGTGGGCGTGGCCACCGACCCCGACGTGGTGTCGCAATACTGGAACCCGGCCAAGTACCCGTTCTGCATCAGCCGCGCGGGCGTATCGCTCAACTACACTCCGTGGCTCAGGCAGCTCGTTAACGACATCGACCTGGCTTACGTGGCGGGCTACTACCGCATAGGCGACTACAGCGCCGTGTCGGCATCGCTGCGCTACTTCTCGCTCGGCGAGGTGATGACGTCGCTCGAAAGCAACGCCATGACCGTGAACCCCTACGAGATGTCGATTGACGTGGCTTATTCGCTCATGCTCAGCGACTACTTCTCCATTGCCGCCGCCATACGCTGGATTTACTCCGACCTGCGCTACGATTACACCGAGGACTCCTCGCCGGCATCGGCCTTCGCTGCTGACCTGGCCCTTTACTACAACAATTACTTCACCATGGGCAGCCGGGAGTGCCAGATTGGCCTCGGGATGAACATCAGCAACGTGGGCAGCAAGATAACTTACTACGGCGACGACCGCAGCCAGTTCCTGCCTGCCAACCTCCGCATAGGCGCCGCCCTCATGGTGCCTATCGACGAGTACAACCGCTTCTCCATAGCGGCCGACGCCAACAAGTTGCTCGTGCCTACCGTGCCAAAGCAGAACGAGGGCGAGAGCGCGGCCGACTACCAGAACCGCGTGATAGAGGAATATAGCGACGTAAGCTCCATAGCTGGCATATTCAAGAGCTTTGGCGACGCCCCGGGGGGCTTCAAGGAAGAGCTTGAGGAGATACAGTGGAGCGTGGGGGCCGAGTATGTGTACCACGACCAGTTCTCGGTGCGCGCCGGCTACCACCACGAGAGCGAGAACAAGGGCAACCGCAAGTACTTCACCGTGGGCGGCGGCTTCCGCATGAGCGTGTTCTCGCTAGATGTGGGCTACGTAATCTCCACTGCGCAGAGCAACCCGCTCGACCAGACGCTGCGCTTCTCGCTGGCGTTCGACATGGACGGCATAAAGGACTTGTTCCGCCGGTGACGCCCCACAGCATTTGTAAACCAGCATGGCCATGAAGATAAGGGTAGGTTTCGGGTTCGACGTGCACCGCCTCGTGGAGGGGCGCGACCTTTGGATGGGCGGCATAAAGATAGACCACAGTCTCGGGCTGCTGGGCCACAGCGATGCCGATGTGCTCATTCATGCCATCTGCGACGCCCTGCTTGGTGCTGCCAATATGCGCGACATAGGCTACCACTTTCCCGACACTGCCGCCGAGACCGACGGCATAGACAGCAAGGTGCTGCTGGCCAAGACCGTAGGCTTGATAGCTGCCAAGGGCTATGCCGTGGGTAACGTGGATGCCACCATCTGTGCCGAGCGGCCCAAGATGAACCCGCACATCCCGGCAATGAAGCGCGTGCTTGCCTCGTTGATGGGCATTGGGGAGGACGACGTGTCGATAAAGGCCACCACCACCGAGCGGCTTGGCTACACCGGCCGCGAGGAGGGCATTAGCGCTTATGCCGTTGTGCTGATAGAGAAAAAGGCTTGATGGCCCGCTGACTTGCAAACATCAGACAAAACTTCGGGCCTTGGGCTTCAGCAGGATTGCGTGCCGAAGCCTGGCAGTATAGGTGGAGCGATAGGTGCATTGCCTTATTCAGTGCGCTTTGCATCTGTTGATGGACAAAAAAAACGCCGCCACCCATCTGCGGGCAGTGGCGTTCAAGCCTATGTTTAACTAAAAATCCTTTCGGTTTTTGTTTCTCAGGCCTTATTAGCCTGAGTCCCGCCGCCATTATGAAATAATGGCAAGCAGGAATCATAACTAATACTAATACTAACCTTTGAAAGTTAAGAGCGTCTCACGACGACCTTTGTTATCACACTTGAAACTTTCTTTCTACCAATAACTAAAAACCTAAAACTATAAATATTATTACTAACCTAAAACAATCTATTAACCTTTTGACGATGCAAAGGTACGCACTTTTCGTGTTTTGAGCAATAGTTAGGTGGCTGATTTGTTGCCTTTTGCCCCTATTCTTGACGTAAATCAACATTCTGTGTGCGTAAACAGCAGGGATTTTGAAAAAATGTAGGGTGGCTTGGTGTTGCTTGTTTGTCCATTGTAAGCCCATGGGCCGGTCAGTATTCCCTCTTGTCGTCCTTTTCTTTCCACATCCTGAAGGCACGTTTTGCCTCGTTTGGCAGCAGTATCGCCGACGGCTTGTGGCGTTCGGCGGGCGGCAGCGCCAGCTCTTTGTATATGAAATCATCGTCGAAGCCGGCTTCTGCTGCATCCTTGCGGTCGTTGGCATAGTATACACGGTCTATGTGCGCCCAGTATATTGCGCCGAGGCACATGGGGCATGGCTCGCACGAAGTGAATATCACGCAGCCGCTCAAGTCGTAAGTGCCGAGCCGTGCAGCTGCCTTGCGTATGGCGTTCACCTCGGCGTGGGCGGTGGGGTCGCGGCTGGGCGTCACGCTGTTTGATGCCTCGGCCACTATCTCGCCGTCTTTTGCGATTACCGCCCCGAAAGGCCCGCCGCCCCGCCTCACGCTTTCCTCGGAAAGTGCGATGGCTCTCATCATCAGTTCTTTGTTGTCCATGTCGTTACGGTTCTTTGTTGTCGGTGGCCGGCAGCGCGCGGTTTCCCGGAGTGCAGCCAGCCTTTCTGCAAAGATACTAAAATCTGCCGTAACTGCAAAGAGGTTTGGGATAAAGAGCTGCGGCGGCATTCCCGCATCCGTCTGCGCAGCCTCCGCTTGCATCCAGGAGTGTGCATTTTGAGGTTGTGCGCCTAAAAACGCGCAAACATTTGGCCAAAGGCGTAAAAAGTTGTATCTTTGCAGAAGATAAGCTGCGCTCGGGAAATAGTGAGCAAGCTCACTTTCCGCTCGCTTGCATTATCTTTGCAGTAAGACAGGCTGCACACGCAGCTTGCAGGAGGGTGGCCTGGGCTGCATGGCCCTGAGCGCACATGAGGCAATGCTATAACTTCATTATTATAATAAAGGCATGATACTTTTTTTCAGAACTCCACAACAGAGCGTAATAGCTACCGAGACTGACCACCAGCTGGGGCAGGACGAAACCAAGGAATTGTGTTGGCTGTATGGCGGCGCAACTCCCATAGATGCCGGACGGCTCGATGGCTATTTCGTTGGCCCGCGCCGCGAGATGGTTACCCCGTGGAGCACCAACGCCGTGGAAATAACCCAGAACATGAACCTCAGCGGCATAACCCGCATTGAGGAGTATTTCCCCGTAAGCTCGCCCGATGCCGACCACGACCCGATGCTCCAGCGTATGTACGACGGGCTGGACCAGACGGTGTTCACCGTGGCCCACGAGCCGGAGCCGATAAAGCACGTTGAGAACCTCGAAGAGTACAACGAGCAGGAGGGCCTGGCCCTGTCGAAGGAGGAAATAGAGTATCTGCACAAGATAGAAGGCGAGCTGGGCCGCCCGCTTACCGACTCCGAGATATTCGGCTTCGCCCAGATCAACAGCGAGCACTGCCGCCACAAGATATTCGGCGGTACGTTCATAATCGACGGCAAGGAGATGGAGTCGAGCCTCTTTGCCATGATAAAGAAGACCACCAAGGAGAACCCAAACAAGATACTCTCTGCCTACAAGGACAACGTGGCCTTTGCCCAAGGCCCCGTGGTGGAGCAGTTCGCACCCAAGGACCAGTCTACGAGCGATTACTTCGCCGTGAAGGACATAGAGAGCGTGATATCGCTGAAGGCCGAGACCCACAACTTCCCAACCACGGTGGAGCCGTTCAACGGGGCCGCCACCGGCACCGGCGGCGAAATTCGCGACCGCATGGGCGGCGGCACCGGCTCGTGGCCCATCGCCGGCACGGCCGTCTACATGACTGCCTATCCGCGCCTCCATGGCGACGCCGAGGTCAAGGAGGCAGAGGCCGAGCGCACTTGGGAGCAGATTCTGCCCGTGCGCAAGTGGCTCTACCAGACCCCCGAGCAGATACTCATCAAGGCATCGAACGGCGCGAGCGACTTCGGCAACAAGTTCGGCCAGCCGCTCATCTGCGGCAGCGTGCTCACCTTTGAGCACAAGGAGGGCGATGAGATGTATGCCTACGACAAGGTGATAATGCTCGCCGGAGGCGTGGGCTACGGCACAAAGCGCGACTGCCTGAAGAAAGAGCCGCAAAAGGGCAACAAGATAGTAGTGGTGGGCGGCGACAACTACCGCATCGGGCTTGGCGGAGGCTCCGTATCGTCGGTTGACACGGGCCGCTACAGCAACGGCATTGAGCTTAACGCCGTGCAGCGTGCCAACCCAGAGATGCAGAAGCGTGCCTACAACCTCGTGCGCGCCCTCTGTGAGGAAGACGTGAACCCTGTGGTGAGCATCCACGACCACGGCTCGGCAGGCCACCTCAACTGCCTTTCGGAGCTTGTGGAGGAATGTGGCGGCAGCATCGACATGACCAAGCTGCCCATAGGCGACAAGACCCTCAGCGCCAAGGAGATAATTGCCAACGAGAGCCAGGAGCGCATGGGGCTGCTTATCGACGAGAAGCATATCGACCACGTGCGCCGCATAGCTGAGCGCGAGCGCGCCCCAATGTATGTAGTGGGCGAGACCACGGGCGACGCCCACTTCTCGTTCGTGCAGGGCGACGGCGTTAAGCCGTTCGACCTCGACGTGGCGCAGATGTTTGGCCACTCGCCCAAGACGGTGATGACCGATGAGACCGTGGAGCGCCACTACGCCGACGTGGACTACACCAAGCAGGGCGCCACCGGGGCCGAGATAGAGCGGAGCCTGGAACGTGTGCTCCGTCTGGAGGCCGTGGCCTGCAAGGACTGGCTCACCAACAAGGTGGACCGCTCCGTGACGGGCAAGATAGCGCGCCAGCAATGCGTGGGCGAGCTGCAACTGCCGCTGAGCGACTGCGGCGTGGTTGCGCTCGACTACCGCGGGCGCCATGGCATCGCCACCGCCCTGGGCCACGCCCCGCAGGCCGGGCTTGCCTCGCCAGAGGCGGGCAGTGTGCTCTCTGTGGCCGAGGCCCTTACCAACATCGTATGGGCTCCTTTGGCCGACGGCATGAAGAGCCTGAGCCTCTCGGCCAACTGGATGTGGCCTTGCCGCTCGCAGAAAGGTGAGGATGCGCGCCTCTACGCTGCCGTAAAGGCCTTGTCCGACTTCTGCTGCGACATACACGTGAACGTGCCAACGGGCAAGGACTCGCTCTCCATGAGCCAGCAATATCCCGACGGCACCAAGGTGATAGCCCCGGGTACGGTCATCGTTTCGGCTGGTGGCGAGGTGAGCGACGTGCGCAAGGTGGTGTCGCCCGTGCTCGTAAACGACAAGAACGCATCGCTTTACCATATCGACTTCTCGTTCGACAGCCAGCGCCTCGGTGGCAGCGCCTTTGCCCAAAGCCTTGGCAGGGTGGGCGACGATGTGCCTACGGTGAAGAACCCCGACTACTTCTGCGATGCCTTCAACGCCGTGCAGGAGCTGATGCGCCGCGGATGGGTGATGGCCGGGCATGACATCTCGGCCGGCGGACTCATCACCACGCTGCTCGAAATGTGCTTCGCCAACACTACCGGCGGCCTGCACATCAACCTTCACAACCTCTGCCAGGACGGCGACATCGTGAAGACCCTCTTCGCCGAGAACCCAGGAGTGGTGATAGAGGTGCATGATGCCCATAAGTTTGAGTTCAAGGAACTGATGGAGGAACTGGGCGTGGGCTACGCCAAGATAGGCTATCCCATGCCAAAGGAGCGCAAGCTCACCGTGGTGTGCGGCGACTTCAGCCACGATTTCGACATCGACGCGCTGCGCGATGTGTGGTACGAAACGTCTTACCTGCTCGACCGCGACCAAAGCAAGAACGGCTGTGCCGCCCTGCGCCATGCCAACTACAAGCGGCAACCCATGCAGCTGCGCTTTGGCCACAGCTTCACTGGCAGGCTTTCCTCTTATGGCATCAGTCCCGACCGCCGCACTCCGAGCGGCGTCAAGGCGGCCATAATACGCGAGAAAGGAACCAACGGCGAGCGCGAGATGGCCTATTCGCTCTACCTCGCGGGCTTCGACGTGAAGGACGTGATGATGACAGACCTCATCACGGGCCGCGAGACGCTCGACGACATCAGCATGATAGTGTTCTGCGGCGGATTCTCAAACAGCGACGTGCTCGGCTCGGCCAAGGGCTGGGCGGGTGCTTTCCTATTCAACCCCAAGGCCAAGGAGGCTCTCGACCGCTTCTATGCGCGCCCCGACACCTTGTCGCTCGGCGTGTGCAACGGTTGCCAGCTGATGATGGAGCTGGGCCTCATCACACCCACTGACGAGGAGAAAGGCCGTATGCTCCACAACGATTCGCGCAAGTTCGAGTCGGCTTTCCTCGGGGTGGACGTGCCTCAGAACAACAGCGTTATGTTCGGCTCTCTCAGCGGCTCGAAGCTCGGCATTTGGGTGGCCCACGGCGAAGGCAAGTTCTCGCTGCCTTACCCCGAGAGCCACTACAACGTGGTGCTGAAGTATGCTTACGCCGATTATCCAGCCAACCCCAACGGCTCTGATTATGCCGTGGCCGGCATTGCCTCTGCCGATGGCCGCCACCTGGCCATGATGCCCCATATAGAGCGCGCCATCTTCCCATGGCAGAACGCTTTCTACCCCCAGTGCCGCCGCGAGCGCGACGAGGTTACGCCGTGGATAGAGGCTTTTGTCAACGCCCGCAAGTGGGTTGAGGCCAACAGGAAATAAGGCAGTTGTCCTTGTGAGGTTCAGGAGGCTGTGGGGACGCAAGGCCCCCTGGCTCCTGGGCCTCACATATTTTTATAGCACAGATGCGCAACATTTACATAGAGAGTTTCGCCACGTTCTTCAAGATTGGGATGTTTACCCTGGGCGGGGGCTACGCCATGATACCGCTCATAGAGCAGGAGGTGGTGGGCCGCAAGGGCTGGGTGAGCAAGGAAGAGCTGGTAGACCTCATTGCCATCTCGCAGAGCTGCCCGGGCGTGTTCGCCATCAACCTCAGCACGTTCATAGGCTACAAGCTGCGCAAGACGCGCGGCGCGCTCTGCACGTCGGTAGGTACGGCCATGCCGTCGTTCCTCTGCATACTGCTCATAGCCATGTTCTTCCACCAGTTTGACGACAACCCCGTGGTAGCGGCCATCTTCCGCGGCATACGCCCGGCGGTGGTGGCTCTCATCGCGGTGCCTACCTTCGAGCTGGCGCGCAGCGCCAAGGTGGGCTGGGCCAACTGCTGGATACCCATCGCAGGGGCGCTGGCCATTTGGGCGTTTGGCGTGTCTCCCATACTTATAATAATATTGGCGGGCCTGGGCGGCTATGTCTATGGCAAGTTCATCAAACCCACTGAGTGATGATATTCTTCCATCTGTTCGTTACATTCTTCTTCATAGGCCTCTTCGGTTTCGGCGGAGGCTACGGCATGCTGTCGCTCATACAGGGCGAGGTGGTTCACCACTGGCACTGGATGACCACGAGCGAGTTTACCGACATCGTGGCCATAAGCCAGATGACGCCCGGCCCCATAGGCATAAACAGCGCCACTTACTGCGGATTCACCGCAGTCCACAATGCCGGCTATGGCTATACAATGTCGGTGCTTGGCAGTGCCTTGGCCACGTTTGCGCTCATGCTGCCGTCAATCATCCTCATGATCCTCATCAGTCGCCTGTTCATCAAGTACATGAACACGCAGGCGGTGCAGTCCGTATTCCTCGGCCTGCGCCCGGCTGTGGTGGGCTTGCTCGGGGCTGCCACGCTGCTCCTGATGACCAAGGAAAACTTCTCCTCGCCCTCGGAGAACCCTTGGCAGTTCTGGATAAGCGTGGCACTGTTCGTGGCCACGTTTGTAGGAACAAAGTTCCTGCACATCAATCCGATACGGATGATCATATACAGCGCGTTCGCCGGCCTTGTGCTGCTGTATTGATGGCAAGGAAGGTAAACGCGAATCCTTGTTGCACTATTATAGGTAAGGCATTGGGCAAAAACGAGGCCACTGCGAGCCTGACGGATTTGCCTTGGAATCTCATTTTCTGTAAAAGTGATACAAACTTCGGGGATATGTCTATCCTTCCGTGCAACATATTGCCGTATCTTTGCAATCGTAAAAGCAAAGGGAAGAAATGAACAGGCTAATCATGGTTGCAGTCCTGGTGCTGTGCGCCATTGGCGTGGCGGCCCAGGCCGGGCAAAAGGTTTTAGGCAATCAAAACAATACGGATATGGAAAGCAACACCATCAAACTGGCAATAGAGGGCGGCAAGACGTTCACCGCCACATTGGCAGACAACTCGTCTGCGCAGGCCCTGAAGGAGCAGCTTGCCAAGGGCAGCATAACCGTGGAAATGGAAGACTATGCCAACATGGAAAAGGTTGGCTCGCTCGGCATCAGCCTGCCGCGCAACGACAGACCCACCACCACCGGGCCGGGCGACATCATTCTCTACCAAGGACATAACTTCGTCATATACTACGATGCCAACTCGTGGAGTTTCACCCGCTTGGGCAAGATAAACAACGCCACGCAGGCCGACCTTAAGGCGGCGTTGGGCCGAGGCGACGTTACCGTGACACTCTCTTTGGAATGACAAGCCCATACAAAAACAATGCATTATGAAAAAGATCTTGTTTTTATTATTGGTGGCAACAATGACTAACACTCAAGGAATTATGGCACAAAAAAAGATTACGCAGACTGCCGGACACGCGCAGTTGGGAGAATTTGCCCCTAAGTTTGCCGAGCTTAACGATGACGTTCTCTTTGGGGAAGTGTGGAACCGCCCGGGCCTCAGCCCACACGACCGCAGCATGATAACCATAGCCACGCTTGTGGGCAAGGGCATCATCGACTCCTCACTCACTCACCACCTGCAGTTTGCCAGGCAGAACGGCATCACCCGCACCGAGATATCCGAGATGCTCACTCACATCGCATTCTACGCAGGATGGCCCAATGCCTGGGGCGCATTCCGCCTGGCCAAGGAAGTGTGGGCCGACGATGCCGCCGGGGCCGACGCCAAGGCCGCTTTCCAGCGCGAGATGATATT
The DNA here is from genome assembly GCA_944319915.1 of uncultured Prevotella sp. Lineage (GTDB taxonomy): Bacteria > Bacteroidota > Bacteroidia > Bacteroidales > Bacteroidaceae > Prevotella. The sequence goes on along the minus strand of CALUEY010000008.1, from coordinate 6,820 downwards.
CCCCATCGGGGACCCCAACACCGCCTACGCCAAGTATTTCATAGGCAACAGTTACCTTGCGCGGGTTTCCTCAGAGCAGATACCTTTCTCCAACGTGACGTTCGAGCCGCGCTGCCGCAACAACTGGCACATCCACCATGCCACCAAGGGCGGCGGGCAGATGCTGGTGTGCGTGGCCGGCAAGGGATGGTACCAGGAAGAGGGCAAGCCCGCAGTGCAGATGCTGCCAGGCGACGTAATCCACATACCAGCCAACGTGAAGCACTGGCACGGTGCGGCTGCCGACAGCTGGTTTGCCCACCTTGCCTTCGAGATTCCCGGAGAGAATGCCTCCAACGAATGGCTGGAGTCTGTTACTGACGAGGAATACAACAAACTGGGCAAATAAGCCCGGCTGCGGGCGCATCTGCCCGAGCATACCGCAAACCCACATGGGAGCTTGTCGCATGGGCAGGCTCCCATGTTTTTTTTGCGGATGTCTGCAAAGCTCCATTTGCGGTATGCGGGTTCGGGGCGAACAAGTGGCTTTCCGCTGTCGGCAACCATGCCCCATAAACGCAAAAAAACGTGCAACTCATTGAGCTGCACGCTTTTGCATGAGATTTAATATGAATTTACTTATCGGAATCATTTGTTTTCCTCAAAATCAATACATTATATCTCTCAGCGACTTGCGTGGACGTATTGCAAATATCACGCAAACCCGAAAACAAGCATCCATAAGCAACCACAGCTCTTTGACTGTAAAGGTACAGATTATTTGAAGAATTCGTGATATAAACGCATAATAATCAAAAAATATAAGACATTTTTAATAGATTCTTCGATTTTATCCTTACTTTTGTATATGATATTAGGGTAATATACCTTAATAGTGATGAACTTATGCAGATACATTAGAACTATTTATTATATTGCGGTATGTCAATATGGGGTAAACTCTTTGGAACTGAGAACGTCGAGAATAAAAACAAAATTATCGGCAATAAAACCAACTCTGCACCATGCAGTGCTCCTCATTATGCCATAGTAGATGTTGAAGTAGGGTTAAAAGACCATAAAATTCATGATATAGGAGCACTCAAACATGATGACACGACATTTCATAAAACTTCAAAAGAAGAATTATTTGTTTTCCTAAATGATGTAGACTATATCTGTGGTCACAATATCATTCACCACGATGCCAATTACTTGTTTACGGACCAAAAATGCCGCTGGATTTTAGTTGATACGCTTTATGTTTCGCCCTTACTGTTCCCGGAACGTCCTTATCACAGACTTGTGAAAGATGACAAGCTAATCAGCGAACAGATGAACAATCCGGTGAATGACTGCAAAAAAGCAAAGGACTTATTGCTGGATGAAATAGCATGCTGGCATTCATTACCGCAAGAAAAGCGTTTGCTATTCGCATCGCTGCTGAAAGGCAAGAAGGAATTTGAAGGATTTCTCAGTATTGTAAGTGCAGCGTATATCCATGAAGGAATACAAAAACTTATAAAAGATCTTTATGCAGGAAAGATTTGCCAACATGCCGACCTTGGCATGCTCATTCGTCAATATCCATGCGGATTGGCATACGCTTTGGCTCTGATTGATACCACCGATTATCGCTCCATCACTCCCGGATGGGTGCTTTATAATTATCCGGAAGTGGAATTTATTGTAAAACTCTTGCGCCATACCAATTGCCACAAAGGCTGTGACTATTGCCGTACGCAATTGGATGTGCTTCATAACTTAAAGACATTTTTCGGCTACGAGTGCTTCCGTACATACGAAGGCGAGCCACTGCAAGAACGTGCTGCCCAAGCTGCAGTGGAAGGGAAATCGCTGTTGGCGATATTTCCTACCGGTGGCGGCAAATCACTTACTTTCCAATTGCCTGCACTCATGGCAGGACACTCCATGCATGGGCTTACGGTGGTTATCTCCCCCTTGCAGTCCTTGATGAAAGACCAGGTAGATAACCTTGCCGACAGAGGCATCACGGATGCCGTAACCATAAATGGGATGTTGGATCCAATCACAAGGTCGCTGTGCATACAAAGAGTACAAGATGGAGAAGCCTCGCTGCTATACATCTCTCCCGAAATGCTTCGCTCAAAAACGATAGAGAAAATATTGATGGCGCGCCACGTTGTAAGGTTTGTGATAGACGAAGCGCACTGCTTTTCTTCATGGGGGCATGATTTCAGGGTTGACTATCTCTACATTGGCAAATTCATACAACAATACCAGAAAAAGAAGAAATGCAAAACCCCGATACCAGTATCTTGTTTCACGGCTACGGCCAAACAGAAAGTGATCCAAGACATCTGCGACTATTTCAGGCAGACATTGAATTTGAACCTGGAATTATTCGCATCAACTGCCACAAGAACGAATCTACACTATTCTGTCATACATGTGGAGAATGACAATGATAAATATCTGAAGCTAAGAGAACTTGTCGCAGAAGCCGATTGCCCGACAATTGTTTACGTATCGCGTACCAAGCGGACAAGAGAACTGGCTGCAAAGCTTACTCGCGACGGTTACAAGGCACTCTCTTTCAATGGGAAAATGGAAGCCGATGAAAAAATAGCCAGCCAAGACGCTTTCATGAACGGTCAGGTACACATCATTGTGGCCACATCCGCATTTGGCATGGGAGTGGACAAGAAAGATGTCGGTCTTGTGGTGCATTATGACATTTCCGATTCGCTGGAGAATTATGTTCAAGAGGCAGGCAGGGCAGGCCGTGACCCCAACCTTAGCGCACGTTGTTATGTGCTTTATAATGACAATGATTTGGACAAGCATTTTATATTGCTGAACCAAACAAAACTTAGCATTAGCGAAATACAACAAGTATGGAAAGCTGTCAAAAGCCTTACCAAACACCGTATGAAAGTCAACTGCTCTGCATTGGAGATTGCCCGACAAGCAGGGTGGGACGATTCTGTATCTGACATTGAGACCCGTGTACGAACTGCATTGGCAGCTTTGGAACAAAGCGGATACTTGGTAAGAGGAAGCAATGTTCCTCATGTATATGCCACAGGTATAACGGTAAAGAATATGGACGAGGCAAGAGAGCGCATATCAGCATCACTGCTTTTTGGCAGCGATGAAATCGAAAAGGCTGTACGTATCATTAAGTCATTGATTTCTCAAAAACATATCGCCAAGGCCCAAGATTCGGAAGCCGAATCACGAATCGACTATCTGGCAGACATTTTGGGATTAAGCAAAAAAGATGTTATATCAGTAGTGGTACGAATGCGGCAGGAAGGTATATTGGCAGACAGTAAAGACATATTTGCCTATTTGCAGGACGCAGGTGATTCGGAACGAAAGTCGCAAATGCTCCTCGAACGCTTTGCAAAACTTGAACAATACATTCTCAGCCATATTTCCGATGAGCCTTTACGAATATCATGCAAGCAGCTGAATGAGGATGCCGTAAACGATGGAATCAGCACATCCAAAGAGAAAGACATTCGGACATTGCTCTATTTCCTCACCATCAAGGGATATACGCGTAAAAAAGAGGATGCGGTCCATAACATGGAGATAGCTCGTCAGGCAGATTTGGAGTCTACCATCAGGCGATTTGAAAAACGATTGGAAATAAGTCGCTTTACCGTAGAATGGCTATACAAATTGGCGCTAAATGCAGAAAAGGAGAATGTACCAGGCAAAGCCATACAGTTCTCCGTAGTAGAGCTTCTGAACCGGATAAGATCTAGTTCCCGATCTCTTTTTGGCGGACTTGATGATATTCAGCTGGAAGATGTGGAAGAAGCACTTTTGTATTTATCGAAAATCGGTGCGCTAAAACTTGAAGGCGGTTTTCTGGTACTATACAATGCCATGACTATCCAAAGAATAAAAGACAACAAGTCAAGATACAAGCAAGACGACTACCGAATGCTGGACGAATTCTACAAACTGAAAATCCAGCAAGTACATATTGTGGGGGAATATGCCAATCTAATGGTAAGGAATTATCATGCGGCCTTGCAATATGTCCAGGATTATTTCCAGATGGACTACAAGAAGTTTGTCACAAAATATTTTAAGGGAGACAGAACAAGCGAGATACAACGCAACTTGACACCGCAGAAATACAATCAATTGTTTGGACAATTATCCAAACGGCAAAAGGAAATCATTTCCGATAAAGATTCACGTTGCATTGTGGTTGCGGCGGGGCCCGGTAGCGGAAAAACACGAGTTCTGGTTCACAAGCTGGCCTCGCTTCTGTTGCTTGAAGACGTAAAACACGAACAGTTATTGATGCTGACATTTTCAAGGGCAGCTGCTACGGAATTCAAACAACGGCTTATGGAATTGATAGGCAATGCGGCTCATTTTGTAGAAATTAAAACATTCCATTCCTATTGCTTCGACCTCTTGGGGCGAATAGGAAATCTTGAAGATTCAAAGAATGTCGTCTCAAAGGCAGCCGAAATGATACGTCAAGGAGAAGTTGAACCGAACAAAATCGGTAAGACGGTATTGGTTATAGATGAAGCCCAAGACATGGGAGCAGAAGAATACGCACTTGTAATGGCTATGATGGCCCATAACGAAGAAATGCGAGTGATAGCAGTGGGAGACGATGACCAAAACATCTATGAATTCCGAGGCTCCGATTCCGATTATATGTATCGGCTATCGCAAGAAACAGGAAGTACATTTTTCGAAATGACCGAGAATTACCGCAGTGCACGCCAGCCGGTGGATTTTGCCAACGGATTCTTGAAAACCATCCATAAAAGGATAAAAAGCGCACCTATCATCTCTATGAGAAAAGAGAAAGGATGGGTGGAAGTGATACGCCATCACTCAGCATATATGTACCAACCGCTTGTCGAAAACTTACTTCAGCACAAGGGCAAAGGCACTTCGTGTGTACTCACCCAAACAAACGAAGAGGCCGTAATCTTGACAGCCCTCCTGCGAAAGCATGGTATAAACAGCAAACTGGTACAGTCAATGGACGGCTTGCGTTTTTGGAACATAGCGGAAATGAGATACTTCCTGAGGTATATAGACAAGCGGATAAAAACACCACTAATCACAGAAGAGCTGTGGGAAGAGGCCAAACATGCAACCTCTTCTATTTATGGCAGAAGTCAAAGCTTGATTTATGTAAAGCGGTGTGTGGAACAGTTTGAGCAAACTAACAGAACTAAATATTTCAGTGACTTCAGGGAATTTGCATTTGAGTCGTCAGTGGAAGACTTCTATGACACATCAGGAACCGATGTTGTGGTATCAACCATTCACAAGGTTAAAGGCAGGGAGTTTGACGATGTATATATGCTCATATCGGACAGCTATGTAAAGGACGATCATCTGATGCGTCGATATTACGTGGGCATGACACGTGCAAAAAACAGACTATTCATACACACAAACGGCGATTGCTTCAATCATTTAAGTGTAGACCAATATCACGTTGACCAGCGGCAATATGACATGCCCGAAGAAATTGTACTACAGCTCTCTCACAAAGATGTCAATTTGGGATTCTTCAAAGACAGAAAACAAGAGGTCTTGGCGCTGAGAGGGGGAGATTCTTTAATCTACAGTAATTTCTTTTTGTACAGTCCATCAACCGATAAACCTATGGCCAAACTATCATCAAAAATGCAGGAAACATTATCTGGTTGGGAACAAAGAGGCTATAAGGTGAAATCTGCATCTGTACGGTTCGTTGTGGCATGGAAGTCTAAAGATGCGCCCAAAGATGAAGCGGAAACGGCTGTCTTGTTAGCAGACCTGATGCTTTCTTTGTAAGTTAAAGCACTTAAAGTAACACAAACAGAATTGACACGGTAGCCAACGGATATGATGGCATCGAGATTATAGAACGCAGTGTTATATATATTACCTTTCCCGGCAGTATGTGCAAAATTTGCACATACTGAATGTTGCTGTAATTCAGGACTATCAAAGATATTTTTCAAATGCCTTGTAACGACAGTTCTGTCAACACCAAACAATTCATCCATTGCTTTTTTGTTGCCCATATAGTTTCATCCTTGTATAACACTTGAATGCCGTTTCCCTTAACTTCAGCTCTAAAGGTAAGAAACTCCGCCGTGCTGTTCCGTATATCAAAATTCTTCGCCACGACTCATTTGGTTATTAATTATCACATATACAAAGGTATGGAAAATACTCATAAATCTATTACAAAATTATATTCAAACATGGATTTTACATAGATTTATTCTCCCTAATCCGATTTTCTCCCGTCGAGCTGGACGGGAAATGAGCTTTTTTATGTATGTTTGTAATTGAAATTGGAGTATTGTACACTCTTAAAGGTATCAAATAAATAATGGACTCAAATACATCATATTTTAGTAAAGTAGATGCTTTTGTAAAGCAATTAAAAATAATAACTCCTGATTATTTGTCTCAGCATTTAACAGGATATATTTACTACGATCGTATTTGTTATAGAGATCCAGACAAAAACTGGTTTTCTAAAGAATACATGGCAATTTTAGATGATGAAGCTACAAATCAAATAGGGGTCAATCAACAAAACAAAATGTATTTAGTCCAAAATACAGATATGATAGATTCCTATCTTTATGAATTGCTTAAATCTTTAGATGAAAATTTATATGATGTATCATATAACAATGATAAAGATCAAGAATATCTGAAAGATAAAATTGCCGAATGGAAAGAATTAGTTCGTAGACGGTATAATAAGGAAGAATATATTAATGTATTTAACGTGAGTTCGATGAATTATAACTATTTGTAAATTTGGTGATTAGCGAAAATTGTTGTAACTTTATAGTGT
>CALUEY010000007.1 GCA_944319915.1 uncultured Prevotella sp. | reverse complement strand
CATAAGGAGGGGGCGGAAATACATCTGCGACGCCGAGGAGTACAGAAAGACCATAGGTCTGACAAATCTGAAGTGTGACCGTTTTAATATTTCTTAACCAGAACTTTAACACAAAATACTTGCTTAAGTCTTAGAATACAAGCCGTTTTAGTCTCCGAAACGGGCTTTTTTGCAGCCTGAAACGGGCCGTTTCACGCAGTGGCATGGCACAAGCAGAGAAACAGGGCGCCTCAAGGCGCTTGCTTAATTGCATATTTGCAAGTATTGGCTGAATGCGGATATTCATTTTGATTTTATCAGCTGTCAGCTTGACAGAATTTTCGAGGCATATTTGCCCGTTCGGTGAGGAGCATGGCGGGCTATGCGAAGAAGGAAACTGAGGGATATGACCGAAAAGGCGTTCAAAACAACTGAGACAAATTCAATTTTGATAAAATCAAAACAGCTTCTCAGAACTTAAGGCTGAACTTAAGCCTCACACCGTGCTTCGTGGCCGTGGGCAGGTCGAGGTAGGTGAGGCGGCGCACGTACTCAATGTGGAAGAAGCGGAACACGTTGTGCACCCCGGCAGCCACCTCAACGTATGGCGTGGACGGATCCATGACGAACGACCCCTCGGGGAACTGCATCAGCACCTCGCTGCCGGCATTGCGCCCAAGGAAAGGGTTGTTCTTGTCGGTGAGGTCGCCCCAGAGGGTGCGCACGGCTATGTATTCGCGCCACTTGAGGTGCTTTATCAGCGGCAGGCGGTTGAAGAGCTTGCCGTTGAGGTCCCACGACACGTCGAGGCTGGCGTAGCGGTCGTTGAGGAACTCCATGTTGTTTATCAGCTCAAACGTTCCCTCCTGCACTATGTACGACAGGTTGGCCGCAGGCATTATGAGCAGCGGGAACGGCACTTGGTTCCACTGCGCCCCGGCCCGCACGTCGACATCTATCTTCCCCCAGCTCTTTGCCCAGATGCGCTTGAAGAACGTTGCCTCGGTGAAGTTGTAGCGGTACTGCCCGCCGAGCACGCCGCCCAGCCCCATGGCGTGGCTCAGCGTGAGCACCGGTGCGTCGTGGTTGAGGTGGCGGCTGCGCTGCTTGGTGTAAACGAGGTCTTCGCCCGGCGCGTAGCGCAGCTCTGCCCTCACCTCCGTGGTGCGTATCTTGCGCGATGCGGCCGTGGCGCCAGTGCCTGCCGCCATGGCCTTGGCGGCGTCGGCCAGCGTCACGAAGCGCAGCTCGCCGCACGGCTCGTTCTCCTCGGCGGTGAAGGTGAGCGTGGAGCGCAGCCCCCAGTACTCCTCGCGCTCCAGCTTGAGCTGCTGGCGGTTGTAGAACATCATCTTGTCTACGGTGGTCCACTTCAGCGAGGTGAACACGTTGTCCTTGTCGGTGGACATGAACTTGTCAGTAGGCGCGCACACATCGTAGGTAGACGTGATGGTGACGTTGCGCCTTAGCTGCTCGTGGGGCAGGTACTCTTTCCTGTTGAACGAGTAGGTAAGCTCGCCCTCGTAGTAATTCTTGCGGCTGCTCCATCCCCGGGCGTAATAGCCCTTTACGAAGATGTGCGGGTTGAGGTTGGCCGTGGTCTGTGCGCTGAGGCGGGTGCGCAGCCCGTCGATGAAGTTGGTAGACACCATCGTGTTCACCGGTCCTATGTCCACCTTGCTCGGCCTTCCCCCCACCCCTGTCTCTATGTAGTTCTCCACGAGCAGCTTCAGCCCGAGCATGATGTAGCGGAAGGCCCCGCCTCGCTCCATGCGTCCGAGGAAGTTGCCCATGTTCTGCTCGCCCCTCGTAAGCTCCACCTTGCGATTCTGCTCCCAGTAGCCGGGGGCGCGGCTCTTGGCTCCCGGCTCTGTGCTCTGGTTGGCCCTGCCGCTGAACTCGCCCGGGGCTATCGGGCCAAAGGCGTAGTCGGAGATGCGCGTGTTGCGTATCACCACGGCTTTCTGCACGAAGTCGAAGAGTTCAAGCTCCACTATCATGTCGTCGGTGGTGAGGAGCCAGTCGCCGTCGGCCGACTTGGTGAACTCCTGTATGATAGTCATGCCGTCCACGAAGTTCACCTCGCTGCGCTGCGGCAGGCTCAGCTCGCAGCGCTTCACCTGGTAGGTGGAGTCTTTCATTATGAATATGTCGCCACGGAAGCCGAAGTCCTGCTGGTTGTTGGGCAGGAAATGCAGGTGGATGCAGCTGTCGCCGCCCACTGCGAGCGTGTCTTGTATGTAGAAGCGGTAAAAGCGGATGGCGTCCATGCCTATGGGCGAGGTGAAGGGGTGCTGCAAGAGGCGTATCTGGTCGTCGTAGATGTTGACATCGGTGAAGAAGTCCTTCAGGGCTTCGGTCAGGATGTCCCCCGATTGGAAAAACTGCTCTATGCCCTCCGACCGCTCGCCCTCCACGATGTCTTTCTGGGCCTTGGGGTGCTTGCGGTAGATGCGGCGGGTTACTGTTTCGCTCACGGTCACTGGCAGTATGAGCTTGTTTATCGGCGGGCAAGGCTCTATCTGGTCGAGCGCGCCGGGTATCTTGCTCAGCAGCCCGCTCTGGAAGTCGGCAGGGTCAACGTCGTTGGCGGCGAAGGTAAGCTTCTGGTACTTGCGGTAGCGGTAGTAGTCGCGGTTGGCGAGGTCGGTGCGCCGCTTGGCGGCTATCACCTTTTTCATCAGCTCCACCGCGGGGTTGTCCTTGCGGCTGTATCGGGCGCGCTTGGAACTTACTGTTATCTCGCTCACGCTGTGGGTGCGGTTGAACCACTTGCTCGTGTCGCGGCTCACGTCGGCATTGATCTGCGCGCCCGCCGGTGCCGCCCACAGCAGCGCCAGCCACACCAATGCACACACCCACCTGCCCATCAGCAATACTTGCGGCTAAGCCCCTGGCACAGAGCCTCGTGCCTTGAGCGCATCGTGCGGTACATGGCCGTGAAGACAACAATCTCCACCAGCGGGTAAACGTAAGGTACATCAAGAAGGCACGTGGCATAAATCAGCATGGCACGCGAGTTGAACGTAAGCAGGTTGGCATACTTCATCAGCGGCAGCGAGCCTCGGCGGAAGTCAGCGCGCAGCTGCTGCGGCATGTCGGCGGCGTCGGGATACTTGGCGCGCACGCACTTGTAGAACGCCTGGAAAGCGGGCGTGCGCCTCTCCTGGCTGCGGCAGTAGTTGGCGTAGTTGTAGTAGAACTTGCGCGCCCAAAACGCGCCCCGGCGCGGCAGGGCATCGTAGATGGCGCGCTGCGATGCCGAGTCGTCGAGTTCGCTGCCCTTGCGCCCCAGCAGGAAGTAGAGGTGAATCTGGCGGTAATAGTCGGCCAGCGAGCTTTGCGGCGAGTGGCACAGGAAGCCGGCCACGGCGCACAAGGCCACGGCCACCGCCCCCCAGTGCACCGACGTGAAAGGCATTTCCTGCGGCCAAAGGCGCAAGGCTATGGCCAAGTAGACAGCGAAGAACCACACATCGCCCGAGAAACCGTCGAGCATGCGGCCTATGAGCGTTTTCTGCCCCGTGAGGCGGGCCAGCTGCCCGTCGGCCGAGTCGCAGAAGTTGGCCAGCATCAGCAGGGCCACGCCAGCCAGGTTGTGCCATGGGTCGGTGAAGTAGAACATGGAGCCCGCCCCCACCCCGAGGAATATCGAAGCCACGGTTATGGCGTTGGGATGGATGCGCAGCCGCTCGCAGAGCAGCGCTATGGCAAGGCCTATGGGGCGAGTGAAGTGCACGTCGAGCCACTCCTCGGTGTCCTCCGACTTGAACGAGGCGTGGAGCAACTGCTTAAAGTTTCGTTTCTCTGTCATTTTTCTGCCAAGAACTCTTCTGCTTTTCGTATGTCAGCCGCGTGGTCCAAGTCGAGCACCTTCGTAAACGCATAAGCCTTGAGCTTAAGCCCGTCGGCGATGAGCGCGCGCTGGAAGTTGCGCATACGGCTCTCGCCCCGCCTCATGCAGCCGTCGAGCGTGGCCAGCGCAGGGGCGGTAAGCCCGTAGATTCCTCCTGATACATACCGGCAGGTGTCAGAACTGTCGAGGAACGCCGTAATGTTCATCTCCGCATCGGTCTCCACGTACAGCGGTTTCTCGTCGTCAACGTAGTCGGTAACGCCCATCATGCACTGGCATTCGCCCGCCTCCACGGCATGGGCAAAGGCGCTTATGTAGCCCGCAAACTCATCCGGGCGGAATATCGTGTCAACCGTGGTCACGCAGAACGGCCCGCCGCCCATGTAGCGGCTTATCTCGAAGAAGCTGTGCATGGAGCTTGGCGTAGACTTCACCACATAGCGCAGCGGCAGCCTGCGGCCCCCCGGCCAGCCCTGCTGTAGCTCGCGCAGGTGGGCCGCAACAGGGGCCATGCGGTCGTTGCAAATCACGGTGATGTCGTCGGCCCCGTTCTGCATGAACACTCCGAGCAGGCGGTCAATCAGCGGCTGGCCGCCCACCCGCACCAGTGGTTTTGGCTCGGCCACGCCCTCGGCTGCCAGGCGGCTGCCGTCGCCGGCTGCTATTATGGCATATTTCATGTACTTGTCGTCTTTTTGCGTTCGTAAAACGGGGCAAAATTACACATTATATGCGAGACGCGGAAGGAATTAGGCTTTTTTGGCTTTTAGGCTGAAGCGGCAAGAGCCAAGGGCCACCAACGGCTATGCAGCCAGCAACAGCTAAAAAAACAACAGCTCCCCCTTGGGGCATTGAGCCAATCCCGGCAGTTTCAAGCTATCAGCCAAGCCAAAAACTGCCGGGATTGTTGTCATTGACGTTGCCTTGTTTGGCATCAATACATTTAGCCGACACTTAGTCAGCTATGTGGCCAAGATGCATCAATACCACCATTCCTCCCACCACCAGTCGGGGTCTTCGGCATCGTCGTATGCGTCAGAGTCTATTGTGCAGGCTATCCGGTAATAATGAGTTCCCTCATCATCAAGGTTAAGCCGAAGGACAAAACGCCCGAAATCGTAGACATTCTCTACGATGAAACGGTCGGTGTCTTCCACATTCCCATCCGAATCAAGATACGTCACCACGATGGCGTTCCCGTCAATGGCCCAAGTGGCATCATCGTAAGGATTCCTGCGGCCAAGGCTTTCCACAGTGCCGTCGGGCGACAGGCGATAGAAATACTTATCTTGGAAATCATCCACATTGCCCACGCACTCACCGTCAACGTACTCCTTCACGTAGTCGCCAATAGCCAAGTACGACCCACGCAAGGCACCTACAGAGCCTCCTTCGTCGTCATCGTCGGAACACGAGGCGAAGGACACTGCCGATAACATTGCCAGCAACAAAAACGGGATTAGCCCCAAACGCCGGCTTGGCCTTTCACTTGAAAAGACATCGTTTCTCATTTCATTTTCCATTTTGTTTGTTTTTACTTAGCCTTTGCAGAACTCCCGGAGCAAGGCGCTTAATGTGTCAAGCTATAAGATACAAGAAAAGACGTGGGAGTCTCTACTTCTCGCCTATCCCACGGTCGGGCTCTCGCATTGCCTCTCTCCCAGGATAGGCAACGCAGTTAGCCCACGCCGTGACATATTACGAACCGCCATGGCCGCCGTGCAGCCATGGGGATATAATACATCTCACGTGGACGTTCCAGTTGCCGTTCCTTCGGAGAGAGTCTATATTTGCGAGATTTGACCGTCGAAGATAACGTCCGTAAACGTCCTTTACCAGTAAATAACCCACAAGCCCTTTTAATGGACTAACTGGGTCGAGTGCAAAGTTATTATTTTATGCCAACCAAACAACCTTTGTCATAATAACAAAAAATCATTTAACATAAATTTTCAAGTTCATTTTTGCAAAAGGCTTGGTTTCCCAAAAAGCTTTCTTCGGGTACAAAGCTACAACGGAGTGATTGCCAGCCAGCGTTTGCAGAATGAGCATCCGCAAGTTGGCCAAGCGTCATGCGGCTGCCCACATGCGTGTGTTGGCATTGGCCCAAATCGCCGTTATAGTGACTAACACTTATATGCGAGTTCGGGCTAATGGATGTTGCCAGAACCATGCAGGGATAGCACCCATAGGCCCGAACCGCGCCAGACGAAAAATTCATGCCTGCTGGCAACAAGAGCAAGCCACCGCGCCTCAGAACGTCATGCGGAACATGAAGCGCACGCCGTGCTTGTGGGCCGTGGGCAGGCTGAGGTAGTTGAAGCGGTGGACGTACTCCACGTGGATTACCTTGAAGATGTTGTGAATGCCGAACGACATTTCCACGTAGGGCTTCTTGGGGTCCATGACGTAGCAGCCCTCGGGGAACTCCATCAGCACGGGGTCGGCGGCGTTCTGTGCGAGCAGGGGATTGTTCTTGTCGGTAAGGTCGCCCCAAAGCACCTTAACGGCTATGTACTCGCGCCACTTGAGCTTCTTTATTAGCGGTATGCGGTTGAATATCTTGCCGTTGAGGTCCCACGATATGTCGGCGCTCACGAAGCGGTCGTTCAGGAACTCCATGTTGTTTATGAGCTGGAAGGTCTGGTCCTGGATGATGAACGAGAGGTTGGTGGCCGGCATGCACAGCAGCGGGAATGGAACCTTGCTCCACTGCACGCCGCCGCGCACGTAGCAGTCTATCTTGCCCCAGCTGTTCATCCAGAAGCGCTTGTAGATGCTCGCCTCGGTGTAGTTGTAGTCGTAGTCGCCCCCGAGCACGTCCTTCAGCCCGAGCGTGTGGCTCACGGTGAACACTGGCGCATCGAGGTTTATCTTGAGCCGGCGCTGCTTGGTGTTGATGTATGTCTCGCCCGGGGCGAAGCGCAGCTCGGCGCGCAGCTCGGTGGTGCGCAGCTTTGTGTCGAGCCCGGTGGAGAGTGGGCGGAAGTGGAGGTAGCCGCAGGCCTCGTTCTCCTCGGTCTTCACCGAAACGGTGGTCTTGAAGCCCCAGTCCTCCTCGCGCTCAAAGGTAAGCTCCTGCCGGTTGTAGAACATCATCTTGTCCACCTTCGTCCACTTCAGCGCGGTGAACACGTTGTCCTTGTCGGTATGCATGAACTTGTCGGAGGGCGATGTGACGTCGTAAGTGGACGAGAACGTGAGGGTACGCTTGGGGAACTCGCGTGGCAGGTACTCCTTCTTGTTGAACGAGTATGTCAGTTCGCCCTTGTAGTAGTTCTTGTGGCTGTTCCACCCGCGGGCGTAGTAGCCGCTGAGAAAGAGGTGAGGATGCAGCTTGGCCGTGGTCTGGGCGCTGAGGCGGGTGCGCACCCCGTCGATGAAGTTGCTCGAAACCATGGTGTTTATCGGACCTATGTCCACCCGGCTGGGGTTGCCTGTCTCCACGTAGTTCTCTATGAGGGCCTTGGCTCCGAAGATGATGTACTTGAAGCCCTTTATCTGCTCAAGGTTATGAACGAATGCATCCATCTTGCTCTCGCTCTGGGTGAGGTGCACCTGTCGGTACTTGTTCCAGAATTCGTCGTCGCGCATCATCGCGTCGGCCTCCTTCACCTCGCGCGCCTTGCCCTTGAAGAGCTGGCGGGGCAACTCGTCGAAGGCGTAGTCGCTCAGCCGCGTGGTTCGTATCACGATTGCCTTGGCAATGAAGTCGGTGAGCTTTAGCTCGGCCACCATGTCGTCTTGGGTGAGCACCCACGTGCTGTCGGGCAGCTGGGTGAACTCCTGCAGCACTCGAAGGTTCTCAACGAAGTTCACGTCGCTCCGCTTGGGTATGGTAAGCTCGCACCGCTTTACTTGGTACGACGAGTCGGCAAGGATGTATATGTCGCCCCTGAAGCCGAAGTCCTGCTGGTTGTTGGGCAGGAAGTGGAGGTGGATGCACTTCTCGCGGTCCACGAACAAAGTGTCCTCGATGTAGAAGCGGTAGAAAGCAATGGCGTCCTTGCCTATGGGCGAGGTGAATGGGTACTGCAGCAGGCGCACTTGGTCGTCGTAGATGTTCACGTCGGTAAACACGTCCTTGAGCATGGTGTTGAGTATGTCGCCCGTCTGGAATAGGTCGTTCACTCCGCTGGAGTTCTGCCCCTTTATGATGCTCTTCTCGCTGTGGGGCGACTTGCGGTATATTTTCTGCGTCACGGTCTCGTCTACCGTGAGCGGCAATATTAGCTTGCCGTTGTACTGGCACTTCTCCACCTGGTCCCTGAGCCACGGCATCTTCTTCAGCTTTGGTGTCTCCAGCTTCTCGGGTGTGATGTCGTTTATGGCAAGGGTAATCTTTTGGTACTTGTTGTATTGGTAGAAGTCGCGGTTGGAGAGGTCGGTGCGCCTCTTGGCGGCGATTACCTTCCTCATCAGTTCCACGGCCGGGTTGTTCTTGCGGCTGTAGCGTCCGCGCTTGGCGCGCACGGTAACTTCCTTCAATGTGCGCGTGTCGGGCTTGAGGCGTATGTCGAGCCGCGCCTTGGTGTGCGGCCCTATGGTAACGGTCTGCGGCTCGTAGCCCACGGAACTGAACGTGAGCTGCCAGCCGTTGTGCCGCTCTATGGTGTAATGCCCGCTGAGGTTTGAGGCCACGGCCACATCATGGCCGCGGTAGATTACGCTGGCGTATGGTATGCTGTCGCCCGTGGCGCCGTCAATGATGTAGCCCGATATCTGAGCATTAAGAGGCAGGGCCACGCACAACAGCGCCAAGAACAAGTATGTTATTCTGTATTTTCCCAAAATCTTTTCAGCTTAAATGGCATTGCGATGTAAATCGGAAACGATGGAGCCGGGAGGCTTCGCCCCGGCGGAAAGGCATCCGGGCCACTGCCATGCCGTCAGTGCCGCCTAGCGGTCGGCACGCCTCCGCACTGCCTGCCCTTGCTGGCTGCGCTTGCCTTCCGGCTCCACTATCAAGCAGCTCCTGCGGCTTAGCGCCGCGACGGAGCCTGTGTGTCAGTCAATCTCCTCGTCGGCCTCGTAGCCACCCATCTCACGTATGGCGTTCTTCAGCATGGTGTACTGCTGGTAGAGGTTGTTTACGGCCTCCTCGCCCTTGGTGTAGTCGTGCATGGGGCTCTTGAGGAAGAAGCTCAGGAACCGCTGCGTGCCATATCGCCCAGCGCGTGCGGCAAGGTCGCTCAGCAGCGTGAGGTCGAGCAGCAGCGGCGCGGCCAGTATGGAGTCGCGGCAGAGGAAGTTTATCTTTATCTGCATCGGGTAGCCCATCCAGCCGAAGATGTCGATGTTGTCCCAACCCTCCTTGTTGTCGTTGCGCGGCGGATAGTAGTTGATGCGCACCTTGTGGTAGTAGTCGGTGTAGAGGTCGGGCTGCACTTCGGGCTTGAGTATGGTCTCGAGGGTTGAGAGCTTGCTCACCTCCTTGGTGTGGAAGTTGGCCGGCTCGTCGAGCACGAGCCCGTCGCGGTTGCCCAGTATGTTGGTAGAGAACCATCCGCTAAGCCCAAGGCAGCGGGTGCCTATGATGGGTGCGAAGCCGCTCTTCACGAGAGTCTGCCCGGTCTTGAAGTCCTTTCCGGCAATGGGCATCTTGGTTTTCTCGGCCAGTTCCCACATGGCGGGTATGTCCACGGTGGTGTTCGGTGCGCCCATTATGAACGGCGCGCCCTCGACAAGGGCGGCGTAGGCGTAGCACATCGACGGGGCCACGTGCTCGCGGTCGTCGGCCTTCATGGCAGCCTCAAGGGCGGCGAGCGTTCCATGCACGTTCATGTCTACCGGTACATATATCTCCGTAGACGCTGCCCAGATGACAACGATGCGCGAGCAGCCGTTCTTCTGCTTGAAGTCGCGGATGTCCTGGCGTATCTGCTCCATCATGTCCCAGCGGTCCTTGCAGTCCTTCACGTTATCGCCGTCGAGGCGCTTGGCGTAGTTGTGGTCGAAGGCAGCCTTCATCGGCACCACCTTCTCAAGCTCGTCCTTCACCGGCTCGATGTCCTTCTCCTTCAGCACCTCGGCATACATGGCGGCCTGGTAGGCGTTCTGCGGGTACACGTCCCATGTTCCGAACACTATGTCGTCGAGCTTTGCCAGTGGCACGATATCCCCATAATGCAGGTATTGCTTTTCGTCGCCGCGCCCCACGCGTATCTTGTCATACTGTGTCATTGAGCCGATGGGCTTGGCCAACCCGCGGCGCACCATGAACACGCCAGTCATGAATGTCGTGGCAACGGCGCCGTTGCCCACGATCATAATGCCTAACTTGCCGTCTGCCGGCTTTACATTAGTTTGTTTCATTACAATTTAATATTAAATGTATCTTGATCTGTTGTTGTCTCTTTCCTTTTATAATATAAGGTAGCAGCCTCCCTGAGGCCCTGCCTTACAGCAGCTGGCCGAGCGAAGTTATGGTGAAGTCGGCTGCCGGGGTCTCCTCCGGCTCGTCGCCGCCCCACCCCTCGCCGCGCATCCACACAGTGCGGCACCCGGCCGCCTTGGCCGGGGCGATGTCCTTGGCGTAGCTGTCGCCCACCACGGCCACCTCGGCAGGTTCCATGCCGAGCCGCCCCACGCCGATGGAGAATATCCGCGGGTCGGGCTTGCGCACCCCGACCACGGCCGATTCCACCACGCCGGCGAACAGCCCGGCAAGGCCAAACTCGCCAAGCACGGTGCTTATGTTGCCGTAGAAGTTGCTAACGAGCACCAGCGGCAGCCTTGTCGCCAACTGCCCGAGCACCTCGCGGCTGCGGGCCGTCTCGGCCTGCACCCCCGCGTAGAGGTCGGCGAGCACCGCGCCGTGCCACCTGTCGGCGTCGAAGCCGGCAACCAGCCGGCCTATGTACTCCATCTCTATGCGCAACTTCACCGATAGCGTGGTGCGGAAAGTGTAGTCGGGCTGTATTATGGGGTTGCGCCCAAGCTCGCGCTCTGCGTATACGTAAGCCTCGCGGAACAAGGCTTCGCCTACGGGAACGCCCTGCCGCTCATACGAGTGCCAGATTACGCGCCCCCAGTGGTTGCCGCCCGTGTCGAGCGTACCGCCGTAATCGAAGATGCAGCCGCGCATCCCGGTCAGAATGTCTGATGCCATACTTTTCTCTCTTCCATTGTTGATGCCATCCGGGCTTCCACGAGTCCGGCGATGGCCTCAGCGGCCTCATCGCGGCAACGCGAGAAGCTGGGCCAGTCGTTGAAGTCGATAATGCAAACGCTGCCGTCCTCCCTTACGATGCAGTCGCCCCCGTACACGTCGGTGCAGGCTATGGCTGCGGCGCGCTCGGCCATGGCGTGGAGGCCCGGCGCACTGAAGAGGTAGTGGTGCGGGCGGCCATTGCGCCGCTCGTCGCCAAACTTCCACTGCCCGTCGTCGCCGGGATAGAAGAAGCGGAAGAAGCCTGTGGAACGCACGCCATAGAACTTGAGCAGGTCGCCAACTACGTGGGCGCACACCAGCACGTCGGCCACGCCGCGCCGCCTCATGCTCTCCATCGCTGCCGGAATGTCGGCCTCGCTGGCAACATACTGCACGTCGGCCGGGCCTTCGGCCACGCCGCTGGCCCTCTTCAGCCAATAGCCGTGGTGGCCTGCGGCAGGAGCCACCGGCACGCCCCCGAGGCGCAACGTCTCGGTAAGCCTCCGCCGGTTGCAGCACAGGGCCACGCCCCGCGCGCTGTTCACCACCAAGGCCCCACGGGCCTCGCGCCCGGCGAGCATGGCGAGCGTCTGCGGCAGCCTACCCATCGACAGGTACGCGCCAGCCTCAACGCCGCGCCCAACAGCCGTTTCGCTGATGGTCTCGACATCGTGGCCGCGCATCCTCAGCGCATCGGCGACGCACCTGAGTATCGCAGCATCCTTGTCAACCGAATTGGGAGAGAAGCGCTCTGCCCTGCCAATAGCCAGTATCATGCCCGGTTTACATTATCTCGTTATGTTCCGGGCAACAAAGTTAGGCAAAATCTGCCTTAGAACAGAAAACTCTGCGCCCATTTTAATTTTTCTTAGCAATATGTTCCGGCAAACAGTCCTAAACGTCTGCTAATGTAGCCTATAAGCGACATAAGCACGGTTATGGGCCATTTGATAGCGGATACTGCCGTTCTGTCACCACGGCAGCCCGCCTGGCGGTGTATGCCGCGCCCCGCCAAGCACGGCCAGGAGCGTGCCGCCAGGCCACGATGCGGCAACCAAAAGCAAGCCGCCGCGCCCGGGGAGGCAGCACTCCCGGGCGCGGCGGCGATGGCTTGCAGGGCCTGCGGCGCGTCAGTTGCCGTAGAAACGGTTGGCGGCACGCAGCTGGTGGCGCATTATGCTCAGGAACTCCTGGCTCTCCTGCAGTATGTTGAGGTAAACGAGCGATATCTTGAGGTTGGTCTCATCGTGGTCGCTCTGCATGCGGTCGTAGTGGTGCTTGCGTATAACTGACAGCTCGTCCTTCAGCTTGTCGGCCTCTGCCAGCACGGCGTCATACTCGCTGAAGCGCGTGGTGGAGAGCATGGCCTCGGTGCGCTCCATAAGCTCGGTTATCTTGGCGCGCACGGGCTGGTACTCGTCGGCATAGAGCTTGGGCAGCGGGTTGAAGTTGTTGTCCACGTGCTCCTTTATAGGCTCGAGCATGCGCTTGAGGCAATAGATGAACTGCGAGTCGCTGTTAACGCCCAGGTGGTACCACGTGTTGCGCTCGGCGGCTATCTCCATTGGCACGCGGCGCAGGGCGAGGAGCTCCTTGCGGCGGAACTTCTTGAGCTGCTCTTGCTCGTTCTTCAGCTCGCGCTGGCTCTTTGAGAGGGCGTGGTGGTTCTCGTTGGCGAGCCCATCGATTATCTTGTTGAACTCATCGAGGGCAAAGCGGTTTACAAAGCTCTGCGTGCGCGACACGTGCTTGGTGAGCAGGTCCCACACTATCTCCGGGTCGCGCGTGCGCATCATTAGGCGGAACACGTCGTCCTGCTTCTCCTCCTTGGCATTCTTGCCAAACTGTATGTTGCTCCTTACGAGCATGAACACCACCAGGGCCATGAAGAGGAACATGGCCACGAAACCGCCGTAATACATCACGAGGCACACCAAGGCGCAGGCGCCGAAGGCCACTCCGGCAGTGATGAACCAACCGCCGATGACCGAGATGACGCCCGTAACGCGGAACACTGCGCTCTCGCGCGACCATGCGCGGTCGGCTAGGCTCGTACCCATGGCCACCATGAAGGTAACGTAGGTGGTGGAGAGGGGCAGCTTATAGTTGGTGCCGAAGGTTATGAGCATGGAGGCCAGCACAAGGTTAACGGCGGCGCGCACCACGTCGAAGGCCGCGCCGTCGGCCAGTATGGCGTCTTCCTTGCGGAAGCGGGTGTCAATCCACGCGGCAAACCCCTTGGGCACGTACTTGCCCAGGAAGCTGCCGGCATCCTGCGTGGCGCGGATGATGCTGCGTGCGGCCCTCGACGAGCCGAACATCTCGTCGCCCTCGTCCTGGCGCGCAAGGTCAACGCTGGTCTTTATCACGTTCTGCGCCTTCTTCGAGGTGGTCATGGCCACCACCATTACGATGCCGGCCAGCACGAGGTAGAGAATGGGCGACTTGGCCGACTCCATCAGCGAGGCCATCATGAAGCCGGTGGCGTTGCCGCTGCCGTTGGCCATGAAGTCATTGTAAGAGTCGAGCCCGGCCAGCGGAACGCCTATGAAGTTTACGAGGTCGTTGCCGGCGAAGGCCATGGCCAGGGCGAAGGTGCCCATCAGCACCACGAGCTTGAACACGTTGACGTGCAGCAGGTGGATAACCTCCATCACGATGGTGGAGACTATGAAGGTCCAGAAGAGCAGCAGGTTGGTGTTAGCCTCGATCCACTCCTTAGGCCCTGCCGGCATCAGCGGCGACTTGGCCAGGCCCTGTATGAAGATGAAGTAGGCCAGGCAGGTGAACGCTATGCCGCCGAAGATGGCCACGGTGTAGCGCAGGTGCTTGGTATAGTTGAACGTGAAGATTACGCGCGATACCCACTGCACTATGATTCCGAACACGAAGGCGATGGCCACGCTCACGAAGATGGCAATGATTACGCTCAGGGCCTTGTTGCTGTTGAGCAGGTCGTCGAAGCCCAGCGAGGGGTCGGCGTTCATCTTGAGGATGGCCAGCACGAAGGTTCCGCCGAGCAGTTCGAACACGAGCGACACGGTGGTGGAGGTGGGCAGGCCGAGCGTGTTGAACACGTCGAGCACGATGACGTCGGTCACCATCACGGCGAGGAATATCACCATCACCTCGTGGAAGTTGTAGTTCACGGGGTGCATGATGCCATGGCGCGCCACGTCCATCATGCCGGCGCTCATCACCGCGCCCACCAGCACGCCGATGGACGCTATGAATATGACGGTCTTAAACTTAGCCACCTTGGCTCCGATGGCTGAGTTGAGGAAGTTTACAGCATCGTTGCTGACTCCCACAAACAGGTCAAACACCGCCAGGATGAGCAGGAAGACCACGATAACCAAATAAATTGCTTCCATAAAATTTTATGTTTCGTTCAGAAAATCGCGGCAAAATTAAGTAATCTATATTACAAGTGGTTTAATTAGATGTTTCATTTCTGTTACAAATGCCCCCGCCGCCGGCTTCAGCTTCCATACCAGTGCCGCCATTACCCAGCCGCTTATACGCGGGCGCATATATAAAATATGTGTTACGAAGCCGCAGCCTGCCCCTGCGTGGCCGCAGCTGGGCGTCGCAATGGCCAGCCCGCCGCAAAGGGCGCCGACTGACATTGTAAAGAAATATCCCAAATCCAAGCTGGCGCCGAACTGCCAAGCCAACCGCCTGGCAATCAGCCGCTTAAGCACACGGCCCGTTTTGGGCTGCAAAACAGGCCGTCCTGGCCTGCAAAACGGGCCATATTGCACTGCGAAACGCACCGTATTGCAGCCACAAACGGAACCCAACGCCCCTGGTTTCCATGCTTTGTAAGCAAAAAATACCGCGCCGCAAAGGCAACAAAACAAAAAAATACGCGGCAATCCTTTGCCGTTTGCGCCCTTTGATGTA
The DNA here is from genome assembly GCA_944319915.1 of uncultured Prevotella sp. Lineage (GTDB taxonomy): Bacteria > Bacteroidota > Bacteroidia > Bacteroidales > Bacteroidaceae > Prevotella. The sequence continues at coordinate 86,401 of CALUEY010000007.1, read as the reverse complement.
TCTTTGCACACCGATAGTATTGACACAAAAGAAGATGAGCAACACCGACTTTGCCCGCATACTTGCGCGGACGGTTGACGATTTGTCGGCCCCTGAATCGCTGAAGGGCCTGTTCCACCAGCACCGCGACGGCAACCCGCTTCCATCAGGCAAGGTTCTCGAAGAGATAATCAGCCTTGCGCGCTCCATCATCTTCCCGGGATATTTCGGCAAGTCGTCGGTCAATACGCGCACCTTACGTTACCACTTGGGAGTGAACATAGAGAGGATGCACAAGCTGCTGGCCGATCAGGTGATGGCCGGGCTGTGCTTTTCGTGCGACAAGGGGGGCGAGCAGTGCGGCGGGGCCTGCGCAGCCAAGGCCACGGCCACGGCCACGGCCCTCATAGGGAGGCTGCCGCAGATACGCGCCACGCTGGCCACCGACGTGGAGGCTGCCTACAACGGCGACCCTGCGGCCACGAGCTACGGCGAGATAATATCGTGCTACCCCGTGATAAAGGCCCTGGTGAACTACCGCATAGCCCACGAGCTGCACACGCTCGGGGTGCCGCTCATACCCCGCATCATCACCGAGATGGCCCACTCCGAAACCGGCATCGACATCCACCCGGCAGCGCAGATAGGCCACCACTTCACCATCGACCACGGAACGGGCGTGGTGATAGGCGCCACCTGCATAATAGGCAACAACGTGAAGCTGTACCAGGGCGTGACGCTCGGCGCAAAGAGCTTCCCGCTCGACGCCGAAGGCAACCCCATCAAGGGCATACCGCGCCACCCAATACTGGAGGACGACGTGGTGGTTTACTCCAACGCCACCGTGCTGGGCCGCGTAAGGATAGGCCGGGGCTGCGTGGTGGGGGCCAACATCTGGGTGACAGAAAACATGGAACCTAACACCAAGAAATACAAGAAGGAATGACTCAACGCCCCACGGCGCACCCATGGGCCGCCACTACCGCCGCCAACAGCGGCTGCGGCACGGCCCGCACAACGGCCATGTGGGCCGGCGCGCACACGGGCAAACACCCAAACAAGACAACAAATGGAACAAGAATTTGAACTGATAGCCAAGACTTTCATGGGCCTTGAGCCTGTGCTCGCAAGAGAGCTGACCGAACTCGGCGCCAACAACGTGCAGATAGGGCGGCGCATGGTGTCGTTCACGGGCAACAAGGAGCTTATGTACCGCGCCAACTTCCAGCTGCACACGGCCATAAGGGTGCTCAAGCCCATACGCCACTTCAAGGCTTCGACGGCCGACGAGGTGTACGACCAGGTGAAGAAGATAGACTGGTCGCAGTACATCACGACTGAACAGACGTTCGCCGTGGACTCGGTGGTGTTCTCCGAAGAGTTCCGCCACTCCAAGTTCGTGTCGTACAAGGTGAAGGACGCCATCGTAGACCAGTTCCGCGAAAACACCGGCAAGCGCCCCAACATAAGCGTGGCCAACCCCGACATACGCCTCAACATGCACGTGGCCGAGGACAAATGCACCCTCTCGCTCGACTCGAGCGGCGAGAGCCTGCACCGCCGCGGATACCGGCAGGAGAACGTGGAGGCACCGCTCAACGAGGTGCTGGCCGCCGGCATGATTCTCATGACGGGCTGGCGCGGCGAAACCGACTTCATCGACCCAATGTGCGGCTCAGGCACGCTGCTCATAGAGGCCGCCCTCATAGCCCACAACATGGCCCCGGGAGTGTTCCGCAAGGAGTATGCCTTTGAGAAATGGGCCGACTTCGACAAGGACTTGTTCGACAAGATATACAACGACGACTCGCAGGAACGCGAGTTCAAGCACCACATCTACGGCTACGACGTAGACATAAAGGCCGTGAACACGGCGCGCATGAACGTTAAGGCCGCCGGCTTCACCAGCGACATAACCGTGGAGGAGGCCGACTTCGAGAACTTTACCCAGCCAAAGGAGAAGAGCATAATGGTGACCAACCCGCCATACGGCGAGCGCATATCCACGCCCAACCTGCTCGCAACGTACAAGATGATAGGCGAAAGGCTGAAGCGGCAGTTCGTGGGCAACGATGCCTGGATACTGAGCTACCGCGAGGAATGCTTCGACCAGATAGGCCTGCGCCCCTCCATCAAGATTCCGCTCTTCAACGGCTCGCTGGAGTGCGAGTTCAGGAAGTACCAGACTTTCGAGGGGGGCATGAGGGAATTCCGCACCGAAGGCGGCACCGTGCAGACCGACGAGGAGCGCCGGCAGATGGCCGAGAAGGGCCGCTTCAAGAAGAACCGAGAGTTCAAGCGCCGGTTCGACGAGGCCGAGGAAAACGAGGAGGGCGACATCCGCTCGTTCAAGTTCCACCACTTTGACTTGGGCCGCTTCGAGAGGCGCGAGCGGAGGGACGACCGACGCGACCGACGCGACGACCGGCACGACGGCCGACACGAACGGCGCGACGACCGGCGCGGCCCCGAACGCGGCGGATGGGGGCGCGCCAACCGCCCCGGACAGCAGCGCGACAGCCGCTGGGGCAACCGCCCCGGACGCAGCTACGAACGCGGCGAACGCAACTTCAACAACAGGAACAGACGCAATGACTATGATAGGTAAACTGGCGCGGATAGCGCTGACGCTGACTATGACCACCTGCATGACGCAAACCATGACGGCGCAACTGAAGCAATTCACGCTCGAAGACTTAAACTTCGGCGGCACCAACTACCACAACATGAAGCCGAAGAACATCTACCTTGCATGGTGGGGCGACAGGCTGATGTACCAGGACGCCGAAGAATGGGGCGTGGTTGACATGGAGAGCGGCAGGAAAACGCCCGTGGCCACCATCGACGAGGTGAACAAGGCCATAGGGAAAAAGGAAATCAACTCGGCAATGAACGCCCAGTTCCCCTACCCCGGCGAACCGCTGGCGCTGCTTGAGGGCAGCAGGCTGCGGGTGCTCTACGACTGGAAGAAGGGCCGCGTGGCCTGGACGCAGCCCTGCCAGGGCGAGCAGCACAGCGACTGGGCCGCGCCGTCGCGCACGGTGGCCTTCGTCAAGGACAACCAGCTCTGCATCACCGACGCCGCCGGGCAGACCCGCCAGCTCACCACCGACGGCAGCCGCGAGATAGTGTACGGCCAGGCCGTGCACCGCAACGAGTTCGGCATAGTGAAGGGAACATTCTGGAGCCCCGACGGCAACCGGCTCGCCTTTTACCGCATGGACCAGAGCATGGTGACCGACTACCCGCAGGTGAACACCTTTGCGCGAGTGGCCGAGCTTGAGCCTGACAAGTATCCCATGGCCGGAATGGCGAGCCACAAGGTGACGGTGGGCGTTTACGACATGGCAACGGGCAAGACCACATACTTGGACGCTGGCGACCCTACCGACCGCTACTTCTCTAACGTGGCGTGGAGCACGGACTCCAAGACCGTCTACATGATTGAGCTGAACCGCGACCAAACCGACTTTTGGCTGCGCTCCTACGACGCCGCCACGGGAAAGCCGCTCGCCACGCTCTACCATGAGCACAGCGACAAGTACGTTCACCCGGTCTCTCCGATAGCGTTCCTGCCATGGGACGACAGCAAGTTCCTGTTGCAGAGCGAGCGCGATGGCTTCAACCACCTCTACCTCTTCGACACCAAGGGCCGCTGCCTGCGCCAGCTCACGAGCGGGCGGTGGGTGGTGCTCGACCTCATCGGCTTCAACACCAAGCTGAAGTCGGCCATAATCGTGAGCAACGAGGCTTCGCCCATACAGAACAACCTCTATGCCGTGGACGTGGAGACGGGCCGCCGCACCCCGATAGACAACGGGCGGGGGCTGCACGCCTACTACTTCGCCCGCGGGGCGGCACAGGCCATGCTCTCGGAGTCGGGCCAGTGGCTCTTTGACCACTACACGGAGCCTGACGTGCCGCGCAACGTGTGCGTGACCAACACGTCCACCGGGCGCAGCACACAGATATTCAGCGCGCCCGACCCTTGGGCGGGGTATGCCGTGCCTGAGTACTCGTGCGGCACCATCAAGGCCGCCGACGACTCCACCGACCTCTACTTCCGCATGGTGAAGCCCATAGGCTTCGACCCCGCAAAGAAGTATCCCACCATAGTGTATGTCTACGGCGGACCGGGCGTGCGCAACGTTGAGGCGGGCTGGCACTACCAGAGCCGCTCGTGGGAGACGTACATGGCGCAGAAGGGCTACCTGCTCTTCATCCTCGACAACCGCGGCTCCAGCGACCGCGGGCGCGAGTTTGAGCAGGCCACGTTCCGCCACCTGGGGCAGCGCGAGATGGACGACCAGATGCGCGGGGTGGCTTACCTCAAGTCGCTGGCCTACGTGGACACCACCCGCATGGGTGTGCATGGATGGAGCTACGGAGGCTTCATGACCACGTCGCTCATGACAACGTATCCCGACGTGTTCAAGGTGGGTGTGGCAGGAGGCCCGGTGATTGACTGGAAGTGGTATGAGGTGATGTACGGCGAGCGCTACATGGACACGCCCGAGGCCAACCCCGAGGGCTACGCCCAGGCGAGCCTGCTCGCGAAGGCCAAGAACCTGAAGGGCAAACTACAGATAATCATCGGCGCCAACGACCCAACCGTGGTGCCGCAGCACGCCCTGCAGTTCCTCGAGGCCTGCATAGAGGCTGGCAAGCAGCCCGACTTCTTCGTCTACCCCGGCGAGGGCCACAACATGGCGGGCCACAAGAGCGTACACCTGCACGAACGCATCACCCAGTACTTCGAAGACTGGCTGAAGTAAGGCAATGGCGCACAAGCAGGACACCACTGAGCAAAGACTGCAACGAACACAACGATGGGGATAGGTTTCACAGCCTGTTCCCATCGTTGCCTTTTGACACAAAGGGAATCAAAACGCAAGGGTTTTGCCACGCAACGCCCCACCGAGCCAAGCCGGCGGCCCAGTTTCCGCAAGAAACTCTTGCGTAATTGGGCGCAAAACGCTAACTTTGCAGGAACAAAGACCAAAAAGCAACGACATGAAGATATTACTCTTAGGAAGCGGCGGGCGCGAGCACGCCCTCGCATGGAAAATAGCCCAAAGCCCAAAGGTGGAGAAGCTGTTCATCGCCCCGGGCAACGCCGGCACGACAGAATGCGGCGAGAACGTGGCCATCGGCGTGAACGAGTTCGACAAGCTGAAGGACTTCGCCGTGGCAAATGAAGTTGACATGGTGGTGGTAGGGCCCGAGGACCCGCTCGTAAAGGGCATCTACGACGACTTCAAGGCCGACCCGCGCACTGCGGCAATCCCCGTGATAGGCCCGTCGAAGGCCGGGGCCGTGCTCGAAGGCTCAAAGGATTTCGCCAAGGCTTTCATGCAGCGGCACAACATCCCGACCGCCCGCTACCGCACGTTCGACGGAACATCGCTCGACGAGGGGCTGGCTTTCCTTGAGACTCTGAACGCTCCATACGTGCTGAAGGCCGACGGACTGTGCGCCGGCAAGGGCGTGCTGATACTCCCCACGCTCGAGGAAGCCAAGCGGGAGCTGCGCGAGATGCTCGGCGGAATGTTCGGCGTGGCATCTGCCCGCGTAGTGATAGAGGAGTTCCTCAGCGGCATCGAGTGCTCGGTGTTCGTGCTCACCGATGGCAAGCACTACAAGATTCTGCCCGAAGCCAAGGACTACAAGCGCATTGGCGAGGGCGACACGGGCCTCAACACGGGCGGCATGGGCAGCGTATCGCCGGTGCCGTTTGCCACGAAAGAGTGGATGCAAAAGGTTGAGGAGCGCATAATACGCCCCACGGTCAATGGCCTGGCCGAAGAGGGAATAGACTACAAAGGCTTCATCTTCTTCGGACTAATCAACGTAGGCGGCGACCCCATGGTGATAGAGTACAACTGCCGCATGGGCGACCCGGAGACGGAGACCGTGATGCTGCGCCTGAAGAGCGACATAGTGGACTTGTTCGAGGGTGTGGCAGCTGGCGACCTGGACCGCCGCAGCATAGAATTCGACGGGCGGGCGGCAGTATGCGTGATGATGGTGAGCGGCGGCTACCCGCAGCACTACGACAAAGGCTTCGAGATAACTGGCATAGGCGACGTGGAGGGCAGCATAGTGTTCCACGCCGGCACGGCCATGAAAGACGGCCGGGTGGTCACTGCCGGTGGCCGCGTGATAGCCGTAAGCTCTTATGGCAATGACAAGGAAGAGGCTCTGCGCAAGTCGTTCACCGAGGCCGGCAAGATTAACTTCGAAGGCAAGTACTTCCGCCGCGACATAGGGAAAGACCTCTGACGGATTTTTGAATGGCGAATTTTGAATGACAAATTAGGGGATGGCCATGGGCAGCGGGATGCCAATGTTCCGCTGCCCGTGCCATTGTTGACATGAAGCGGCTGCAAAACAGAATATCGGAAAGCAGGGTGACGCTGCCCGTGGTGGCCGTCTACGCCGCATTGGTGTGGGCTGCCGTGGGACTTGTGCCGGGCAGGCTGTGGCTGCAGTTCGCCTGTTTTGCCGTGTCTACCTACCTCATGGTAGAACTTAACAACGCCAACGCTCTCATCAGGATGTACAGTCGCATGGTGTCGTGCGCGTTCATCGTGCTGTCGTGCGCAGCCCCGTTCCAGTTCGGCGAGGTGGGCGGCGCAGCCGCCGAGGCCCTTGCCATAGCCTCAATAGCCACGCTCTTCGGCTCATACCAGGACAAGCAGGCGGCCGGACTCACGTTCTACGCATTCCTGTGCCTCAGCCTCGGCAGCCTGTTCTGCGTCCACATATTATATTATATACCCGTCATGTGGCTGCTGATGGCGGCTTTCATACGCTCAATAAGCGCCAGGACAATGGTAGCCTCGGTGCTCGGCGTTGCCCTTCCGTACTGGTTCGCCGTACCCATAATGGCCTATGCCGGAAAGCTGGACGCACTCGCCACACACTTCAGACCGCTCGCCGAAGTGGACGGCATGGGCGACTTCAGCCCGCTGGCAGCCTGCCACTGGGCCACGATAGCACTGGTGACAGTGGCTGCCGTCACGGGCATCATACACTACCGCAGGCAATGCCTGGGCGACAAGATACGCACACGGATGCTCTACAACTGCTTCGTAACCATCTTCCTCGCCTCCGCCGCGCTCCTGGCCGCACTGCCCCGCCTGCACGACATGGCCCTGCGCATGATGACAGTAAGCGCAAGCCCGCTCATAGCCCACTTCATAGCGCTAACCAGCACAAAGGTGACAAACGCGGCCTTCCACGCCCTCGTGGCGGCGGCATTGGGCGTAACAGCCTTCAACTTATGGATGCACTGAACGAGATACTCATCAACTACGGCTACGCCGGCATACTCATAGCCTCTTTCCTGGCCGCAAGCATACTGCCATTCAGCAGCGAAGTGGTGATGGTGGGGCTGCTGGCGGCAGGCCTCGACCCTGCCGGGCTTGTGGCCTACGGCACGGTTGGCAACGTGGCGGGGAGCATGCTCAACTACGGCATCGGCCGACTGGGCAAGGCGGAATGGATAGAACGCTTCCTTCGGGTGAAGAAGAGCGACCTCGAACGGGCCGAACGGTTCATGGCCGGACGCGGAGCGTGGATGGGCTTCTTTGCATTCCTGCCCGTGATAGGCGACGCCATAACAGTCATGCTGGGCCTGCTCAGGGCCAACGTTGGGCTTACGCTCATCGCGGTGACCGCAGGAAAGCTGGCCCGCTACGCAGCCTTGATATGGGGGGCAGACCTGTTCATCTAAGCTGAAAATACGCGAAAACACTTCCATCACCACACAACAGAATCGCAAAGCGTGCCGCCTGCCACGGCAATGCCCTCCTTGCACGTGCGTTAAAAAAGACAAAACGCACATTATCTACCCTTTTTTGTGCTACCTTTGCAACTGCTTAAAGCGTTGACTTAGAACAACAACACATTATAGAATGAAACAATTCAGGCTTGTGGACAACATCCTGGGGTGGCTGGCGTTTGCCATTGCAGCCTTTGTTTATTGTTCCACCATCGAACCGACAGCCAGCTTCTGGGACTGTCCGGAGTTCATAACAACGGGTTACAAACTTGAAATCGGACACCCGCCAGGAGCACCTTTCTTCATGCTTACGGCCAACCTGTTCTCCCAGTTCGCCAGCGACCCGTCGCAAGTGGCGCTGATGGTGAACATGATGAGCGCACTGCTCTCGGCCACCACAATCCTGTTCCTCTTCTGGAGCATATCCCACCTCACCCGCAGACTTCTCGTTGGCCGCACCATGCAGGTACCTCTGGGCAAGGCAATAGCCATCGAAGCCTCTGCCATGGTGGGCGCGCTGATCTACACTTTCAGCGACACGTTCTGGTTCAGCGCCGTGGAGGGCGAAGTCTACGCCTACTCGTCGGCCTTCACCGCCGTAGTGTTCTGGCTCATACTGAAGTGGGATGAGCACGCCGACGAGCCTCACAGCGACCGCTGGCTGGTGCTCATCGCCTACATGACCGGCCTTTCCATCGGCGTCCACCTGCTCAACCTGCTGTGCGTTCCGGCCATAGTGCTTGTATACTATTACCGCCGCTGCCCCAACCGCACGGGCCGGGCAGACCTTTGGGGGTCGATAGGCGCGTTGGCAATCTCCATCGTCATCCTTGCTGCAGTGCTCTACGGCGTCGTGCCGGGCATCGTCCAGGTGGGCGGATGGTTCGAGTTGCTGTTTGTCAACGTGCTCGGCTGCCCGTTCAACACCGGCGAGATAATCTACATTATCCTGCTCATAGCCTGCATCATCTGGGCCATATACGAGACCTACAGCGACCGCAACGAGAAGCGGAGCAACATCGCCTTCCTGCTCGCCGTGGCCATGCTGGGCATCCCATTCTACGGCCACGGCGCCAGCTCGGTGGTCATCGGCATCTTGGTCCTTGCAGCATTGTGGTTCATACTGCAGCGCAAGAGCAAGGGCAAGGCCCTCGTAACCTCGCGCATAAAGAACACGGCACTGCTCTGCATGCTCATGCTCATGATAGGCTACTCCACGTATGCAGTCACAGTGATACGCTCATCGGCCAATCCTCCGATGGACCAGAACTCACCTGAAGACATCTTCACCCTTGGCGAATACCTCGGGCGAGAGCAGTACGGCGACCGCCCGCTCTTCTTCGGGCCTGCCTACACATCACAGGTGGCCCTGGAACGCGAGGGCGACTACTGCCGGCCCGTGACGGAAAAGGGGGCGCCCGTATACCAGCGCAAGGAAAAAGCCACGGCAGAAGAGAAAGACTCATACTTCGTGGTGCGCACAAAAGACTCATACAAGTACGCGCAGAACATGCTCTTCCCGCGCATGTACAGCTCCGCCCACGCCGGGGCCTACGAGAGCTGGATGGGCGGCGTGGACGGCAAGCAGGTGCCTTACGACCGCTGCGGCGAGCAAATCATGGTCAAGGTGCCAACGCAGTGGGAGAACCTCCGCTTCTTCCTGTCGTACCAATGCAACTTCATGTACTGGCGGTACTTCATGTGGAACTTCGCCGGACGCCAGAACGACCTGCAAGGAAACGGCGAGCTGGAGCACGGCAACTGGATAACAGGATTCTCGTGGCTTGACAACTGGCGCCTCGGAGACCAGAGCAAGCTGCCCGACGAGCTTAAGGAGAACAAGGGCCACAACGTGTTCTACTGCCTGCCCCTGCTGCTCGGGCTTATCGGCCTGTTTTGGCAGTCGCTGCGCCGGGGGCACCAAGGCATCCGCCAATTCTGGGTGGTGTTCTTCCTTTTCTTCATGACCGGGCTGGCAATCGTGGTCTACCTCAACCAGACACCGATGCAGCCTCGTGAGCGCGACTATGCATACGCCGGCTCGTTCTACGCCTTCGCCATCTGGTGCGGCATGGGCGTGGCTGCCATCATCGACGAGATAAACCGCCGCCTCAAGGGCCACGAGGCTGCCCTGGCCGCCATAGTGGGTGCAGCCTGCCTGCTTGTGCCCATACAAATGGCGTCGCAGACATGGGACGACCACGACCGCAGCGGGCGCTACACCTGCCGCGACTTCGGCCAGAACTACCTCAAGTCGCTTCAGGAGACAGGCAACCCGATAATCTTCACCAACGGAGACAACGACACGTTCCCCCTTTGGTACAACCAAGACACTGAGGGAGTGCGCACCGATGCGCGCGTATGCAACCTCAGCTACCTCCAAACCGACTGGTACATCGACCAGATGTGCCGCCCGGCATACGACTCCCCGTCGGTTCCCATCAGCTGGAGCAGGCTCGAATACTGCTCCGGCACCAACGAGTACGTGCAGGTGGAGCCGGGCCTCAAGGCTGCCATCCACGAGCTGTACCGCCAGTATCCCGACGAAGCAAGGAAGATGTTCGGAGACAATCCGTTCGAACTGCGCAACGTCCTGACCTACTGGGTGCGCGGAAAGATGAGCGCCGAGCAGCGCGAAGTGCTCAAGTTGCTCACCGGGAGCGACAACATGCACGTCATACCTACCGACACCCTATACATGACGATAGACAAAGAGGCCGTAAGGAAGAGCGGAATGATAATGGCATCAGACAGCATTCCCGACCGCATGGTCATCTCGCTGAAGGGCAAGAACGCCCTCTACAAAGGCGACCTGATGATGCTCGAGATGATAGACCGATGCAACTGGACGCGCCCGGTGTACGTGGCGACCACCGTCGGGGCCGACAATTACATGAACCTTGGCGACAACTTCGTGCAAGAGGGCCTGGCCAACCGCATCACTCCGTTCACCACGAACGCCCCCGGGGCAAAGAGCTTCGACACGAAGCGCACGTATGACAACATGATGCACAAGTTCCGCTACGGCGGGCTCGAAAAGCCGGGCCTCTATCTCGATGAGACGGTGATGCGCATGTGCTACACCCACCGCCGGCTATTCGTGCAACTGGCCATGAACCTCATGGCCGAGGGCGACAAGAAGAAAGCCGCCGAGGTGCTGGCATACGCCGACAAGGTAATCCCCGAGTACAACGTGCCGCTCGACTTCCAGTCTGGCTCGCTCGACGAGGCCCGCCTCTACATAGAGCTTGGGCAGAAGGCCAAGGGCCTGGAGATGCTCAAGAAGCTCTGGACCAAGTCGGAGCAATACGTGCGTTGGTACTGCTCGCTCAGAGGCATGCGCTTCGCCGGCGCCCAGCAAGACTGTCGCCTCCACCTCGTGATACTGCAGCAGGCAGCCATGTATGCCGCCGACGCCGACAGGCAGTGGAGCGAAAAGAAGATGGGCGAGCTGCAACAGCTGTTCAACATGTTCCAGAGCAAGGGCGGAACGTTCCAAGGAATGTAAGCAAGATGTTCATCGAGCAACCGTCGATATGGCTACGCTGGCTCTACCCGAGGGCCACTTGGAGAATGGACACTGACGTGAAGGCCGTCTACCTGACCTTCGACGACGGGCCCATACCCGAGGCCACGCCATTCATCCTCGACACACTCGCCCGCTTCGGGGTGCACGCCACCTTCTTCATGGTGGGCGACAACGTGCGCAAGCACCCCGACCTTTACCGCCAGGTGGTGGCCGCCGGCCACAGGATAGGCAACCACACGTTCAACCATATGGGCGGCTTCAAGCACACAGTGGCAACGTACAACGCCAACGCACAGAAGGCCGACGCGCTGCTCCACACCAACCTCTTCCGCCCGCCACACGGCTGGATGCGCCCCGACCAGTACTTCTGGCTGGGCCGCCGCTACCGCATAGTGATGTGGGACCTCGTCACCCGCGACTACTCCAAGTGGATGACGGCCGAGGAAGTGCTCAACAACGTGAAGCGGTATGCCCGCAACGGGTCGATAATAACGTTCCACGACTCGCTCAGGAGCATCGACAAGCTGCACTACGCGCTGCCCGAAGCCATCAAGTGGCTCAAAGAACAAGGATATGAATTCAAGACTTTCGACTGAACAAAAGCTCAGCGCAAGCATCAAAGCCGAGGCCCGCAGCCTCGGCTTTTTTGCTTGCGGGGTGGCCGAGGCGGCGGCAGTGGACGGCGAGGCAGCCCGAGCCTACCGCGAATGGCTGCGCCGTGGCTGCAACGCCGGCATGGACTACATGGCCGCCCATGCCCACCTGCGGCTCGACCCCCGCCTGCTGCTGCCGGGCGCACGCAGCGTGGTGAGCGTGGCCCTGGCCTACGCCCCGGCGCGGAGAATGCCCGATGGCGAGTTCCAGCTGTCGGCCTATGCCTACGGGCGCGACTACCACGACGCCGTGAAGAGCCGCCTGCGCCTGCTCGCCGCCCACATAGAGCGCATGGCCGCAGAGCTTGGCGCACTGCCCGCGAGCGCCGATGGACAACCCGGCCAGGCCACGCGGGTGTGCTGCGACACTGCCCCACTGTTAGAACGCCACTGGGCCTGCCAAGCCGGACTGGGCTGGACCGGGCGCAACCACCAGCTCATCATCCCAGGCGCAGGCAGCCAGTTCTTCCTCGGCGAGGTGCTCACCACCGTCCGCATAGCCCCCGACGCGCCCATGCAGAGCCGCTGCGGCGACTGCCGCGCCTGCATAGCTGCCTGCCCCACCCACGCCCTAACGGCCTCGGGCCTGCTCGACGCGCGCCTCTGCCTGTCGTACCTCACCATCGAGAACCGCGGCCCCATACCCCCGCGCATGGCCGCCGCCATGGGCAACTGCATCTACGGGTGCGACCGCTGCCAAGCTGCCTGCCCGCACAACGCCTCAGTCCCTGCGGCCACCGCCCCCGAGCTTCAGCCCAGCGCCGAGCTGCTCGCCATGCGCAAGGCCCACTGGCGGGCGCTCACGCCCGAAGCCTACCGCCGCCTTTTCAAGGGCAGCGCGGTGAAGCGCGCCAAGTACGAGGGCCTGATGCGCAACATACGAGCCGCCGAAGCCGGCGGAGCCAACGGCTGCCCCAAGGCCGGAGCCAAAGCCGAAGAAACTGGTAAATAAGCCCGAAGAAACACGAAAAGCGGAAGATATGCAATGTTTTGACGCACCGAAACACACTCTTTCGGGATTAATTGTGTAATTTTGCAAAGGTTTACCCAAACCGGCCCGCCACCTGCACAGGCACGGGCGGCGAGGGGAAGCCACGCCACATAAAGGCAATCCAAGCTTACCATAAACTAAAATTATATTGACATGAAAACATCGTTACTGAAGAGATGCGCCGCCATGGCCGCCGTGGCGGCCTGCATCATGCCAGCCACGGCCACTGAACCCGGCGGCGGCAAAGTGTTCAACGCCGTGGTGGCTGCCGACGGCTCGGGCGACTTCACCTCAGTGCAGCAAGCCATCGACGCCGCACCCACGGGCAGCACGTCGCCCTGGCTCATCTTCGTGAAGGCCGGCTCGTATAAGGAGACCGTCAACATTCCGCACGAAAAGCCCTTCATCCACCTCATAGGGCAGGACAAGGAGAACACCGTCATCCACAGCGCGCTCAACGTGGGCGGCAAGCCCAAGCCCGGCACGCCAGCCAAGGACACGGCCTACTGGGCCTGCTCGGTGCACAATCCCGCCTCGCCCGTTTACAAGGCGGGCGGCAGCGTGGTAACCGTAGAGGCCAACGACTTCTACACCACGGGCATATCCTACGTCAACGACTTCGGCGTAGAATCCCATAGCGGCCCGCAGGCCCTGGCAATGAAGTCGCGCGGCGACCGCGCCGGCTTCCTCGACTGCAAGTTCCGCTCCTTCCAAGACACATGGATGACCACCCAAAACGATGCCTACCGCCACTACGTAAAAGACTGCTTCATCGAAGGGGCGGTGGATTACTTCTACGGAGGAGGCGATGCCCTGCTCGAAAACTGCACCCTCTACAACGTGCGCCGAGGCTCGGTGATCGTTGCGCCGTGCCACGACAAGGCCAAGTGGGGCTACGTGTTCCGCAACTGCACCATCGACGGCAACGCCGAGGCCGCCCGCGACGCCAAGACGGCCCTGGGCCGCCCGTGGCACAACTCTCCACGCGCAGTCTACATCCACACCACCATGCGCATACCCATCGCACCCAGGGGTTGGAGCGACATGGGCGCCATACCCGCCCTCTTCGCCGAGTATGACAGCCGCGACGCCAACGGCAACCCCATAGACCTTAGCCAGCGCAAGAGCACATACAAGGGCCGCGGCGACAACCCGCCCACCGGGAGCTGCCCCAACACGGTGAGCAAGGCCGAGGCCGACCGCATGGTTTACGAGAACATAATACCCGGCACCGACGGCTGGAACCCGCGCGCCATGATGCAGCGGCTGCCCGCCCCCAAGGACGTGAGGGCCGAAGGCGGCTCGCTCACGTGGCAGCCCGTAAGCGGGGCGATAGGCTATGTGGTGCTCGCCGGGGGCAACGTGGTGGCCATCACCGCCGAGCCGCGCCTCAGCTCCGCCCCCGCCGCAGTCTGCGGGGAGCTGCGCGTGCGCGCCGTAAACTGCTACGGCACGCTCGGCGAATAGCCGCAGCGCAATCCCGCCAAGGCGTGACGATATGTTTACAAAAACCATCTCACGATGCAAAAGGTGCCGTTTGGAGCGTCCAAACGGCACCTTTTGCATTCCCAAACAAGCCGTTTGACCTTGCCAAATGGCCCATTTCGCACGGCAAAGCCAGCGACAGCGCAAGTAGCTGGCGCACAAAGTGTTGCGCAAGCAAGGCCAAACGGTAACAAAAGTTTACAAATACAGCCGGCAGGCCTGCCTCATCTGCGCGCGCAGTCAGGACATACCCCTTTTATCATGTAGTTCACAGAGCGGGCCTCATAGCCCTCGGGCAGGTCTACCTGCGGCACGGCTATATAGTCGAGGCAGAACGTGCGGCGGCACCGCTCGCAGTAAAAATGGGCGTGCTGGTCATCGTCCGTGTCGCCATCGTGGCTGCGGCACAACTCGTAGCGCACGCCGTCGCCGCCATCCTCGAGCACGTGCACGAGGTGGTTTTCCTTGAAGAGGGCAAGCGCGCGGAATATGCCCGACTTGTCTATCGACAGAATCTTGTACTCCAGCTCGCTGAGCGACATGGGCCGCTCTGCCGACGCCAGGCAGCGCAGCACCACTATGCGGTTGGCCGTGGGCTTTATGCCGTGGGCCTCCATAATCTCTTGCGCAGTGTTTGAATCCATATCCTATATAGCCTTTGCCTACAGACGTCAGAGGCGCCCCGTATGGCGGAAGCGCTCGTAGCAGCGCTCCTTTACGCGGCGCTCCACCTCGGCTGCCGACTTTGAGCCGCCCGCAGCCGACTTGACCCACACGCACAGCACGAACGCCACCACCACTACGGCGGCCGTGGCCAGCCACCTGAGCAGCTCCCGCTCTATCGGGGCAAGGTCCATGAACACCACGCCCGCCAGCAGCGGTATGCCGAAGAGCAGGAAGTCGCCCCCCGTCTTCAGCCTGTAACTCTCGGAGAGCTGCTTGTACTCCCCGTCCTCGCGCAGCAGGCGGTAGCCCTGCTCGCGCCACAACGCCTCAAAGCGTTCGCGGCTCCTGTCGTCCATATATTAATGATGTATGTCTTGCAAAAGTAACAATCATGCCGCAAACAGCAAAATAAAAAGCCTACGCTCCGGCTCCGTTTACATATTTTTTGCTATTTTTGTAACCGAATATGGACAAAATAGACAAAACAAAGGTGGTGGCCGCCCTTGTGCGCAGCTTCTTCAGCGCGTTCTCGGCTGGCATAATAGACTGCCACGTAAAGGACTACGCCGACAAGCTGCGCCCCATCGTGGTGAAGAAAACCATGCTGGAGCACTACGAGGCCGTGGGGCCGGTGTTCAACGAAACAATCTTCTACCCGCTGGCCCACCTCAACTACACCATGGAGGAGATGGAGGCCGAGCTGCAGAAGAACGCCGCCAATTGCAGGTCGATGACCGACCTTGTGGGCCTGGCCTGCCGCACCGAAGGCCTGCTCAAGGCCATGGTGGCCGAGTACAAGCGCAACTTCACCGCGCTGCTGGGCGGGCGGGTGCCTGATGTGGACGAGCACATGCGCCTTTACACCCGGTGCGAGGGCGAAGGCGAGGTCGACTGCGACACTGCCATAGCCCTGCTCACGCGCACCACCATGTTTGCCTACGCAAGGGGCATACGCCAAGGGGCCACGGGCAAGGCTTCGCTCCACCAAGCCACGCTCTACCGCCTGCTCATCGAAGCCATGCAGACGCTGCTCCACGACCGCCCCATGCCTCTCTCCGACTTTACCGAGGCCGACGGCCTGGCGCCCATCTTCATACGCGCCTGCCGCTCGGAGCACAACTTCCACGTAATGGCAACCGAGATGGACGCCACCTACGCCGACCTCGTGAGGAGCGAAGGCATAATATCGCAGGACGACAACGCCAACTGACAGGAAACTCCCCCTCAAGCCTCACGAGGCTCATAAGCCCTGCAAGCATACTACACAACCAACCAAAACAAAAAACCAAAAGCAACAACAAAATGCCTAACAAACCTCAAAGACCATCTTCGCCAATGCCATGCAAGGCCCCATCGCCACGGTGGAGGGCTGCCAAGGGCCTTGCCATAGCCCTCTTGCTGCTGCTCGCAAGCCCCCCCGCCCGGGCGCAGTTCTCCAAGCCCAGGCGCCAGTACGTTGAATACATCGTGAAGGCAAGCCATGCCGACCGCAACTATGCCACGGGCGAAGAGGCCACCATCACCATCGAGGCGTACAAGGGCGGGCAGGCTCTCGACGGCGTGATGGTGCACTACAGCGCGGGCGACGAGATGATGAAGCCAGACAGCAATGACTCCGTGGCCTTTGCCCGCGGCAAGGCCGTCATCCCCGTTGGCACGCGCAGCGAGCCAGGCTTCAGGGCCTGCAGCCTGCACTTCACCGTCTACGGCAAGGAATACAAAGACCTTGTGAAGCTTGCCTTCAGCCCGGAACGGATAAAGCCCTTCACCGCCAACCCCAAGGACTTCGACCGCTTTTGGCAGAAGGCCCTGAAAGAGGCCGCCGGCACAGACCTCAACCCTGAGATAACGCCGCTGCCAAGCCGCTCAACGGAGAGCGTGGAGGCTTTCCTCGTAAAGCTGAACGTAGGCCCTGGCGGCCGCAATATGTACGGCTACCTCACCAAGCCCAGGGCCAAGGGCAAGTATCCCGTGCTCTTCTGCCCGCCAGGGGCTGGCTCAAAGAAGATTGGCTTCACCACCTACTACAGCGAGCAAGGCTACATATACCTTAATATATGCATCCACAGCGGCTGCAACCCCGAGCTTAGCGACGACCTCTACGCTTCGGCGCAGCGCGTGGCCGAGCAGTACGAGCGAAACGGAATAGATGACAAGGACTCGTTCTACTACCGCAGCGTCTACGCCGGATGCTCGCGCTGCATCGACTTCCTGTGCTCGCTGCCAGAGTGGGACGGCAAGAACGTGGGCGTAACCGGCGGCAGCCAAGGAGGAGCGCTCACCATCGTAACGGCCGCGCTCAACCCCAAGGTGACGTTCTGCGCGCCCTTCTACCCCGCCCTGTGCGACCTCACCGGCTTCTGCCACGGGCGCGCCGGGGGCTGGCCAAAGTACTTCCGCAAGGGAGCCGAGGCCGACGGTGCCGCCGAAACGCTGCAATACTACGACGTGGTGAACTTCGCGCGCAGGCTCCGCTGCCCGGTGTTCTTCTCCTTCGGCTACAACGATGACACCTGCTCGCCCACGTCTACATACGGCACATTCAACGTCATCACAGCCCCGAAGAAGCTCGCCGTGACTCCCACCAGCGGCCACTGGCGCTTCCCCGAGACCAACGACGAGGCAATGGATTGGATGAAGGGGCTTTGGCGCTGAGCCATAGGCTACGGAAAAACACGCGGCGAGCCTGGCCGCGCCGTGCAAAAGCCGGCGCCGACCAGGCTCGCCGCCATACTTGGATGGCTCTCGGCGGCAGCCGTCAGATTCTCACCGCCGTGCCGCTGCAGGTCACCATGATCATCGAGCCATTCTGCCCCACGGTCTCATAGTCGAGGTCTATGCCTATCACCGCGTTGGCTCCAATCTGCGCGGCACGCCCCTCCATCTCGCGCATGGCCGAGTCCTGCGCCTCGCGCAGCACCCGCTCGTAGCTTCCCGAGCGCCCTCCTACGATGTCGCGTATGCCTGCAAAGAAATCCTTCACGAAGTTTGCGCCTATTATGGCCTCGCCCGTAACAACCCCGAGATATTCCCTCACGGGGCTGCCTTCAACCATTGCTGTTGTCGTTAAAAGCATATTTGGAATTAAAAACAAAAGTTAAGAATCAAGAAAATATGCGGCGGGGGAAATTAAAAGCCAAGAGTCAGGAACCAAAAGAAATGGCGGCGGCGTGCATTTGCGGCCTCCTGCCCCATCATTCACTCCACCGTTATCTCCCCGGAGCCGTAGCAGCGATGGTGGCTGGCATCGTAAACCACGCAGAACTGGCCTGGCGCCACGCCTTGGATTGGGTCATCTGAGTGGACGGTGTAGCAGCCCGCTGCGGTCCGTTCGAGCGTTGCCGCATGGAACTCGGGAGTGTGGCGAATCTTGAACGTCACCCTCTCGGGCAGTTCGCCTACGGTCAGGAAGTGGAATCCGTGGATGGGGAAGTCGCGCTTGTAAGCCGCCGCAGGGTCGAAGCCGTGGCTCACGTAGAGCACCCCCCGCTCCATGTCCTTCTTCACGGCATACCACGGGCCGCCGCCGAAGCCCAGTCCGTGGCGCTGACCTATGGTGTGGAACCACAGCCCCCGGTGCCGGCCAATCTTCCGCCCGGTGTCGATGTCAACCACATCGCCCGGCTGTTCGCCAAGATAGCGGCGCAGGTAGTCGTTGTAGTTTATCTTCCCGAGGAAGCAGATGCCCTGCGAATCCTTCCGCCTGGCGTTCACGAGATGCTCTCGCTCGGCTATCTGGCGCACCTCGCCCTTAAGGTAGTGGCCGATGGGAAAGAATGCCTTCTTGAGCTGCCAGTCGTATATCTGGGCGAGGAAGTCGGTTTGGTCCTTCACCGGGTCGGGGCTGGTGGTGAGCCACTTCAGCCCGTCGGTGGTTTCGGTCTGGGCATAATGGCCCGTGGCTATGAGGTCGTAGTCGTGGCCTCGCTTCTCGTCGAACGCGCCAAACTTTATGAGCCGGTTGCACATCACGTCGGGGTTGGGCGTGAGTCCGGCCCTCACCTTGTCCATCGTGTAGCGGGTCACCCGGTCCCAGTACTCCCTGTGGCAGTCAACCACCTCCAGGCGGCAGCCGTAGCGCGCGGCCACAGCCGTGGCCATCTCCATGTCTTCCTCGGAGGAGCAATCCCACTCGGCCTCTTCCTCCGGCCCTATCTTTATGTAGAAGCAGTCGGGGTGCAGCCCGCGCGAGGCCAGCTCGTAAACCACCACGGAGCTGTCCACCCCGCCGGAGAGGAGCACGGCTATCTTCTTGTCGCTTATGTCTGTATGCATATCTGCCCACAAAGTTACAACATTTCCGCGAAACGGCGCAGCCGCAGGCAAGAAATCATCGCCAGCAAGGCTGCCCAATGTGGCGGCGCCGCACCAATGCCGCAAGGAAAATTCTGTAAGGAAATTTCGCGATGCCTGCCATTCCACGCAACATCTTGGTAGCCAGCGACTTGCAAAACGGGCCGTTCGGCAGCTCAAAACAGGCCGTTTGAGGCTGCCATACGGCCTGTTTGAGACTGCAGGATAGGCCGTTCGGCGGCGCGTCATGGCAGAGGAAGAACCCCGACATTGATTTTGTAAACAAATAATCCCAAATCAGCCTTGAGCAGAGCGTGCTGCGCTTGGCCCACGCCAGGCTGCCCATCGCATTTGCACGCAGGCCACCATGACGCAGGCCAAGCTGGCGACCGATATGTTAAAACAGACTAAAAGATTTGGCAGCTTGCCACAATAGTGATACCTTTGCGCCCTAATTACGGACAAAAGCGTTTTGTAATCCTCATCGGAGGGCTTGAAAGCCGGATAAGATGACTGGGTAAAACCAATCAGCTTAGCCGGCTTTTTTGGCTCGGCACACAACTAACAAACTGCAATATGGAAAAACTTGAGAAAGACTCAATCGACCTGAGCAAGGTAAACGTGTTCAAGCTGTTCCGCCGCTACTTCATACCCACGCTGCTGGGCATGCTAAGCATGTCGGCGGTGACGGCCATCGATGGCATCTGCGTGGGCCACGGCGCGGGCAGCGACGGCATCGCCGCCATCAACATCTACGTGCCGGTGTTCACCATAGCCACCGGCCTGGGCCTCATGATAGGCGCGGGCTGCTCGGTGGTGGCCTCCATCCACCTGGCCCGGGGCAAGGTGAAGGCCGCGCGGCTCAACGTCACCCAAGCCATGGCGGTGGCCACGGTGGCCACGCTGCTGCCCACGGCTGTAATCATGGCCTTTCCCACCGAGACCGCCCGCCTGCTCGGCTCGTCGGACCACTTGCTGCCGCTCGTGGTCGACTACACGCTGTGGTTCACCCCGGCGCTCGTGTTCCAGGCATGGGAAGCCATAGCGCTGTTCGTCATCCGCCTCGACGGCTCGCCCAAGTATGCCATGGCCTGTAGCGTGGTCACGGCCGTGGCCAACGCCGTGCTCGACGTTATCTTCATCTTCCCCTTGGGCTGGGGCGTCATGGGGGCGGCCTTCGCCACGGCCATAAGCCTGGCCTTGGGCGGACTTATGGCCATGGGCTACCTGCTCTTCGGCGCCCGCACACTGCGCCTGCTGCGCCCCAAGTGGAGCCGCCGCAGCCTGCTCTACTCGCTGCGCAACGTGGGCTACCAGTGCCGCATAGGCTCGCCGGGCCTGCTGGGCGAGCTTACGCTGGCCGTGCTCACGTTCGTTGGCAACTACGTATTCATGCACCACATGGGCGACGATGGCGTGGGCGCCTTCGGCATAGCCTGCTACTACACCCCGTTCATCTTCATGGTGGGCAACGCCACGGCCCAGTCGGCCCAGCCAATAATAAGCTACAACTTCGGCCTCGGCCAGTGGCAGCGGGTGCGCCAAACGCTGCGCGTGGCCATCTTCACCGCCGTGGGCTGCGGAGCGGCGGTAACGGCAGTGTTCGTGGCCGCCCCGCAGCTGCTCACGGGCCTCTTCATCAAGCTCGGCACTCCCGCCGCCGACATTGCCGTGGCAGGCTTCCCCTACTTCGCCGCGGCCTTCGTATTCTACGTGGTCAACATCACCTGCATAGGCTTCTTCCAGAGCGTGGAGCGCATAAAGCCCGCCATGGCCTTCGCGCTGCTGCGCGGCATCGCCTACCTTGCCCCCGCTTTCCTCCTCCTTCCTGGCCTAATGGGCGACACGGGCATCTGGCTCGCCCTGGCCGTCTCGGAGGCACTGACCACCGCCTCGATAGCCGCTTACATGGCGACGAGGCGCTGGCACAATGCGCACAAGAGTTAAAAATCGATAAAGCCCGCTGCCGCCCCATTGCACAACAGCCAGAATCTGCTACCTTTGTGATATCGGTACAACATCAACTTAAAGCTTTTGCAATTATGGAAACAAAGGAAGTAAGATTCAGCGGAAAAGCCATCAACGGCTTCGTGATGCTCTTCGTCAACCTGTTGGCAATCGTTTGCGGCATCATCGCCATCGCGCTCGCAATCCCGCACGAGAGCGCCGGCGCCTACACTGCGGCCGCAGCGGGCTTCGTGGTGCTCATAGCAGCCGGCGTGAACTTCATCGGACTGATGAGAATTGAGCCTAATGAGGCCGTTGTGCTGATATTCTTCGGGCGATACAAAGGCACGTTCACCAGCACAGGATACTACTGGGTGAACCCCTTCATGACAAAGAAGAGACTGTCTATGCGCGCCCGCAATCTCGACATTGAGCCGATAAAGGTGAACGACAAGGCGGGCAACCCCGTGATGATAGGGCTGATGCTCGTTTGGAAACTGCGCGACACGTACAAGGCCATGTTCGAGATCGACGCGCAAACCGTGGCCCAGGGCGGCGGGGCAACCGCCGTAGGGGCAGCCGCCGTGGCGGGGGTGATGAGCGCGTTCGAGAACTTTGTGAGGATACAGAGCGACGCCGCGCTGCGCCAGGTGGCCGGCCTTTACGCCTACGACGGCAACGGCCACGACAACGGCGCGCTGACCCTGCGCGACGACGGCGACGAAATAAACCTGCAACTTGAGGCCAAGCTCAACGAAAGGCTGAGCATGGCGGGCATAGAGATAGTGGAGGCGCGCATCAACTACCTTGCCTACGCGCCGGAGATAGCCGCCGTGATGCTGCGCCGCCAGCAGGCCGAAGCCATAATATCGGCCCGCGAGAAGATTGTGGAAGGGGCTGTGTCGATGGTCAAGATGGCTCTCGACAAGCTGTCGGAAGAGCACGTTGTTGAGCTTGACGACGACAGGCGGGCCGCCTTGGTGGGCAACCTCATGGTGGTGCTATGTTCCGACGAGCCGACACAGCCGGTGATGAACACCGGCGCCGGCGGGCATTGAGCATCACTTACATATCTTTGAACTCATTTAACCCAAATCGGTCGTTAGACCGCCAAAACTACAATTTTACTTGATCGTTGGCTCTTCAGCCGCCTTCCGCACTGCTGCCGCCATCTTGCTTTCCGCTTTTTCTCGATGTAGCCCGCTACATCGTCGACAAAACCGAAAATCAATCTGCCAGACAGCAGCACGAAATCCGGCTAAAGTCTAATGACCGTTTTGGGTTGAATGGCCAGAACTGGACGTTGACCTGAAAATAGACAGCCTCAAGCACACTGAGCGCTACCCACTGGTAATGAAGAGGTCGCCATTGGTCGCTATCTGAAACATTGTGTTATCAAGCAAATACCGCGAGGCTCAGAAGGCTTCGCGGTATTTGCTTTCGTCCTTATCCTCAAGCATGCTGAGGTACGACTGGTAGCGGCTCTGGGCTATGTAGTGCTCCTCCACGGCGCGGAGCACGGCGCAACCAGGCTCGTGCGTGTGGGTGCAGTTGCTGAAGCGGCAATCCTTCGAGAAGCGGAATATGTCCTTGAAGTAGCCCGTAAGCTCGGCAGGCTCGATGTCGAAGGTGCCGAATCCCTTTATGCCCGGCGTGTCGATGAGGTAGCCTCCCGATGGCAGCAGCAGCATCTCGCTGAACGTGGTGGTGTGTATGCCCTGGTTGTGGGCGTCGCTTATCTCGGCCGTTCGCAGGTTGGCGCCCGGCAGTATGCGGTTGATGAGCGTAGACTTGCCCACGCCGCTGTTGCCGCTGAGCACCGAAATCCGTCCGGCGAGCAGCTCCTCAAGCTCCGCCACGCCCTCGCCGGTCTCGGCTGAGATGGCCCGGCAGCGGTAGCCCACGTTCTCGTAGAGGTCTACCATCATGCCTTGCAGGCGGCGCTCGCCGTCGTCGAGCAGGTCGGTCTTGTTGAACAGCAGCACCACCGGCACGCGGTATGCCTCGGCCGAGGCCAGGAAGCGGTCGATGAACGTGGTCGACGTTGGCGGGTGGTTTACCGTAACGACGAGCAATGCCTGGTCTACGTTGGCGGCGATGATATGGCTTTGCTTCGAGAGATTGGGCGACTTGCGTATGATGTAGTTGCGCCTGTCCTCTATCTCGGTGATGAAAGCGGTGCCTTCGGTGTTCTCGGCTATCTCTACGCGGTCGCCCACGGCCACGGGGTTGGTGCTGCGTATGCCGCGCAGGCGGAAGCTTCCCTTCACCTTGCTGCTCACGAGGCGGCCGTCGTCGGTCTTCACTGTATACCAGCTGCCCGTGTTCTTTACTACTAAACCATGCATAGTGAATGTCGGATTTTGAGCCTTGGGCCTTGAGTTGCCGCAGGTTGCGCGGCCATTATTCAAGACCCAAGGCTCAAAAGTCCAAGTGTTATACGGTCATTATCTCTTTGTCCTTGGCGGCGAGCAGGTCGTCCACGCGCTTTATCATGCGGTCGTGAATCTTCTGAAGCTCAGCCTCGGCATCCTTCTCGTTGTCCTCCGAAAGGCCATCCTTTATGGCTTTCTTGAGCTTGTCCTTCACTTCGGCGCGCACGTTGCGTATCTGCACCTTGACGCCCTCGCCCATCTTGTTGCACTGCTTGGCCAGTTCGCGGCGGCGCTCCTCGGTGGGCTGCGGTATGCCCAGGCGTATTATCTCGCCGTTGTTCTCGGGGGTTATGCCCACTTCAGAGTCCATTATGGCCTTCTCTATGGCCTTTATCTGCTTCTTGTCCCACGGGCGGATGGCTATGGTCCGCGCGTCGGGCGTTGACACGTTGGCCACTTGGTTGAGCGGCACCATCGACCCGTAGGAGTCTACCCTTATCCCGTCGAGGATGGCCACGTTGGCGCGGCCTGCGCGCACACGCGACAGCTGCTCTTCAAGATACATGGCAGCCATCTCCATCTTTTCCTCGGCGGAAGACAATGTTGCTTTTACGTCTATCATAAATATGTAGTGTTAAAATATTGTTCCGAGTTACAAATTTAGGCGTTTTTGCCCAATCACACAAGCAATTAAGCATTTTTTTGATTCAATGGCCATGCAAATGCTCACCCGCAGCCGCCACTGAGACGGGAAACGATAGCGGCGAGAGGCCCCGGCGCATACTGGCAGGCTGACTGCAAAAAAGGGTGAAAGAGCCTTAACGCCAAGGAAATGACTTTACAAAACACCTCGCCAGAATCGCGCCTGCGTCGACAAGTCGCCACTCGCCCACAAATACGGCAACCTCGCGCTACCAAGCGCAACCTCTTGAGCAACAAGTACATACATCAGGCAAGCGACTAAAAACACCCGCAAACATCATTAAACCGACCCGTAAAACCGGCAAAAACAAGCGGAAACAGCCTGTACACGCACCGCAAAACGGGCTGTTTGACGATGCAAAACGGGCTGTTTGGCGATGTGGAACGGCACGTTTGGCGATGCAAGAAAGGCCGTTCGGCAAGCCGGGGCGGTATTTTGTAAAATCCGTTTACCGCCATGCAGCTCCGCCATCCTATTTCTGCCGCACGGCAAGAGTTAAAACCAGGCAATTTATTTTTACAAGCACCGATGCGCCGCAACAGCCCCGACAGGCACATCGATAGCCGCCGCATGCCCAAAAGCGCGCCCGAGGCATTGCGGTACGGGATATTTTTAGTAACTTTGCCCGAAACAAACAAAGGCAAAAAGACACAAACGCATGACTACGATAGCCAACACACTTACCGAACTGATAGGCCGCACGCCGATGCTGCGGCTCAGCCGCTACTCGGCGGCCATGGGCCTGGCCACGCCCATCGTGGCCAAGATAGAGATGGCAAACCCGGGCGGCAGCGTAAAGGACCGCGTGGCACTGGCCATGGTAAACGATGCCGAGCGGAGCGGGAAGCTGCGCCCCGGGGCCACGATAATAGAGCCAACGAGCGGCAACACGGGCGTGGGCCTGGCCATGGTGGCCGCCGTGCGCGGCTACAGGATGGTGCTGGTGATGCCCGATACGATGAGCGTGGAGCGGCAGCGGCTGGCCCGCGCCTACGGGGCCGAGGTGGTGCTCACCCCCGGGGCCGAGGGCATGGCCGGCTCACTGCGACGCGCCGACGAGCTGCGACGCGCCACGCCGGGCGCGGTGACGCTGGGGCAGTTTGACAACCCGGCCAACCCCCGCTGCCACTACGAAACCACGGCCATGGAGATATGGCAGCAAACGGAGGGAGCGGTGGAGGCCTTCGTGGCAGGGGCCGGCACGGGCGGCACCATAAGCGGCACTGGCCGGCGGCTAAAGGAGCTTAAGCCCGGGGTGAGGATAGTGGCCGTGGAGCCGGCCTCGTCGGCGGTGCTCAGCGGCGGCCAGGCCGGACCGCACAAGATACAGGGCATTGGCGCTGGCTTCGTGCCTGCCAACTACGATGCCGCAGTGGTAGACGAGGTGCTGCCCGTGAGCGACGCCGACGCCATAAACACGGCCCGCCTGCTGGCCCGCACCGAGGGCCTCTTCGTCGGGATATCGTCGGGAGCGGCTGCCTTCGCCGCCGCAAGTCTGGCCCGCAGGCCGCTCATGGCGGGCAAGCTGGTGGCCACGCTGCTGCCCGACACGGGCGAACGCTACCTCTCCACCGCGCTCTGCGACTACGATGGGCAGGCCCACTGAAGCGCGCCGCGCCGCCGCCGAGGCGGCAGCACGGGCGGCAGGCCGAGCCCATTGTAACCGAAATGTAACAGTTTCGACGCGGCAATGTATAAAACAATGCCTACTTTTGCAAAAAGATTCGATTAGGACATGGCAAAGAAAAACCACCGGATACTCGTTGTAGACGACGAGCAGGACTTGTGCGAGATACTTAAGTTCAACCTCGAGACCGAGGGCTACGAAGTGGAGACGGCCGGCTCAGCCGAGGAAGCGCTCACGCTCGACCTCCCTTCGTTCGACCTCCTGCTGCTCGACGTGATGATGGGCGAGATGTCGGGATTCGCACTCGCCCGCAAGCTCAAGGCCGACGAAACCACCAAGGACATACCTATTATATTCCTGACGGCGCGCGACACCGAGAACGACACGGTGACCGGCTTCAACCTCGGGGCCGACGACTACATATCGAAACCATTCTCCATACGCGAGGTGATGGTGAGGGTGCGCGCCGTGCTGCGGCGCACCGCCGACGCGCAAGGCCAGGCCCAGCCGTCGGTGCTGAAGTACCAGGGCTTAGAGCTTAACCTCGACAACAAGACTGTGAGCATCGACGGCGAGCAGGTGCCGTTCACCAAGACCGAGTTCGAGCTGCTGCGCACACTGCTCGAAGAGAAAGGCCGGGTGTTCTCGCGCCAGGAACTGATAAACAGGATATGGCCGCAGGACGTGCTGGTGCTCGACCGCACGGTAGACGTAAACATAACGCGCCTGCGCAAGAAGATAGGCCGCTTCTCCAAGTGCATCATCACACGCCTGGGCTTCGGCTACTTCTTCGACGCATGAACCGCGCCCGGACGCAGTGGCCGGGCCTCACACCAGCTGACTCATGATGTACAACCTCACCGTAGGCAAGCGCCTGTTCTGGAGCGTGCTGTCGCTCTTCACCATCTTCGCCGTGCTCTTCATAGCGTTCCACCAAGTGCGCGAGAACGAGTACAGGATAAGCATGCTCAACCTGAAGCTGCAGGACTACAACGTGAGGATGCACGAAACGCTGCACTACATGGGGCGGCTCGACGACAAGAAACTGGCTGACTACGTAACGAGGCACGACATACCGGGCCTGCGCGTCACCATGATTACACGCGACGGCAAGGTGTTCTTCGACAGCGAGACCCCCAACCGCACCGGCATGGAGAGCCACGCCAGGCGGCCTGAAGTGCGCGACGCCATAAAGAACGGCTCCGGATACGACATCAACCGCAAGAGCACCGTGCGCGAGGGCGACTACTTCTACTCGGCCACTTACTTCCCCGACGACAAGTACATCATCCGCTCCGCGCTGCCATACGACAACAACCTGACCGACTCACTGCAAGCAGACTTGCACTATATATGGTTCACCGTCATCATGGTGGCACTGCTCACCTTCGTGCTCTACCGCTTCATAAGCCGCCTCGACGACAACATCACCAAGCTGCGCATATTCGCACGAAGGGCCGACCACAACGAGAGCCTCGACACCGAAGACCTCATCGAGTTCCCGGCCGACGAGCTTGGAGAGATATCCGAGCACATCATCAAGATATACAAGCGCCTGCAGCACACCAAGGAGGAGCAAAACGTGCTCAAGCGGCAGCTCACCCAGAACATAGCGCACGAGCTCAAGACGCCCGTGGCAAGCATACAGGGCTACCTTGAGACCATAATCGGCAACCCAGGCATGAACGAGGACACCAAGAAACAGTTCCTCGACCGATGCTACGCGCAGAGCCAGAGGCTCGCAAGCCTGCTCACCGACATATCCACGCTCAACCGCCTCGACGACGCCCCCGAGCTGATGCCGTTCGAGGAGGTGGACATCGCCAAGACCGTAAGCCAGATAATGAAGGAAACGGCGCTCGAGATGGAGCACCGCCACATGACTTTCGTAAACCAGCTGCCGCCCGCACTGGTGGTGCAGGGCAACCCCTCGATGATATACAGCATATTCCGCAACCTCACCGACAACGCCATATCCTACGCCGGCGACGGCACCACCGTCACCCTGAGCGCGCGCCAGGACGCCGGCAAATGGCACTTCACGTTCAGCGACAACGGCGTGGGCGTACCCCACGAGCACCTCGGGCGGCTCTTCGAGCGGTTCTACCGGGTGGACAAGGGGCGCAGCCGCAAGCTCGGAGGCACCGGACTCGGCCTGGCCATAGTGAAGAACGCGGTGATACTGCACGGCGGAACAATCAGCGCTGCCAACAACATGGAGGGCGGACTGAGGTTTGAATTTAGCATCAATAAGACAAATAAATCTTAATTTATAGGCATCCCCCTTGGTTTTCTTTCGGCTTTCCATTAATTTTGCAGACACGGACACTGCCTCGGGAATGCAGCAATGTCCGCTGTCCAAGCAGATCTAAAACAGCACGGCAGGAGTGCTGGCATACGGCAGCTGCCCGTTGCCCGCACCGCCGAAAGCAAACAACGACTATGCAAAAGAGCAAATATCTCGTAGCCAACGAAAACGACCTGCGCTGGGGCCTGACCATAAGCACCGTGGGATATGAGGAGATTGCCCCAGGCGCGCCGTACCCCACGAAGGGCCATGCCGACGGTTACTACTTCGACGTGGAGCAGGGCCGCACCCTCGGCGAGTACCAGCTGCTGTACGTCATGGAAGGCGAAGGCACTTTTGCCAGCACCCACATAAAAGCCGCAAAAATAAGGGAGGGCGACCTCTTCCTGCTTTTCCCGGGCGAATGGCACACATACCGCCCCAACCCCACCACAGGGTGGAAGTGCCACTGGATAGGTTTCCAAGGGCGGAACATGGACGACCGCGTGGCGGCAGGCTTCCTCAGCAAGGAGAAACCCATCTACCACGTGGGCTTTTCGGGCGAGATAGTGCGCCTTTACCGCTCCGCCTACGATGCGGCGGTAAAGGAGCAGGCCCACTCACAGCAGCTCTTGGCCGGCATTGTAAACCATCTCATAGGCATGATGTATGCCCTTGAGCGCAACATCGTGCTGGGCAAGAACGCAAGCCACGTGAACATGATCAACAAGGCGCGCCTGCGCATACGCGAAGCGCTGGAGAGCAGCCTCACGATACAGCAGATAGCCGAGGAGCTGGGGGTGAGC
The DNA here is from genome assembly GCA_944319915.1 of uncultured Prevotella sp. Taxonomy (GTDB): domain Bacteria; phylum Bacteroidota; class Bacteroidia; order Bacteroidales; family Bacteroidaceae; genus Prevotella. The sequence goes on along the minus strand of CALUEY010000007.1, from coordinate 57,274 downwards.
TACTCCAACTTCCGCAAGCTGTTCAAGGAGCACACAGGCCTCAGCCCGGCCACCTACCAGCAGGACCTGAAGCTGCAGCGGGCCAAGGAGCTGCTGAGCACAACCAACCTCAGCGTGAAGGAAATAGCCTACAGGCTCAACTTCGACTCGCCCGACTACTTCTCGGCCAAGTTCAAGATAAAGACAGGGCGGAAGCCGAGCGACATGCGCCGCAAGGCGTAAGTGCCGGCAAGGCAAGGCTGGCGGCACAGCCACAGGGGCTGGCACAGGCTGCCGCAAGAAGCGCAAGGAGGGCGCAGACGTTATTCACGTCTGCGCCCTCCTTGCGCTTATATACCCCTTATGCGGGGCCGCTGCCGCCCGCCGGCCATGCCGCAGCCCCGGCGGGGCCTACGGGCCGGCGGGCCGGCGGCATCAGAACAGGAACGTGCGCTCCAGCCAGTAGACCACGATTCCGGCCAGATAGCCGGCGAAGGCCACGAGCGAGATGCGCTTCATGTACCAGATGAAGGTTATCTTCTCCAAGCCCATGACCACCACTCCGGCAGCCGAGCCGATGATAAGCATAGAGCCGCCCACGCCGGCGCAGTAGGCAAGGAGCTGCCAGAAGATACCGTCCTGGGCCATGTCGCCCACGGCCTCCATCGGGTACATGCCCATGCAGCCTGCCACGAGCGGCACGTTGTCGACGATGCTCGACATCACACCGATGATGCCGGTTACGAGATAGTGGTTGCCCTCGAATGTAACGTCGAGCCAGTTGCCAGCCATGGCGAGCACGCCTACCACCTCAAGGCAGGCCACGGCCATGAGGATGCCGAGGAAGAACATTATCGTGCCCATGTCGATGCGGCGCAGAATGTTGAGTATCCGCTTCTGCGTACCATCGTCCTCGTCCTCGCCGTGGCTGCGGTAGAACAGCTCTGTGACGAGCCAGAGCACGCCGAGCACGAGCAGTATGCCCACGAACGGAGGCAGGTGGGTGATAGACTTGAAGATAGGCACGAAGATGAGGCCGCCCACGCCGAGGAAGAATATGGCCTTGCGCTGGCCTGCCGAGAGGTCGCCCTCGGCGGCCACGGCTACGCTCTCGTCGCTATACGAAAGCTCGCCCTTGAGGAAATGCGAGAGCAGGAGGGCAGGCACCACCATCGATACCACCGATGGCAGGAACAGTTCCTTGATCACTCCGCCGGCCGTTATGAGACTCTTGTTCCAGAGCATGATGGTGGTTACGTCGCCAATGGGCGAGAATGCCCCACCGGCGTTGGCGGCGATGATCACGAGCGAGGCGTAGATGATGCGGTCCTTGTGGTCGGCCACGAGCTTGCGCAGTATCATCACCATGACGATTGCGGTGGTCATGTTGTCGAGTATGGCCGAAAGGAAGAATGTTATGAAGGCTATGCGCCATAGCAGGGCGCGCTTGCTCTTGGCCGCGATGATGCCGCGCACGAAGTTGAAGCCCCCGTTCTGGTCCACCAGTTCCACGATGGTCATTGCGCCCATGAGGAAGAACAGCGTGGTGGCAGTGCTGCCCAGGTGGCGCTCCATCACCGTGCTCACTGCGCCTGCTACGTTGTCGCCCACGGCTTCAGGTATATAACTGCCTGGGGATACCATGAAGAGCGTCCAGCAGGCCACGAACATCAGCAGCGCCACTGCCGCCTTGTTTACTTTGGTCAGGCTCTCGAGGGCTATGCATAGATAGCCGAACACGAAGACGACCACGATTGAAAGTGTTAGTGTTGACATTTTAGGTGTTTATTTATTAGTTTTATTATTGTCGCCGCAAAGATAGCAATAATATTCCAATTGCAATGTCGATATGGCAAAAATATGTGCGTAATCGTTTTCGGCCACGCCCCTCTGTGCAGCCCGCCACCTAATTTTTCTCCCTACATATTTAATAATGTATGCCGCAGGCCCAACTCCAGTGCGGCACGAAGCCGCTGAAGCCAATCGCCACCTGCGGCGGGGCCAACGCGCTGCCGGGCAGGCAGTGGAGGGGGGCTGCCATGCAAAAAAGCCTTACAAAGCCGCCGCAGACCAACAGCGGCGGCCTCCCCGATGCGCAAAACGGCCTATTTTACAGCGCCAAACGGGCCGTTCGGCAACCCGAAACAGCCCGTTTCGCATCCCAAAACGGCCCGTTTCGCAACGCGCTGGCAGCCAGGCAATTGCACAAGCGGCAGGGAACGGTAAAGCAATCTTACAAAAGCAGGCTTGCAACGGCCTGCGCGGCCCGCAGCCGGGCAACCCCGGGCATATCAAAACTTTTAGCAAGAAAATCAAATAACCATATCGGTTTTTAGGATAAAATCATTAACTTTGCATTCGTAGAATCTTTATACAACCACTGCCAACATACTAAAAAAATGGAAGATAAAAAGTATTTCTTTGCCGTAGACCTGGGCGCAACGAGCGGCCGGACGATAATCGGCACCCTCGCCGGGGGCAAGATAGAGCTTGAAGAGCTGACACGCTTCGACAACAACCTCATAGAGACCGGCGGCCACTTTTACTGGGACATCTATGCCCTATACTTCGAGATAATAAAAGGACTGAAGCTCGCAGCGCAGCGCAAGCTGCCCATACGCTCCATAGGCATCGACACGTGGGGAGTGGACTTCGTGTGCGTGGGCGACGACGGCGCGCCGCTGCGCAACCCCATAGCATACCGCGACCCCCACACCTTCGGCATGATGGAGGACTACTTTGAGCACGCCGTGGGCAAGGAGCGCGTCTACGACATCACGGGCATACAGTTCATGAACTTCAACTCGCTGTTCCAGCTCTACACCATGCGCAAGAACGGCGACTCGGCGCTCAAGAACGCCGGCAAGATACTCTTCGTACCCGACGCGCTGAGCTACATGCTCACGGGCAAGATGGTATGCGAGTACACAATAGCCTCAACCAGCCAAATGCTCGACCCGCGCACCAAGCAGCTCGACGAGGAGCTGCTGCAGAGCGTAGGCCTAACGCGCGACAACTTCGGGCGCATGGTGAACCCCGCCACCGAGATAGGAGTGCTCACCAAGGAGGTGCAGCAGATGACGGGCCTGGGGCCCGTGCCGGTGATAGCCGTGGCAGGCCACGACACGGGAAGCGCCGTGGCAGCCGTGCCTGCCAAGGACGAGAAGTTTGCCTACCTCAGCTCAGGCACATGGAGCCTGATGGGCATCGAGACCAAGAACGCCATCATCAACGACCTGAGCTACGAGCGCAACTTCACCAACGAGGGCGGCATCGAGGGAACCACGCGCTTCCTGAAGAACATCTGCGGGATGTGGCTCTACGAACGCTGCCGCAAGGAATGGACCGACGCGCCAAAGTCGCACGCCGAGCTGCAGGCCGCCGCCATGAGGCAGCCCGCCTTCCAGAGCATAATCAACCCCGACGACCCGATGTTCGCCAACCCCACGTCGATGGTAAGCGCCATACAGGACTACTGCCGCCAAACGGGCCAGCACGTGCCCCAAGGCTACGCCGAGATATGCCGCTGCATATTCGACTCGCTCGCCCTGCGCTACCGCCAAGTGTTCAACTACCTGCGCGAGATGGCCTCGTTCCCCATCGAGGTACTCCACATCATAGGCGGAGGCTCGCTCAACGCATACCTCAACCAGTTTACGGCCAACTCGCTCGGCATAGAGGTGCTGGCCGGGCCGCAGGAGGGAACGGCCATAGGCAACATAATGCTGCAGGCTAAGGCCGCGGGCGACGTGGCCGACATCTGGGACATGCGCCGCATCATCGCCGCCAGCATAGAGCTCAAGCGGTTTGCACCGGCCGAGCGCGACGCCTGGGACAACGCCTACGAACGATTCCTGCAAATAACGGCCGGCAAAAAAGACTGACTGACAAGCAACAAACAAAATAAACAAAACAAAACCTAAAGCGAAATGAAATCAGAATTAGTACAGAAGGCTTACGAGATAGCCAAGGAGCGCTACGCAGCCATGGGTGTTGACACCGAGAAAGTGTTGGAGCAAATGCAAGACTTCCACCTCAGCCTCCACTGCTGGCAGGCCGACGACGTAAAGGGATTTGAAGTGCAGGCCGGCGAACTCACCGGCGGCATACAAGCCACCGGCAACTACCCCGGAGCAGCACGCAACATCGACGAACTGCGCGCCGACATAGTAAAGGCCAAGTCGTACATCCCCGGCACCCACCGCCTCAACCTCCACGAGATATACGGCGACTTCAAGGGAAAGGTGGTTGACCGCAACGAGGTTACGCCCGAATACTTCCAGAGCTGGATAGAGTGGGCAAAGGAAAACAACATGAAGCTCGACTTCAACTCCACGTCGTTCTCCCACCCCAAGAGCGGCAACCTCTCGCTGGCCAACCCCGACGACGGCATACGCAACTTCTGGATTGAGCACACCAAGCGCTGCCGCGAAATATCCGAGGCCATCGGAAAGGCACAGGGCGACCCCTGCATCATGAACATCTGGGTGCACGACGGAAGCAAGGACCAGACAGTGGACAAGTACCTCTACCGCTCGCTGCTCAAGCAGTCGCTCGACGAGATATTCGCCACGAAGTACGACAACATGAAGGATTGCATCGAGTCGAAGGTGTTCGGCATCGGCCTTGAGAGCTTCACCGTTGGCTCCAACGACTTCTACACGGCCTACGCCGCACAGAACAACAAGATAATAACGCTCGACACAGGCCACTTCCACCCCACGGAGAGCGTTGCCGACAAGGTTTCGGCCATGCTGCTCTACGTTCCCGAGCTGATGCTCCACGTGAGCCGCCCCATCCGCTGGGACTCCGACCACGTCACAATCATGGACGACCCCACGCTCGACCTCTTCCAGGAGATCGTTCGCGCCGGCGCCCTGGACCGCGTTCACTACGGACTCGACTACTTCGACGCTTCCATCAACCGCATCGGAGCCTACGTCATCGGCAGCCGCGCCGCACAGAAGTGCATGCTCCGCGCACTGCTCGAGCCGCTGGCAACGCTGCGCAAGTATGAGGCCGAGGGCAAGGGCTTCGAGCGCCTGGCCCTGCTCGAGGAGGAGAAGGCAATGCCTTGGAACGCCGTGTACGACGAGTTCTGCCTGCGCAACAACGTTCCCGTGGGCGACGAATTCATCGCCGACGTTGAGAAGTATGAGGCCGACGTAACCTCAAAGCGCGCATAACACAATAACAAACAAACGCGTTAAAGGAGTTAAAAGAAGTTAGAGGGAGTTAGAGGGCAACAGCCATGCCGGCAGGGCAGACGCATTCTGCCGGGCATCGGCCCCCTAACTGCTTCTGACTTCGTGTAACTCCTTTAATTCCTTAAATAAAGACATCACAATGGACATAGTCATAGGACTGCTCATAATAGCCGTGGGAGCCTTCTGCCAGTCGAGCTGCTACGTGCCTATAAACAAGATAAAGGACTGGAGCTGGGAGTCTTACTGGATTGTGCAGGGCGTGTTCGCATGGCTCGTGCTGCCGCTGCTGGGCGCGCTGCTGGCCGTCCCGGCGGGCCGCAGCCTCATGGAGCTGTTCACGGCCGAGGCCTCGTTCAACATCTGGATGACCATACTCTTCGGCGTGCTATGGGGCGTTGGCGGGCTCACCTTCGGCCTCTCCATGCGCTACTTGGGCGTGGCCCTGGGCCAGAGCATATCGCTCGGCACCTGCGCCGGCCTCGGAACGATAATGGGCCCGGTGCTGCTCAACATCTTCTTCCCCGAGCTCAATGCGCTAAGCTCGCTCACCTTCGCCGTCATACTCGGCGTGGTGGTCACCCTGCTCGGCATCGCCATCATAGGCGTGGCCGGCTCTATGAAGGCCTCTTCGCTCTCCGAGGAGGCGAAGCGCGAGGCCGTGAAGGACTTCAACTTCACCAAAGGACTGGCCATCGCCCTGCTTGCCGGCTTCATGAGCGGCTGCTTCAACGTGGGCCTGGAGTTTGGCAAGGACATCAACTTCGGCGACCTCACTCCCGATATGTACAAAACGCTGCCCGCCACGATGCTCGTTACGCTGGGCGGCTTCGTAACCAACGCCATCTATTGCTTCTACCAGAACAGCAAGAACAACACCTGGGGCGACTACAAGAAAGCTGGCGTGTGGGGCAACAACATTGTGTTCTGCCTGCTGGCAGGCGCACTGTGGTACAGCCAGTTCTTCGGACTGTCGCTCGGCAAGGGCTTCCTCACCTCCTCGCCTACGCTCACCACGCTCGCGTTCTGCATCCTCATGGCTCTCAACGTGGTGTTCTCAAACGTGTGGGGCATCATCCTCAAGGAGTGGAAAGGCTGCTCGCCAAAGACCATCGGAGTGCTCATAGTGGGCATCATCGTGCTCATCATATCGTCGTTCCTGCCACAGCTGATATAATCAGTTATGGGATGACCGGCAAGAAATGCGTAATCCCCGCCGTGGCGACTCATGCCTGCGGCGGGGATTTTTCTGCCGGCTGATGCTGGTAGTGCCTTAACGTTCGCCCATGATCGTTACAGCCTCATTGAGCAAAAGCATCAGATAGTTATCCTTCGACGCCTGAACCATGTCCACCAAGCCAGCGGTAAGAGCATTCTCACGCACAGACTCCGACACCAACCGGGAGTGCTTGCGGCACAAGTCAAGCATCTTGCGGGCAAGACTGGCCGGCATCATCGACTTGTCGCGCCCTTGACGGCCTTGATGTATGCATAACGAAGCTTCTCAAACATATCCAGAAAATCGTCCTCAGTGGCTATGGTATCCTTCGCGGTAGCCTCGGCAGAAGCATTTTTGAGCATCATGCGGCTCATCGCGGCTATGTCTTCTATGTCGCTCCGCAGTGCCGCATCAAGTCCGGCAAGCTCTCCTGGCGACATTGCGGCGAGCTTTTCAATGGCCTCCAGCTGTGCCGCCGTAGGCGACAGCGCGGCCTGCCGCCTGCCTGCGAGCTGCTGCGGGTCGGCCCCATGAATGACGAACATGCTGCCGAGCACGTGCTTGCGCTTGTCGGGGTCGGCATGCCACTCTATGCCGTAGACGTATCTCTTGCCGGCGTTCACCGTGTCGCGCACGGCAAGCACAAGGCAATTGCAGTTTGGCCGGTCGCCAAACGACACCGTAAGCTCCATGTTTTTGCCATAGGCCACATCCATCTTATCCTTGGCCGGGGAGCGGACATCCTTCTCAAAGCTCACGTATGCCGAGCCGCGGTCGGACTCATAGGCCCGCCTTATGGGGTCGAGCAACACGCCGAGCTTTTTCTCCGGAATGCCGAAGTAATAGCCCTTTGAATACAGCATGCCTCCGCGCACTGTGCTATCCGGCCACGTGCGGATGCTCGACATGAAATAATCGGTGCCCGTGCGCACCTCAGCATAGCCCTGTATGGCCTCGCCCATGCTGTGCTGTGCGGCAAGGCGCACCGGCGCGAAGCCCAGCGCAAGGCCGGCCGCACATAAAAGAACACTTCTCTTCATAAGCAATTAGTTTTATATTATCAGTAAACAATATCTTCACTGCGTCCTTCACCACCCACGGCGGCCAGGGTCCTGTCAGCGGCCTCAGACTGAATCTCGCCCAAAGCCTCGACGAATTCCATAGCCAAAGCCTGCTGCCTGGCCATCTGCCGCAGCTCAACCTCCGCCAAGCTGTCGGCCCTGCACATGGCCACATCGTAGGCGAATGCAGCGTCCACAAGCGCAGCAGCGTGTCCTGCGCCACATCGTCAGCATCGGCATCGCCCAGGCCACAGCCCCACAATCCTTAGGCCAACAACAGCCCGGCCCTCGCCAACGGGCCACGTGGACAAAAAAAGTCCCGTAACTTCACAGCCACGGGACCCTTGGTTTATCAAAAGTAAGTAATAATGAGTGTTATATGTTGTCAGTAGTTGTTTGCTCACTTGGGCAGGTTGAACGCCCTTGTCATCTCGGCCATCTGCTCGTCGGTCATGCCGTCAGGCTCAAAGCCCATGCATTTGGCGTCGATGTAAATCTTGGCGCTCTTGGAGAGAACGTCAATCTGGTCGAAAGCGTCCATCACGTCGAGGCCCTTGGCAAACACGCCGTGCTTCTCCCATAGCACCACGTCGTAGTCCTCAAGCTCCTTGAGCGTGGCGTCGGCCAGCTTGTTTGAGCCGGGCAGCTCGTAGGGAACCACGCCCAGGCCCAGCGGGCAGAACGCCTTGGTCTCGGGAATCATGCTCCATAGAATCCGGGTGAGCACGTCCTTGCCGAGGAACTTCTTTGAGTGGCTCATTGCCACAAGCTCTATCGGGTGGGTGTGTACGGTGGCCTTGTATGGCGAGCCGGTCTCAATGAGGTGAGCGTGGACGGTGAGGTGCGACGGCAGCTCGCTCGTGGGCTGCACGGGGCTGTCGGCTATGATGACGTAGCTCTCGCAGTCATCGAGTATGCGGATTACGCTCCCGTTGTCCATGGGCCAGCGGGCGAGGTCGCGCATGCGCTTGCCCGTACCCTTGCAATAGAAGTAGCAGCCCTTGAGGGCGGGCAGCTTTACGCCTATCTGCTTTACTTCGCTGATGGCTGGCAGCTGGCGTATGCCGTCGTCCACGAGGTCAGTGATGTTGACGGTGATGTTGCCGCCGTTGCGCTCGGCCCAACCGTTCTGCCAGAGATACCCGGCCACTTCTGCTATCTTGTCGATTTCCTTCTTCAAGGCTTCACGACCAACCAATATACTGTCCATTTTTTGTTTTATGTATTAAATTATATTGCTTGCAAAAATACATCCATCTTTGCTAAATCAACATTGCTATTTGATATTTAGACTGAAAGAATTGACATTCAGGTTGACCTACATCAAGAAGCGATGCACCGCACCCAGGCTGGCCGAGCGGGCCTGCCACGGCAGGCCGGACAGGCATGGCAACACCAAACGGCCCTTATACCGCATTACACCCGGCACTGCGAAAAACATTGACATATATGCTTCCATAAAGCATGGCAGGCCATTTCAAGCCGCGAAACAGGCCGTTTGGGGCTGCAAGATGGGCTGTTTTGCAAGGCGAAACGGCCTATATCGCAACGCAAAACGACCGCAATGGCAAAGGCTTGTAAGCCAGATAGTTAGCCAAGCTGGCGCAGAAAACGAAAAAACATGACAAAAGCGGCATCCGAACAAACGCGCAGCAAGGCTCGCCAAAGGCGCCATCCCGCTGCCAGGTGCAGCCCTAAGAAACTGTTTTTGAGTTATTACAGCATCACTCATCCTATGCCCGATGCCCCTTTGCCCATGGCGTGCGGTGTCCTTTCCGGCTGTTCTTTTGCCGTAGCTCCCGTCATTTTGCCCGCCAAGCCCTGCGGAACAATAACAAAGAAACATCACGGCAATCCACGGCAAACCATTGGACGGAACAATCCAAAGAGCTACTAAGCAGAGCCACGGCGACAGAAAGAGCCCCCAAGCCACAGAAAACCAATTTTGAATCAAAAAAAGTTTGTCGCTTAAAATATTTTACGCTAACTTTGCAACTGCTGCCAAGCATGGCGGCAAAACAATGCCAGCAAGCCACCAACGAGCGATATGCCACGGTCCATAAAGTCTAACTACATATTTAACTTGGCCGACTCACTGTCGAAGTTGCTCTTTCCGCTGATTACGTTCCCATACGCTTCGCGCATCATGATGGCGGACGGCATCGGGCAAGTGCAGTTCTTCAGCTCCATCATATCATACATCAGCCTGTTCACTTGCCTTGGGATACCGATGTACGCCATACGCGAAGTGGCAAAGGTAAGGAACGACCCGGCCAAGATGTCGTCTGTGACCGTGGAGATACTGTTGCTCCATGCCATGCTGACGATGGCAGGCTACGTGGCCGTGGCGGTGATATGCATGACCGTGGCCGACGTACAGGCAAACATTCCGCTGTTTCTCCTCTTGAGCGCCACCATCTTCTTCACGGCCATAGGCTGCGAATGGTTCTATCAAGGTACTGAAGATTTCAAATACATCGCTGTGCGCGGACTCGTGGTCAAGTCGGTGTCTGTCGTCCTGCTGTTCGTTTTCGTAAAGACAAAAGACGACATCATGTGGTATGGAGCCTACAACGTGTTCGGCGTTCTTGGCGGCAACATCTTCAACTTCGCCCGCCTCAGGCACTTCATAAACCGCAAGAGCCTGAGCCTCAGGAAGCTAAAGCCTGCCCGCCACCTAAAGCCCGCGCTACACATCTTCGCGTTCACCGTCATCACGAGCATATACCTGCAGCTCAACACAGTGCTGCTCGGATTCATGAAAGGCGTAGCTGCGGTAGGCTACTTCACCGCAGCCACAAGGCTAATGTCCATCACCATGAGCGTGTCCAGCTCACTCGGTGCGGTTATGCTGCCGCGGGCTTCCAACCTTGTGGCAGAAAATAGGCTCGAAGAGTTCAAGGCCGTGGTGCAAAAGTCATACGACTTCATCATCGCCATATCCATCCCCCTTGCCGTAGGCTTGTTCTTCACGAGCCGCAGCGGTGTGCTGCTGCTCAGCGGCGACGGCTTCGCCCCATCCATCCTCGCGTCACAGATAGTGGCAGTAAACATAGTATCGATAGGCATATCGGGAGTACTGGGCATGCAGATACTCTATCCCCTCGGCAAGATAAACCTCGTAATCGCCTGCACGTTCCTTGGAGCTGTCGCCAACGTAACGCTCAACTTGCTGCTTATACCCCGCTTCGCACAGTACGGCACAGCCGCGGCCTTCGCAGCTACAGAGATGGTGGTGACCGGCTCCATGTACGCAATAGGCAGGAAATACATACCAATAACGCTCGTGAAGCGCCAATACCTCAACTACATCGCTGCCGCAGCAGTGATGGGCCTGGCCCTTTTCGCCATCGGCCGCCAAGGGTGGAGCAATCTGGCCACGCTCCTTGCGATGGTGGTGGCCGGGATAATGACTTACGGGGCGTGCCTCATGGCACTGCACGACGAGATAGCCAAGATGATAACAAGCGCCATCGCCAACAAGTGGAGGCGCAAAACAAAATAACGAGAATGGGAAAATACGACTACCTGATCGTTGGCTCCGGACTGTTTGGGGCCACGTTCGCATACTTCGCGAGGCAGCGGGGCAAACAGTGCCTCGTAATCGACAAGCGGCAGCACTTGGGCGGCAACGTCTATTGCGAGAACATCGAAGGCATCAATGTACATAAATACGGGGCGCACATATTCCACACCTCCAACAAGGAAGTGTGGGAGTTTGTCAACTCTATAGTGGAGTTCAACAGATATACCAACTCTCCCGTGGCCAACTACAAGGGCAAGCTGTACAACCTCCCGTTCAACATGAACACCTTCTACCAAATGTGGGGCGTGACCACACCCGAGCAAGCGCAAGCCATGATAGACCGCCAAAGAGCCGACGCCGTGGCCAGGATGCAGGCCGACGGGGCCGCCGAGCCACGCAACCTTGAGGAGCAGGCCCAAGTGCTGATAGGCCACGACATCTACGAAAAGCTAATAAAAGGCTACACCGAGAAGCAATGGGGGCGCGAATGCGCAGACTTGCCGGCGTTCATCATCAAGCGGCTGCCGGTGCGCATGGTGTTCGACAACAACTATTTCAACGACCTCTACCAAGGCATACCCATCGGAGGATACAACAAGCTCATAGCCGGGCTGCTCAGCGGTGTGGAGACCAAGACTGGCGCAGACTTCTTCGCAGACCGCCGGCATTGGGAGAACATTGCCTGCAAGATTGTGTTCACCGGCAAGATTGACGAGTTCTTCGGCTACCGGTTCGGCAAGCTGAACTACCGCACGGTAAGGTTCGATGAGCAAATAATAGACAAGCCTAACTTCCAGGGCAACGCGGTCGTCAACTACACAGAGCGCAGCGTACCCTACACCCGCATCATAGAGCACAAGCATTTCGAGATGTTCGGACGCGATGTGTACGACTGCCCGAAGACAGTGATATCCAAGGAATACTCCACAGAATGGGAAGACGGCATGGAGCCTTACTATCCCGTGAACGACCGGGCAAACTCCGAGCTTTACGCCAAGTACAAGGCCCTGGCCGACCAAGAAGGAAACGTTATCTTCGGGGGGCGACTCGCCGAATACAAATATTACGACATGGCCCCCATCGTAGAAAAAGTCATGAACAAATTCAAAAACTAAGACACATGAACACCAAAATACTCGTATGCTGCCACAAACAAGCAGAACTGCCGCACGACACCAATTTCATGCCCATACACGTTGGCAAGAAACTATCAAAACAAGCTCTCGGCATGACGGGGGACGACAGCGGCGACAACATCAGCGAACTAAACCCTTTCTTCTGCGAGCTTACCGCACAATACTGGGCGTGGAAGAATCTCACTGGCGTAGATACAATAGGGCTTTGCCATTACCGAAGGTTCTTCAAGTTTTCAGGCGGGGCGGCCTGGATGTACTACCAGCAAAGCGTGAGCCACAATGACATAGACACATCGCTTATCCCTAAATTGCTTGAGGGCTACGACATCATTATGCCCAAGCCAGCCACCTCAAGGGAGTCTGTGTTTGAAAAGTTTTCCAGGTTCATGACCGAGGAACAAACCCAAATATACCTCCGTGTATTTTTGTCGCTCTATCCCGAATACGAGAACACGATGCTCAACTATCTCAACGGGAACAAAAGCTACAACTTCAACATGGCTGTAATGCCTTGGGATTTGTTCTGCCAGTATAACGAGTTCTTGTTCAGCATCCTCTTCAAGGCAAGGAAATACATCAAGACCATGCCCTACGCTTACTACAACAGGACATTCGGGATGTTCTCCGAAATACTGCTTCCAGTGTTCGTGAAGCACAACAAGCTAAGGATGAAGAATGTTCCTGTGATATTCATCGATGACAACCAATACCATGCCACAGGGCTTAAGAAGTTGCTGCCAAAGCAGTTCAAGTCGCTGATGAAAGACCGGTTGAACGACATTAAGTTTTGGCTGAGCAAAGATAGGGCAAGCTCGCTCACATCACCATTCTGGGATGCATACCTTGTCAACGATGGGATAAGGATTGAATGACACCGGCCTACGGGTCAGAGCCATGCAGAACGCCATGGCATTTCAACGAGTTTGCAGGTTGAAACAATGGCAAACGCAGCTGCCACAGCTCCCTGCCATGCGCAGGGGCGGCAGCCGGCGCGGCGCTCACGGCTCAGGCTCGGCAGCCATGAGGCTTTCTTCCTCTGGCGGGGCATAGCGCACCTCGCGGTCGCGCAGGTAGATGCGGTTGAGCGTATACTCAAGCGAGAGGAGCGTGCCGGCGCGCCTTTCCTTCTTCAGCTCACACTCCCATACGGTTATGCAGTGCCAGCCCATGGCGGCAAGCCGCCGCTGCACGCTGGCGTCGCGCAGGCGGTTGCGCTCTATCTTCCGCCGCCAGAAGTCCACGTTGGTCTTGGGCAGGTGGAAGGCCGGGCAGTCGTGGCCGTGCCAAAAGCAGCCATTGACGAAGATCACCGTGCGATACTTGCGCAGCACTATGTCGGGCCTGCCCGGCAGCCGCGGGTGGTTCAGGCGAAAGCGGAAGCCCCGCGCAAAGAGATAGCGGCGCACTATCAGCTCGGGCTTGGTGTCCCGGCTGTGTATAGCCGCCATGATGTGGCTCCGCGCCAGGCGCTGGCGCTCTTCGTCAGTAGTAGTTCCGCTGTCTGCTTTCACGGCTGCAAACTTACTAAAATCCCGCGAGAACATCGCATTGGCGGCCGCTTTATTTTCACAACACTTACTTCCGTCATACTTAAGAAACTGCTTCGATTTTTTACAGCAGCACTCATTCCATGCCTGATGCCCACTTTGCCCATGGCCTGCGGTGTCTTTCCGGCTGCTTTTTGTTGACGCTTTGATCATTTAGCCCGCTCAACTCTGTCAAACGGCGGAAAGCAATCAGCCTGGCAGCGGCACTAAGTCTGAGCGAGCCCTTACGCTCCGATTGCAGTTAAAAATATGCAACTTCACTCATGCCTCGCCGCGAGCATTGGCAGGGCCATGCCAAATGGCAGTGCAAAACGGGCGGTTTCGCAAGGCGAAACAGGCCATTTGGCAGCCTCAAACGGCCTGTTTGGCAAGCCAAAACGGCCAGTTTTGCAAGTAGTTGTGGGCCAGGCTGTTAGGAAAAAGGGAAGGGAAGCATCCGTTTAACAATCATTTGTTAAAATCCGGCATACTGCCACTGCGCAATTCGGCGACGCCACCTACGCCACGCCGACGCCACAGAGCAGCCCCATCAGCAGTACACTGCGCTGCCGCAACTGCCGCAGCCGTGGCCGCGCAACGGCCCCACCTACTGCCTGAAACAAAAAAAGCAGCCCTAAGACTCACGTCCCCGGAACTGCAACTAAACGATATCAATAACTAAAAACCTTCTTCTGAAACAAAGGTACGGCGGGCTTCGCGCGCCCATGCCCGTTACCTTTCGCCATGGCCGCCGCACAGTGCATCCGTTGCCGGCGGCAAACGGCCATGATTCTCAATACCTATTAACCTAAACTTAAGTACCAACCCGTCTCACGACGAAATCACGATCACTATCGTTTGTTATCCTTACAATCTTCCATCTTACCTATCCTTGACTATTCCTTCTTGATTTTTTCGTTGTTTGGCCGCCATCAAGCAGCCGCTCATCCTGACTTTTTGCTGACAGCCTTTCTACCTTTCCTCATCATTACCTTACATATTTTTTTATATCTTCGTATCTCTATTCATCATCAACCTTTTCACGATGCAAAGTTACAACGATTGCCGAAAGGCCGCCACTTTTGCACCTGCAGATTTCAAAACATTGCCTTTCTTTTGACTTAAATCAACATACTGTGTGCGGACACGGCACAATTGTGTACGCACACAACCATAAAATTCGATACAAAGTCATTGATTGTGAACTGCCGCTAAGCCTGCCCGGCGCAAACAAGCAAAGGCGATGAAACAACCCGCCTGCAACGCACAAGTGCCCACGGCAGGCTTGCCTGGCTATGCATAAAGCGCAATGGGGATACACGCACCAATGCATAAACATTGGATGCAGCAATGCCAACTGCCACACCTTGCGCCCACCACCAAGCAAGGAGGCTAAAGCTGACCCAAAGCCGAGCCAACGAGCCGTGGGGAAGGCATGAAAAAACGGACGGACATCGATTCGCATCGATGCCGTCCGCCCATTATATAACCCTAAAATCCATACTTCAATCTAAAATGAGAAGTGGGGTTCTTGATGGTTCCCACCCCCATACCTGTTGCAGCTTTCGCTGCAAACAGGATTTACATCATCTTAAACAACCTTCCTACCTTTCTCATACAAAGGTTTGTCATCCTGAAATCCTTACCTTGACCAATACCTCTTTTGCCTATTGAGCGTTAACTGTAAATCTTAAGTACCTTCCTTATTACCTATGTGCTACCCTATATCTTATTACCTTATGCTAATCTTTCTTTTTGTCTTTTGACGGTGCAAAGGTAGTGGGTTTTGGCGAACTGACAAAGCGAGAAATATGTTTTATAACATAAAATCAGCTTGTTTTTGACATATATCAAATAATGTGGCCGCACACAGAGCCTCAACGGACATTGCCGCCATGCAAGGCCGAGCCTGCCTCACGGGCCACCATGTTGGTTAGTTCCACAAATTGGCCAACGCCGAGCTGCTCGGGGCGCATGGTCATAAGCGGGCCATCGAAAAAGCCCGGAGACGGGGTCTGCCCGCCAAACAAAGGACGCAGGCTCACGCGGAGCATCTTGCGCCGCTGGTTGAACACCGTCTTTACAACGCGGCGGAACAGCGCCTCGTCGCACCCGAGGCTGGTGCGCGCGTTGCGGGTCATGCGTATCACGGCACTCTTCACCTTAGGCGGGGGATTGAACACGCCCTCGTCAACAGTAAACAGGTATTCCACGTCATACCAAGCCTGCGTCATCACGCTCAGTATGCCGTATGCCTTGCAGCCCGGGGCTGAGGCCATGCGCTGGGCGACCTCCCGCTGTATCATGCCCGTACAGCACGGTATGAGCTGCCGGTTGTCTATCATCTTGAAGAAAATCTGCGACGAAATGTCGTAAGGATAGTTGCCGGTGAGCACGAACGGCCTGCCACCGAACACCTCGGAGAGGTCCATGCGGAGGAAGTCGGCGGCCACTATGCGGTCGGCCAGGGCCGGAAAACGCTCGTGCAGGTATGCCACCGACTCGGCGTCTATCTCCACCACCTTCACCTCGCGGGGCTTCACGATGAGGTACTGCGTAAGCACGCCCATGCCCGGCCCCACCTCCAGTACGGGTATTCCGGGGCAAGCGTCAACGGTGTCGGCTATGCGCCGCGCTATGTCGAGGTCGGTCAGGAAGTGCTGGCCGAGGTTTTTCTTAGGCTTTACTTGCTTCATGATGGGTGCAAAGTTAGTTGATGTTTGGCTAAAAGCAAAACAAAGCAGCCCCTTTTTGCCCACAGCAGGCGGCTAAGGGGCCGCGGCACGACTGCCGGCAGGCCGAATGCGGCATCACTCCTCCACCCTGGCGGAGATTATCCTTATGTCAGCGAGCGGGCGGTCGTTGTCGTCGGTCAGTGCGCCAAGCATCTTTTCCACTACGTCCATGCCGTCGGTCACTTCGCCGAACACGGTGTAGAGGCCGTCGAGCTGCGGCAGGCCGCCCACCTTCCTGTACGTCTCAAACATCTCGTCAGACATTGCAGCCCCGCCGCCAAGGGTGTCGATGCGCTCTCGTTCAGCCTCCACCACGGCTGTGGAGTGACGCTTGCCCCACACGATGTAGAACTGGCAGGCGTCCGACTCGCGGCTGGGGTTCATGTCGTCGGCCTCGCGTGCCATGGCCACTGCGCCTCGCTTGTGGTACAGCCGTGGCAGCCTCACCTCGGCTGGCAGTCGGTAAGGCAGGGTCCCGCCGCCGAGCAGGCTGCCCGGCTCGGCGTTTTTGCTGGCGGGGTCGCCCGCCTGCACCACGAAGTTGCGCACCACGCGGTGGAACAGCAGGCTGTCGTAGAAGTGGCTGCGCACAAGCTTCAGGAAGTTGTCACGGTGGACGGGAGTCTCGTCGTACAGCTCTATGCGCAAGCTGCCTACCGTGGTCTCCATGACCACGGCCTTGCGCCCGGCGCCAAGCGCGCAGGCCACGCCAGCCATGAGGAAAAACAGAGAAAATGCAAGTCGGCTCATATCGTATGTTTTTGTGGTATGCCTTTCATCCATCCGCCCTTGAAAAGCCTCAGCAGGAAGATGCATCCCCTGAACGTAAGCTCTATGGCCATGGCCGTCCAAACGCCCCGCAGCCCGTAGTGGGGAGCCAGCGCGGCGGCCAGCGAAAGGCGCACGGCCCACATGCTGAACAGGTTCATGGCGGCGGGCTTGAGCGTGTCGCCCGCGCCTATGAACACCCCGTAGCACACGATGGCGGCCGCAAACATAGGCTCGGCGAACGCCTCTATGCGCAGCGCGGCCACGCTCAGGCCGCGGATGGCCTCGACGGGGGTCATCAGCGACATTATGCTGGGGGCAAAGACGTACATGAGCACAGCCATGAACGTCATGACCACCATGCCCATGCCCACCGACAGGCGGGCAAAACTGCGCGTGAGGGCGCGCTGGCCTGCCCCAATGCCCTGCCCCACGAGCGTGGTGGCGGCGTCGGCTATGCCGTAGCCGGGCATGTAGCACAGGCTCTCCACTGTTATGGCGAAGGTATTTGCGGCTATCGAGATGTTGCCCAGCGGGGCCACGATGGCCGTGCTCACAATCTGCGCACCGCCCATCAGTATCTGCTGGAGGCCCATGGGCGCGCCTATCTTGAACGCCGTGCCAACGCAGTCGGCCGTGGGCCTGAACGAGCCGGGCCGCCCCTTGAGGGCCAGGTAGGGCGAGCGGAACAGCAGCGACCACGCCATCAGCGAGGCCGACACGGCTATGGCGCACAACGTGCCGAGCGCGGCCCCTGGCACGCCAAGGCCTGCGATGAATATAAAGAAGTAGTTGAACACTACGTCGAGCAGGCACATGAGTATGTTGAGCATGCTCGGCACCCTCATGTTGCCGCTGCACTTGAGCATGCTCCCCGACAGATTCTGCAGCTGGTAGAAAGGCAGGGCAAGCGAGAAGATGAGGAAATACATCGATGAGTCGGAAGCGATGTCGCTGCCGCCGCCGAGCCAATATGGCAAGCGCGAGTGGATGGCGATGCCCAGGAGCATGAGCACCAGGCTGAAGGCGAGGGCGCACACCAGGCCCTGGCGCAGTATGCGGCGGGCGCGCTCGAAGTCGTTGGCACCGATGGCGTGGGCCACCTGCACCGAGAATCCCATGGAGGCGGCACCCAGCAGGCCGCTGAACAGCCACGTGGACGACTCCACCAAGCCTATCGACGCCGACTGCCGCGCGCCAAGGCTGCCCACCATCGAAGCGTCGATGAAGAACATCACCGTGGCCGACATCTGCGAGAGGATGGACGGCACGCTGAGCTGCGCTATCAAGCGCAGCTTCTCTGCACGGGTCATGACGCGACCCTCGCGGATGTACGACAGCAGCTCGTCGCCCTTGTTCTTGCCAAACATCTATTTGCCCTTGTTTCCTTTCCTTGCCTGATGAAGTCAAAAAAGTGGCGGCGCAGGCTCTGCTTATCTCCGCAGGCTCACCACCGCCACTTATACCATTAATGTGTAACGCCGCGCAAAGGTAGTAAATTTATCCCTCACGGGCAACGGTTTGTTCCGCAAAATGCCGCCCAGGGGCAGTTTTTAACGCCCTGCGGCGCAAGGCCTGCTCACTATGGCATCATGCACACACGGCGCGCCCAGCCTCGTAGGCTTGCTGCTGCGAGGCGTGGCCGACTATGCCACCGCGCTCGTTCACGCCCCCCGGCAACCGCAACCCTGGCCAGCGCCTCGGAGTTGCCGCCAACACGCTGGCTTGTCTTTAAGTAGCTATTCAAAATTAATCGATATCATATTATTTTAGATTCTCTCCATATCATTGCCACCATCTTGCGCACTCTTCAGGGCTGCAGCCCAAAGCCTCATTGGCCGTGAAGCCCGCTACATTCCCTCTTCGGGCTTTGCCCTGCATCTCCTGAATAGCGCACAATTCGATGGCAATTAATTTTGAGCATCTACTTTCCATAATAAATTAATTATTGGCGCGTGGCCTCCATCGGCCAACCACGTTTCTTCATGATGCAAAGATACTCAAGATTTCCAATCCACAAGGTATAGCCTTTACTGAAGGGCCAACCATTTTTACTGACAATGCTACCTACACCTCGCTACCGCACCCACATCACTTCCCTACCGCACCTGCTATACTTCCTACCGCCCAGCACAGTAACAAAACATGACAAAACCTCACTTGGAATGACCCTCATGCCATCTTGCCCTGCAAAACAGGCCATTGGGGGAGACGAAACGTGCCGTTTCGCCGTGCGAAAAAGCCTGTTTTGCAGGGCAAAACGGCACGTTCGCCAATACGCTGAAAGCCAGCACTTTGCGCAGATAGACCCGCATCGGCAAAAAAGTTTACATACTTAGGGAACAAACAGGCCTTCGCGGATGCTTATCGCGACAGTTAAACCAAATCGTCGTTAGGACGTCAACCACACTCTTGACACCGATTGTTGGCTCTCCACCAATCTTCCGCACTGCCGCCGCCTGCTTGCTTCCCGCTTTTTCTTGATGTAGCCCGCTGCATCTTCGGCAAAAGCGGGAAGCAATCTGACTGGCAGCAGTACGAAATCTGAGCGAAGTATAACGACCGATTTGGGTTAATGATATGCGGCCAGTGACATTTTCAAGATTAAATATGCCCGCTCGCTCTATTGCGAAGCCAACAGACTGACGGCAACACAAAAAAAATACGCGCCCGTTACCGCTTAAAATGAAGCGGAGACGGGCGCATGGCAAATGCCCAGCGGCCTGCTCAGAGCAGCGTAAGCGTATAGAGATAAACCACCGCGGCGGGCAGGGCAAGCAGCGAGGAGTCGAATCGGTCGAGCATTCCACCGTGGCCCGGCAATATCTTGCCGCTGTCCTTGATGCCCAAAGTGCGCTTGAAAAGGCTCTCAACAAGGTCGCCCCACGTTCCGAACACGGTGACCACAAGCCCGAGGCCCACCCACTCTGCCACGCTGAGCTGCAGGTCGTTGACGCCATAAAGCTCCGTAATGTGCCATATAAGCACAGCTGCCGCTGCCACGAACACGGCCCCGCCCACAGAGCCTTCCCAGCTCTTGCCTGGGCTGATGCGCGGAAAGAGTTTGTGGCGGCCAAGCAGCGACCCGCAGCAATAGGCCCCCGTGTCGTTTATCCAAAGGAACACGAACACGCTCAGCGGCATGAGGTAAGTATATACCGTACCCTCGGGCGTAGCCCTGAAGGCCAGTACGCCAAGCATGGAGAACGGCAGCGCGATGTAGATCTGGCTCATCATCGTGTGCGCCCATGTGCTTATGGGGTCGGGGTTCTTGGCGTAAAGCTCGGCCACGAGCAGGTAAATGACGGTAATCAGGTAGGGTATGAACACCGTGGGCGGCGTGAGCGCGCTGCAGAAGCCCACCATGGCAAGAAAGAAGTACACCCCTGCCACGGTACATATCATGCGGTTTGTGTCTACGCCTGGGAGCTGGTTTACCAGCCCCGTGAACTCCCACACGGTCAGCCCGGTGACAAGGGCAAAGAGGAGCGCCATGGCAGTAGGGTTCAAAAAGCTCACTACCACTGCCGCCACGAACAGTGTTCCGGTGATGGCTCTAACTATGAAGTTGTTCATTCCTCGTTGGTTGTTTTGTCGTTGCCTGCTTCATTGCTGCCTGCGCCCGGCAGGGCGGGCTGCCCGCCATTTTCCTGGGTGCCGCCATCGCTGCCTGCCTCTCCGCCGCCTCCGAGCTGCTTGCCTTGGGCTTCAAGCTCCTTTGCCCTGTGCTCGGCCATGGCCTCGGCCTCTGCCCGCTGCTGCGCCTCGAGCAGTTCCTCGGAACGGCTGGCCCACGGGCGCTTGCCGAATATCTTCTCCACGTCTTCCGCAAATATCACCTCGCGCTCCACAAGCAACTTGGCAAGCTTGGCGTGGCCTTCCTTGTGCTCGGTGAGCAGTTGCTTTGCGCGTTCGTACTGCCCGTTTATCATCTTCAGCACCTCGTCGTCCATGATTTTCGCAGTGGTTTCCGAGTAAGGCCGCTGGAAACTGTATTCGTTGTTGTTGTAGTAGCACACGTTGGGCAGCCTGTCGCTCATGCCGGCATAGGCAATCATGCCGTAAGCGCTCTTGGTTACGCGCTCAAGGTCGTTCATCGCGCCCGTGGATATGTGGCCGATGAAAAGCTCCTCGGCAGCGCGCCCGCCGAGCGTGGCGCACATCTCGTCGAGCATCTCTTCCTTGGTGGTGATGGCCCTTTCTTCCGGCAGGTACCACGCTGCGCCGAGAGCACGGCCACGCGGCACGATGCTCACCTTTACCAAGGGGTTGGCGTGCTCGGTGAACCAGGAGACGGTGGCATGGCCGGCCTCGTGGATGGCAATGGCCTCTTTCTCCTTGTCGGTCATTATCTTTGTTTTCTTCTCCAGCCCGCCTATGATGCGGTCAACGGCGTCGAGGAAGTCTTGCTTGCCCACGGCAGTGCTGTTGTGGCGGGCGGCAATGAGGGCAGCCTCGTTGCAAACGTTGGCTATGTCGGCACCCGAGAAGCCCGGGGTCTGGCGTGCAAGGAAATCCACATCCACCGTTTCGTCGGTCTTCAACGGACGGAGATGCACCTTGAACACTGCCTTGCGCTCATTGAGGTCGGGCAGGTCTACGTGTATCTGGCGGTCGAAGCGGCCCGCACGGAGCAGTGCCGAGTCGAGCATGTCGGCACGGTTGGTGGCGGCAAGGATGATGACGCCGCTGTTTGTGCCGAATCCGTCCATCTCGGTGAGCAGTGCGTTGAGCGTGTTCTCGCGCTCATCGTTGCCCCCCATGGCCGGGTTCTTGCTGCGGGCGCGGCCCACAGCGTCAATTTCGTCGATGAAGATGATGCACGGCGACTTTTCCTTGGCCTGGCGGAAAAGGTCGCGCACACGGCTCGCCCCGACGCCTACAAACATCTCAACGAAGTCGGAGCCGCTCATGGAAAAGAACGGAACGCCAGCCTCACCGGCCACGGCCTTGGCCAACAGCGTCTTTCCCGTGCCGGGAGGGCCTACGAGCAATGCTCCCTTGGGGATCTTTCCGCCAAGCTCTGTGTACTTCTTGGGGTTCTTCAGGAAGTCCACTATTTCCTGAACCTCCTGCTTTGCCCCGGCCTGACCGGCCACATCCTTGAACGTAACGTTTATCTCGCCGCCCTTCTCGTACATCTTTGCCTTGCTCTTGCCTACGCTGAATACGCCCCCTGCTCCTGCACCGCCAGAGCCTCCCCCCATTCGGCGCATGAAGTAAATCCATATCCCGATGAAGAATATGAACGGGAGAAGCTGTACAAAGATGGTGAACAGCTCATTGTCGGCCTTGTTCTCGTAGCTGTAATCGCCGCTGAACTTCTTTTCCTGGCGGGCTTTGTCGATGAATTCCTCCACCTGGTCGACCGACCCGAACTCCACCGAGACAGCCGGCTCCTTGCCGGTTTGCTGCACGCCCTTGCCGAAAACATCGCGTATGTGCTCGGCCTTGACATACATGAGCAAGGTGTTGTTGCCCTTGTTCACAACTATCCGAGATGCATAGCCGCCCATCACCATCTTCTTGAATTCGGAGTATGACGCTTCGCTCTGCACGCTCGACTTATGCCCTCCGCCCGAGAACCACATCAGGAGCAGGGCAATGATGACCATGCCATATATCCAGTTCATGTTGAACTTGGGCATGTTCATCTTAGGGTTATTCTGCTTGTTGTCCATTATTCAGTCTTAATCTACATCCGGCACTGTGGTGATGATGGCATCCTCCCACAGGGTCTCAAGGTTGTAATACTTGCGCACATCGGGCAAGAAGATATGCACGAGCACGTCACTATAGTCCATGGCCACCCACTGGGCGTTGCCCAAGCCCACCACTTTTACGGGTTTCTCGCCTGCCTCCATGCGCACCACATCGCCCACCGACTCGGTTATGGCCTCCACTTGTGCCGGCGACGAGCCTTCGCAAATCACGAAATAGCGGCAGATAGCCCCCTCGATCGGGCTGAGGTCGGCTATCACTATGTCTTTCCCTTTTTTCTCTTGTATTCCCTTGGTGATTGCCTGGACTAATTGCTTTGTTTGTTCCATTAATATAAATAAATGTGATTATGACTTTTCATCGTGCAAAAATGATGCCAACCGGCTTGCCTTCGCCCTGCAGCCGCCCTGCAGCTGTATGCCACAGCCTCCGCGCACGGATTCACCCAGCGCCTCTTTACGATGGTGGCAATGCCATGATGCCAAGGCAGCCTACGGCTTTGCACAATCAGTTGCAAAGTTAATGCAAATACGCAAAAGCGCAAAATAAATTGGGAAATATTAAGTTTTTGCCGAATCAGCCACACCGGCGGCAAGCTGCACCTTGCGCCGCCATGCATTGACGGATATAAAGGTAAACAAAAAAGGCTTCCGTTGGAAGCCTCCTTGTTGGGATACTCGGACTCGAACCAAGAATGACAGGACCAGAATCTGTAGTGTTACCATTACACCATATCCCAATGTTCGCATCAGCTTTATCATCTGATTGCGAGTGCAAAGGTAGTGCATTTTTCCATAACTGCAAAACTTTTGGAGCTTTTTTTTCATCGAAACGCGATTTTTTTGGTTTTTCGCGACTTTCAGCTGGATTTACGCTTGTTTTCCACTGAAATCCACTTCACGCACAGCAAAAGCTCTACAAGAATGCCAAAAGATGCTGCCAAGCAAGCGGAGTGCTTGGCAGCATCCGCCTGCAACATCACCGACACCCGGCAACACCCACGTCACCAACCTGCGCAAACAACCGACAACGCGAAAAAGAAAAGCCGCCACAAAGAGCCTCAGGAACTCTTTGTGGCGGCTATGCCATTATGGCACTGATGCCCTATTCCTTGTCCTGCGCATCGATGGCCTTTATCTTCTCGCGCAGCAGGTTCATATCGTCCTTAAGTTTCTGCACCTTGCGGTTCATCTCGTCAACGAGGCTGTTGCCGCTCTTGCTCTTGGCATTGAGGAAACCGAGGTTGTTCTCATACGTCTGCACCTCGCCCCTGAGTGCCTCATACTGCCTCATTAGGCGCGCGCGCTCATTGTCGAGCGCCCCATCGCCCTGCTCGGCAACGCTCTTCAGCTTGTTCTTGAAGCTCGATAGGCGACGCTGAGCCACGCTGACGTTAAGCTCCTTGTAAACACGGTTGAGGGCGGCACGGTACTCATCGAACACCTTGTCCTTTTCCTTGTAAGGCACATGGCCAATGGCGTTGTACTCTTCAACGAGCTTCTGCACAGCCTCCTGCACATTATCCACAGCCTCGGGAGTGATGGCCTTCAGCTTCTCAATCACCTCGCGCTTCTTTGCAAGGTTGGCATGCTCCTCGCTCCGCTGCCCGTGGTTGGCCGCATTGCGCGCCTCGAAGAAGTGGTTGCAAGCCCCGATGAACTCCTCCCACAGCTGGTCGCCCACTTTCTTGGGCGTCATGCCTATCGTTTTCCACTCCTTTTGCAGCGCGATAAGCTTGTCAGACGTAGAGCGCCACTCGGTGCTGTCCTGCAGAGCCTTGGCCTTTTCCACCAAAGCGCGCTTCTTTTCGGCATTGGCCTTGAACGCCTCCTTCATTGTCTTGAAGTACTCCGCCTTGCGCCCGAAGAAATCGTCGCAGGCAGCGCGGAAGCGCTCAAATATCTTAACGTTCATCTTCTGCGGCGCAAAACCGATGGTTTTCCATTCAGCCTGCACCTCGATGATGGCCTTGGTGTGCTTTTCCCAGTCGCCTGCGCCCTTGTTTTCTTCGGCGGCGATGGCCTCAACGCGCTCGCAGAGGGCTGTCTTGCGGGCGAGGTTTTCCTCCTCCTTGGCCCTAAGTTGCTCAAAATGCTGCTGGTGGCGCTTGTTGATGACCGTCGAAGCGGCCTTGAAGCGCGCCCATATCTCCTCGCGAAGTTCCTTGGCCACGGGCCCCGTCTCGCGGTATTCCTGATGCAGTTTCTGCAGCTGGTGGAAAGCGCTAATCACATCGGGCTCGTCAGCCAACTTCTCGGCAGCCTCACAGAGGCGCAGCTTGGTCTCCTGGTTTTTCTTTAAGTCATACTCGCGAGCCTCGCTGTTGAGCTTCAGCATATCATAGAACTGCTCCACGTAGAGCTGGTAGTTGCGCCACAGCTCGCTGGCCTTGGGGGCCGGAACGTTCTTTATCTCTTTCCACTCCTGCTGCAGGGCCTTGAACTCCTGATACGACTTGTTGGCCTCCTCAGGCGAAGTCACCATGGCCTTTATCTTCTCTATTATGTCGAGCTTGCGCTTAAGGTTGGCCTCGCGCTCCTCGTCCTGTTCCTTGAGCAGTTTCTGCCGCTTTTCCTTGATGATGCCCATCTCGGCCTTGAAGGCCTCCTCGTCGTCATCGGGCAGCACGTGGTAGCTCTCCGGGTCGCCCCCGCCGTCAATGTAACTCTTCAGGTTAGCTTCCCTCTCGGCTATGTGGAGCTTATAGAACACTGTCTTGAGGTAGTCCACCTCGCCCTTCACCGGGGCCTCGTCGCTGTGCGCTATCTCCTTTACGCGGGCGAGCACCTCCTTCTTCGAGGCATAGTGCCTCTTGTATTCAGGCTCAGCCTCGGCCTCGGTGGCAGGCACCTGGGCCTCCTCCTGTGCGGCCTCGGTGGTCTCGTCCGGTGCGGCCTGCGCCTGTATGCTTTCCTCCACGTTGTTCACTTCTTCCTGCTTGCCCGTTTCGAGGGCGTTTTCTTGAGAGTCCATCATTCAAACTTTTTAGTCCGTGATTGTTTTATGCCACTTCCTTCGCATCCACGCGCCGTCAGCGCGCCGCCCTTACGCCACTGCCTTGCATGGCCGACGGCAGGACACGATTCAGCCGCAAACTTACAGAAAAATATTTTAAACTCCTAATTTTCATTGTTTTTTTTAGTGCTTTTAAGGCTAAATAAGTCTCTTATGGCGGAAAATCCACCAGAAAACGCCCGATATGCAAGCCGATATGACGAGCGCGATGACGAAGCCATAGCGGCTGTGCTCCATGCCGTTTACGAGATTCATGCCAAAGAGGCTGGCTATGAGCGTGGGGAACATCAGTATTATGGACACCGAGGTGAGCGTTCGCATCACAGTGTTCATGTTGTTGTTGATGATGCTCGAGTATGTGTCCATGGTTGATTCGAGGATGTTCGAGTAGATGTTTGTGGTCTCGCGGGCCTGCGTCATCTCGATGTTCACGTCCTCTATGAGGTCGGCGTCGAGCTCGTCTATCTGCAGCTTGAACTTCAGCTTGGACAGCAGCGTCTCGTTGCCGCGTATCGACGTGATGAAGTACGTGAGCGAATCCTGTAGCCGGCTCAGCCCTATGAGCGACTCGTTGTTCACCTCGCGGTCCAGGTTGCGCTTGGCTTTCTCTATGAGTCCGTTTATCTGCTTGAGCCGCTTGAGGTACCACACGGCCGAGGAGAGAAAGAGGCGGAAGATCATGTCCACGTGGTCGGTGAAGCCCTCGCCGCGCTTCTGCTGGAAGCTTACGAAGTCTATCATCATGTTCGTCTCGTAGTAGCACACCGTTATGGTCACGTCGCGCTTGTGTATGATGCCGAGCGGCACGGTGGTATAGGGCGTGCGCGAGCGTATTTCCTTCACGTATGGTATGCGGAGGATTATGAGCATCCATCCGTCGTCGTACTCATAGCGGGCGCGCTCGTCGGTATCGCTGATGTCAGAGATAAAGTAATCGGGTATCTTGAACTGCTCTTCCAGCATCTGCTGGTCCTCTTCCGTGGGACAAGTCACTTGTATCCAACAATTGGGCTGCCACTCGTCGATGGCCGTGAGCCCTCCAACCGTGTTCCAGTAAGTTCTCATTCTGCTAATCCTCCATAATGGTTTGAGGTGGAGGACCAGCTTACGTGAGCAACTCCCCGGCACCTACAAGTTAAAGTTTTCCGCGTGATAATCGTCCATGATTTTGTTTGTCGTTGTTTTTTGCGGTGCAAAGGTAGTTATTTTCTTTTTAACTTCCTGCATTTGTGCCAACTTTATTTAGGTGTTTTCATGCATATTTTTATCATTGCAACAAGTGTTACGGTGGTTTGAACCCTTTCTTTTGCCTATTTGCTGTCCCTGTTGCCAATCCGGCCGCTCACCTCAGCCACGAACTCGTCGGGGGTGTCGCAGCTTACTAAATACTTGCGTCTCTTGGTCGCCACCATCACCGTGTTGTGGTAGTCGCCCACATATGCGAAGTATTTTCCCTGCTTTCCCTTAAACCAACCGGTGAATCCGAACACACCGCCTACGCCACATATCCTTATGTCGCGGCCCATGTCGTCATACTTTTCTATATATATAATGTCACTTAAGGCAATTGCCTTCCTGCCTATTCTGCGCCCTATTACCAGCTCTTCACCTTCGATTGTAATCAGCTTTGGCGAGAGCCAATAGCACCACAGCGTCGTTGCAGCCAATATTGCTGCCACGCTGCCGTCTAAGGCCATGCTTTCCGGTGTCGGGTTGTCATACACGCCGAACACGTAGCTCACGCCGAAGAAGATAAGCAACACCGCGAAATATGCCGCGGTCATCCACTTGGCCGCCTTGCCTATGCTCACCCTGAAAGTCTGTCTCTTGCTGTCCATGCCGTTTGTCTTTGTGGCTTTTAGTTATTGTGGTGCCTTAGTCTTGCGTTCTCCTGCGCCTTGTCAAGCCTCGTGCCGCGCCTCTATGCGTCTTTTCACTTCCGCAACCAGCTCGTCGGGACGGTCGCAGCTCATTACGTACTTACGCTTTCTGGTCACTATCAGGAACGTGTCCTTATAGTCGCCCACGTAAGACATATACCTGCCGAAGTCGCTGTTGGTGAACCATCCAGTATAGCCGAACATCCCGTCCGAGCCGCACAACTTCATTCCGAAAGCCGTATCGTTGCGCCGCTCTATGCTCTCTATGTCGCTGAACAAAAGCTTTTTCTTGCCGATGCCCTTCTTCAAGACCAGCCGGTCGGCGTAAACCGTAATGCGGCGCGGCCACATCAAGAGGGCGTAATAGGTAGCGCCGATAATCAGGGCTACAAAGAATCCTGCGTATAGCCACTCGTTGAGTGTCTTGTCTGCAGGCTTCGGAAAGCACAGGCAGGTAAATGCCGATGTACCAATCGCAATGATGCACACTGCGCTTATGATTTTCACCTTCTTTGTCAAGCTCACTTTGTATGTCTGTTCCTTGCTGTCCTTGCTGTATCGACTGTTGGTTGTGGAAAAAGAAAAAGCCGGTGCGCATCGCTTTACAGCGGGCATTGCACCGGTCTAACTTATTGTTAAAACTATTAGAAACTTGTTCGTATTGCCTATTTGGCAGGGATGTCCTCAAGCGTCTTCACGAGCAGGCGCCAGAACGGCTCCATCGTGGGTATGTAGCAGCGTTCGCCGGTGGTGTGCGGCGAGCGGAGCGTGGGTCCGAGCGACACCACGTCGAGGTGCGGATACTTGCCGAGGATTACGCTGCACTCCAGTCCGGCGTGGTCAACCTGCTCCACTGCCTCCTCGCCGAACAGCTCGCGGTACTCGCGTTCGAGCAGTTTCAGTATCTCGCTGTCGGTGTTCGGGTCCCAGCCGGTGTAGCCGCCGCTCAGCGTCACCTTCATGCCCGCCATGTTGAAGCAGCTCTGCAGCGTGTTGGCCAGGTACTCCTTCATGCTCTCGCTCGACGAGCGGGCGAGGATTTTCACCTCGGCGCGACCTTCGTTTATGTCTATTATGGCGAGGTTTGACGATGTTTCTACCACCGAGGGTATGGCCGGAATCATGCGCAGCACGCCGTTGTGGCAGGCGTAGATGGCGTCGAGCAGGTTGTCCTGTATGTCCTCGGGCACCTCCTTCTTAGGCGCGGCGGTCTCTTCGGCGGTGAAGATGATGCCGCTCTCTATGCCGGCATACTCGTGCTCGAAGGTCTCCTTGTAGTCTTCGGCCAGCTCCTTGGCGGCCTCTACGTTCTCCTTTGGCAGCGTGAGCACCACCTCGCACTCAAACGGGATGGCGTTGCGCATATTGCCGCCGTGCCACGTTGCCAGCCGTGCGTCGCAGTCTGTGATGGCGTCGCGCACGTAGCGGGCCATCAGCTTGTTGGCGTTGGCGCGGCCCTCGTGTATCTCCAGGCCCGAGTGTCCGCCCTTCAGGCCTTTCAGCGTCACCTTTATGGCGGTGTCGTCGGGGTCGGTGTCGGCCTCCTTGTATTCGAGCGTGACGGTTATGTCGAGCCCTCCGGCGCTGCCGATGACGAACTTTCCCCATGTCTCGGAGTCGAGGTTGAGCAGTATGTCGCCGTTGAGTTCGTCCTCGGGCAGGTCGTTCGCGCCGTACATGCCCGTCTCCTCGTCGGCCGTTATGAGGGCTTCCACGGGGCCGTGCTTCAGCTCCTTGTCCTCCATGACGGCCATTATGGCTGCCACGCCTATGCCGTTGTCAGAGCCGAGCGTGGTGCCGCGCGCCTTCACCCAGTCGCCGTCGATGTATGTCTCTATGGGGTCGGTCTCGAAGTTGTGGGTGCTTTCCTTCGATTTCTGCGGCACCATATCCATGTGCGCCTGCAGAATCACGCCCTTGCGGCCCTCCATCCCGGGGCTGGCAGGCTTGCGCATGACGATGTTTCCGGCCGGGTCCTTGAAGGCTTCTACGCCGGCGCGGGCGGCGAAGTCGAGCAGGAAGTTCTGTACTTTGTCAAGATGTCCTGACGGACGTGGCACCTGTGTAAGCGCGTAGAAGTTGCGCCAGATGCACTCGGGCTTTAGGTTCTTTATCTCACTCATAGTTTATGGTTTTATGCGGGCCTCCCCCTGCGCCTGCCAGCCTTGCGGCTGCGGGGGCAGCGGGGCGTGGCCCTCGTTGTCAGTCGGTTGTATCCAGGGCTTGCGGGGCGGCCTTGTGCCGGCCGTCGCGCCCCATGCCCCGCTCGCGGCCGAGGCTCAGCAGGCAGCGGCCGGAGGCACTGCCGCGGGGCGCCTCTTGGTAAACGCCAGCGCGGCCCATGCCCACACGCCCAGCAGTATCACGAGCATGGTCTGCACGGAGTGGACGATGAGCACGAACACCAGTGCCTGCTCCTCGGCCACGCCGTAGAGGATGAGCATCGTCTTCACCGCGAAATGCCAAGGGCCCGCGCCGTTTGGCGTAGGCACTATGACGGCCATGCTGCCCACCACGAACGTAACCAGGCCGCAGGCCACGCCAAGCGGCGCGGTGAAGCCGAAGCAGAAGAACGTGAGGTAATAATGTACGAAGTAGCAGGCCCATATCCCCACTGTCATCAGGAGGAACAAAGGCACGTTCCTCACGCCGCGCAGCGATGCCACGCCCTGCCAGATGCCGCCAAGCGTGGCTTTCACCTTATTATATATGGCGAGTTTCTTCAGGAGAAAATGGGCCAGCAGCAGCACGGCCACGGCGCACGCGGCGATGACGGCGTAGCCCGCAGCGGAGAAGCTGGCGAGCAGCGAGTCGAGGCTCGTGCCGGTCTGGCTGAAGAACGTTGAGAAGGCTCTCATCTGCCAGAGCAGCATCACCCCCATGATAACGAGCACCAGCAGGGTGTCTATGGCGCGCTCGGTGACCACGGTGCCAAGGGCCTTGGGAAACGACACGCCGTCGTAGCGGCGCAGCACCCCGCAGCGCGTAAACTCGCCTATGCGCGGTATCACGAGACTCGCAGCGTAGGAAAGGAATATGGAGTAAACGCTCACCGAGGCGCGCGGACGCTCGCCAAGAGGCTCCAGCGTCTGCCGCCAGCGCCAGCCGCGCAGCATCTGCGCCAGTATGCCGAAGGGGAACGACAGGGCCATCCACGACCAGTCTATCCCGTGGCGCAGCACGCCCTCCATGGCCTTGAAGTCGAAGCCGCGGTACATCCAGTAGAGTATCGCCCCACCGAGCACCAGCGGCATTATTATCTTTATGCAGGCAACTGCAATGCGTCTCGCTTCCATTTCAATATGCAAATTTACATTATTTCGGCCGTAACGCAAAACATTTTGGCTTATTTTAAGGCGCGCCGCGCAATGGCCACCACCGCGCCACGCAATGCCCGAAAGGGCCTGCCAAGGCGAGATTTGCCGATTGTGCGCGCCCACAACATTGATTAATGTCAAAATAAGGCATGCCTTGGCACATTTTTTGCCTCAAGCATCATGCAAATTCTGCGCTAAGCAGTAACTTTGCAGCCGAAAAGAAGTATTTAGGATAACAAACAAAAGCAAGAAAGATGAGTATTGAGATGATTGGATTTGCAGCAGTGTGCGTGGCAATATCCGCGATAGGGGCCGCGCTCCTGTACGCTTCGGTAGAACGTTTAAGGACTAACTTTTAACCAAGGAGGTAAAATCATGAGTATGTTCATAATGATGGCGGGCTACGTGGCAGTGTTCCTGGCCGTTGAGGCAGTAGGCATTGCCATCGGCATAAAGACCGCCTGCGGACGCTGAGCCGCAAGGTAAGGCCTGCCCAAGGCGGCGGGCTGAGGCATACGCCGGGCCGAGGGGGAGTTTTTCCCGCTCGGCCCGGCTTTTTGTTTTCGAGCAGCCGGGGCGTCGGCAAACCTTGCCTGAGCCTTAGGCATTGCCATTGGCAATAATCCCTAATCGGCCGTTAGAACGTCAACCACACTCATAACACCGTTTGTTGGCTCTTCACCCATCTTCCGCACTGCTGACGTCATCTTGCTTCCCACTTTTTCTCGATGTAGCCCGCTACATCTTCGAAAAAGCGTGAAGCAACCTGCCCGGCAGCAGCACGATACCTGGGTGAAGCCTAACGACCGATTCGGGATGATGGAGAGCGACCGCATGATTCGCTAAGGCCGAGCGTAGGCCATTCCGATTCTGTAATATTATTTCGCAATGCGAGCAAGTCCGTTTAACCACCTGGCAGACAGCGAGTTGCGAAACGTGCCGTTTTACCGCCCCAAACAGCACGTTTCGCTGCCCCAAACGGCACGTTTCAGCCTCCCGAATGGCCCGTTTGGCAATTCAACATGGCAGCAGAATGCCAGCAAGTAAACATTTCGGAATGCGTGAAGGCCACTTCCACGCCCTCAGTCGGCCGTCTGGCGGTCGGGCCAGTTTACGAGGTACAGCCTCTCGGTGGCGCGGGTGAAGGCGGTGTAGAGCCAGTGGAGGTAGGCCGGGGTGAGCAT
The DNA here is from genome assembly GCA_944319915.1 of uncultured Prevotella sp. GTDB lineage: Bacteria > Bacteroidota > Bacteroidia > Bacteroidales > Bacteroidaceae > Prevotella. The sequence continues at coordinate 25,003 of CALUEY010000007.1, read as the reverse complement.
GTCGTCGGTCATGTAGCCCTGGTCTACGTACACCTCGGCCCACTGCCCGCCCTGCGCCTTGTGGCAGGTAACGGCGTAGGCGTGCTTCACCTGCAGCGCGTTGAAGTGGCGGTCGCGCCTGAGGCTCTTTATCCTGTCGGCCTTCAGCGGCAGGTCGGCGTAGTCGTCCATCACGGCGCCGAAGAGCCTTTCGCCCTGCTCGCGGGTCAGCGCGGGCGCCTCGGAGCTGAGGGTGTCGAGCAGCACGGTGGCCGTAAGCTCGCAGTCGCCATAGTCGGGCAGCGTCATCGTAACGTCGGCAAAGCGGAATCCATAGAGGCTGCGCACCCCGCGCACGCGCCTCACCACCGCCCTGTCGCCGTTGGCGAGGAAAGGCGGCAGGGCAGCCTCGCCCTCGGCTGCGGAGGGTGCAGGCCCGCCGGCCTGTGGCGCGGGGCGGCGCTCCTGCTCAGTCCAGTAATAGTTGTTGCGCACCACCATTATCATGTCGCCCACGCACAGCTCCTCCTCGCGGTCCAGAATCATGGCGCGTATGCCCCGGTTGTAAACCACGGCGCGCTTGTTGCTCCGCGTTATCACGATGGTCTCGTCGAGCCCGGAGCGGCTGTAGCTCCCGGCGAGCGTCTCCACAAGCTCGTCGCCGCGCACCACACTGATGTCGGCAAAGCCCCCGAAGCGCACCCTGGGCAGGGCCACGGGGCCGCCCGACGTTATCATGCGGCGCACGGCGGTGGCGTTGAAGAGTATGCCCGAGCCTCCGGCCTGGCGCACCACCTCGTCGAGCGTAGCCTCAAACACGCGCAGCCCGTAGGCCGCCATGGCCCGCGCCGATAGAGCCGGGCTCTCGGCCTCGCCCACCGGGGGCAGCTGGGCGCCGTCGCCGATGAGCATCAGGCGGCAGCCCTCGCCACTGTAGACGTACTGCACGAGGTCGTCGAGCAGGCAACCGCTGCCGAAGGCGGCCTCGCCGGCGCCGGAGTTGGCCACCATCGATGCCTCGTCTACTATGAAGAGGGTGTCGCGGTGCAGGTTGTCGCCGAGGCTGAAGCCGCCCATGTCGGCGCGCAGCGACTTCTGCCGGTATATGCGGCGGTGGATGGTGAACGCCGCCCGCCCCGCGCTCAGGGCGAACACCTTGGCCGCCCGCCCCGTGGGGGCGAGCAGCACCATGCGCCAGCCTGCCTCGCCAAGGGCGCGCACCATGGCCGAGGCCAGCGCGGTCTTGCCCGTGCCGGCCGAACCGCGCAGTATCATCACGGCGCGCTCCGAGCGCGAAACCATGAAAGAGGCAAACTCGCCGATGGCCCGCCGCTGGTCGGCCGTGGGGCTGAAGCGCAACTGGCGCTCCACGGCCTGTGCCACAATGTCTGTCATCATGCAGTGAAAGCTTTGTCGGAACAAAGGTAGCGAAATTGCGCGAAATAAAAATTAAAACATCAAAAAAATAAACAAAGCCACGCCACCGCCCTTTGCCCTTACGCGCCAAATGGCTATCTTTGTATATATAACGACAACCACTAAAACAAATGGCCATGACGATGAGATATCTGCTGACACTGGCGTGCGCCGCGTTCTGCCTCGGCAGCGCGGCCCAAAAGGAGGTAACCGTGATCGACATGGAGACCCACACACCCTTGGCGGGGGTGACCGTGACACTCGGCACGGCGCTCACCTCGCAGCTAAGGACCGACTACACGGGCGGGATATTAATACCCGACCACGCCGACAGCATAACGCTGGGCCACACGGGATACGAAACGCGCCACCTAACGCGCGCCGAACTGACCGACACCCTGGAGCTGATGCGCAAGTACAACGCACTGGGCGAGGTGGTCATCTACGGCAAGCTGCCGCAGGTGGGCATCGACTTCGGCAAGATGCTCAGCGCCTTCCACGAGCAGCAACGCCTCACGCCGAGGCCTAAGCCGCTGGCTACGTTCGACTTCTTCTCAATCTTCAGCTCCAAGAAACGAAAGCGCACGCAGGAGCGCATAAAGGCTATAGAGAACTACTAAATGGCAAACAAGAACAAAATAACCAACGCGCTGCTCGCCATACTGGCACTGTTGTTGCTGTGGATATGCGTGAGGAGCATTCTCGCGCCCGCCGCCCAAAGTACCGGCGGGGCCGCCACCGAGGCGGGGGCGAGGCATGACAGTGCATCAACAAACCAATAACCTATATTAAAAAATGAACGTAAAGAAACATTTGGGATGGATTATCGCAGGGGCAGTGGTGCTGATCCTGCTGCTGTGGAGTGTGTCGGGATACAACGGCCTCGTGTCGATGGACGAGCAAGTGGCCGGCAAGTGGGCCAACGTGGAAACGCAATACCAGCGCCGCGCCGACCTCATACCTAACCTCGTGAACACCGTGAAGGGCTACGCCACGCACGAAAAGGAAACGCTCCAAGGCGTGATGGAGGCGCGGAGCAAGGCCACGCAGGTAAAGGTGGACGCCGACGACCTCTCCCCCGAGCGCATCGCCGAGTTCCAGAAGGCGCAGGGCGAACTGTCGACGGCCCTCGGACGGTTGCTCGCCATACGCGAACAGTACCCCGACCTGAAGGCCAACCAGAACTTCCTCGAGCTGCAGTCGCAGCTCGAAGGCACCGAGAACCGCATCACGGTGGCGCGCAAAGACTTCAACGATGCGGCCAAGGCATACAACGTGGCCATACGCCGCTTCCCCAAAAACATACTCGCCGCACTCTTCGGATTCGACAAGAAGTCGTACTTCGAGGCTGAGAGCGGCGCGGAAAAAGCACCCGAAGTGCAGTTCTGACCGTAGGCAATGAGACGCTTCGCGCTGTTTTTCATATCGGCACTTGCCGCCATCGCATCCCTTGCGGCTGACGACCGGACGCAGGCTTTCACCATCGAGAGCGTGCCTAACGTCCGCGCGCACGACGCAAGGCGGTACGTGTCGGACCCGGCAGGGCTTGTGCTGGCAGCCGCACGCGACTCCATCGATGCGCTCTTCGGCCGGCTTGAGGCCTCAACGGGCATCGAGGCGGCCGTGGTGGCGCTGCCGTCGATAGGCGACGCCACGCCATTCGACTTCGCGCAAGACTTGTTCCGCCACTGGGGCATAGGCAAGAAAGGGCGCGACAACGGCCTGCTGCTGCTCTACGTGGCCGACCAGCGCAAGGTGAGGATACACGTGGGCTACGGCCTGGAGGGCTTCCTCACCGACGCGAAATGCAAGCGCATACAGCAGCAACTGATGGTGCCGGCCTTCCGCCGGGGCGACGTGGGCGCGGCGATGGTGGCCGGGAGCAAGGCTATATGCGCCACGCTCGAAGGCTCGATGGAGCCTGAGGCGAAACAGGGCGACGGCGGCAACATGGCGGCAATAGTGCTGATAATAATCATCCTGGCCGTGGCACTGTATGCCACAGGAACTTACGGCAACCGCAAGAAGCGCTGCCCGAGCTGCGGCAGGCGCGCACTGGGCGTCATGTCGACCGACCGCTACCGCGCTCCCAACGGCCACACGATGCGCAAGGATGTGTATGTGTGCTCGCACTGCGGGCGCGTCACCGTGCAAACCACCGACGAAGGCAACAACGATGACCACCACCCGGGCTTCGGATCCTTCCTCAGCGGCTTCATCATAGGCTCGCTGCTGAGCGGAGGCCGGGGCGGCCATGGCGGAGGGGGCGGAGGCTTCAGCGGGGGCAGCTTCGGCGGGGGAGACTCCGGCGGAGGCGGAGCGGAGTCGGGCTGGTAAGCCTGCTACTGCCCAAGGCAAGGCTTGGAAAGACGGCACCGCGCTTCACCGGCGCCCCGATGGCGCGCCGGGCAAGCCCGAAAGGCGGCGCCGGAAGGGCATTGCCCCATACCTTACGAGGCAAGATGAACCACAATGCGATGCGAGGCGGACAATGTTCCGCCTCGCATCGCATTGTGGGCAGCCGCACACCAAAAAGCGCATTGTTCGTTTCTTCCTCTCGTTTTTTTGTGCTACCTTTGCAAGCAAGAAGAGCAAACAGACAATGGACACAGCCCCAAACAGCAACACACGCAACGCCGGGCGGCGGCTCACGATACGCGCCAGCCGCCATTCGCTGTCGTTCTCCGCACCCAACACGGAGCAGGAAGCCGGCGGCGTGACATTCGAACCGTACACCGTGAAGAGCGGGATAGCCATAGCCGCCAACCTGCGCGAGGCGTTCAAGACCGCCGCACTGCCGGGCAAGGGCTTCGGCAAGGCCCTGCTCATGGTGGATTCGCCTGTGCTCATGGTGCCGGTAGACCTCTTCTGCGAGCGCGACGCCGACACGCTCTACCGCCACTCGTTCCCGAGGCAGACCGCCGACAGGGTGGAATACAACGTGCTGCCGGAGCTTAACGCCGTGGCGTTGTTCTCTGTGAACAAGGACCTGAGGCTCGTGGTGGACGACCACTTTGCCGACGTGAAGGTGGGCTGCGCCATGTCTCCCGTATGGAAATACCTCCACCAGCGCAGCTTCATAGGCCCGCGCGGCAAGCTCTACGGCTATTTCCACGACAGGAAACTTGACATTTTCTGCTTCGCGCAGAACCGCTTCAAGTACTGCAACGCCTTCGAGACCACCCACGCACACGACGCGCTGTACTTCCTGCTCTACGTCTGGAAGCAACTGGCGATGAAGCCCGAGCAAGACGAGATGCACATAGTGGGCGACATTCCAGAGCAGGCGTGGATACTGGCTGAGCTGAGGAAATATCTACTGCGGGCCTACGTGATAAACCCCTCGGCCGACTTCAACCGCGCACCGGCGTCGCTCGTGAGCGGGATGCCATACGACCTGATGGCTTACTACGTTAAAGGGAGGTGAAAACATGAGGATAATAACCGGGCTATACAAGGGCCGCCACTTCGACATACCGCGCACGTTCAAGGCCAGGCCCACCACCGACTTCGCCAAGGAGAACTTGTTCAACGTGCTGGCAGGCTACATAGACTTTGACGGAAAGCAGGCGCTCGACCTGTTCTCAGGCACGGGCAGCATAACGCTCGAACTGCTGTCGCGGGGCTGCGCGGGCGTGGTGAGCGTGGAGCAAGACCGCGACCACCATGCCTTCATAAAGCAGTGCCTGGCCAAGATTGGGGCGGCAGGGTGCGTGCCTCTGCGCGCCGACGCGTTCAGGTTCATCAAGTCGTGCCACCAGCAGTTCGACTTCATATTCGCCGACCCGCCCTACACGCTTGAGCGCCTGCCCGAGATACCTGGCCTTGTGCTCTCATCGGGTCTACTGGCCGAGGGCGGCGTGTTCGTGTTTGAGCACGGGGCCAAGAACGACTTCAGCCAAATGGAACGCTTCGTGGAGCACCGTGCCTACGGAAGCGTGAACTTCTCGATTTTCAAATAAGAGGAGGAGGGAAATCAAGAAGCAAGAGGCGGGAAATTAAGAAGTAAGAAGCAAGAATTAAGAAAGATAGCTTTATGGATATGGCAGGAAAGGACTTTGTGGTCGTTTCCTGCCTTTTCTGTTTCTGCACATAGCCGAAACCACACCGCCCCACCACCGTCTCCAGCCTACAATGGCCGCATTGGCCTGCCTACTGCCTACCGGCTCCAGTCTCCCAAACCATCACATCACAGGCGAGAGCAGGCGCGTGAGGCTTTCCCAAAGCCGCGTGAGGAAGTGCGGCGAGGCCAGGCGCGGCACGTCGCCGAAGAGGCACGAGCGTTGCTGGTCGGCCAGGAACACCTGCTTGAAGCGCATGGCCATGTCGCCGTCGTAGAAGAAAACGTTGGCCTCGAAATCGTTCTCGAAGCTGCGGAAGTCTACGTTGGTGGAGCCGCAGGTGGCGAGCGAGTCGTCGCACACGAGCATCTTGCTGTGCAGGAAGCCCGCCGTGTAGAGATAAATCTTCACCCCCGCCCCGGCCATGTCGCGCAGGTAAGAGCGCCCGGCCCACTCCACGAAGCGCGAGTCGCTCCTCGCAGGCACGATGATGCGTATGTCGATGCCCCCGAGGGCAGCCGTCTTCAGTGCGAAGAGCACCGGCTCCGTGGGCAGGAAGTAGGGCGTTTCGATGTAGATGTAGCGGCGCGCGCCGAGGATGATGCGCACGTAGCCCTGCATTATCTCGGGATAGGGCGACACGGGGCTGGCCGTAACTATCTGCGCTATGCAGGCCGACTTCACGCTGCCGTCGGGCTGGGGGTAGTACTTGCGGCTGGAGATGAGCGTGCGGTCTACGAAGTACCAGTCTACGAGGAACGCCCTCTGCAAGCCGTACACGGCCCCGCCCGTGATGCGCACCATGGTGTCGCGCCACGGCTGCCGGCCCGTTCCCTTTACGTAGCGCAGCGCGATGTTCATGCCCCCGATGAAGCCCTCGCGCCCGTCGATGACCACAATCTTGCGGTGGTTGCGGTAGTTGGCCTTGCTGGTAAAGGTGGGGAACCTCACTGGCAGGAATGGCCTGACGTCTACGCCGCCCTCGCGCATTCGCTCATAGAAGCCGTGGGCCACGTTCCAGCAGCCCACGTCGTCGTATATCACCCTCACCTCAACGCCCTGGCGGGCCTTGTCGATGAGCGCATCGGCCACGAGCCGGCCCAGCGCGTCGTCGGCAAAGATGAACATATCGATGTGGATGTGGTGGCGCGCCCGGCCTATGGCGGCGAGCAGGGCGAGGAAATAGGCGTGACCGTCGGTGATTATCTCGGCCCCGGTGTTGTTGAAAGGCAGGGCCATGTTCTGGTTTACGAAGAGGTCTATCGTAGGCCGGTAGCGCTCGGGCAGGCGCAGGTCGCGCTGCTCGGCAAACTCAAGCATCGACCGCTTGGTGAGCTGATCCATGCTGCGCTGGCTCACCATGCGCTCCTTGCGCGTGTTTACGCCGAAGAAGATGTAGAGCACAATGCCCACCACGGGCACGAAGAAGATGACCAGCGCCCAGGCCATGGTCTTGGCGGGCTGGCGGTTGTCCATGAGCACGTGGATTATCGCTATGGTCACGATAATCTCGTTGATGATGACACCGGTAAGGTAGAGTCCGTGCATAGGCATCGATGTTTTGGCGTTGCGCGCGCCTGCCGTGGCGGCGCATCAACTGCAAATATGCGCAAAAAAATCGACACGGGCAAACTTTCAGAGCGGAATTTGCAGCAGGGCCACAACAAACAAGGCTGCAGGGCTGCGGCATACCGCGGCAAGCCTCGATGGTAACGAATGTTTACACTGATGCCCTTGCTGACAGCCATGGGGCATGCCGCCGTGCAAAACGTGCCTTTTCGCACGGCAAAACGGCACGTTTCATCTTCCAAAACAGGCTGTTTTGCAATGCAAAACGGCTGCTTCCGCAAGCCACTGGCAACCAGGCGGTTAAGGAAGAGGGCAAGGATTATGAATTGTTCTTACAAAAACGGGGAGCCCGCCAAGGTCACGAAAGGCCTTGGCGGGCTCCCTCACAAAATGCCAAAGCATCGCCACGCGCCGCAACAACGCCAACGGCCACGTCACTTGAAACCCACGAACTTGTGCGTTTGCAACGAAAGCCGCCACTGCGGGTGGCAGAGTATAAAGTTGATGCAGGCCTCGGTGATGCGGCGGTTCTGCTCCGAGGCAGGGCCGCCGCCCATGTCGCAAGGCTGCAGGTAATAGTAATCGGCCTCTATGCCGAAGTCGGTCACGGGCGAACTGCCGTCGAACAGGCACTTAAGCTCGTTGCAACGGCTCACCACGGGGCGGCCCGCCACGCCCACGAACGGCTGCTTGGGCGACACCGTGAGCCAGTCAACGCCCTCGGGCACGGGCCTCGTGCCGTTGGTCTCCATGGCCACATCGCGGCCCAAGGCATGGAGGCGGGCAACCAGGCTGGCGTCGGCCTGCAGCGCAGGCTCTCCACCCGTTAGCACCACGAGGCGCGCTGCATAGGCAGCCACGGCCCCGGCAATGCATTCGCCGCTCATCTCGCTGCTGGCGGCAAAGTCGGTGTCGCAGAACGGGCAGCGCAGGTTGCAGCCCGCAAAACGCACGAACACAGCGGCGCGGCCCACATTGTGGCCCTCGCCCTGCAAGGTTTGGAATATCTCGTTTATGCGATACATATCATCGTTAGGCATGAGCCTATTTCATTGGAGGCAGGAGGCCGCAGACTGGATACTGCCGCTTTGCAGGCCTGGAAGGCGGGTGGCAGAATGCGGGAGACTGCCGCATGCCTTTGCCGGAGTACAGAAATCAGCATCAAAATGGTATTCCCAACATTCCCCTCCGCATATTTTCTTAATTCTTGATTCTCAACTTTCAATTTACAAAACGGCTTCGCCGTCCTTTACGTATGTGGCAGTGTTGTTCTCGCTCTCGCGCACGGTTGCCTTGTAGCAGGTGGGAATCTGCTCCACGCACCAGCGCGCAATGTTCTCCGCCGTGGGGTTGAAAGGCAGCAGCTCGTTTAGGTTGCCGTGGTCAAGATAACCGTGAATGCGCCTCTTTATGTCGGCGAAGTCGCACACCATGCCGTTGGCGTCAAGCTCGCTGGCGCGGCAAAAAACGGTTATCTGCCAGTTGTGGCCGTGCAGGCGCGAGCACTTGCTCGGGTAATCGAGCTTAAGCGAATGGCTCGCCGATACCTCAAGTTTCTTTTCTACGTAATACATTGCTTTGTTGTTTTTGTGTTGGTGACAGGGGCCGAGGGGCGGCCCGGCCAGCGCGGGGGCGCCCCTCAGGCAATGATGTCGCTGCCAATGCGCCTTGCAAGCGCATCGCGCAGCAGCTGCGCATCCTTGTACTCCTGCATCAGTTGCCTTATGCGGTCCATGTCTGAACCCGCCGCGCGCATCTGCGCCTGTATGTCGGCCAGGTGCCTGCGCACGATGTTCATGCGCAGGTCGAGCACGAGGTGGGTGACGCGCTGGCGCAAGCTCTCCGTGGTATGCCTAAGCTGCAGGCTCCGGCTGAGGTGGTAGGGGCTGATGGCGAGCTGCCCCGCCAGCGAGCTTATGTCGATGTCGGGGTGCTGCAGGAAGTAAGGCTCGGCCCTGAAGCCCTCTTCGCCGCTGTGGCTCACGGCTTCCTCAAGTATGCGGTTGTAGGTTTCGTTGGCAAAGCGCAGGCCGTCTTGCGCCAGGTCGTAGTCGATGTACTGCGCCACAGAGAGGCTCACGGTCTGCCCGCCCTCCGTCTCGAGCCCCTCGAAGATGGTTTCCTCGCCGTGGCGCAGCACCTCCTCTATGAGCATACGCTCCACTTCGGCAGCCTGCTCGTCGGCAGTGTGCAGCCCAATAGGCGCAGGCGACGGGCCTGCCGCCCCACCCTCGCGCTCCAGCCTGCGCTCCTCGCGCTCGGCTTCCTTGGCCTTGGCCTCGCGCTCGCCGCTGATGAAGCGGTTCATCGAGGCAATGAGCGTGCGCTCGCTCATCCCCAAGCGCACGGCACACTCGTGCAGGTAAGTGTCGCGGGTTATCTGGTCGGGTATCACGGAGACGCTCTTCACTATGCTGCTTATGGCCTCCGAGCGCTTCACCGGGTCGGTGACTCCCTTGAGCAGGGTGGCCGTCTTGAACTCTATGAAGTCGGTTTGGTGCTGCTCTATGTATGCCCTGAACTCCTCGGCCGTGTGCTTGCGGGCGAAGCTGTCGGGGTCGTCGCCATCGGGCAGCACCAGCACCTTGACGTTCATCCCCTCGGCCAGCAGCATGTCGGTGCCTCGCATGGCGGCGTGTATGCCCGCCTCGTCGCCGTCGTAGAGCAGCACTATGTTGGGCGTGAAGCGGTGGAGCAGGCGTATCTGGTGCTGGCTCAGGGCCGTGCCAGAGTTTGCCACCACGTTCTCCACGCCGCACTGGTGCATCGAAATAACGTCGGTGTAGCCCTCAACCATGAACACACGGTCTTCTTTCACAATCGCCTTCTTGGCCTGGAAGATGCCGTAAAGCTCATGGTCTTTGTGGAAAATCTCCGAGTCGGAGGAGTTGACATACTTCTGCTGCACACCTTTGGTGCGCGAGTCGAGCAGCCGCCCGCCAAAGGCCACCACCTTTCCGCTGACGTTTATCCACGGGAATATCACCCGGCCGGCGTAACGGTCAACAAGCCCGCCGCCCTCTTTCCTGTAGCAAAGGCCCGTCTTAACGAGAAACTCCTCCTTGTATCCCTTGCCGAGCGCGGCCTCGGAGAGGGCGTTGCGGCGCGGGAGGGCAAAGCCGAGGCGGAACTTCTGCATTATGTCGTCGCGGAATCCGCGGCTGCGGAAGTACTGCTTGCCTATGGCCTGGCCGTCGATGTCGTTGTTGAGGATGCCCTGGAAGTAGCCCGCAGCCCACTCGTTGACAATGAACATACTCTCGCGCAGGCTCTCCTCGCGCTTCTCGTCGTCGCTCAGCTCGCGCTCTTTCACCTCTATGTTGTACTTCCTGGCCAGCCATCGCAGGGCTTCGGGGTATGTTATCTGCTCATGCTCCATGAGGAAGTGAACTGCATTGCCGCCCTTGCCGCAGGCAAAGCACTTGCACACACCCTTGGACGGGGAGACGTAGAACGAAGGGGTCTTGTCGTCATGGAACGGGCACAGGCCCACATAGTTGACCCCACGCTTGCGCAGGGTGACAAACTCCGACACCACGTCGACTATCTCCGTGGCGTCGAGTATGCGCTCAACAGTGGCTCTGTCTATCATAAACTGTAGGTGTTTTTTTGAATTTTGGATGTCGGATTGTCGGCCTTTGGCCGACAATCCGACATCCAAAATCCCAAATCAAGAGATTACTTTAAGTATTTTGCCAGCGGACTGCCGATGTCGCGCAGCCCCTTTGCCACGCTCTTCGCGTTGGTCTGCGCGCCAAGCAGCGATGTGTGGGTGTGGTCATGGTTGTAGTACTTCATGGCTTTCTCCTTGCTGCCGCACTCCTTGTCGAGGAAGTCGGCAGTGATGTTGTGCACATCTACGAAATCAACACCAGTTTCCTTTGCCACTTCGCGATACCACTTTCCGTAGCTGTCGTTGCGCCGCTCAATCTTGCCGCCGGGCCACTCGTTGCGCGGCGTGAGCGAGAGGAGCACCGGCGTGGCGCCCTTTTCGCGCACGTCCTGAATGAACTTCTTCAGATACCAGCCGAAAGTATATACCACTTCATACATCCCTGAGTCTTTCATGCGGTACACATGGCTTGAGTCGGCGGTGCCGCGGATCACCCCCCGCATCTTCTGGTAGTCGATGGGGCCGATGTCGTTGTGGCCAAACTGTATGAGGACGAAGTCGCCAGGCTGCAGCGAATTGTACACCCTGTCCCAGCGCCCCTCGTTAAGGTAGGTGCGGGTTGAGCGTCCAGCCGTGGCGCAATTGACGCAAGTGACCTTTGTGGAGTCAAACACCGTGTACGCCTGCGAGCCCCAGCCCCACATTCCGTCGGGGTCGCTGTCGGTGTTCTTCACCGTTGAGTCGCCCGTTATGAACACCACGGGCTTGCCCTTCTCGCGCTTTACGCTTACCACAGGCAGCTCAACGTTGCACAGCATGGCCTGCAGCGGGGCCAGCTTGGGGTCGGTGCTGGCAGCAATGCCCTCTGCGGCTGAGCGCGCATTAAGCTCGGCGCCAAACTTGCTGGTATGGATCTTGTCGAGGTAGAAGTGGTAAGAAGTTTTCCACTTGCCGTACTTGTCGAGCTTTGAGGCCGAGATTTCGTTGAGGTCTACGTAAGGCACGCCTTCCTCACGGCCTATTTCCTCAAGCCACTTGGACTGCTGCTTGCGCACAATCTTGCCGTCCTCGCCGTAAGCATTGCGCGGCGTGAGCGACATGAGCACAGGGTTTGCGCCCGCCTTGCGGCAGTCGGCTATATACTTACGTATGTATCCGCCGTAAGTATAAACGGTTTCCTTCTTCCCGGTCTCCTTTATGGTCACGCAGATGGAGTCGCGCCCGGTACCGGGGAGCACGGCGCGGGCTCGCCCGCTGTCGTAGGGGCCGTTGTCGTTGTGGCCCAACTGGATGATGACCCAGTCGCCGGGGCGCAGCGCCTTGCGGATGTCTGGCCACAGATTGTTATAGAACGTGCGTGTGCTCATGCCCCCGAGGGCCTGGTTCTCCACGCTTGCCTTCTCTGGATCGATGAATTGCGAGGCGAAATACCCCCATCCCCACTGCCCGTTGTTGCCGTTGCCGAGCGTTCCGTTGCGCATTGTTGAGTCGCCGATGTAGAACACCACGGGCTTGCCATCCTTGCGGGTGGCGCCAGGGGCTGGCCTCGACATGAGGGCCTTGGCTATGCTGTCGGGAGTGTTGTCCACCACCTTGTTTACATCTTCTACTGGTTTCGGAACTTGGCCGAAAGCCGGTGCCGCAGCCATGAGCAGCGCGGCGAGGGCAGGAATCACTTTCTTCATTGTCTTGCAGTTTTTAGTTTCTTTGGATACCGTTGACATGAAGCCGCGCCGCCACAGCCTATGCCGTACGGTGTGGCTTACGGATTGCAAAATTACATCAAATCGCAGACAATCCAAAACAAACCCATAGGTTTTTTCTCCGCCATTTCCCCTATGCCCCACACGGGCCGTACTGCCGCCAAGAGGGCAACACAAGCATAAATGAAAACAAAGGAACAAGCAAAACGAATGGATTCGCGTCAATGGGCGCGAATCCATCCGTTCCGTTTATGGCCATCACGGCAGCCGCCATAAGCCGTTTCCGCGGCCACCGGCCAAAGTCAAAGCCCGGCCAGTTCCACCACCTTGTCGATGGCCGCGCTAAGGCCGTCGGCGTTCTTTCCGCCCGCCGTCGCATAGTGGGGCTGGCCGCCGCCGCCGCCCTGTATGAGCTTGGCGGCCTCGCGCACCATCTGTCCTGCGTTCAGCCCGTGGTCTTTCACCATGTCGTCGCTAAGCATCACGCTAAGCAGTGGCTTGCCGTCGGCCACCGTTCCGATGGCGCAGAGCAGGCTTTCCGGCACGCCTTGGCGAATCTTGAACACCAAGTCCTTTGCACCGGCTGCGTCCATGGGTAGCACGGCGGTGACCACTTTGACGCCGCCCACCACGCGGGCCTTCTCGATGAGCGTTGACTTGGCGCGCTCTATGGCCTCGGCGTGGAAGCGTTCAATCTCGCGCTTCATGGTGTCGTGCTCGCCGATGTATTTCTCGATTACGCCCTTCAGGTCTTTGGCGTTGTTGAACAGCGAGCGTATGGCCTTCACTGTGTCCTCTATGCGGTACATCAGCTCCTCGCACTCGCGGCCAGTCTTGGCCTCGATGCGGCGCACGCCGGCGGCCACGGAGCTTTCGCTCACTATCTTGAACAAGCCGATGCGGCCCGTGGACTTGGCGTGGATGCCGCCGCAGAACTCGCAGCTGGGGCCGAAGCGCACCACGCGCACTTTGTCTCCGTACTTCTCGCCGAAGAGGGCTATGGCCCCCATCTCCTTTGCCTCGGCCAGGGGCAGGTCGCGGTGCTCGTCGAGCGGCAGGTCTTGGCGAATCATTTCGTTTACGATGCGCTCGGCCTGGCGCAGCTCTTCGTCGGTGACCTTCTGGAAATGCGCGAAGTCGAAGCGCAGCGTGTCAGCGCTCACGTAAGAGCCCTTCTGCTCTACGTGGTCGCCCAGCACCTGCTTCAGCGCGTAGTCGAGCAGGTGGGTGGCAGTGTGGTTGGCCGCGCTGGCGGCGCGCTTGTCGGTGTCCACGCAGGCCATGAAATCGGCCTCGGGCTGCTTGGGCAGCTCCTTCACTATGTGTACGCTTTGGTTGTTCTCGCGCTTGGTGTCTATCACCTCCACCGTCTCGTTCTCGCTCACGAGCACGCCGGTGTCGCCCACCTGTCCGCCCATCTCTCCGTAGAAAGGCGTGTAGTCGAGCACCAGTTCGTAAAACGAACTTTTCTTCTGCGTCACGCGGCGGTAGCGCAGTATGTGGCAGTCGTGCTCCGAATAGTCGTAGCCCACAAACTGCTGCTCGCCCTGGCGCAGCTCAGTCCAGTCGGAGCTTTCGGTCTGTGCTGCGTTGCGGGCGCGCTGCTTCTGCTTCTGCATCTCCTCGTCAAACTGCTTCTCGTCTACGGTGTAGCCATTCTCGCGGCATATCAGCTCGGTGAGGTCGAGCGGGAAGCCATAAGTGTCGAAGAGGCGGAAAGCCTGCGCCCCGTCGAGCTGCGTCTGCCCGTGCGCCTTAAGCTCGTCCATGGCCCCGGCCAGCAGGTTGATGCCCTTGTCGAGCGTGCGCAGGAACGAGTCCTCCTCCTCCTTCATCACGCGGCCGATAAGCTCGCGCTGCGCCTCAAGCTCTGGATAAGCCTTGCCCATCTCGAAGATGAACACCGGCAGGAGCTTGTACATGAACGCCTCTTTCTGGCCGAGGAACGTGTATGCATAGCGCACGGCGCGGCGCAGTATGCGGCGGATAACATATCCGGCCTTGGCGTTGCCCGGCAGCTGTCCGTCGGCGATGGAGAAAGCCACGGCGCGCAGGTGGTCGGCCACCACGCGCATGGCCACGTCGGTCTGTTCGTCCTTGCCGTACTCCTTGCCCGAAAGGCGCGATATCTCGCGTATTATGGGCTGGAATATGTCAGTATCGTAGTTGGAATGCTTGCCCTGCAGGGCGCGCACCAGTCGCTCGAAGCCCATGCCTGTGTCTATCACGTTCATGGCCAGCTTCTCGAGCGAGCCGTCGGCCTTGCGGTTGAACTGCATGAACACAAGGTTCCATATCTCTATCACCTGCGGGTCGTCCTTGTTCACAAGCTCGCGGCCCGGCACCTTGGCCTTCTCCTCGTCGGTGCGCGAGTCGAGATGAATCTCTGAGCAGGGGCCGCAGGGGCCGGTGTCGCCCATCTCCCAGAAGTTGTCGTGCTTGCTGCCGTCGATTATGTGGTCGGCCGGCACGTGCTTGGCCCAGTACGAGGCGGCCTCGTTGTCGCGGCCCAGGCCCTCCTCGGGAGAGCCTTCGAACACCGTAACGTAGAGGTCGTTGGGGTTGAGGTGGAGCACGTCCACGAGATATTCCCACGCCATGTCGATGGCGCCCTCCTTAAAGTAGTCGCCAAAGCTCCAGTTGCCCAGCATCTCAAACATGGTGTGGTGGTAGGTGTCGTGGCCCACCTCCTCCAGGTCGTTGTGCTTGCCGCTCACGCGCAGGCACTTCTGCGAGTCGGCGCGTCGGCGCGGCTCGGGGTCGCGCGTGCCGAGGATGATGTCCTTCCACTGGTTCATCCCGGCGTTGGTGAACATCAGCGTTGGGTCGTCCTTTATCACCATCGGGGCCGACGGCACGATGGTGTGGCCCTTCGACTCGAAGAAACGCTTGAACGAGTCGCGGATTTCGTTTGCTGTCATCATATTTATTATCCTATATTATAATTTCTTTTAAAAGTGTTGCAAAGGTACTTTCTTTTCCGTACATTTGCAAATGTTTTATTCTCAGAATGTAAAAAAACGCATATTTTATGGCACTAAACCTCGACAAGAACCTCAAGCTATACTACTCCATAAGCGAGGTGGCGCAGATGTTCGGCCTCAACGAGAGCACCCTGCGCTACTGGGAGCAGGAGTTCCCCTACCTCAAGCCCAAGACCAAGGGGCCGAGCAAGGTGAGGCAGTACTCGGAGAAGGACATCGAGCAGATACGCCTGATACACAACCTCGTGAAGGTGAGGGGCTTCAAGCTGGCCGCCGCCAAGAAGATAATAAGCAGCAACCGCGACGGGGCCGACAAGACCGCCGAAGTGCTGCAGCGCCTCATGGCCATACGCGACGAGCTGCAGGCCATGAAGCAGCAGCTTTCCGCCATGGACTGAGCCGGCGGGGGTGCCTCACTTTAAGCTAAAGCCTGCACAACCGCGCAGCCCACTGCATCACAACCACTTGCAATGCGGCCCGTTTCGCGCTGCGAAACGGGCCGCATTGGTTGCCCCGGGAGCCAATCATCCCATCTCCAGCCTCCCCAAGCATCAAGCCTTAAGCTCCATTATCTTGAGTGGGCAGGCCTCCACACACTTGCCGCACTTAAGGCAGTCGGGATGGAGGTAGCCCTCGGCCACGCCCCTACTGTCGTAGGGCGCAAGCTGCATTGGGCAGACGCGGGCGCAGCTCTTGCACTTCATGCGGCAACTGTCGGCCACGCGTATGCTGCGGTAGCCACTCGGCAGCGGCGCCTTGCGCGGCGCCACCCATGCCGACAGCGACCCCATGGGGCAGAACGAGCACCACGTGCGCGGGGCATAGATGAATGATAGCACTATGCCAACCACTGTAGTGACGAGGATTATGTTCCAGAACACCTTGCCCATGGCGTTCCAATCGCCCCAGGCGAAATACATCTGCACACCGAACACGGTGAAGATGAAAGCCACCATAGCCACCCTGAATCCCTTGCGGCGCACAAAGCGGGGAATGGGGCGGTGGGGAGAGTAGCGCGAGAGCAGGCGGTCGTACATACTGCCGCGCGGGCATACGTTGCCGCGCACCACCAGCGGCCGCGCCTCACGGAAAAGGCCACAGGCCCCACCATGCAGATGAGTGCAAGGAAGCCTACGGCAGGATAGAACCAGCCTATCATGAGATAGGCAAACAGAATCCAGTAAAGAGGATAGCCTTTTACGGCCATGTGGCGGTAAAAACTCTTGGTCTTTGTAACGGTCATTGTAAAGATGATGATGTCAAAAAAAGCAGGTGCCGACGACGGCAGCGGCGCGCCACAACGGCGCATGGCTTCAGTCAGTCGGCATCTGCACTCAGTTACTAATAGTATTTGTTCACTTCCTTAATTCATTGATGAAAAATCAAGGTGTCACTCAGCCACGAACGGCTTTGCCTTGAGCACCCGGCCATCGCCCATCTCAGCCACTGCCACGTAGACGCCGGGCTGGAGCATGGCGCTGGCCACGGTAACGCCCGCGCTCACGGTAAGCGCCCTGACGGTGACGCCGGCCATGCTCACAATGCGCACCACTGCGCTTGCGCCATCGGCGGCAGGCAGCTCAATGCGCAGGCGGCCACGCCCGGCCGAGCTTACGGCAAGCCGTGCGCCCTCGCCACTGGTCTCGGCAATGCCATCGGTCACGTGGGTGTAAGGCACGTAGAGCGCAACCAGCTCCGATGGCCAGCCATCAAATAGCGTAGTGCCGAGCGGAGTGAGCGCCGCCGTGGCGGGGTCAACCTCGTAAAGCTCGCCTTGAGTCATGTTGCCGGCGTGCGCCCAGAAGAGCCGCCCGGTGTTATGGTCGAAAGCCATCGACTGCAGGTAGGCCACATCGGTTACGCCCGTGCTGCCCACCACCGTTAGCTGGCCAGTAGCCTTGTTCACGGTGCAGAGGTTGCCCTCGCTGTCCATGGCGTAGAGCTGGCCCTCAACGTCGCAGGCAAGGGCGTGGAGGTTGGCTCCGGTAGAGCCTACCGGGGTGCAGGCACCTGTGGCGAGGTCGATGGTTACAAGCTCGCTGGCATCGCCGGAGACGCGTATGCCATACATCGTGGCAGTGGAATAGTCGTAGGCCATGTCCTGCACGAAGTCCTCGGTGCGCACAGATGACACCGGCGTCCAAGTGATGGTGTCGAGCACAACAAACTGGCGCGGCTCCGAAGCCCACGTTGACGTATAGGCATAGAGCCTGCCGGAGTAATACTCGCCGGCGTGGATTAGGGCCTCGTCGGGTGTCACCTCCTTAAGGTACTGCGCCTCCTCAGGCACGTTGGAGCTTATGCGCATCATGCCGGCGTTGCCGTAGGCATCCCAGCGGTAGGCGCGCAGGGTAACGTTATCGAAGTTGGGCAGTATGAACGAGGCCGTATCGTTGGCGGCAGCCTCGTCGCCTTCGAGCCTGGTGAATGCCTCGAAGAGGTAGAGGGCGCGCTCGGATGTACTGAACGTGCCAAGCTCAAGCTCTGCGGTCTGCCCCTTGTTGAGGTTCACGTCGAACGTCTTGCCCTGAGGCTCGCCGCCATTTACGCGGAAGTAAACAGGCACCGACGTGAGCGGCATCTCGCCATAGTTGATCACGCTCACCCTCACTGTCACCTCGTCCTGCGGGTCGCGAGCCTTGGCGGGCGAGAGTATGGCCGTTACGCCGGCATCGGCGTTGACGGCGCGCGCCAGCGTGTCAGACAGAGCATCGGCTGCCTCAGCCGTGCCGCCGTAGACAGCCCTGACCGTATAGACATACTTGCCGGAGGTAAGCTCGCCCCATGCGGCATCGGTGAAGGCCGTGGCCTGCAGCGGCTCAGCGTTGAGCTTCACTGGCGCGGCACCCTCGGCAGCCTCAGTGCGGTATACGTTGTAGAGGCAGGCAGGCGCGTCGGTCTCGGTGGTAACTGGCAGCTCGGTGCCGGGTATGCCGCAGTAGGCCGATATGTTCCATGCATAATAGCCGTTGTAAGTATACGGGTTGTCGCCCCACTTCACGTTGTTCTTTCCCTCGATGTCGGAGCCGTAGCCCGCCACACCGATGGGATAGTCGGATGCATCCTTGCAGTTCACGCCCACGAGGTAGCTGCGCCCGGGCTTTATCTCTGGCGCCGGAGAGTCGAACCACACCGTTACCCACTTCCCCTCGGCGCTTATCTCCTCGGCGGGAATCACCTTGCTGGCCAGCACGGTGTTGGCCTCGCGCGTTCCCTGCCATACGGTGGCGGTGAAAGTGCCCTCGGTGGCGGCAATGAACACCTTCATGCCGAGGATGCTCTGGCCCACCATGAGCGAGTCCTCAGTGTCCTCTGCGGTGAAGGCATGGGCCACGTTGTAGTTGGTGGAATAGTAGTCGCCGTTGGTGTCGTCGTTGGTCATCGACTCGCCCCACTGCGTCCACATTGTGCGGCCGGTGCGGCTGAGCGGGTCCTTCCACGTGAGCGATGCCTCGGTGCCGTCGGCCGAGATGGCGGCCTCAAGGCCGTAGGCAGCTATGAGCGAGCGGCTGAGCGTTACGTCGCCCAGAGCCACGTCCTCGGCTGAGTTCAAATCGCGGCGCACCACGTCGTAGAGCGGCAGCTCTATGCTCAGCGAGTAGTCCTCGCCGGCATACACGCCGGCAAGCGTAAACGTGCCGTCGGCCCCGCTGACGGTGGCAGCCTCGGTGTAGCCGGTGGCCTTTATGGCCGCCCCGGCCACGGGCTTGCCCGTGTCGCCCGCCACGATGCGGCCCGTAACAGCTATAGTGGGCATTGGCTCAATGCCGAAGTCGGCCTGCTGCGCGCCTCCGTCCTGCACGGTGATGCTGCCGCTGTAGGCTATGTAGCCGGGCGCGGCGATGCTTACCTCCTGCTGGCCCGAAGGCACTATGTAGAAGCTGTAAGTGCCATCGGCGGCAGTGGTGGCGCTAAGGCCGTAGGCAGCTATTGCCACGGTGGCGCCGTCCACGGGTTGGCCGCTGGCCTTGTTGGTTACTGTTCCGCCCACGGTGGCCACGCCCTTGGCCTCCATGACGAAGCGAGCCATCAGCATATAGTCGTAAAGGCTGCCGTTGGCAGGCTCCAGCTGGGATGCGTCAATGGGTTCGTTTGATGAGTAAGCGCGCGTGCGGCCAGCGCGCTCCGGCGTCTGCTCCACGTAGAAGCGGTTGAAGTATCCGCCCGAGCCTTGCGTGTAGTCCATGAGCATGGCCACGACAAGGTTCTTGCCTGTATACTCAAACGGCTCCGACAACTCTATTGGTATGTCGTTGTCGCCTTTAGGCATGGCCAAAGTGCCATCATAGACGAGCGTCATGTCGCTGACGGGAATCCATCCATCGGCCAGTGTCTCCTTGTCAGTCTCGGCCATGTACACCTTGACGGGCTTCTCAAGCGCGCCCGGACTGAAGCTGTTCTTGAGCACAAGATGCTTTATCCCGCCCTTTGCGAACATGAGGTCTGAGGGGTAATATATAGCCTGGAACGCCCCATAGCGCGAACTGAAGTCGAAAGGCAGGTACGGGTTGCCGTAGTAGCTTGAGGCATTCGCGCCGGCGGTGATGTCCTTGAGCCCTCCGCCGTATGCAATGACCGAGTTAGAAGCGGTAGGCTCGCCCGAGCCGGCGGCATTGGACGGGGTCACGGTGTAAGAGTGGAGCACGCCGGCGGCCACCCCGTCGTCGGCGAATCTTGTTTCCTTAAGGCCCTCGGCTATGGTCTCGGCGCCATCGGCCGTTACACGCTTTATGGTGTAAGTGATGTTGGCCGGGTTGATGTAGCCGCGGTTCTGGCCTTCGGTGGGCGCGGTCCAGGAGATGATGGTTGTGCCATTCACCACGGCTGCGGTCACCGCCTCTATCTCTGCGGGTATGTCCTCGCCCACGTAGGCCGAGCGCGATACGGCTGCCGACTGGCCTTCAGCTGTGCGCGCAATCACCGAATAAGTGTGCGTACCGGTGGTTACGGTGTTGTCGGTGTACGACGACTGCCCGCCCGGCACTATGCCATCGGTCAACGCCGTGAGCAAAAGGCCGTCGCGGTAGATGCCGATGGCAAGGCTGCCGGCTATGGGCTGCCCCGTGCCGTCGGTGGAGGGGTTGGTCCAGGCGATGGTGGCCGTTAGCGCGCCCTCGCTGCCGGGGGTTACGCTGAGACCGCTCACGGCCTTGGGGCCGCGCTCGTTGCTCACCTGCACGTCGTCGATGCCCAGGGCGTAGCTGCCCGAGCCGGTATGCACAAAGGCTATGTAGATGCTCTTCCCTGCATAGTCGGCGAGCGAGCGGCTCATCCGCTGCATCGTGGGATAATCGTCGTAGCCGTTGTCCACGGCCTCGTCGGCAAGCACCGTGGCGAAATCCTCCGGTGCCGTGCCTTTCTCGGAGATGAGCACCTGCATGTGCTCGCGGCTCTCAAGGTCCTGGGCGCAATACTTGAACGAGAGCAGGAAGGTCTCGTTGGTCACGTCGATGCGCGGCGTGATGAGCCAGTTGTCTTGCTCGCCGAGCGACTCAAACGGTTTTTCGGGGTCTACGGTGTAGGAGATGGCGGTCTGCCGCCCGCTGGTGGTGGCATCGCTCATGGTGGCGAGCTGCCAGCCATGGCCGTCGCCATCGCGGTCAATAACCGCCCATCCCTCGGGCGGGAACTGGCTGCCCTCGAAGCCCTCGTTTACTGAATAAGACTGGCCCCACGCGGCAATGCTTGACAGCAACAGCGCAAGCAGCACGGACAGGGGCAAGACCCTGTAGTGGTAATCCTTGCTCATAGTACTTACATGAGGGAGCCGCCAGTTACACATAAAGCCGCCCCGGCGCATCCGGCTCCCTTTATATGCGCCGCAACGGATAGGCAGGCATCGTGCTGCTATTTTTTGCAAATATACAGATTTAATGCCTACATAATGACAAATATTTGGTTAAAAACGCTTAAAGCCGTCAATTTGTATACAAATCAAGACCGAAACAGCCCAGTCTGCAAGGCTCCGGCAGCCTTCAGCCCTGCTGCCTACATTGTCCGCTGCAAGGCCGCCCGCCTCCCGTCAGTGTAAACATATTTCACAAGACGCACACCCACGCGCAACCACCTGGGCCTCAACCACTTGGCTAACAGCTCGTTTTGCATTGCCAAACCGCCCGTTCGGCCACCCCAAACAGGCCGTTCGGCATGGCGAAAGAGGCCGTTCGGCAAGGCTAAACGGCTGCCGCCACCGCCGCAGGGCGGGTTTGTAAAGAAACAGTCACGCCTCTGCGGCCTGCGCGCCACAGGCTGCGGGCATTGTTTTCCTGCGCCTTTGCTTTGCCGTTTGCAGCTTTTTCGCTACCTTTGCCTGCATGACACACAGTGAATACATAGCCGAACTGAACCGCCAGATGGCCACCGGCATGGCGCGCGAGCACAGCTACCGCCCAGCCCTCAAGCAGCTGCTCGACACCGTGCTGCCCGGCTTCGACGTAACCAACGAGCCGCGCCGCATAGCCTGCGGCGCGCCCGACTTCATCATAATGCGCCACGCCGACGGCCTGCCAACGGCTTTCGTGGAAACGAAAGACATAGGCGACGCCGACCTCGACGGCAGGCGCCAGCACCACGAACAGTTCGACCGCTACCGCGCATCGCTGGAACACATAGTATTCACCGACTACCTCGACTTCCACTTCTACGAGGGCGGACAGCCCGCCGGCAACATTCGCCTTGGCGAGCTGCGCGGCGACAAGGCCATAGCCTGCAAAGAGGCTTTCGCGCCATGGCAGGCTGCCATGAGGCGCATGGCCGGGTCCAGCCCCCAGCCCATAACCTCGGCCGCGCGGCTGGCCGAGGCAATGGCCGCCAAGGCGAGGCTGCTGGGCGACATCATGCGCAAGTCTATCGATGAGGAAAAGCCCGACGAGCACCCCGAAGCCGAGCTGAGCCAGATAGCCACGGAATTCATGGCGTTCAAGGACGTGCTCATAAGCACCCTTACATACGAGGAGTTTGCCGACATTTACTCGCAGACCATCGTCTACGGTATGTTCGCCGCGCGCCTGCACGACAACACGCCCGACACTTTCACGCGCTTTGAGGCTGCCTCGCTCATACCCAAGACCAACCCTTTCCTGCGGAAGGTGTTCCAGAACATTGCCGGATACGACCTCGACGGCGCATAGCATGGGTGGTGGACGATGTGGCCGCGATGTTCCGCGCCAGCAACCTAAGCACCATCATGGCCGACTATGGAGGGCGCGACAGCCGGCGCGACCCCATGATTCATTTCTACGAGGACTTCCTCAGGGCTTACCGCCCAGCACTGAGGAAGGAGAAGGGCGTGTGGTACACGCCGCTGCCGGTGGTGCGCTTCATGGCAAGTGCGGTGGACGGCCTGCTCACCAGCCACTTCGCACTGCCCATGGGTCTGGCCGACTACAGCACGGCTGTCTGCGAGGTGGCCAACAGCCAGTACAACCCCAAGCGGCGGGGCGAGCGAAAGACCTACAAGCTCATGTTCCACAAGGTGCAGATTCTCGACCCGGCCACAGGCACAGGCACTTTCCTGGCCGAGGTGGTAAACCTCATCCACGACAAGTTCCGCGGGCAGCAGGGCCTCTGGCAGGACTACGTGGCGCAGCACCTGCTGCCGCGCCTCAACGGCTTCGAGCTGCTCATGGCGCCCTACACCATTGCACACCTGAAGCTCGACATGGTGCTGCGCGCCACGGGCTACACCCACCATAGCGACGAGCGCCTGCGCATATTCCTCACCAACTCGCTCGAAGAGCCACACCAGCAGACCGGCACCATATTCGCCAAGTGGCTCAGCGACGAGGCCAACGCCGCCAACCGCATTAAGCGCGACACGCCCGTGATGGTGCTCATAGGCAACCCGCCATACAACGGCGAAAGCAAGAACAAGGGGGAGTGGATAATGAAACTGATGGAGGCGTACAAGAAGGAGCCGGGAGGCAAGGCCCGCCTCGCCGAGCGCAACTCCAAATGGATCAACGATGACTACGTGAAGTTCATACGCATGGCGCAGCACTTCATCGAGAAGAACGGCGATGGCATACTGGCATACATCAACCCGCACGGCTTCCTGGACAACCCTACGTTCCGAGGTATGCGATGGAGCCTGCTACGCACGTTCGACATGACTTACACCATCGACCTGCACGGCAACAGCAAGAAAAAGGAAACCGCCCCAGGCGGCGGCAAGGACGAGAACGTATTCAACATACAGCAGGGCGTGAGCATCAACATCTTCGTGAAGACGGGGCGCAAAAAGGCCGACGAACTGGGCCGCGTATTCCACTACGACCTCTACGGACGGCGGCAGGACAAGCTCGACTTCCTCGCCAGCCATAACCTCGGCGACATCCCCTTTGCCGAGGTAACGCCGCGCGAGCCTATGTTTTTCTTCGTTCCCAAGGACTTCGGGGCGGAAGAGGAATACAACAGGGGATTTGCAGTGAACGAGCTGTTTGTGGAAAATTCGGTGGGCGTAATGACCATGCGAGATGAATTTATTATTGCAGATAACAAACAGGATGTGAGAATTAGAATAAACGATCTAATAAATCTAGACGAAGAAGCAGTACGCCAAAGGTATAATTTAAATGATTCGCGCGATTGGAGCATAAAAAGAGCAAAGGCCAACGTTGGCGACCACGTTGACGAAAGCAAAATAGTTGAGATTCTTTATAGGCCATTCGACACGAAATTCCTCTATTATACAGATGAAACAAACGGTATCGTGGCCTGGCCACGATACCGTTTGTTTCGCCATATGTTAAACCATCGGAATTTGGGATTGGTCATTGGAAGACAAGGACAAGCCGTTGGAAATATGGAATGGAACATCATATTTGTAAGCAAATCCCTTGTTGACTTAAATGCATTTAGACGTGGGGGAGGATGTACATTTCCTCTTTTCGTTACCGGCGAAGCCGGTCGAATTTTTGAAAATTCAAGCTCCATGGCTCTTACCCCCAACTTCCGCCCCGACATTATCGCGAAAATCGAAGAGGCATTGGGCGAAGAGGCCGAGCCTATTGAATTGTTCGACTACATCTACGCCGTGCTGCACAGCCCGGCTTACAGGGAGCGTTACAAGGAGTTCCTTAAGGTAGACTTCCCCCGCATACCCTATCCCACCGACCGGCAACTGTTCCACGCACTGGCAGAAAAGGGAACGGAGCTGAGGCAACTGCACCTCATGGAAGGCTCGGCGGGCTGGAGCGTAGGCGCCACCTTCCCCTATGCGGGCAGCAACGTGGTGGAGCAGCTGCGCCACGACGGGGAGCGCGTGTGGATAAACGACGGGCAGTGCTTCGGCGGCGTTAGCCCCGAGGCGTGGAACTTCTTCATAGGCGGCTACCAGCCGGCGCAGAAGTGGCTCAAGGACCGCCGTGGCCAGCGGCTCGACTTTGCCGCCATACGCCACTACGAAGAGATAATCCATGCCCTCGGCGCCACCCTACGGCTGATGCAGGAGATAGACGCCCTACCCCTTCCGTGGCGGGCGCAATGACGCCCCGCACATCATACCACGTCCAGGCTGGCTTGCAAAGCGTTTTCAAAGTAACTTCAAATGAATCACCATGACTTTCAATAGCCATCAGAGAAGCTATAACCATGAATGGATTACCCGTTGGCGGAATTAAATTAGTTTGACAAGTATGAGTAAAAAGTTGCGCATATCGTTGATTTTTAATAACTTAG
>CALUEY010000006.1 GCA_944319915.1 uncultured Prevotella sp. | reverse complement strand
GTACCACCAGGAATCGAACCGGGGACACAAGGATTTTCAGTCCTTTGCTCTACCAACTGAGCTATGGCACCATCGTTTCTTGTTTGCGGGTGCAAAGGTAGGCATTTATTTCTTGATACGAAAATTTTCGCCAAGTAAAATTTGCATTGTTAATGGTTTTTAACGGTGGTGTGGCTTTTGTGATAGCTTCCCATGGTTTGTCGGCGGCATCGGTTCTTATGAAGTTTACCTTAATATATAAAGCATCAGATTGTGCGCTTTCGTGAAAAATCCTTAACTTTGCATCTGTTATGGCAAATGGAGCAAAAGCCTTGTGGGGCATTTCGTTGGCAGTGGTGGTGCTGCTGTTGGCATCCGCCTGCGGGCGCGGGCGCTATCCGCGCGCCCTCGTTGAGGTCGACAGCCTTGCGGAGAGCAATCCACGCGAGGCCCTTGCCAAGCTTCAGTCCATGGCCGGCGACACGGCCACCATGCCCCGGGGCCACCTCATGTATTACCGCCTGCTGAGGCTAAAGGCCGAAGACAAGGCATACATCGAGCACAAGTCTGACGCCGTTGCCCGGCAGCTCGTTGATTATTACGAGGGCCGGGGCGAACGCAGTCTGCTCCCGCAGGCTTATTATTACGCCGCCAGCGTCTGCCGCGACCTGCACGACACACCCCAAGCACTCAGCTATTTCCACAAGGTAGCTGCCGCAATTCCTGCCGACGGCGACATCCGCCTTAAGAGCTACGCCTACAACCAGATGGGAAAACTCTTCATGTTCCAGGGCCTCAACGCCCTGGCCTTGCGCTATTTCCGCGAGTCATATCGGTTGGATTCCATCATGAAAGACACGTTAGACATGGTGTTTGCGTTGCGGGATATGTCGATGATGTATGAGGACTTGGGGTGGTTGACTCAGCATTTTCATGTCTTAAAAAGGCAGCGGCGTTGAATTGCAATGGCGATTCGGCCATTACTATTTATATAAGGCATAGGTTGGCTCAATTATTCTTACTTGGACATGATTACGACTCGGCTTGGGTTTATATTCAATCTCCGCCGAAATTTCGTGATTATGTCGACAAGAGCGCTGTGTATTCAATAATGGTGGCAATATGCATGAAAACAAACAGAATAGATTCTGCAGCATTATTGTGTGGTGAGCTTTTGGAGATGGGGGTCTTTGCATGCCAAGCGTTTTGCTGCAAGAACTCTTGCTGGTATTGCTTTGCAAAGATAACAATATGATGCGGTATTTGGCTATATTGATGAATATGATACTCTTACGGATTCAATATCAGGCATTGAAGATAAGCAAGCGATGGCCAATGCAAGCTCATTGTATGACTATCAGCAGCGAGAGCGTGAAAATTCGTTGCTTAAGATTGAGAGGAAAAACGACTTTTTGATGTTTTTGTCTGTCATTGTGCTGGTAAGTTTTGTTGTCTTTATCTTGGTCGTGTATTTGTGGAGAGTTGAGCGCCGCAATTACAGGTTAAGGCTAAAGACATTGGTGCTGGAGAAGATGAGGAATGAGATTGAGGAAAAAAGTGAGGCTGAGATTGGGCGTGTTAAGGATAGAATGTGTGAATTGGTAGGGCAGTTGAATGAATCTCAGAAGGACAAGTCGGAGTTGGAAAGGCAATTGGAAGAGCAAAAAGACTTGCTGTCTCAATCCATTGACAAGCAGAAAGTAGAAAAAAGTAGACGTGAGGAAACTCGAATGTCTATCTTGAAATCGGCCTCATATGTTCTGTCGAGGCAAAAATTGTCAGCAGGGAAGCCTCTTGCAGACACGGAATGGAAGCAGATTGAGGCTGAAATGGATGGCATTTTGGGAGACTTTAAGTACCTCTTGTACCAAGCGTATAACATTACCAAGCACGAATACCATATATGTTTGCTTATAAAAATGGGCTTTAAGAACAATGAGATAAGCATTCTTATAAGCCGTGCGCCCAATGCTGTTTCACAAGCAAGGAAGCGGTTAGTCTTCAAACTGACAGGAAAAGAAGGCTCTGCGTCTGAACTTGATGATTTCATTAAGTCGATGTACCATAGACATTTGTAAGGCTTATGTGAATTGTTTGTGACAGATAAACGCTAAAAGTGAACTTTTTGTGAACTGAAGAGTTCTTTATTTCTTGTGTCTTTTCATAATTTTACAGCGTAAAAGCAATGTTTTAATAAAATAAATGTTTGAAGTATGAAAAGAAGATATTTGTCATTCTTTATGTCTTTAATAAGCTGTGTGTTCTGTGTGGCGCAAAATGTAATACCTTTGCAGGGAGATCCAGAGGGTCGGTTTGGTGATGGACACCACAATGTATTGCCCCATGTGGAATACGACAAGTACAATGTTTATGTTTCATCATGGGATAACATATACGGCGTGACGGTGATAGTGAAAGACGCCGACGGCAACGTTATTTTCCGTCAAACCGTAAATTTGTCACCTTCCACAATGGTATTGAACGTTCCAGAGCAGTACGTAACGGGCGATATAAGATAGAAATAATCTGTGGAAGCACTTTGCTTTATGGCTATTTCGCCAACTCTGAAAATCTCGGAGAGACAGAGTGAAAGGTTTGTATATGTGATTTCCTCGGCCTTTGCCACCCTGGCGACGAGAAGTTCTACGCCACGTCAAACGGCCTCGCCGGCAGCCTTGGCTACCGCCTTTGGCAGAACAAGGGTGGAAGCACCATGTGGGCAAAGGACTTCTCCGTGGAGCTGCGCCTGCGCTATGCCCACAGTCTTGGCCATCCCGACATGGAGTTCAACCTCTACGACGTGGGCCTGATGTTCTACAATGCCAGCCATCGCCGCACACCATGCTTCCAGCTGGGCTACCGCAACGTAGACGCGCGCGCCCCGGGCTTTGCCAATATGCATGCCGTCTACATCTCGCTCATGCTTCGATGAACGGCGCACCATCGCATCCCATGGCCATCTCATGGCGTCCTTAGCGGCTTGGCCGTGAAACATGGCTGCTTGTAACAATTAATATTGAATAGCTGCTTATGAGTAAAAAACTATCTTCATGGGCCATTGAGGCCCCGATGTGCGCCTTGGCGGCAGTCGTGGCCATGTATGGTTGCGACGTTTTGCTGGCAGTGGTCGTCGTGGTGTGTGCCGGTTTGCTGGCTTTCTCCGGGTGGAATGGCCTGCTTGCCCGTATTCCGCAGCAAACACTGATGCTCGATGGCGTGTTCGTTTGCCTCATCCTTCTTGGCCTGGGCTTCGACGGCCCGCCCCGCGAGTCGGTCATGCGTGCGCTGCTTGTAGTGGTGTTCATGCTCGTGCTTGCCGGTGTATTCACGTGGTTGGGCGACAGGCGCGGGCGCGTTGCGGCAGAGGATGTGGTGGGCAGGCCGCCGTTCACCTTCCGCCTGCACCTTTCCTTGGTGGCGCTGGTGCTGGCTTTGGTAGCCGTTTATGCCGCTGTATGGGGCGTCATGGGGTGGTCGTGGGGGCTTTTGACTTATGCTGTGGCCATGCTCGCCTTGGTGATGGGCCTGCTGTTCGGGATGAGGCAGGTCTCCGCCGAGGCCTTGCGCGAAACCCGTGTGGGCTGTTTCATGGACGCCGTGTTTGTGTTTTGGCTGGGATACTATGTGCAGGAGGCCATGTAACGGTGCCGCAAATGTGATTGGCGGTATATCGACCGATTTGGGGTAAAGGGCGTTGGCATGGTAATTATTGTATGCAAATGCCTCCTGGCTTCCCCGTGCCTGCCGCATTGATTTCCCCAACGGCCTGTTGGGGAAATCGAAACTGCCCGTTCCGCAACGCGGAACGGGCAGTTTTGCGTTGTTGTTCGGGCTGTTTTGCAACGTGCTGATGGCCAGCGCGTTGCGTAGTGTGGTGCCGATGCGGAAACATTCTTGCAGATATACGCAGCCAACCTTTGTCTTGCATGGCGGCACAACCGTGTGTAGGCCCCCGTTGGCGGCTATTGCTTGAGCGGGTTCCAGCCCTGCGCCTTAAGCTCAAACTCGGCGCCGTCGCGCGCCACGAGCACGCGCCCAAGGCTCTCCTTGGTTATGTGGCCTATGAGCTTCACGTCGTCCATGTCCTTTACCTTGTCGAGGTCGCCTATCGGCACGGTGAACAGCAGCTCATAGTCCTCTCCGCCGTTCAGCGCGCAGGTGGTCACGTTCATGTTCAGCTCCTCTGCCATCACCGCCGTCTGGTAGTCTATGGGCAGGTTCTTCTCGTATATGCGGCAGCCCACGTGGCTCTGTGTGCAGATGTGGGCAAGCTCGCTCGACAGGCCGTCGCTTATGTCCATCATGGCCGTGGGGCGCACCCCCGCCTTGCGCAGGCGTGCGATGATGTCGCCCCGCGCCATGCCCTCGAGCTGGCGTTGCAGCAGGTATTCGCGGCCCGCGAAGTCGGGCTGGAAGTGGGCCAGCTGCTCCAGCGCGCGCTTGTCGCCGCGCTTCTTGGCCTCGTCCACCTGCTGGTAGTACACCGCCTTCTCGCGCTCCAGCAGCTGCAGGCCCATGTATGCCGCTCCTAAGTCGCCCGACACGCATACGAGGTCGGTGTCCCTGGCTCCGTCGCGGTAAACTATCTCGTCGGCCTTGGCCTCGCCCACGCAGGTTATGCTGATGGCCAGCCCGGTGAACGACGACGTGGTGTCGCCCCCCACTATGTCCACTCCCCAGCGGTCGCAGGCCGCGCGCAGCCCGGCGTACAGCTCCTCCATGTCCTCCACGGAGAAGCGCTTGCTGAGGGCCAGGCTCACGGTGAGCTGGCGGGGCGTGCCGTTCATGGCGAACACGTCGCTTATGTTCACCTGCGCCGCCTTGTAGCCAAGGTGGCGCAGGTCGGTGTAAGTGAGGTCGAAGTGCACGCCCTCCATCAGCAGGTCGGTGGTTATCAGCACCTCGCTGCCGGGATAGTGCACCACGGCACAGTCGTCGCCCACGCCGCGCAGCGTTGAGGCGTTCTTGGGCTTCAGCCCTTCGGTGAGGTGGCGTATGAGGCCGAACTCACCCAGAGTTGATATTTCGGTCATGCCCGGTGCCTCCCCTCAAGCTCTGTTTATCATCTCGCGCATTATCTCAGTCATGAGCGGCTGCGCCTTGTTTGCCGCCAGCTGCACCTCCTCGTGGCTCACCTCCACGGGCGTGTCCTCCAGCCCGAGGTCGGTGATGATGCTTATGCCGAAGGTGCGTATGCCGCAGTGGTGGGCCACTATCACCTCGGGCACGGTGCTCATGCCCACGGCGTCGCCCCCGAGACGGTGATACATCTTGTATTCGGCTGGCGTCTCGAACGTTGGCCCCTGCACTCCCACGTACACGCCGTGCACCACGCGGATGCCCTTTTCGCGGGCAATGGCGTCGGCCTCGGCTATCAGGGCCTTGTCATACGTCTCGTGCATGTCGGGGAAGCGCGGCCCCGTGGGCAGGTTCTTGCCGCGCAGCGGGTGCTCGGGGAACAGGTTTATGTGGTCGGTTATTATCATAAGGTCGCCTATCCGGAACTCCGGGTTCATGCCGCCCGAGGCGTTGCTCACGAAGAGCGTGCCGATGCCAAGCTCGTACATCACTCGGATGGGCAGCGTAACCTCTTTCATGGAGTAGCCCTCGTAGTAGTGGAAGCGGCCCTCCATGGCCATGATGTCCTTGCCGCCGAGCTTCCCGAAGATGAGTTTCCCGGCGTGCCCCTCCACGGTAGACACCGGGAAGTTGGGTATCTCGCTGTAGGCGAACTCGTAGGAGTCAGTTATTTCTGAAGCTAATTGTCCCAGGCCTGTGCCCAGTATTATCGCTGTCTTTGGGCTGGTTGTCATCCTTTGCTTTAGCCAGGATGCTGTTTCTAGAATTTTTTCGTACATATCCTATGATGTTTTCGTTGAAGTTGTCCTCTTGGTCGAGCATGAAGCGTATGCGCACCGGCAGCACGTAGGTGGCGCGGCGCGCCTCGTCGCTCAGCCCCTTGAGCCCGGCCAGGCGCGCTGCGTCCTTTTCTGTGGTTACGATAAGGCGCGGCTCTGGCATGGCGGCCAGCCTGCTGTTTATCAGTTCGGCGTCGGCGGGGGTGAACGTGTGGTGGTCGGCAAAGGTGAGTGGGGTGATGTCGGGGCAGTGGGGGGCCAGGTCAACCATCATCTGCCGGGGCGACGCTATGCCCGTGAGCAGCAGCACGTGGGTCTCCTTGCCTATAGCCTCTATGGCCCGGGGCCGCCCCCCGCACAGCGGGCGCATCGGCTCGTAGTCGAGCCGGGTGAAGTAGAGGTGCTGGTAAGGGTATAGGTTCATCGCCTTGGTTATCACGCGGAACTCCATCGGCTTAAGGTCGGCGGGGCATTTCGTCACTACCACGATGTCGGCGCGGTCCTTGCCTGAGAGTTGCTCGCGCAGCCTGCCGGCGGGCAGCAGCTTGTCGTAGATGATGAGCCGGTGGTAGTCAACGAGCAGTATGTTTATGCCGGGCTTCACGTAGCGGTGCTGGAAGGCGTCGTCGAGCAGCACCACGTCGATGCCCGCGGCCGACTTGTCGGCCGTGAGGCGTCGGATGCCGTGGCGGCGGTCGCGGTCTACGGCCACGGTGACGTCGGGGAACTTCTGCTTCATCTGCCACGGCTCGTCGCCGATTGTCCTTGCCGTGGAGTCCTTGCAGGCCACGATGTAGCCCCGGCTCTTGCGCTTGTAGCCCCGGCTGAGCACGGCCACGTGGCAGCTGTTGCGCAGCAGGCCTATCAGGTACTCCACATGCGGCGTCTTGCCGGTGCCGCCCACGGTGATGTTGCCCACCGAGATTACAGGCACATCGAAGCTCTCCGACTTGAGCAGCCCCACGTCGAAGAGAGCGTTGCGCACCCTTACGCCCAGCCCGTAGAGCCAGCTCAGCGGCAGCAGCCACTTGTTTATCTTTATGAAATCGCCCTCCATTTACTTTATCGTGAGGTTAAACGGCAGGCGGGCTTGTATGCAGTTGTGGCGGTCGAGGCCCCCAACGAACTCCAGCGGGGCGTAGTATTCGCCGAGGAGCAGGCGTAGCCGCCCGTCGAGGTAGCTGCCGCCTGAGGCTGAGGCCTCCATCAGCTGGTCCATCCACGAGGGCTGTGCGGGGTAGGCCTGTGTGTGGTAGTCGGCGAGCTTGGCCAGCTTGGCGGCCTTGGCCACGGCGTCGGGCAGGCCTCCGAGGCCGTCGATGAGCTTGCGGTGGAGCGCGTCGGTGCCGAGCCACACTCGCCCCTGGGCCAGTGAGTCAACCTGCGCGGCGGTCATCTTGCGCCCCTGGGCCACGCGGCTGATGAAGAGGCGGTAGCCGCGCTCTATGTAAGCGTCTATATACGCCATCTCCTCGGCGTTTAGGGGGCGTGCGGGCGTGCCGAAGGCACTGTGCCGGTTGGTTTTCACCTCGTCGAACTTGATGCCCAGCTTGCTGGTGAGCAGGCCGCTGAAGTCGGGGAACATCCCGAAGATGCCTATCGAGCCGGTGAGCGTGGTAGGCTCGGCGTAGATGTAGTTGGCGCCGCAGCTGAGGTAGTAGCCGCCCGAGGCGGCCATGCCCCCCATCGACACCACCACCGGCTTGCGCTGGCGCAGCTTCTTCACGGCGTGCCATATCTGTTCGGAGGCGTATGCGCTGCCGCCGCCTGAGTTTACGCGCAGCACCACGGCCTTCACGTCGTCATCGTCGGCCAGGCTCTCCAGGTCGCGGCAAACCTTGTCGCCCGCTATGCAGGCGTCGGCGTTCAGGCCTCCGGGGTTGGTGTCTACCACGTCGCCGTAGGCATAGTATATGGCCACCTCGCCGCCCTTCCGGGCCTCCGTTTCGGGCAGGTTTTTCATGTCGGCCATCGTTAGCTGGTTTATGTGCCGGTCTTTGCCTATGCCGAGCAGGCGCTTCACCTCGTCCTTCACCTCGTCGGTGTAGAGAAGCTTGTCTACGAGGCGCATGCTCACGTAGCTCTTGGCGGGGGCCAGCACGCCCATGCTGTCGGCGTATGCGTTGAGCTGGCTAACGCTCACCTTGCGGCTGCGGGCCACGTCGGCCAGCATCGTTTGCCATGTGCCGCCTATGTAGCGGGCCACCTGCTCGCGGTTGGCGTCGCTCATGCGGTCGGCGGTGAACGTCTCGGGCGCGCTCTTGTACTTGCCCACCTTGGCCAGCTGCATCCTTACGCCCACCTTGGCCAGCAGGTCCTTGAGGAATATGGGCTGCGCCGCGAGGCCGTGCCAGTCGAGCATGCCTTGCGGGTTGATGAACACCTTGTCGGCCACCGAGCACACGTAGTAGCTCATCTGGGTGTAGGTGTCGGCGTAGGCCACTATCCACTTGCCGCTCTCCTTGAAGTCCTCGAGCTGCTTGCGTATGGCTTGCGCCGAGGCTGGCGAGTCGGGTGCGAACATCCCCGCCTCTATGTAGATGCCTTTCACGTTGTCGTTTGCCTTGGCCTTGCGTATGGCGCTGAGCATATCGTCAAGCCCTATGTAGGGGTTGGCTTCGCCCGTGAGCTGGCCTATCACGTCGTCCTTGGCCCGCTCCTGCACCACGCCCGAGAGCGAGAGCACGAACACGGAGTTCTCCTTTACTGTAGGCGTTGACTGCGTGGAGGCTATCATGCCTATTAGCGACACGATGCCGAGCAGCATCATGATGGCCGACACGGCTATGATGCCGGTCACGGTGGCGAGGGTGTACTTCAGGAAGTCTTTCATGCTGTTGGTTGTTTTTGGGTTTGCCGCGGCGGCCCGTGCAGGGGGCTGCCGCCCGGGACGGTAGCCTTTTGGGGCGCGGGGTTGCGGTGTTGCCGCTGGCCGTGCGCGGCGTATCACTTGCAAAGATAGTTATTTTTTCGGCGTTTCAGTTAACAAAGCCATTAAAAATGTGTGTATGCATAGCCGGGGCGTTGCGCTGCGCCCTCCTGCCGGGCTTGTGGCGGCGTGGGTAGGGTGGCAGCTTGTCACTCGTCAGTGGCTGCGCGCTGGCAGTCTGCAGTGGTATTTTATCTTTACAAATACCGTCTCGCGGAGCGCCATCAGCTGTTTGGCATCCTGAAACGGCCCGTTTCAGGCCACGGAACAGGCCGTTTTGCGCTGCCGGACGGCTTGTTTGGCAACACAAAA
The DNA here is from genome assembly GCA_944319915.1 of uncultured Prevotella sp. Taxonomy (GTDB): domain Bacteria; phylum Bacteroidota; class Bacteroidia; order Bacteroidales; family Bacteroidaceae; genus Prevotella. The sequence goes on along the minus strand of CALUEY010000006.1, from coordinate 127,419 downwards.
CGGTGCTTGTCGTAACGTATTGGTATACAGGTGGTTACGTAATCTGTGCGGAATGGTAATGTTTTCTTACAAATGTTGCCGAAGCTGGCAGGCCCAGCAGCCAGTTGCAGGGTGGCTTGCATGGAGGTAGGAGGTGGGGTGGGGCGGTCTTTCCGGCTGTAGTGGTCTCGTCGCCACCCCATTCCCGTCGGCGGCTTCATGGCACACTTGCGTGGCGAGCCGTGCGGGGCTGCTTGGCGGTCAAAGGGTGTGCATCGTGCTTGGATAACTGCAAAAAATACCGATTTTTACATAAAAACACTATAAAATGTGTCTATTGAGATGCTTTTATTGGAGAAAGTGTTGTATCTTTGCCTGCGGAAAAGCTGCGCCCGGGAAATTGTTGGATAGCCACTTTCCGCCAGCTTGCATTGTCCTATCCTGATGGACGCCACGCCTCAGTGGCGTGGCGCGTGTGCTGTCAGTGCATTGCTGTATGCGCCGCAGCTGGGGTGGCGGGGTATGCTGAGGCTCGCCCGGCGCGCTCAATGGTAGGGCAGAGTGATTTATTGATATTTTTCAGAATAGTTGACAATATAGTTTTAGTTAGTAATTTTTTATGGTAAAGTAGGAAGCGGGCTGTGAAGTTCGCTTCTTTTTTTGCCCAGTTCGCGATTAATTGCTAACTTTGTGGCCGATAGCCGCCGCAGGGCTGCCATGCAGCCTGGGCCGGCACGCACTTCAGCTTATCGGAAACCAATAAATAAGACTTATGAAACTAAAACTTACATTGACCTTGGCCGTGGCACTCCTATGCGCCGCCACGAGCGCCAAGAAGAAGGCCGGGCAGCTCTTTCCCGACGGAACGCCAATACCCGAATGGTTCAGCGACACTGCGAAGGTGGACGTAGGCAAGCTCGGGCAACGCTACGTAATCACCGACCACGGCGTGAAGAACGATTCTAACATCGTACAGACCGAGCAGATACAGGCCGTAATCGACAAGGCTGCAGCTGCCGGCGGGGGTGTGGTGGTGATACCCCAGGGCACGTTCCTCAGCGGCTCGCTCTTCTTCAAGCAGGGCACGCACCTCTACCTTGAGGGCGGCGCCACGCTCAAGGGCAGCGACCGCATACGCGACTTCAAGCTGCTGAAGACCCGAATGGAGGGCCAGACGCTCAATTACTTTGCCGCGCTGGTCAACGCCGACGGCGTGGACGGCTTCACCATCGCCGGCCAAGGCACCATAAACGGCAACGGCCGCAACTACTGGGAGGAGTTCTGGATTCGCCGCAGGTACAACCGCAAGTGCACGAACCTGGAGGCCATGCGCCCAAGGCTGGTGTACATCTCCAACGCCAAGAACGTTACCGTGCAGGACGTGCACCTCATCAACAGCCCGTTCTGGACCAACCACCTTTACAAGAGCGAGAACATACGCTACCTCGACTGCTACATCTACGCCCCCACGAGCGGCATAAAGGCTCCCAGTAGCGACGCCATCGACCTTGACGTGTGCAAGAACGTGCTCATACGCGGCTGCTACATGAGCGTGAACGACGACGCTGTGGTGCTGAAGGGCGGCAAAGGCACGTGGGCGGACAAGGACTCCGACAACGGCCCCTGCTCCAACATAATCATCGAGGACTGCACTTACGGCAAGGTGCACGGCTGCCTTACGCTCGGCAGCGAGTCGCTCCACGACCGCAATGTCATCCTGCGCCGCTGCTCGGTGACCGACGCCAACCGCGTGCTGTGGCTCAAGATGCGCCCCGATACGCCGCAGCACTATGAGTATGTAACGGTGGAAGACATGACGGGCAACTGCTCTAGCTTCCTCGTGGTGCGCCCCTGGACGCAGTTCTTCAAGCCAGAGAAGCGCGACGACATGCCCCTATCTACCTGCAACAACATCACCATAAGGAACATAAAGATGGACTGCAAGAACTTTTTCGATGTGGGCAAGTCGGACAAGTATCGCCTCACTGACTTCACTTTCGAGGACTGCGACGTGACCGATGAGAAGAATGCGTTCGACAAGACCATCATTGAGAACTGCCGGGTAGACAACCTCCGCATCAACGGCAAGAAGGTGGAATGATCCGGCGCGGCATAGCCAGGCGGCTTCACTTGCAGCCGCCTGGCTATGCCGCCGTAAGCACGGCGGAGCCGCATGGCAAGGGCCACAGCCCCAGGGGCGTGGCTCGGCCATGCGGCTCCGCTTTTGCATGGTGCGGCTCAGCCGCGTTTCTCGTATTTGTATATGAATGTAGCCATCGCCGTCAGGCCCATGACCACCATCGGCGCACCCACCAGGGCGGCGTAGCGGTAGGGCAGTCCGTGGTCGATGGGCAGTCCGCCGAAGTATGCCCCGAGCGCGTTGCCGAGGTTGAAGGCCATCTGTATGGCCGCGCCGCCGAGCATCTCGCCGCCCGGGGCGTACTTTAGTATGAGGAACTGCTGCGGACTGCTAACGGCGAAGAGGCCGGCAGTGCACACCACCATCAGCCCCGCCGAGAGCCACCCGCGAGTGGAGAAGGCGAAGATGAGCAGCAGCGCGCACACCACTATAGCCTGCGTGGCGGCCGCCACGCGCCCCGGCGAGTAGCGGTCGGACAGCCGCCCGCTCGTGAGGTTGCCCACCACCATGCCGAACCCCGCCGCCACCATTAGCAGCGACACCGTCTCCGGCGGGAACCCCGCCTCGGTAGTCATCAGCGGCGACACATAGCTGTACCAGCAGAATATGCCTCCGTTGCCCAGCATCGTGGCCGCGAGGATGAGCCACGGCGCGCCGCCCTTGAGGAAGCGGAACTGCCCCTTGTAGCCGTTGTCGGGCAGGGCGTCGATGTGAGGCACCCATTTCCAGATGTAGTAGAGCACGAGCAGGCTCAGCAAAGCCACCAGGACGAACGGCACGCGCCACGAAACGCTCTCGCTGAGGGCCGTGCTCAGAGGCACGCCGAAGAGGTTGGCTATGGTCATGCCGGCCACCATGATCGACACCGCGCCCGTCTTGTGGCGCTCGTCGGCCAGGCGAACGGCAGCTATCGAGGCCACGCCGAAGTAAGCCCCGTGCGGCAGTCCGGCTATGAAGCGCGCTGCCAGCATCATGCCATACGTGGGGGCAACGGAGCAGAGCACAGCCCCGAGCAGCATCATTGCCGCCAGCGCGAGCAGTATGCGCTTGGGGCTGTACTTGTGGGCCACCGTAAGCAGGGGCGCGCCGCAGCACACTCCCACGGCGTAAGCCGATATCAGGTGGCCCGCCTGGGTGATGGTTATGCCCAAGCCGCGGGCAACATCTGGCAGGATGCCCATCATTACGAACTCCGTCATGCCTAAGGCAAGCGTGCCGAAGGCCAGTGCTATAAGTGCTTTTTTCATAATCTCGGTGTGTGCCGTGTCCGCTTTCGCGCTTGTGGCACTCGGCGTTGCGTGGCTGTGCGGCCACGCCTGCCTCCTTGCCTTGTGCCTTGTGCGCCGGCGGCCGGCTCGTTTACATTTTCTATGCTGTTGTTTCCTGAATACATATTACCGCGTCATCGCGCCCCTGTGCGTGCCGTTTCGGTTGGTGGGCTGGGGCGGAAGATGGCTTTTTCGCGCTGCAAAATTAAGTCATTTTCCCTTATTACGGAATGTCATGGCAGGTTAAATGGAGTTAAAGAGTCGTTTACCTGGAATGTAATGCCTGTATTTTATTACCTTTGCATAATATAGGCTGCACTATTGTATGATACAGACTGCACTATGGAAACGGCAGTATGCGTTGTTGTCCATGCAGTGCTGGTTTGCGAAACGTGCCGTTTTATCGCTTGAAATGTGCTGTTTCTTCGCCTGAAACGGCACATTGGGGAAACTAAAATGTTCTGTTTTGGCAACTCGTTGAATATCGAGCGGTTGTATATAACAGGGAAGTCGTGTGAAAAAACGTTTGGAAATGGATATTGGCAAGATAAAAAGAGCGTTGGCGCACGGTGCGCCAGTCATAGTGTTTGTGCTTCTCGTGGGGTCGTCGGCATTGGCGAGCATAGGCAGCTATTGCGCTGCGGAGAGCCGCATAGAGGGCGACTTGCGGCAGGCTTTGGCCGACACAATTGCCGCCAAGGGCAGCTATTATGCCGCAGCGGACACCTTAAGGACGTTCCGCAGGGTGCAGGCCGTGGCAGGCGGAAGCGTGGCCCTGCGCGTGGCCGATGCTGCATTCCGCCGTAACATAGCCAATGAGCGGTTGCGTGAGGACGCATACCTGCAAGTGAGTTTGCCCGTCGGGGCTTCCGGCAGCGGATGCCTTGCGGCAGGCGGAGGCGGAAGGCTGGCCACCGATGCGGTGGTGCTGCGCTCGGCCGACGGCGTGCCGACTGTTGTCTTGCGCGGTTGCGCAGGCTGTTCGCGCGCGTCGGTGCTGTCCATGTCCGACCAGCGGCTGTCCTTGCTGCTCTTCGTCTCGGCCTTGTTGTGGGCGGCGGGCTGCGCTGCGCGGCGCAGGATGGATGGCGGGTCGCAGCCGTTGGCACCGGCCTTTGGCGGGCTCACACTGTCGGCCGACGGCACAATGTTCCTCGACACGGCGGGCGAGCCACTCAGGCTCACGCCCATGCAGCACAGGCTTCTGGTCATGTTCTTCGCCGCCGAGGGCCACAGGCTGTCGCACGGCGAGATATGTGATGAGCTGTGGCCCAAGAAACCCGATGCCTACGCTACGCTCTACACGCTCGTAAAGCGGCTGCGCGCCGTGGTGGAGCAGCACAGCAGCCTGCGCATAGAGAGCGACCGCGGACAGGCTTACAGACTGACAGACAGGTAGTTGGCTGCCGTGTCAGACTGCTGTCAGACTCTTCCCGGCTGATTGTCAGGCAGAAGTCAGGCTCTGTTTTCGTGCATTGGATGAGCTGATGTTATCTTTGCACCCGATAATCAGTGCAAAGATATGAGAACAATGGCAGTCGTGTTTTTTGTTGTTGTGGCCGCCGCCTCGTGCGTCGACATAGTGAGTCCGCGCACGGAACTGAGGCCGTTTGCCGATGTTTTGTGCGAAGAGATCTACCGGGCCGACCTGCTTACATACACCGACGGGCTGTTCGGGTACTCCGCGGTCTATCCTGCGTGTTTCAGGCGCGACCTCAACTATTCCTCGTCCGGTCACGGTGGGGCTCGCTTTTGCTACGACAGTTGGACTAACATAGCCCTTGAGTGCTACGTGGCACGGGCCGTATCCACCGACAATGTCGCTGTGTGCGACATACGATGCTTGGGCCGCCTGCTCCATGCGCGGCCAAAGCCGGCGGGCCGCGGGGCCTATATCCTGAGCGGACCGCTCTATGAAGACGGCATGAGGATAGACGGCTATGCCCATTATACGAAGTGTGTGCGCACGGGCAAGCTGTGGTTCTGCTATGCGCTGAGCTATCCCGAGGAGTACCGCGACAGCCTCGGGCGGCTCTTTGCGCTCATAGACTGCTGGCAGCCGTGGGCAAGGCCGGCGCAGATAAGGAGGTGCGCGGCATGATGGCGGGTATGGTTGTGGCTTTGGCCTTGTGCCTGGCAACGGGCGCATTAGCCCAGACGGCAGACTCGCTGAGCTTGAAAGAAGTTGTGGTTGAGGGAGCGCGGGTGGTCAGCAAGGCCGACGGGCAGGTGATATATCCTACGGATGAGCAGAAAGAAGCGTCGGCTACGGTTTACGGCGTTTTGGCCAAAGTGGGTTTGCAGGGAGTGCGCGTGGACGAGGTTATGCATACGTTGACGCCGCTCGACGACCGTGGCAGCGTGGAGGTGAGGCTTAACGGCATCCCGGCCACGGCCTCCGACCTGCTCCGGGTGGTTCCCTCCGACTTGTTGCGCATTGAATATTCCGACTCGCCGGGCGTGCGCCACGGGCGCGATGTTGGCCGCGTGGTCAATCTCGTGGTGCGCGTTCCGGTGTCGGGGTATGCCGCCGGGGCGCACCTCACGAACGCAGCCACGGCTGCCGTGGGCAGTGACAATGTTTATGTGCGGGCAAACAGGGGCAAGGGTGAGCTTGGGCTGGACTATGGCGTGGCATATCGCAGGTTTGGCGACGTGCGCCGGGAGGAAACAGCCCGCTACCTTATGCCCGACAACACTGTGCGTACCATTGTCCGGCGCGATGTTGGCGGACTGCAGTCTGCCGTCTCCCACAGTGTCGGCCTAACCTACAGCCTGCGTCCTGACAGTGCCTTGGCTGTGCAGGCACGGCTCCGTGCCGACATCTCGCGCTCTCCGCACGATGACAGCCGCCGTCTTGTGGCCGGAAGCGGGGGCGAGACCGAGGCACGGCAACGGCAGGCCGGGCGCAGTGTTACGCCTGTGGCCGACGTGTTCCTCGACGCGCGTCTCGGCGGGCGCAGCCGCCTGACGGCGAGCGTGGCGGCCACGCTCGATGACAGCCGGAGCGACAGTTACTATGATGAGGGGTCGCCATACGCATACAATAAGCACCGGCGCAGCTATCGCTTTGACGGCGAAGCCGTGCTGGAGAGCAACTTCCGGCCTTTCACTGCTTCCCTCGGCTTGCTTTGTTCGCAGCGTTACGACGCTGAGGATTACGGCGGCGATGTTGCCGCCAGCGACTGTTCGCGCACGTCGGACGTGTATGCTTTCGCCCAGCTTAAGGGGCGGTTATGGCGCATCGACTACGTTGCGGGGCTCGGTGTGAGCACATATTACTTTCGCCGCAACGCCTTGTCGCACCGCTTCACGCTGCTAAGGCCGAAGCTGACCGTGCAGTATCCCTTGGCCCGGAGGCTGAAGCTGCGCTATGACATAGAGCTTTCGGAGTATATGTCGCGCATGGCCGCCACGGGCAGTGCGGCGATAATGGTGAACAGCATGGAGGTGGACGAGGGCAATCCCGGCCTGCGTCCGTACCGCAGGGTGGAGCAGTCGTTGCGCCTTTCTTACGACGCGGCGCGGCTGTCGGCATCGTTGCAGGCCACTTACAGGGTGAACCGTGACTGCAACATGGAGCGTTACTCGCGCCGGACGGACGCGGCAGGCAACACGGTTTTCGTAAGGACGCAGGCCAATGGCGGCGATTGCAGTATGTTCTACGCCACGGGCTACTGCCGCGCCGACATCGTTGCGCGTCGCCTTTCGCTGACAGCCGGTGGCGGACTGTACCGTTTCATCAACATCGGGGCCGACTACCGCCATTTCTATACGGCGTTCAACGGCAGTATGTCTGTGGCCGCCTACTTCGGGAAACTGACCCTCACGGCCGCCGCCGACAACGGTTGGCGGTTCATGGAGGGCGAAAGCCGTGGGCGGCAGGGCGGCGCCGTGTACATGACGGTGGCCTACCGGCTCGGCCGTTTCTCGCTTGCAGCCTATTGGCAGCATCCGTTACGCAGCACGGTAACCTCCGAAAGCACCGAACTGATGAACCGTTTCGTAAGCAAAAGCATCGCAAACCGTAACGGCAATCTCGGCAACCTGCTTGGCATAAGCATAAGCTGGACGATGGAGAAAGGGCGGAAATACGAGGCGATAAGCAGGCAGGGAGAGGGCGTTAATGGGCGTCAGTAAGCCTCCTTGTCGCCTTTCACGGCGTTGGCCACGGTCTTGTAGATGATGTAGATGTCGAGCCAGATGCTCCAATGCTCCATGTAATAGATGTCGCCCTTGATGCGTCCTTCCATCTGCGACAGCTCCTTGGTCTCGCCGCGGAAGCCGGTCACCTGGCTCCAGCCGGTGATGCCGGGCTTCACGAAGTGGCGCATCATGTACTTGTCTATGAGCTTTGAGTACTCCTCGGTGTGCTTCACCATGTGCGGGCGCGGGCCTACGATGCTCATGTCGCCCAGTAGCACGTTGATGAACTGCGGCAGTTCGTCGATGTTTGTCTTGCGCATTATGTTGCCCCACTTGGTCTTGCGTGGGTCGTCCTTGGTGGCCTGGAGCGTGTCGGCCTGCGCGTTTACGCGCATTGAGCGAAACTTAAGGCAATAGAACTCCTTGCCGTTGATGCCGTTTCGCTTCTGGCGGAAGAACACCGGGCCGGGCATCGTTATCTTGGTGACGATGGTGACTATGACGAGCACTATGGGGAAGAGGGTGCAGAGGAACGCAAGCGAGAACACAACGTCGAACGCCCGCTTGAGCATGCGGTTCTCCACGCGCTCCAGCGGGTCGCGGTAGAGGCTGAGGTAAGGCACGCTGCCTATCATGTTGAGGTACATCCTGTGGTGCAGGTAGTTGCTCACGTTAGGCACGCTGTAGAAGTGGACGAGGTTGTTTGAGCAATAGTGGATTATCGGCACGATGTCGTCCTGGAAGCGCGACGGCAGGCTGCAGAACAGCTCGTGCACCTCTCTGTGGCCCCCGAGCCAGCCCTCTACGTCGCCGGGCTTGCCGAGGTAGGGGCAGTCGGCTGGGAAGTTGGGGTTTGGGTCGTAGTCGAAGTATCCCTCCACGGTGTATCCGAAGTAAGGCACGCTGGCCATCTCGTCGTACAGCGCGCGTATGTTGCTTGAGCTGCCCACGAACACTGCGTGGTGCTTGTGGCTATCCTTGGTGCGGTAAGCCTTGATGATTTTGCGTATGCCGAGGCGGAACGCCGACGCCAGCACGAGCTGCGAGAGAAGGAACAAGACACTAAGCCTGATGGGGAGGATGTAGAATCCGCCGATGGAGAGCATCACGAGGCTTGCCACGGTAAACAGGATGATGTTGCGCAGCACGAGCAGCGGCACCTGGAAGTCGCGCACGTTGCGCTTGTACAGTATCACACCTCCACTCAGAACGCACGCGAAATAGATGGTGGCCACGAGGACGATGGTCTGCCTGAACATCCCGCTGTGCAGGATTCCGTCAGCAGAGCAGGCGATGTAATAGAGCAGGATGCATATCAAGGTGTCGCCAATAATGGTCAAGGCCGACAGAATGAGGTTACGGTGAGTGTTTTGTTCCTTGTCGTTCATGATGGAGTATGTTCTTTCAACCTAATCTCCCGCAAATTTAAATATCATTGTCCTCAATAAAGAATTTTCCTTGTGGATTTTTTTAAAAGTGGAAAACATTTCCAAATTTTTGCTTTTTGCCAAGGCCGTCCGTCAGTGATTGGCAGCCGCCGAGCCTCAGCCTCGAGTTACGGAGAACGACTGCCTGTGGAAGATGAATATGGGGATGATGCATCCCACCACCATGCCGAACATTACGAGCACGGTGAGCGAGCCGTTGTGGAAGAAGCGGGCAACGTACTCCACGGTATATTCGTCGGGCAGGCGCACGATGTTTATCAGGTCGCGGATGGCCTTATAGGCAAACATTCCCGGCACCATGGGCAGCAGCGACGGGAAGGCGAAGCACTCCGCCGGGCAGTGGATGCGCATGGCGAAGGGCACTGCGAGCAGCCCTATGGCAAAGCCTGCGGCGGTGGAGGCCGTTACCTGGTCGAGCGGCATGGCTGCGTTGTGCATGAGGAAGTAGCGCACGGCGTGGCCCACGCAGGCCAGCAGGGCGCAGATGAGCAGTGCCTTGCGCGGCGGGTTGCTTATGATGGCGAAGCCTATGGCGGCCACGGCGGCGAAGAGCCCGTCGGCGATGGTGGCCGTAACTATGTCGGGGCGCGTTACCGAGGTGAACGTAGTGGGGTCGATGCCGAATATTATCACCGTGCCAGAGAGGCCGATGGCTATGCAGATGATGAGCAGCAGCGCGCCTGTGAGCCTTGATATGCCGTCGAGCACGTGGTTGTCAACGATGTCCATCACGCCGTTTATCAGCGGCACCCCCGGCACGAGGTATAGCATCGACGTGCCGAGCGATATGTCCTCGGTGCCGCCGTGGAAGAACAGGTAGTCGGTGACGCCCACCATCGTTGAGACGAAGGCGCACAGGGTGAACACCGCCAGGTGGTTCATGCCCCGCTTGGTGAGTTGCTGGCGCAGCAGGAAGCCCACGAGCGTGGCCACGAACACTATGCCCATGGAGGTGGCGTTGCCGTCGAAGAGGCGGCAGAAGCTGGCGTTGGCCAGCGATGCGAGCAGCAGCACGAGCCACGGGCTTTCGCGCCGTTCGGCCACGATGGCCTTCAGCCTCGCCCACTGCTCCTTGAGCGGCAGCCTCTCGTCGAAGGCCTCCCACGACAGTTGCGACAGCTTCATGTTCACCTTGAAGTTGAGGGGCAGCGCCGGGGTCTTCTTGATGTAGGTGTACGAGTGGTTCAGCCCATCGTCCTGCAGGGTGATGGTGAGCGTCTTAGGGAAGATGAGCAGGCTTATGTGGTAGCCCATGGAGCGCGCCATGCGCACGGTGTTGAGCTGTATGCGCGATGTCTGCGCGCCAACTGCCATGAGCGTGGAGGCGTATTCGGCAAGGAAGAGCGTGGCTTCCTTCAGTTGCTTGTGGATGTCCTGGTCTGTCGTCTGTTGCATTGTCCTGATACAATATTATGAGTTTCCTTGTGTGTGGGTCGCCGTCGCGCGGCGCGGCTTTTGTAAAGTTTCGTTACCGATGGGGCCTTGCTTGCCAACCATCTGTGGCACAGTGGGTTGCGCGTTGTGCCGTTTCGGGCTGCCAAACGGGCCGTTTCGCAGTGCCGAACGGCTTGTTTCGTGGTGCCAAGCGGCCTGTTTCGCGCGGCCAAACGGCTGCGGGGCCGTCGTGGTGCGCCAGTTGTCAAGATGCTTTACCGTTCCGGGCTTCGGCCCGGCTGTGCTGCGGGCTGTCGCCTTGGCGGCTGCAAAATTATGCAATTCCGCTCAAATGGCAAAATGTGGCGGCTTGTATTTTATTCTGTTCCAATGTTCGTCACGATAGGTGCGCAGGTTCATTATACATTATTTATATATTTGCCGCATGACTGCTATTCGCTGCCAAAAGTGTCATGCCGTGGCCGCCGCCGGGCTGACACATTGTCAGCCCGGCGGCTTTTGGCACGGTTTTGGCAATCCCAAGGGTGGCTGCGGTCGCCAAGGCGGCCAGCGGCAAGCAAAAGGAACAACAATTAAAAAATAAAAGAACTATGAACATTAGACCATTGGCAGACCGAGTACTCGTACTCCCTGCACCAGCTGAAGAGAAGGTAGGCGGCATCATCATCCCCGACACCGCCAAGGAAAAGCCGCTGCACGGCACCATCGTTGCCGCAGGCAAAGGCACGAAGGACGAGGAGATGGTTCTGAAGGAGGGCGATGAGGTGCTCTACGGAAAGTACTCCGGCACCGAGCTTGAGTATGACGGCACCAAGTACCTGATGATGCGCCAGAGCGACGTGCTCGCTATCATAGAGAAATGACAAACATACTAACTACACTTTAAAACACAGAATATCATGGCAAAAGAGATAAAATTCGACGTAGAGGCACGCGAGATGCTTAAGGAAGGCGTTGACCAGCTGGCTAACGCAGTGAAGGTGACGCTCGGTCCGAAAGGCCGCAACGTAATCATCGAGAAGAAGTTTGGCGCACCGCAGATAACCAAGGACGGAGTGACCGTGGCCAAGGAGGTGGAGCTTGAGGATCGCTTTGCCAACACCGGAGCCCAGCTCGTGAAGAGCGTGGCCAGCAAGACCGGCGACGACGCCGGCGACGGCACCACCACCGCCACCATCCTGGCGCAGAGCATCGTCAACGTAGGCTTGAAGAACGTCACCGCCGGTGCCAATCCCATGGACCTTAAGCGCGGCATCGACAAGGCCGTGGCTGCCGTGGTGGCCTACATCAAGGACCACGCAGAGAAGGTGGACGACAACTATGACAAGATAGAGCAGGTGGCAACCGTTTCGGCCAACAACGACCCCGAGATAGGAAAGCTCGTGGCCGACGCCATGCGCAAGGTGAGCAAGGACGGCGTGATAACCATCGAGGAGAGCAAGAGCCGCGACACTTACATCAACGTGGTTGAGGGCATGCAGTTCGACCGCGGCTACCTCAGCGGCTACTTCGTGACCGACGCCGACAAGATGGAGTGCGTGATGGACAATCCTTACATCCTCATCTACGACAAGAAGATAAGCAACATCAAGGACTTCCTGCCCATCCTGCAGCCCGCTGCCGAGAGCGGCAGGCCGCTGCTCGTAATCGCCGAGGACGTAGACTCTGAGGCACTGACCACCCTCGTGGTGAACCGTCTGCGCGGCGGGCTCAAGATATGCGCCGTTAAGGCCCCTGGCTTCGGCGACCGCCGCAAGGCAATGCTCGAGGATATAGCCATCCTCACGGGCGGAGTGGTAATCAGCGAGGAGAAGGGCCTGAAGCTTGAGCAGGCCACCCTCGAGATGCTTGGCACCTGCGAGAAGGTTACCATAACCAAGGACAACACCACCATCGTAAACGGAGCCGGCGACAAGCAGTGCATAGCCGACCGCGTGGCCCAGATAAAGAACGAGATTGCCAACACCACAAGCTCTTACGACAAGGAGAAGCTGCAGGAGCGCCTGGCCAAGATAGCAGGCGGTGTGGCAGTGCTCTACGTTGGCGCCAACAGCGAAGTGGAGATGAAGGAGAAGAAGGACCGCGTTGACGACGCCCTCTGCGCCACCCGCGCAGCCATCGAGGAAGGCGTGGTGGCCGGCGGCGGCACCACTTACATCCGCGCTCTTGCTGCCGTGAAGGGCCTCAAGGGCGACAACGCCGACGAGCAGACCGGCATCAACATCGTGGAGCGCGCCATCGAGGAGCCTCTGCGCCAGATTGTGGCAAACGCCGGCGGCGAGGGTGCCGTTGTGGTGCAGAAGGTAAGCGAGGGCGAGGGCGACTTCGGATACAACGCCCGCACCGGCGAGTATGAGGATATGCGCAAGGCTGGCGTGATCGACCCGGCAAAGGTGGCGCGCGTTGCCCTGGAGAACGCTGCCTCTATAGCAGGCATGTTCCTCACCACCGAGTGCCTCATAGTAGACAAGCCCGAGGAGAAGCCCGCAATGCCGATGGGCGGCGGCGCCGGCATGGGCGGAATGATGTGATAATTGCAAACCGCACATATCAAAGTGGAGGGGCTTCGGCATGAAAAGCCCCTCCACTTCTTTTTTGTGGGCGGCAAGTTGCCATTTTTCGCGCAATTTGTTTTGGAGTGAGCGATAAAGTGCTTAACTTTGCCGTGTCAAATACGTAATTTTATAAACAAGGATATTTTTTGATTTGTTTTAGTAGATTAGTTTTTAAGTAGTTTGTTTTATGGAAGCGGCTGTCGGGATGACAGCCGCTTTCTTTTTGAACGGTTTTCTTGGTGGGTTGGGAATTATTGTTTACCTTTGCAAGCATTGTAAAGACAAACTACCGTAATGATGAAACAAACCAACAAAAACCTCAGGAGGGCTGCGCTCGCCGCGCTGCTGCTGGCCGCCGTGAGCGCACCGGCACAGAAGCGCATTGGCGACTTCATAGAGTCGCGGTCGTACAACGACGACAAGCGCGGCACCGAGCGGACGCTCAACTACCGCCCCGACGGGCGCGACTTCGTGTGCGTAAACGGCCCCAACGAGTACACGCGCGGCCTCTACGGCGGCTACACCGAGTATCGCATCGAAACGAGCGACCGACCCATCTTCGCCGTGTTCAAGAAGCGGGGCCACCGCAACGTGCGCTTCCGCGCCATCTACGGCGGCAAGGAGTATGCCCTGGAGTCAACCGACTGGTGCGAGGCACGCTATTCCGACGGTTCGCGTCGGTACGTGGTAAAGGACAAGGCGTGGGGCGACGCCGCCCTATATATTAATGTGGTGGCCCTTGTCGAGAGCGAGGGTGCCGTGTGGCAGTTCCGCGCCGAGGGCTTCGACGGCCCGCTGAAGCTGAAGGCCATGGTGGGCAACATTGCCAACACGAGGCTCAGGCGCAACGGCGACATCGGGGCCGACCCACCCGGATGCTTCGCCCCGGCTGCCAGCGATGCCGGGCTCAAGACCGCTGAGTGGAACGCGCAGGGCGAGAGCTACTTCACCATGGCTGGCTCGGAGATTGGCTCCGCTGGGCAGGACGAGGCGGCAAGGCTCTTCAGCGCCACCATGGAGCGCAACCGGGCGATGGCCTCACGTGTGGAGTTCAACACGCCCGACCCCTTCATCAACACCCTCGGAGGCGCGCTCGTGATTGCGGCCGACGGCGACTGGGACGGCAAGACGTGGCTCCACGGCTGCGTGGGCTGGCGCATGCCGCTGGCCGGATGGCGCGCCGGATTCCTCGGCGACGTGCTTGGCTGGAACGACAGGGCTGTGTCGCACTTCGACGCTTACGCCAAGAGCCAGGTTACAAACGTGCCTCCCACAATCCCGCATCCGTCGCAAGACCCTAAGATGAACCTTGCCCGCGCAGAGAAGAAGTGGGGAACCCAGATGTACAGCAACGGCTATATATGCCGCAACCCGGAGCGGAACAACCAGATGCACCACTATGACATGAACCTCAACTACATCGACGAGCTGCTCTGGCACTTCGCTTACGATGCCGACACTGCCTACATGCGCAAGATGTGGCCGGTGATAAAGCTGCACCTTGAGTGGGAAAAGCGCAACTTCGACCCCGACAACGACGGCTTGTACGATGGCTACTGCTGCATCTGGGCGAGCGACGCGCTCTATTACAACGGCGGCTCGGTCACACACTCTTCGGCCTACAACTACCGCGGCAACCTGCTCGCGGCCCGCATAGCCGAGATAATAGGCGAGGACCCCGCGCCCTACCGGGCTGAGGCCAGCCGCATACTCAAGGCCATGGACGAGCGCCTATGGCTCGACGACAAGGGCCACTGGGCCGAGTACGAGGACTGCATGGGCCTCGGCCGCAAGCACGAGAGCGCCGCCGTGTGGTCGATATACACGCCCATCGACTGCGGTGCAGGCACGCCAGAGCAGTTCTACCGTGCCACGCGCTACGTTGACCGGGAGATACCCCACATACCTGTGGTGGCCGACGGCAAGCTCTACGGCGCGACGATAGCCACGTCTAACTGGATGCCATACGCCTGGAGCATAAACAATGTGGCCCCGGCCGAGGTGATGCACACGGCCCTGGCCTACTTCGAGGTGGGCCGCAGCGATGCTGCCTTCATGCTCATGAAGGCCAACATCATGGACAATATGTATCTCGGCCAAAGCCCCGCCAACTTCGGCCAGCTGAGCTTCTACGACGCGGCCCGGGGCGAGTGCTACCGCGACTTCGGCGACTGCATAGGCATTTCGGCCCGCACGCTGCTGCAAGGGCTGTTCGGCATCATTCCCGACGCGCTCAACGGGCGGTGCTACGTGCGCCCGGGCTTCCCGCAGCAGTGGGACAGCGCGTCGGTGCGCACGCCCTACATGGAGTACAGCTTCCGCCGCGAGGGCGACTCGCTCGTGTATGACATCACGCAGAACTTCACCCGCCCGCTGCGCATAGTGGTGCGCCAGAACATAGGCGGAGGCAAGTACAAGGAGATAGCTGGCACGGCGGAGAAGCACCAGGTGATAAAGACCCCTATCCCGGCGATGCTCATAGAGCCGGCCATAGACGAGCCACGGCAGCGCACCGTGGACGCAGTGGAGTACGGATTGGCCGAGCCAGACACGCAGGGCAAGTTTGCCAAGGTGAAGATGGACAAGTACTTCAACTCTGAGGTGGACGACATTTACAAGAACGAGTACCTCAGCCCGCGCCCGCCATACACATCGCTGGAGCTGCCTAAGCAGGGCATTGGCGAGTGGTGCCACCCGGACATGACGGCCGACGTGAACGACTCCGTGTTCCGCACGCTCGTGAAGGGCGGCGAGTTTGTGGTGGCTGGCGTGCCGTTCCGCACCCCGGCCGAGGGCCATAACATAGCCTACACATCGCTGTGGGACAACTATCCCGACAGCATCGTGGTGCCGCTCAAGGGCAAGGCCGCCTCGGCCTACCTACTCATGGCCGGATCTACCAACCACATGCAGTGCAGGATAGACAACGGCATAGTGGTGGCCACCTACCAGGACGGCACCACCGACACGCTGAGGCTGGTGAACCCCGACAACTGGTGCCCCATAGAGCAAGACTACTTCGTTGACGGCAAGGCGTTCTACACCACCTCGCCGCGGCCCTACCGCGTGGCCTTGGGCACCGGGCAGGTGAGCCGCGACCTCGGCAGCGAGCTGAAGCTGAACATGGTGTACGGCAGGCCAATACCCGGCGGGGCTGCCCAGATGCTGCGCATGCCGCTCAACGGGGCGAAGAAGCTGAAGTCGCTTACGCTCCGCACGCTCTCCAACGACGTGGTGATAGGGCTTATGGGCATCACGCTGCAGTAGCGTATCGATTGCCATAGGAGATTGCTTGCAGTGCCGCACCCGCACCCCGGGGCGGCACTGCTTGTAGTTTGGCAAGCCGTGGACGGACTGTTAACGCAGCGGTACACACTTTGAGGTGCATCGCTCCTCAATATGCCGAGCGCCGGGCCGCGCGCTCCTTTTGTATGCAAAAATAGTGGCGATGGCTTGCTTTTTATGCCTTTTTGCACTAACTTTGCAGGAGCCAAGCTGCGCTCGGGCGGCGCGGGGCTTGAAAAAGCACATTGGAGAGATGGAAAAACTGATTGAGCTATACAAGAGATGGGCGGGCGAGGCCCCGGCGAGAGTGCAAAAGCTGCCTGCCGCTGGCAGCAACCGTGAGTACTACCGCATGGCCGACGCCGATGGGGCAACCGTGATAGGCGCCATAGGAACGAGCCGCGACGAGAACCACGCGTTCGTTTACCTTAGCAACCACTTTGCCAAGCGCCGCCTGCCCGTGCCGCGCGTGCTCGCCGTGAGCGGCGACGAGCTGCGCTACCTGCAGACCGACCTCGGCTCAGTGTCGCTCTTCGACGCCATCGCCGGAGGGCGCGAGGCCGGCGGGCGCTACACCCTAAGCGAGCGCGAACTGCTCGTGAGGACTATCCGCGAGCTGCCCAACATACAAATGCGCGGGGCGCGCGGGCTCGACTTCAGCCATTGCTATCCGCAGCCTGAGTTCAACATGGACAGCGTGCTCTTCGACCTCAACTACTTCAAGTACTGCTTCCTTAAGCCCACCGAGCTTGACTTCCACGAGCTGAAGCTCGAGGCCGACTTCCGCCTCTTTGCCAAAGACCTCACCGAGGAGAGCTTCGACAGCTTCATGTATCGCGACTTCCAGGCACGCAACGTGATGCTCGACGGGGGCGGCAACCCTTGGTTCATCGACTTCCAGGGCGGACGGCGCGGCCCGTTCTACTACGACGTGGCCTCTTTCCTGTGGCAAGCCTCGGCCCGCTATCCGCACAAGCTGCGCCGCGAGCTGGTTTACGAGTACTACGAGTCGCTCAAGAACTACACCGAGGTGCCATCGGTGCGCCACTTCGTGGGGCAGCTGAGCCGTTTCGTGCTCTTCCGCACGCTGCAGGTGCTCGGCGCATACGGCTTCCGCGGATACTTCGAGCAGAAGCGCCACTTCATCGACTCCATACCGCCTGCCATACAGAACTTGCGCGAGATGCTCGGGCTGAAGTGCTTTACTTACCCCTACTTGATGGACCTCCTGCGCCGCCTTACCGAGCTGCCTCAGTTTGCCCAGATAGAGCGCCCGGCACTCAACCGCGCCGACGGGTACCGCACGGCGGAGAGCAACGTGTACAAGGCTCATCCGCAGGACGGGCCTGCCACGTTCTCAAAGTACGACGGGCGGGGGCCGCTCGTGGTGCGGGTGTTCAGCTTTGCCTACAAGAACGGCATCCCTGAGGACACCTCGGGCAACGGCGGGGGGTACGTGTTCGACTGCCGCAGCACCCACAACCCAGGGCGCTACGAGCCTTACAAGAAGCTCACTGGCCTCGACGAGCCGGTGATTCGCTTCCTTGAGGACGATGGCGAGATACTCACCTTCCTCGACAGCGTTTACCGTCTGGCCGATGCCCACGTGAGGCGATACATCCAGCGCGGATTCACCAGCCTCATGTTCTGCTTCGGCTGCACCGGCGGTCAGCACCGCAGCGTGTATTGCGCGCAGCACCTGGCCGAACGCATCAACCGCAAGTTTGGCGTGGAGGTGAGGGTGACGCACCGCGAGCAGGGCATCGCCGCCGTGCTCGAAGCTCACAGCCAAGGAAAGGAGGTGGACAATGTCAACGGTTGACGCCACAAGGATGCAGGCCATGGTCTTCGCCGCCGGGCTTGGCACGAGGCTCCGCCCGCTTACCGACACCATGCCCAAGGCCATGGTGAGCGTGGGCGGCCAGCCGCTCCTGCGCCGCGTGCTCGCCCGTCTTGCCGAGGCGGGGGCGGGCAGGGTGGTGGTAAACGTGCACCACTTCGCATCACAGATAACAGCCTACCTTGCCGCCAACGGCAACTTCGGCATGGACATATGCATATCCGACGAGACAGACCTCCTGCTCGACACCGGCGGCGGACTGCGCAAGGCAGCCCCGCTCTTCAGCACCAGCTCGCCGATACTGATACACAACGTCGACATAATGAGCAACGTGAGCCTTGCCGGCTTTTATGCCTCTGCGGCCACGGCCGACGCCACGCTGCTTGTGAGCGAGCGGCCTACGAGCCGCTACCTGCTCTTTGCCGACGACATGAGGCTCGTAGGCTGGACAAACGTGGATACGGGCGAGGTGCGCAGCCCTTACCCATGGCTCGACCCGCTGAGGTGCCGCCGCTACGCTTTCTCGGGCATACACGTGTTCTCGCCGCGCCTATTCCCGCTGATGCAGGGCTTCCCCAAGAAGTTCGGCATCATCGACTTCTACCTCAAGACCTGCGCCGAGGCCGACATCCGGGGCTGCCTCAAGCCCGGCTTGCGCCTGCTCGACGTGGGCAAGCTCACGTCGCTCGCAGAGGCTGAGCGGTTCGCCGCCGAGGCCGCCGGGTGGCGATAGGGCGGCTGCCGCCATGCAAGGCTTTCTCTTTAACGTTTTTTTTGCCCTCTCCCATTTTGCCCCTTTCGCTTTTTTTCGTATTTTTGCATTGCCTTTCAACCATTTTCAATGGTGGCAAAACATGGGGAACATATTTCTTCCTGCCAGAGCAGGAGTGCAGTCATGAAAATGTTGCAAGGCAGATTAAATTACTGTTTTCAATATGATAAATGAGATGATTATGAAAAGAAAATCATGCGTTTTTTTGATGGCCATGGTGGCCATAGTGCTCAGCTTAGGCTTTGTTTCTTGCAGCGATGACGATGAGGAGGGCGGAAGCGGCTCTCTCCCTGCCAACTTGGTAGGTGTTTGGCGAAACGTTGCTGCCGAAAGCGGAGAGTATACCTATTTTATAATTCAGGCAAACAGTGCCCATTTTAGGTACAGCCCAACCCTTGAGGACGATTATGGTGAGGATTATGCCTTGTCATACGATGCCTCTACGCAGACCCTCGAATTGGTCGACAACGGCGAGGACGCTTTCACGTGGCACATGAGAGTGGTTTCGCTTACCAACCAGCAGCTTGTACTTGAATATATAGATGAGAACCCAGGCACACGCACTTTCATGCGCGTGGAGTGAATGGCTTAAAGTCTTTTAGGCTAAACAAGCCTGCACATGGCCCGCTGCGCTTGCCCCATGGAGCGTGGCGGGCTTTACCGTTTGCTGCCCCATGCCCGGTATGTGGCCAGGGCAAGGCTTTTCGGCCACCGCCATGTTTGAACGTTCCCTTTGGGTAATGAGTTGGCAACAGTCTTCTTTGCAGTGGCCTGCATCGCTTTGCTTGTTTTGGTAACTCTATGGTGGCAATAAAAAGTCCATAAGAAAATACTTCTTATGGAACTTTTTAATATTGCCTTCAAAGATTATGAATTTCTACAGTGCATTCCTATGATTTCTGTAAGCTGTGTATCATATCGGTGAGCCGTTCTGCCGTGCCTTCTATGCCAAACAAGTCGGAATCAATAGCTATGTCATAGTTTGTGGCGTCATTCCACTTGGTATGCGTGAAGTATTCACAATGGGCGGCACGCTCGCTATTGATGTGTTTCACTTTTTTCAGTGCTTCATCCATGCTCAGCTTGTCGCGGGCTGCCACTCTGTTTGCTTCATTTTCCATTGAGGCATGGACAAATATATTGATGACGTGCGGCCTGTCTTTCAATATCTTATGTGCCAAACGGCCTACGATGACACAAGCTCCTTTCCCTGCCATGTCATGAATGATTTTGCTGTCCAGCTAGAACAGCTTGTCTGCTATGGATATCTCGCCGTTCATTGGTAATGAGTAGGCGTACCAAGCATAAAGCCTGTATAGTTCAGACGGATTAACCCGTTGCTCCTCATCGGATACTATGGAAGCTGTGAGATTGCTCTCTGACACTATTTTCTCTATGATTTGCTGGTCGTAACATGGAACGCCAAGACGTGCCGCAATCCGTTCGCCTATCTCGTGGCCGCCACTGCCGTACTCCCTTGCAATGGTGACAATCCATCCTTCTGTTGCCATTGACGAAGTTTCTTCCCTTGCGGGTGTAATGACCTGTGCAGGACGTTTCAGTTTCCTTCCCGTGGTTATTAAATAAAGACCTGCACTGGCAAATTGGAGAACGGCAAGTGCGAGGTAAAGTCCTCTAAACCCAGCCATGGGAATAAAAAGTCCCATCAGCGAGGGACCTAATCCCACACCCAAATCCATGAATATGAAGAAAGTGGATGTCGCCACACCCATACGGCTCTTGGGCGACACCATGATGGCTATCGCCTGTGCGCATGACATATATGTGCCGAATCCAATGCCCATACAGGCGGCGACAAGCAACAGCTCCCAGCCTGTGGATGCCACGCTAAGCAGCAACAGTCCGATGCCGAAGATGACAAAGGCGGGATACATAACGATGTTAGCACCCAGTTTGTCAAACATCCTCCCCGTGAACGGGCGGCTCATTAGTGTAAACAGGGTATAGACGATAAAGAAATACTGCCAGCTTTCAGTCAATCCCGCTTCCTTCTCAAAAGAGGCGACAAAGCCCAATATGCCGGCAAAGCCCAAGCTGACCAAGAGGGTGATGATAGCGATAGGCATGGTCTTTGGCTCTATGAATTTCATCAGCCACCCATCTTTGCGCTTATCCCCAACCATGATGGCAATGTTGCCATCCAAGGCTGGCACCGAAATGTTCCGCACACAGACGATGCACACGAGAAGCAAGGCAGAGCCGACAATGAGGTCTGCCTGGAGGCTTCCGTCATAAAGTGCGGCACCGGCATAGGGGCCGAATGCCGTAGCTAAAGTGACAAACATGGCGTAATAGCTTGTACCTTCCCCACGTCGCGTTGCGGACACCATGCGCGCCATGATGGCGCCTGTAGTCGTGGAGCCTATGCCGAACCCGATGCCTTGTACGATTCTCACAACTGACAGCCACGCAATGTTGCAGACAAAGAAATTGGCGATGAGGCCGAGCAAAAAGATGGCCAACCCGATGTAGGCTGACCGCTTTAATCCTATCCGCTCTATCTGGCCGCCCATCAGCAGTCTTGCGAGCAATGCGCCGATGATGAAAGCGCCCGTGGCAAAACCGGCCGCACTTAATGTCGCTCCAAGTTCGCTTACGGCATAGTCGGTCATGATTACCATCAACATATAATAAGATACGTTGATGATGAAGCAGGTTACATTATTCAATATGTAACTGCTTGTCCAAAGTTTATTTTGTCCGTTCATACTCATATCCATTGCTTAAAAACGGGTGCAAAGTTAAAGACTTTGCCTCATTCTGATATACTTCCAAAATGTCAGGAATTGGTAAAATAGCGAACAATCGTTTCTACGTTCCATACAGCCTTGTGCGTGACTCTCTACTCATGCTCAAACCCTATATGATTATCAATGCTTTCCAACATGACGAATCATTCAGGGCAAGGTACTTGTTTGTCAATCGGATTTTCTTTGCCTCCATACCGGAAAGTATGCGCTATCATGCCATACTGAATAAGTTTGTGAGTTTCTTCAAAGTGCCGGGAATACAGCTTGACGATGCCGAATACGAAGAAACAGCTGGTGTCGTGAAATCGGTTTGCAGTTTCATTCCACACCGCACCTTATGCAAGCCCATGATGTTGTCCCGTTTGTCTTACCTGCTTTTAGTAGCCACGACGGCCATGCAAAGGGAAGTGGACAAGACTGCATTACCGGTAAGCCACAAGGACAGGCAGTTCCAAGATTTTCTCCAATTGCTGTGCATGAATTACATCCAAGGCAAGGCTTTTCCCTTGCTTTACGCAATTAATTGCGGGCGTAGCTCGGGAGTTTGGAAAATATGTTGTAACTTTGCGGGCAGATAAACCGTGGCTGCCACCCTCGGGCGTACAGGCTTGCCTCCATCCCTTGGCCGGCAAGCCATGTATGCAATGCAGGCTGGCCCGGCGCCCGCACAGCTACATTCAGACACATTATTCATACTATATGCAACAGAAGATCATAATACTCGACTTCGGCTCGCAGACCACGCAGCTCATAGGCCGTCGTGTGCGCGAGTTAGACACCTTCTGCGAAATCATCCCCTACAACAAGTTCCCCAAGGACGACCCATCCGTCATCGGCGTGATACTTAGCGGGTCGCCCTATTCGGTGCACGACCCCGAGGCGTTCAAGGTGGACTTGAGTCAGTTCGTGGGCCGCGTGCCGGTGCTTGGCATTTGTTATGGGGCGCAGTTCATAGCCAACAGCGGCGGCGGACGGGTTGAAAAGACTGACACCCGCGAGTATGGCAGGGCTCACCTTATCTCGTTCGATGCCGACAACCCACTCTTCAAGGGCTTCGATGAAGGCTCACAGGTGTGGATGAGCCACGGCGACACCATCACCGCCCTGCCCGCCCACTGCCACGCCATAGCTTCAACAGAGAGCGTTAAGTATGCTGCCTACGCCAGCGACAAGGCTCCGCTGTGGGCCGTGCAGTTCCACCCCGAGGTGTTCCACAGCGCCCAGGGCAAGCTGCTCCTGCGCAACTTCGTGGTTGATATCTGCGGCAGCCGCCAGGAGTGGAGCGCGGCCTCGTTTGTAGACAGCACCGTGGCAGAGCTAAAGGAGCAGCTCGGCGATGACCGCGTGATACTCGGCCTCTCCGGTGGGGTTGATTCCTCGGTGTGCGCCGTGCTCCTCAACAAGGCCATAGGCCACAACCTCACCTGCATTTTCGTAGACCACGGGATGCTCCGCAAGAACGAGTTCGCCAAGGTGATGGAGGCCTACCATGGCCTCGGGCTCAACGTGATAGGCGTTGACGCGAGCGAGAAGTTCTTCAAAGACCTTGAGGGCGTCACCGACCCCGAGCAGAAACGCAAGATCATAGGGCGCGACTTCGTGGAGGTGTTCAATGCCGAGGCCAAGAAGATAACCGATGCCAAGTGGCTCGCCCAAGGCACCATCTACCCCGACCGCATAGAGAGCCTCAGCATCACCGGAATGGTGATAAAGAGCCACCACAACGTGGGCGGCCTGCCCAAGGACATGCACCTCAAGCTCTGCGAGCCCCTCAAGTGGCTCTTCAAGGACGAGGTGCGCCGCGTGGGCCATCAGCTCCAGATGCCCGAGCGCCTCATAAAGCGCCACCCCTTCCCCGGGCCAGGCCTCGCCGTGCGCATACTCGGCGACATAACCCGCGAGAAGGTTCGCATACTCCAGGACGCCGACGACATCTACATCGAGGCAATGCATAACTACATCTGCCCCGACGGCCAGCCTCTCTACGACAAGGTGTGGCAGGCCGGCACAGTGCTCCTCTCCACAATACGCAGTGTAGGCGTGATGGGCGACGAGCGCACCTACGAGCACCCCGTGGCCCTGCGCGCCGTCACCAGCACCGACGCCATGACCGCCGACTGGGCGCACCTGCCTTACGACTTCATGGCAAAGGTGTCGAACGAGATCATCAACAAGGTGAAAGGCGTCAACCGTGTTTGCTACGACATCTCCTCAAAGCCGCCATCGACGATTGAGTGGGAGTGACGCGGGCTTTGAGTCGCGAGCTTTGAGTTTGCGGGTTGTGAGTTTTTTTGTTACTCGCACCCCGCAAACTCAAAACTCATCAAGCTCCGCGCCCGTGCGCTCCATGATGTTGGCCGCTATGTTGTCGGCGCACTGTATGATGCCCACGAGCGGGTATTGCTTGTTGGCCACGTCGTAGGAGCGCGTGTCCTCAAAGCTGTTCAGGTTTATGCCCCACGCCCCCATGTGCCAGCGTATGGCCAGCATCTCGTCGTCATACATCTCCAGGCCAGCGCACAAGAGCAGCACCACCGACTTTTCGCCGTGGCCCATCGGGAAGTTCTTGTAGCTCACCTTGTAGCCCTCCGTCTCTTCCCACATGCCCATCACCTTGCGTTTCTTAACCGCCCGCTTGTATATGTCGGCCTTGCACACGTCGTGCAGCAGGCTGGCCAGGATAACGCTCTCGCGTTTCACCTCATTGTGCAGCGTAGGCTCAATTTCCTCCAGGTGCTCCCAAAGCAGCAGCGCCGCCCGGCACGTGTTGAGCGAGTGGCGCGCCAGGCCGCCCTCCACGCACAGGTGCTTGGTCGACGAGGCCGGTGCCTCGAAGAAGCCCGACTCCTCCAAGAAGCTGATGGTGTCGTCCACTCCGTCGCGCCCGGTAGACTTCAACAGCTCTATTATCTCTTCCTTCACTTCAGCGTTGCTCTTGTTCTCTGCCATTTTGTTCCCTTCCTTTTCTCTTGTATGTTTTTTCTTGTGTCTGTTTGTCCGCTTAGCCGACTCAGGCAGCCCCAATGCAGCCAGGCAGCAGTCGTTCGATTCCTGATGTGAGATTATTTGCTCTAACGCCCGATTTTGGCTTAATGCCGTGACTAAAGACAGTTTTAACAAGTGCAAATATAGCAACTTTTTTCGCCATGCGCAACGTCAAGGCTGATTTTATTTGTCTGCCGCCATGCCAGCCATGCGTAATCGTGTACGAGAAAGACAAAGGGGCAAGAAAGAAATGACAAAGGAAAATGGCACCAAACATCACGAACAAGACAATGAAAATGCAAACGAACCAACAAACAAACCTTTTTTTAGCGAGTGAGAAGAAATTGATGTGCAGAATATTTGGTGGAACAAAACAAAAGCAGCATTTTTGTGGCTAAACAAGAAAAAGATGATTACGATATCGGACATGGGTCAATACAATGTGACGGAGAGCGCACTAAAGGCGCTCGTGCCATGCAATGTTTGGCGGAGCGGCAGCACCAAGGGCGACTGTGTACACTTTTTCGTAAGCGATTATATGTTCATTGGCTTGCTTAATGCTTCTGACGATGAGCTGCGCGAGCTTGCCGAAGCCCGCTTTGTGATAACTCCCGACTTTTCGCAATGCGCCGACATGACCCCGGAACAGCGTCGGCACAACTGTCTGCTCAACCGCTTTGTGGCGGCGCGGATGCAAAGCCTCGGCGTGAACATCATCGTCAACGCCACTTGGTCTACGCCCGACAGCTTCGCCTATTGCTTCGACGGCCTGCCCGCAGGCTGCGCCATAGCCATCAACAGCAACGGCGCGCGGCGCCTCGATGCCTCCAAGTATCGTTTTGCTGGGAAACCCGAATTGTTGGGGGCAACGCCAATGAACGGATGGCTTGGAAATATGCCACAAGCAAAAGCTTAGAGGTCGTTAGGGCGCAACCACATTCATAACACCGTTAGTTTGCTCTCCACCCATCTTCCGCATTGCTGCCGCCTGCTTCCCGCCTTTTCTCAATGTAGCCTGCTGCATCTTCTACGAAAGCGGAAAGCAATCTGCCAGGCTGCGGCACGAAATATGGGTGAAGCCTAACGATTTGGAATTAAGGAAGTATGCGGCCTGCATTGCCTCATCCCGGTTAGTGGCGCAGCATTACTTTATTCTTGCTTCTTTATCCTTAATCATTGGCAGCCTCGCGTATGCTCTTTATCACCCGGGCAGGCACCCCGCCCACTATCATGTTGGCAGGCACGTCCTTAGCCACCACGGCCCCGGCGGCTATGATGGCGTTGTCGCCTATGGTTACGCCTGGGAGTATGGTGACGTGGGCACCCGTCCACACGCCTTTGCCCAGCACCACGGGGGCGTGGGTCATGTTGGGGCGGTCGGCAGGTGCGAAGCCGTGGTTGAGCGTGGCTATCATGGTGCCCGGTCCTATCAGGCAGCCGTCGCCTATGAAGATGCCGCCCTGGTCCTGGAACTGGCACGCCGAGTTTATGAACACGTTCTTGCCGAGGTGGATGTTCTTGCCAAAGTCTGTGTAGAATGGCGGGAACATACGGAACGAGGGGTCTACCTCGGTGGCGGTTATGCGGCTGAAGAGGTCTACAATCTCCTCGTCGGTGTGGTAGTTGGTGTTCAGGTCCATGAGCAGCCGGCGCGTCTCTGCGCTCTGCTGCCGCATGAACGTTATCATCTCCGTGCCTGCAAGGGGTTCGCCCTGGGCAATCATCTGCTGGAATTTCTCTACTGTCATCATGGCTGCAAGTGTATGTCAGTTTTTCTTCTCGGGGTTGGATATGTCCTCATCGGTGGCTTCGAGCTTGAAGTAAACGGGGCGGAAGCCGTCGTTGCAGCAGGCTATGGCCGTGCGCGGGTGGCGGCACCAGTTGCCGAAGAAGAAGCTCTCAGCGCCGTTCTGCAGCGCGAATACGTACTGGTGAATGCACTTCCATGCCGTGTTGCAGAGGCCGGGCGGGCAGTCGATGCCTGCGTAGAACACCTGCCCGTCCTTCAGGCGGGCGCAAGGGCCAAGTTCTGGGCAGCCGTATTCCTTGGCAAGGTCTTCCTTTAGCTCTCGCTTCAATACCGTTATCTTTACCTTTTTCATCGTTTCGTGTGGTTGGGTTTCGTTCCTGCAAAGGTACGAAGCGGGCTGCGGTTTCCTGTAAACCGGATTACGGAAACGTCTACCAATATTACTTCCGGGGCTTTATTTCCTTCACGATGTCGAACCGCGTGGCCTTAGGGTCGAGGTCGGTGTAAGCGTTCTTCAGGTCGGCCTTGGTGATGGTGACATCGCGGTCCACCTCGCGCGGGCTGTCGGCGGTGGTGTGGGCGAAGAGCCAGTCGTAGGTTTGCTTTAGGTAGAGCAGGCGGGCAAGGTCGCCGTGCGACGCTCCCCTTACCCAATCGTAGCGCAGCAGGCGGCCGCCGCCCGACTCCTTTATGGCCTCCACCACCTTCTTTGACTGGCTTATGGGTACGGCGCGGTCGGCCGTGCCGTGCATTATCCACAGCGGCAGGCTGCCCAGTCCGCTCATGTCGCGCAGGGTGCAGCCCCCGCACAGGGCCATGGCCGCCGCCACGCGGTGGGGGTAAGTGCCTGCAAAGTCGAGCGTGCCGTAGCCGCCGAGGCTCATTCCGATGACGTATATGCGTGTGGTGTCTACATCGTGGTGGGCTTCCACCCAGTTGAGCACGCTCGCTATGCGCTCCGGCTTCCATGCCCCGCCGGGGTTGTGGGGGGCCACCACGATGCAGGGATAGTAGCGCCCTTTCTCTATGGCGTGCAGGAGTCCGTAGCGGCGCACGCGCTTCATGTTGCCCCCGCAGAGGCTTGCGCCGTGGAGGAAGATGATGACAGGCATGCGGCGACCGTCGTACAGGTATTCGCGTGGGGCGTAGAGCCAGAAGTTGTAGCCCCCGTCGGCCACGCCGCGCATGGCGGCCAGCTGCCCGCCCTGGGCGTGGGCGGCCAGCGAGATGATGGTTATGGCTATTGATAAGAGCAGTCGTTTCATGTTGGGGTGGTGTGTGGGTGTTGGTAGGTGGTGCAGGTGTCAGTAGGGCAGGTCGTCGGTGGCGGGGTCGGCAATGTTGAAGATGCGCTTTACGAGCGATATCTCGCTGTAGGTGAGGGCGTCGCCGAGGGCGGCCTTGATGTCGGAGCTGAGGGTGAGGTTGGGGTGCATCCGTGCGTGGTTGCGTATGAGGTCTATGTGCTCCTGCGGCACGAGCTGGTCGAGCGGCAGCTTGTCTTCCTCGACGTACTGCGCTAGGTGGCTGAACACGGTGCTTTCGGCCAGGCCGCGCTCCTTGGCTATCTGGCTTACGGTCATGCCCTTGGTGAACATTTCGTGGCTTACCTGGCGCGTCGGCACCCTCGGGGGCTTGGGCGCGGCGGGTGCCTTGTGGGCGGCTGCGCCGCGCTGGCGCGGCTGCGGCTTGGGCCGGGTTGCATCGTCGTGGCCAAGGAGTACGGACGCCTTGCGGCGCAGGTAGTCGCCGGTGGTGAAGGCCGTGGAGGGCTGGGCCTCGTAGCTTAGCAGGCGGGTCTTCAGCTCAAGTTCCTCGCCAAGCTGCGCGCGGCGTTCGTCGAACTGCTTTTTCACCTGCTTGTTGCCCGTTTCCACGCGCGTCTTGGCAAAGAGTGCCGCGAGCGGCTTTAGCTGTTCGGCGAAGTATGCTGCAGCCTTGTGGGTGCGCTCTTGCAGCAGCTTGTTGGCCCCGGGCTGCCCCGAGGCAAGTATGGCGCGGTACTGCAATCCGAACTTGGCGGCCACGGCAGCCATGGAGGCGAGCGTCTGCCGCGCCTCGGTGTAGGCCGTGAGCAAGTCGTGGTGCTTGTTGAAGAAATGCTCCGACAGAGTGCGGGCCATCTGCTCCACGGCACCTGCCAGCGGGGCGAAGCCGAACAGTTCGTCGAGCGTCTGGGATATGTATTCGCGCTGCAGCGCGCTGAGGGTCTCGGGCGTTGGGCGGCTGGCCTCAGCCTGAGTGATGAACGAGTCGACGGTGGCGTCGCATATCACCGCGCTGCGGTCGAGTGGGGCGCTGAGCACCAGCCCGCTGAGCGACTTGCAGCGGCTGAGCGCCACGTAGGTCTGCCCGTGGGCGAAGGAGCGCGATGCGTCGATGATGGCGTGCTCGAACGTCAGGCCCTGGCTCTTGTGTATGGTTATGGCCCAGGCCAGGCGCAGAGGGTACTGGCGGAACACGCCGTCGACGGTCTCGGTTATCTCCTTGGTGGCGTCATCGATGGTGTAGCGGGTGTTCTGCCACTCTGCCGGGAGTAGCTCTATCACCTCGCCCGACTCCTTGCTGCGCACGCGCAGGCGCTCGTCGTCGGCCAGGGCCACGGTGCCTATCATGCCGTTGTAATAAGTGCGGTCGGGCGCGTTCTTGATGAACATCACCTGCGCGCCCTCCTTGAGCGTAAGCTCCTGGTCGGCTGGATAGCTGTGCTCGGGGAAGTCGCCCTCCACCGTGGCGCGGTAGGTCACGGCGCGGCCCGGCAGCAGGGCCAGCTCGCGGTCGTTGACGGCCTGGGCCTGGTGGTTGTGGGTTACGAGGCGGATGTAGTCGCCGTCGGCTGGCGGCACGAAGCCCGCCACGTAGCGGCGGTTCAGTAGGGCCAGCGTGGCGTCGTCGGCTTGGCCGGAGCGTATCTTGTTGAGCAGGCCGATGAAGTCGGCATCCTGCTGCCGGTACACCTTTTGCAGCTCGATGGTGTGGCAGGGAGCGAGCGCCAGGGCCTTGCTCGAGAAGAAGTAAGGCGTGTCGTAGTACTGTTTCATCAGCTCCCACTCGCCGTCCTTCACCACCGGCGAGAGCTGCTGCAGGTCGCCGATGAGCAGCAGCTGCGCCCCACCGAAGGGGCGGTCGTGGCGGCGGTAGCGGCGCATTACGGAGTCAACGGCGTCGAGCAGGTCGGCGCGCACCATGCTTATCTCGTCTATCACGAGCAGGTCGAGCGTGCGTATGATGTTGCGCTTTACGCGACCGAACTGGTAGCGGCGCTGTTCCTTGCCCCCGAATGTTGCCCCAGGCACGTAAGGCGAGAGCGGCAACTGGAAGAAGGAGTGTATCGTGGCGCCCCCGGCGTTGATGGCGGCTATGCCCGTTGGGGCGAGCACCACCATGCGCTTGGGCGACTTGCGGCGCAGTTCGCGCAAGAAAGTGGTCTTGCCCGTGCCGGCCTTGCCGGTAAGGAACACGTTGGCCCCGGTCTTCTCCACGAGTTCCCACGCCATCTGCAGATCTTCGTTGTTCTCCATCGCTTTTGTTGGTTTGTAGGTGCTTGCAGGCCGCAAGGCTGCACCATGAGCTTCGGGCGCAGCCCTTTCCGTTGCAGGGCAGTGCAGCTTGCGTTATGCAAAGGCAATGCAAACGAGAGGAAAGAAAGCTTGCTTTCAGTTTCCCGAGTGCAGCTTGCATTCTGCAAAGATACGAAAATCGCCAGAGAATCGGCAGCGGTGAAGTGTAAAATTGGTGAAACGCCGTTCTCTGGGGCGGCATTTGGCCTACTTGCGGGGCGCATTGGCGGGCGATTGGTGTAGCGATTTTTTCGCAATTTGGCGTGTTTTTCGCAACCGCCTGGCTTGCAATGGCTTGTGGTGCGGTATGTTTTTGATGTTCAAAACGGCCAGTTTCGCGCTGCCAAAGAGGCTGTTTTGCATCGCCAAACGGCCTCTTTGGCGATGCAAAACGGCAGGTATGGCCTGCAAGCACCATCTTTGTAATAATTTCTTGTCGTCAGCAAGGCTTTTTTGCCGTGGCTGGTGGTTGTTGCCATGGGGTATCATGTAGAGGCGCAAAATCTTGCACCTCGCCCACGTGCTCATCCACGTTCTCACCCGCCTGCATCCTGTTGCGGTTTTTCAACCCGCGCTATGATTGTTTACCTTGTTGGACTCACGAAATCCTTATACAGAACTAATAAGATTATGGCTAAAAACAAAAAAGGCATCACGGAATCTCGTCAATGTTCCATGATGCCTTATGCTGTCTTGATGCGATTGTTAGCTCAGTTCTTCCCCTCTGGCTCGGCCTTGGCGGCCTTCGGTGCAGTCTTCCTTGCCGCTGGCTTCTTGGGCGCGGCAGCCTTCTCGGCCTTGGCCTTCAGCCGCTCCTCGGTGGCCTGCATCTTCTCTATCTTGGTCTTAAGGCGTATTATCTCCTTGTCTTTCATCTCAATCTCGTCGCCCTGGTTCTTTATCGTGGTGAGCAGGCTGTTGAGTTCCTCGTTGTCAATATCCTCGGGGTAGAGGCTGTTGACGCGGTTGATGAAGTCGCCGAGGATGTTCATGTAGTTGGTGAAGGCATCGAACGGGCTGCTGTATATGCCTCGGTCGAAGCCCGTGCTCGACGGCTTGGTGGTCATGAAGCGGAAGTTGTTGCTGGCCTGCAGGTAGTCCCAGTCCTGGCAGATGCGCGGGTCGTTGGCTATGCGCACGCGGTCGGCCACGCTGTACAGCTTGTTGAAGGCGTCGCGCTGCATGGCGTTGCCCAGCCAGCAGCTCACGTCGCGTTCCTCGTCAACCCACGATAGTGTGTCGGGCACGTCGAGGCTGCCAACGCTCTTCACGGCCGAGCAAATCTCGGAGGGCGTGGAGAAAGTGATGTCTTTTGCCCTGGCGCAAGCCGGCAGAGCCTTGATGAACTCAAGGATGTTCGACGACAGGGGCTGCGCTATGCCCAAGGCCGACAGCTCCATGAATATGTTTATGATGCGCTCCTCCTCGGGCAGTGCGGCTATGCGGTTGATGTAGGTGTCGGCAAAGAGCGGGTAGCGGTCCCAGTCGCTGTTGTTGAAGCGCAGCGAAATGTCGTCGCTCAGCTCCACGTCGCGCAGGAGCAGCTTGAGGTTGGGGGCGATGTTGCAGTTGTATACGTAGTGGGGCGACTTCCAGCCGAGCACGTGCTTTGCGCCCTCGGTGAGCATTCCCTTGAAGCCCATGGCCGCCACCTGGCCCCCGATGTCGTCGCTGTAGATGAGCGACGAGTTGCGCAGCACGGTGGGTTTCTTGCCGAAGTACTCCTCAATCTTCACGCACTGCTTCTTCACGTCGGTGGCGAAGGTCTCCTCGTTGGCCAGCGACGAGAGCCCGTGGGAGTAAGGCTCGGCCAGGAACTCCACGCAGCCTGTCTCGTTAAGCTCCTGCAACTTCTCTATCACCTGCGGGGCGTGCATCTCCAGCTGCTCCATGCCTACGCCGGAGAGCGAGAATGCCACCTTGAAGTAGTTGCCGTTGTTCTTTATCATGTCGAGCAGCGTGTTGAGCGCTGGCATGTAGGAGCGGTTGGCAATGTCGTTGATGCTGCGCTCGTTCTCGAAGTCGTCGTAGTAGTAGTGGTCTACGCCGATGTCGAAGAAACGGTATCTCTTGAGATGTATTATCTGGTGTATCTCGAAATAAAGGCAAATTGTTTTCATGTCTCTTTTTGTTTGTTAGCGGCGGGCGGCAGCCGCCCCGCCTGGGTTTTGTTTGTTGTTGGGGTGGTCTCGGGTGTCGGGTTGTGTGTTGTCAGCGCCAGCCGAGCGTGCGCTCGTATAGCTCGCGTATCCATGCCCCCACCTTGACCCATGTAATCTGGTCGACTTCGCGCTTGCCCTCTTCCTGCAAGTAGTGGAACAGGCTGTCGTTGTCGCAGATGGAATAGATGGCGTCGGCCATGGCGTGGATGTCCCAGTAGTCAACCTTGATGCAGTTGGTGAGGATTTCGGCGCAGCCGCTCTGCTTCGATATTATCGACGGAGTGCCGCACTGCATGGCCTCGAGCGGCGAGATGCCGAAAGGCTCGCTCACCGACGGCATGACGTAGACGTCGGAGTCCTTGAGGCACTCGTAGACCTCTTTGCCGCGCATGAAGCCCGGGAAGTGGAAGCGGTCGGAGATGCCGCGCTCGGCGGCGAGGTAGATCATGGAGTCCATCATGTCGCCCGAGCCGGCCATGCAGAAGCGCACGTTGCGGGTGCGGTGGAGCACCATGTTGGCAGCCTCGACGAAGTACTCGGGCCCCTTCTGCATGGTGATGCGCCCGAGGAAGGTCACCACCTTGTCGCGCCCGGTGTGGTCGGGGCGCGGTATGGCCTCGAACTCGGGCTTGAGCGGGTAGACGGCGTTGTGCACTGTGAAGCACTTGCGTGGGTCTTGGTGGTACTGGTTTATCACGGTCTGGCGCGTAAGCTCGCTGACGCACATGATGCAGTCGGCCCAGTCCATGCCGTTCTTCTCCATCGAATAAACCGTGGGGTTGGGTTTGCCGCGGCTGCGGTCGAACTCAGTGGCGTGTACGTGGATGCACAGCGGCTTGCCGCTCACCTGCTTGGCGTGGATGCCGGCGGGGAATGTGAGCCAGTCGTGGGCGTGGATGATGTCGAACTCCTCGGCCCTGGCCACCACTCCGGCTATGATGGAGTAGTTGTTGATTTCCTCGTGCAGGTTGCCAGGGTAGCCTCCGGCGAACTCCATGCAGCCCAGGTCGTTGACGTTCATGTAGTTGAAGTCGGCGTAGATATGGTCGCGCATCTTGTAGTAAAGCTCCGGCGGCATGATGTTGCCCACGCGGTTCTTCACGTAGTCGTAGTCTACGTCGCGCCATGCTATCGGCACGGCGTTCATGGCGACTATGCGCGCCGCGTGCTGCGACTCGTCGCCGAAGGGGTGCGGCAGGCATAGGGTGATTTCCACGTCGCCCTGAGCGTGCAGCCCTTCTGATATTCCAAAGTTGGCAGTGGCAAGCCCGCCGAACACGTGAGGTGGGTATTCCCACCCGAACATTAACACTTTCATAGTCTTAGGTCCCCCTGTTATTTCTGGTAGGTGTAATTCTCAAGTAACTTCAATGTGCGCAGTATCTCGGCCACGTTCATGGCGAACGACATGGCCCCGCGGCCGTGGAAGGGCGGGTTCCCGTCGAAAAGTTCGGATATGGTACCGAGGGTGTGGTAGTTCATCTCGTCCTCGTAGCCCACCATCTGGCGTTCGATGAAGCTTAGGCGAGTGCGCTTGTATAGCTTCAGGCACGCCTCCATGTAGAAGCCTCCGAGCCATGGCCACGCCGTGCCTTGGTGGTAGGCGTAGTCGCGCTGCGCCTGCGGGCCTACGTACATAGGGTTGTAGCCGCCGCTCTTTGGCGAGAGCGTGCGCAGCCCCTTGGGGGTGAGCAGCTCGCGGGTACACATGTCGAGCACGCTCTTCTTTTGGTCAAGGGATAGCGGCGAGTAGTCGAGTGCCACGGCGAAGATCATGTTTGGCCTCACGCTCCAGTCCATGTTGCCCCCGTCTACATAGTCGAGCAGGTAGCCATATTCATTGAGGAACGTGTCAACGAACGACTTGCGGCACAGTTCGGCGCGGGCTTCCAGCCGCGAGGCGGCCCCTGCGTCGCCGCTTTCCGTCGCCATTGTGGCGCAGAACTTGAGGGTGTTGTACCACAGAGCGTTGAATTCCACTATGTAGCCTGTGCGCGGCACCACAGGGCGGCCGTTGGCCATGGAGTTCATCCACGTCACCGGCTTGGTGCGTCCGTCGCTGTAGACGAGGCCGTTGTCATCGAGGCGGAGGTTGGGGTGCTTGCCCGAGATGATGAAGTCCACGATCTTTTTGATTAGGCTCCCGTACATCTGCCAGCACTTGTCGTTGCCCACCTGCCTTGCGTATTGCTGGATTGTCCACACGGCCCATAGCGGCACGTCGGGCTGGTCCATCTCGTAGATGCTCACGGTGAGGGGCTTGCCGTCCATGAACTCGCGCAGGCCGCGCTCTGCGGTCTTCATCACCATCTCGAAATAGTCTTGCTCATCGATGGCGAGGGTTAGGCCGGGGAGTGCTATGAACGTGTCGCGGGCGCGGCACTTGAACCATGGGTATCCGGCGAGGATGTATCGGTCTTGCCCGTCTTTCTCGCGCTTGTGGAACTGGTGGGCCGCGTTCACGAGGCAGTGGAAGAAGTTGTCGCGCGGCGTGCGCTCGTTCTCTTCCTTTTCGAACAGCGCGGCCAGCCCGCTTGTGTCAATAGGGGATGTAGACCCGGAGAACACTATGCTCTCGCCTTTTTCGATGTTCATCTCGAAATATCCAGGCACGTAGAGGTCTTCGTTGGATGCGTAGCCGCGCTCTTGTTCCTTTGGATATTCCACGCCCCTGTACCAGTCGGGGCAGAACACGAACTTGTTCTTCTTGCTGAACTGCATGTACAAGTCGGGGTATCCGGCGTAGAGGCAGGTGCTTATGCCGTTGTCCACCTCGTGGTAAACGCGGCTTGCAACGGAGTTTTCGTGCGTGAACTCCCTTACGCTGCGGAAGGCGAGGAACGGGCGGAAGCGCAGTGTGGTTTCGGAGTGGGCTTCGAGCAGCGTGTAGCGGATGAGGATGCGGTCTTCGTAGTGCTGGAACACCACTTCCTTCTTCAGCAGCACGCCCCCCACGCGGTAGATGGTGGTGGGCACCTTGTCGCAGTAGAACTCGCGGATATACTTGTGTCCCTTTGGGCTGTAGTTGTTGCCTTGGTACTTGTGCAACCCAAGGTTGAATTCAGCCCCGTGTTGTATCACTGTGGCGTCGAGCGAAGAGAGTAGTACGTGGTTGTCATCGTCAATCTCAGGCACAGGGACAACCAGCAATCCATGGTACTTGCGCGTGTTGCAGTCCACTATGGTGGAGCAGGAATACGCGCCGGAGCGATTCGTCCGCAGCAATTCTTTACGGAGGGACTCCTCCAGGTTAGTCATTACAGTTTTTTCAAATCGTAAATAACTCATAGTCCATGTATTAAGGTTTTTAATTGTTTTTGGCGTTAGGTTACTGTGGTGCCGCCACGTGGCGGCGCGCACTAATCACTTTCAAAGTTAGTGATTTTTAGTGTTACGGCAAAGAAAATGATGGATTTTTTGATAATTAAAACCCTTTTTTGTGCTGCGGGGCGCAATTCAGCCGGAAATGAAATACATATTAAGCCAAAATGTTGTAATTTTGCAAACAGAACAAACACGATGGCGGGATAATGATTGTAAAGAAGGATATCGACAGGCAAGAGATAGCAGAGTCAATGTCGGTGCTTTGGGAGCCGCTCACAGCCGACCAGCGCCAATATCTTGTGGATAACATAAAGGTTCATGTTTTCGAGAAGAACGAGGCCATCTACCGCGAGGGAGAAACGCCGGCCTACATCATGTGCCTGCTTGAGGGCAAGGTAAAGGTGTGCATGAGCGGGGTGGGTGGGCGCACCCAAATAATAAGGATGATAGAGCAGATGGGCATCTTTGCCTACCGTGCCGCGTTCGTCAACGACAACTACAAGACCTCCGCCTCGGCCTTCGAGACGTCCACCGTTTGCATGATTCCCATTGCGGTCATGCGAAGCCTCATAAAAGGAAACAACGAGCTGGCCCTGTTCTTCATACGCCAGCTGTCGCAAAAGCTCGGCGAGGCCGATGCGCTCACGGTGAACCTCACCCAGAAGCACATGAGGGGAAGGCTCGCAGAGTCGCTCATTGTCCTCAAGAACAAGTATGGCTACGAGGACGATGGCTCCACCCTTGGCATTTACCTGAGCCGCGAGGAGCTTGCCAACATGTCGAACATGACCACGAGCAACGCCATAAGGATACTCTCCTCGCTTGTTTCGGAGAACTTGATAATCACTGATGGCCGCAAGATAAAGGTGATAGACGAGAAGGGGCTGCTGCGGATTTCAGAGAACGGAGGCTGAGGCCGCGCCGCAGGTTGGCGCCTGGTGGCGGCTGCTGGTCACTCAGGTATCAGGAAGTTTATCACCTCTTGCTCCACGCCGATGCGGTAAGGGCCAGTCGGTGTGCTCATCATGCGCCCGTCGATGCCCACCATGGCGTGGCGCGCATCCTCTATCCTTACTTCCTTTGTGCGGTACGGGTGCACGCTCCTGTGGTTGAGGAAGCGGCCCGTGAGCAGCAGCCAGATGCCTGCCACGAGCTGCGTGACTTCGGGGTGGTAAACCACCGACACATCGAGCAGCCCGTTGTAAGGCACAGCGTTGGGCGTCTGCCCGTAGCCGCAGGCGTTGCCTATGCACACCGTCATCACCTTGCGCCTCACCCTGTCGGAGTTTATCCTTATGTCCATGAAATACTCAAGGCGGTGGAACAGCATCAGCACGAACGACACAACAAATGACAGCGTGCGCGACCCAAACAGGCGGTGAGTCTGCCTCCTGAGGTTCATCATGTCGGCTATCAGCCCTATGTTCACGCAGTTAAGAAAGTAGCGGTGGCACTGCTCGCCTTTCTTGTTGGTGTACCTAATGCAGCCAAGGTCGATCTTCCGCACGCGCCGCTTTAGCAGCCAGTCCACGGTTTGCCCCACTTCGCTCTCCTTGAAGTTCCAAAAGCGAGCGAAGTCGTTCACCAGGCCGTTGGGGATAACGCCCAGCACTATGCTCTCCCTCACCTCGCGGCGGGCTTCCATGAGGCTGTTCACGGCATCGTTGAGCGCCGAGTCGCCGCCCACTATCACTATCGTCTTGTATCCGTTGTTCATGAGCATGCGCATGAGCCGCTCCACGCTCTCGGTGTTCTCGCTCTGCACGAAGTCGTATTCCACCTTGCGTTCGTCGAGCGCGCGCTGCACCTTCTTCCACAGCGCTGCGGCTTTGCCCGGGCCTCCCTTTGGGCAATAAAGCACTCCCCAGCGCTTGTCGTCGATGTTGTTGTCCATTGCTGTCAGTCTTTTCATGTTGTCATTGAGGGCGGCAAGCCTCTCTCTTTCTTGCTCTTCTTGTGCAAAAGTCAGGCCAGACGCATTATTTCGTCCACTTTTTCTTCGGTTGGCAGCGTGGCGTCTATCCAGTTGATTGCCAGCCCGCGCCGCTCCATTCCCCTGAACCACGTCATCTGCCGCTTGGCAAACTGGTGTATGGCTATCTCCAGCTGGCTGAACATCTCGCCGTACGAGATGCGGCCTATCACGTATTCCGTTACATATTTATATTCCAGGCCATAATATATAAGGTCTTCGGCGGCTATGCCGCTGCTGAGCAGCGAGCGCACCTCGTCGGCCATGCCATTGTCAAGGCGCTGCTTCAGCCGCAGGCTGATGCGGCGGCGGCGCTCCTCGCGGCTCAGGCTCAGGCCCACCGTAACGGAGCTTATCTCCGGCAGGTCGGCTCCCTCGGCATGGTGCTCGCCGCTGAACGTCTCTATCTCGATGGCCCTGATGGCGCGCTTGGCCGTGTCCACGTCGGTGGTGTTGTGCATGGCCGAGCCGTTCTTGCGCTTCAGTTCGGCCAGCATCGCGGCCAGCTCGCTTAGAGGCTTGCCTTCGAGCCGCGCCCTCAGCTCCTTGTTTTCCGGCACTGCTGCGAGCCTGTAGCCCCGCAGCACGGCCTCTATGTAAAGGCCCGTGCCGCCGCAAAGTATCGGCACAGCGCCGCGCTCCGTTATGTCGCGGTAAGCCTTGAGGAAGTCGTGCTGGTATTGGAATAGGTTGTATTTCGTTCCCGGCTCGGCTATGTCTATCAAGTGGTAAGCCACCTGCCGCCCGCCCACGCAGTAGTCGGCCAAGTCCTTGCCCGTGCCTATGTCCATGCGGCGGTACACCTGACGCGAGTCCGCGCTTATCACCTCGCCGCCAATCCTTGCCGCGAGTGCCGCCGCCACGGCCGTCTTGCCGCTCGCCGTGGGGCCGAGTATCGTTATCATCTTTTCCATGGCTATCACACTTCCAAGTCGAGTGGCAGGTCGCTTATGTCTTTCAAGCGTCTGCCGTCAATCAATATGTCAAGCATTTCCTTTGCGTCCTCCGCCCCCACAGTACTATTGTCTAAAGCGCTTTTAATCTGTAAAACCTACTGCCCGCGCCACAGGCGGCTGAAAGGCGTTGCCTATTGTAATTGTCGAACGTCTTGCCAAGAAAGCCGCGCACGTTTTCTATCTGCACCACCCTTGGTTTTATCTCCTTTACAAGCCGCAGCATTTGCGGAAACATATCGCGCTCGTCGTCACTGTCGAGCTGTTTGCCTGCGATGCTGAACGGTGGGCAGGGCACACCTCCGGTTAGAAGGTCTATCTGTCCGTAATATGGCCGCCCGTCAAAATGGCGCACATCTATGCATTCCACATTCCATCCGGGCCTGTTCCGCCACAGGCTCTCGCAGTACTCCTCCTCATATTCCACGAGTGCCACGTGCTCAAACCCGGCCATCTCCAGACCGAGGGCCTGCCCGCCAGCACCGGCGCAAATTTCAATCGACTTGTATATCTGTGACATAATTTCGCACAAAATTACGAAAAAAAAGCCGTCCGGCAATGCCGGGCGGCTCGTTTTTATCGTTGGATTGGGAAAACGATTAGCCGTTTACCTTCTTCATGTGGGCGATCAGCTCCAGAACCTTGTTAGAGTAGCCAATCTCGTTGTCATACCAAGACACAACCTTCACGAATGTGTCGGTGAGGTAAACACCGGCGTTGGCGTCGAAGATAGATGTGAGCGGGCAGCCGAGGAAGTCGCTTGAAACCACTGCGTCCTCAGTGTAGCCCAGTACGCCCTTCAGCTCGCCCTCAGAAGCCTCCTTCATGGCAGCGCAGATGTCAGCCTTGGTGGCGGGCTTAGCCAGGTTCACGGTCAGGTCAACAACCGATACGTCCAGAGTAGGAACGCGCATCGAGATACCGGTCAGCTTGCCATTCAGCTCGGGGATAACCTTGCCCACAGCCTTGGCAGCACCTGTAGACGACGGGATGATGTTGCCGGAAGCGGCACGGCCACCACGCCAGTCCTTCATCGACGGGCCGTCAACAGTCTTCTGTGTAGCGGTGGTAGAGTGAACGGTAGTCATCAAGCCGTTAACGATGCCGAACTTGTCGTTCAGAACCTTAGCGATAGGAGCCAAGCAGTTGGTTGTGCAAGATGCGTTGGATACGAACTGGGTACCCTTCTCATACTTGTCGAAGTTTACGCCGCATACGAACATGGGGGTGTCGTCCTTTGAGGGAGCCGACATTACCACATACTTGGCACCGGCCTGGATGTGGGCCTGGGCCTTCTCCTTGGTCAGGAACAGGCCGGTAGACTCAACTACATACTCAGCCTCCACTTCGTTCCACTTCAGGTCAGCGGGGTTGCGCTCTGCGGTCACGCGGATCTTCTTGCCGTTCACGATGAGCTGGCTGTTCTCTACGTCAGCCTCTATCGTACCCTGGAAAGCACCGTGCATGGTGTCGTAC
The DNA here is from genome assembly GCA_944319915.1 of uncultured Prevotella sp. Taxonomy (GTDB): domain Bacteria; phylum Bacteroidota; class Bacteroidia; order Bacteroidales; family Bacteroidaceae; genus Prevotella. The sequence goes on along the minus strand of CALUEY010000006.1, from coordinate 87,638 downwards.
TTCAGCATGTAAGCCAAGTAGTCTACCGGGCAAAGGTCGTTGATGCCCACTACCTCAATGTCGTCGCGAGTCTGAGCTGCGCGGAAAACGAAGCGGCCGATACGGCCAAATCCGTTGATACCAATTTTAGTCATCTTACTTATTTATATTTAAGAATGGTTTGTATATATCCTGCTTACACTTGCTTCTCGCGCGATGGCTTCGCCCCTGGCGGGCCATTGCCATCAAGAAGCTATGCCTTAATCGGCCTTTCTTTCTTTTATCGGGCGCAAAGTTACTAAATTTTTTCTGTAAATGCACCATGCGCGCGTATTAAATAATATAAAAATGTGAGTGGTGGGCGACATTTTCATTATGTCTGCCCCGCAGGCATGGGGTGGTGGGCGGCGGGCCGTTTGAAGGCCTTGCGCCCTGCCGGGCGGCAAAATTGGCGGGCGGGCTTTGGCGTTCTTGCTTTTTTGTCTTACCTTTGCAAGTGGCAAGCTGGCCGGGGCTGCCGTTGGGCAAGAGGGCTTGCTCATGGCGGCGAGGCCCCTGGCGACTGCCGCCACCAATAACATTCTTTCAATGAGACACAGGATCCTTATGTTCATCGTGGCCGCCATGGTGGCTTTGCGCGCCTTGGCGCAGCCTTATTGCGACGTGCGCACGTTCACCATCCGCGACGGGCTGGCCGCCAATGTGATATCCGGCCTCATGCAGTCGGCCGACGGGCTGATGTGGTTCTCCACATGGAACGGCCTCTGCTATTACGATGGCTACCGCTTCAACACGTTCCGCAACTCCGCCGAGCAGGGCATGGTGCTCTCCACCAACAGGATAATGCAGCTCAGGGAGGGCTCATCCGGGGGGATATGGTGCAGCACGTCCGACCGCCACGTTTATTATTTCGATACGCGGTCGGCCCGCTTCATCGACGTAAGCGCCATGATACGCGAGCGCTTCGGCCACGATGTACCCGTGCGCAACATATATTCGCTGCCCAACGGCCACACTTGGCTGGTGAGCAACGACAAGTCGCCCAACTACCGCGTGACCGACAGTCTTGTGCTTGCCGGGGGCGGCTTGGAGGAGTTCCGGACAGGGGCGGGTGCACTGCCAGGCAGCCGGCTCTACAAGGTGGAGCTTGACGGCCAAGGGCGCGAGTGGGTGTTCACCGACGGCGGGGTGAGCCTGGCCGATGGGAGTTTCCGCTTCGGCGTTTCGGTGGAGCACATGGCCGAGGCCAGGGGCAGGCTGTTCTTCGCCTCGCCCTCAGGACGCCTGTTTGTGTTCGACGCCCGGCGCAAGGCTATGCGCCCAGTGGCGCTGCCCCCCGGGGTGGCCCGCATCAACGGCGTGGCCCTGCTCGGGCCTGCCACCCTGCTGCTCGCCACCAACGTGGGCGTGGTGTCCTGCGACGCCGCCCGCCTGTCCGTCAGTCTCTACTCCGTGCAGACCCCCTCGCAGCCCTCGCCCGAGGTCACGTCGATGTTTGTCGACAGCAAGCGGCGCGTGTGGGCTTTCACGCCTTCCGATGGCATCGTCATGCTCTCTGGCCCCGGCCTTGCGCCGCGCCTTCTCATGGCCGATGCCGACTCGCCCCTGCACCGCACTACGAGCCTCAAGCCCTTTGCCCATGAAGACAGCTACGGCACGGTGTGGGTGGTGCCTGCCGGCGGCACGTTCAGCTATTACGACGAGCAGGCCGCCAAGCTCGTTCCTTATATGCTGCGCTCGGCCGGGCGCATGGACACTTATGTGCCTGAAATCAACAAGTTCATGTTCGACCGCGGGGGGAATATGTGGTTCACCGCCACGCGCGACGTCAACCTCGTAAACTTCCGCTACCACCACTTCAAGCTTACCAAAGTGCTTCCCGGGCAGGAAGTGCGCTCGCTGCTGCACGACAGCAAGGGCCGCATCTGGGCAGGCACCAACTATGGCCAGCTCGCCGTGTTCGACAGCCATCGCCGCCTCATAGGTTACGTAGACCGGCAGGGGCGCATTGGCCATAATCCCACCACGTTCTCTAATCGCATCTACGCTCTCTATGAGGACAGCCGGGGGCGCATTTGGGTGGGCACCAAGGGCTACGGACTCTACGTTATAAGCGGCGAGGGCCGTGTTGACCACTACGTCAGCAACCCGGCAGACAAGTTCTCGCTGAGCTATAACGACGTTTACGACATAGCTGAGGACAGCCGGGGGCGCATCTGGCTGGCCACTTACGACGGCGGCCCCAACCTTGCCGACGAGAGCGGAGGCCGCATCAGGTTCATAAACCACCGCAACCTCATGGCGCAATACCCCCTGGAGGGCTATGGACGAGTGAGGCGCATTGCCCACACGAGCCGGGGCGAGGTGCTGCTGGCCACCACCTGCGGCCTTGTAACCTTCTCCGACAGGTTCAGCTCGCCGCAGTCCATCCGCTTCTTCACCACGCCGCAGGTGGTGGGCGACACCACGTCGCTCCTCGCCCCCGACGTGCTGCAAACCCACGTCACGCGCTCTGGCAGGGTGGTGGTGGTCACCTTGGGTGGCGGCCTGCAGGTAGTAGACTCGCCAAACCTGCTCTCCGATGGGCTAAGGTTCTCCGACCTGCCTAACGCCAAGCCCTACGAGGGCATGGTGCAGTCGGTAACCGAGGACAACGCCGGCCACTTGTGGATAATGCGCGAGGGCAGCATCGACCGCTACGACATGGCCACAGGCGCGTTGCTGCAGTACGGGCCGGGCAACATCGGCGACGGTGTGGAGCTGTCGGAGGCCAAGCCTGCCCACGACGCCAAGACCGACGTGATTTCCGTGGCGGCCCGCGGCGGCTTTGTGAGCTTCTGTTCTGCCGACCTCGAAAAAAGCTCCTTTAGTCCGGGCATCGTCTTCACGAGGGCGCATTTCCACGGCACCAACAAGATTGTGTCCATCCTCGGCAGGGGCGTGCTCGACGTTCCCGCCGACAGCCGCAACCTTACCATCTACTTCGCCGCGCTCGAATATTCAGACAAGTACCTCGTCCGCTATGCTTACAAGATAGAGGGCATTGATGATAACTGGAACTACGTTGGCCCGGCCAACAGCGCATCGTTCAACCGTCTGCCAGCCGGGCGCTACAAGCTCCTCGTCAAGAGCACCAACGCCGACGGCGTATGGATGGACAACGTGGCCGAGCTTGACATCTACGCTCACCCCACTTTCTGGGAAACCTGGTGGGCGTGGCTGCTCTACGTCGCGCTTGCCTGCGGCGTGATTTATGTGGCGATATACATCTATAAGCTGCGGGCAAAGGCCGTGCTCGAGCGCGACCTCAACGACATGAAGACCAAGTTCTTCACCGAGATAGGCCACAAGCTGCGCACGCCGCTCACGCTCATTGGCGGCCCCGTGGCCGAGGTGCTCGCCGGCGGTGGTCTCACCGACGCCGCCCGCCGCCACCTGGAGATGGTGCAGCGCAACGCCTCGCGGATGCTGGAGCTTGTAAACAAGATGCTGCGCTATAACATCGACCATCATGTCTACATCAGCGATGGCAACGCTGCGGCGCAGTTGCAGGCCGACGGGGCTTCTGCCGAGCAGCAGCCTGCCGCCAGTGCCGCCGGGGACAAGGGCATTAGGTTGCTCGTGGTGGAGGACAACGCCGACCTCAGGGCTTTCCTCGTGAGCATATTGAGCTGCGACTACACCGTGATTGAGGCCGAGAACGGGCAGCGCGGACTGCAAATAGCCGAGGCGGAGATGCCCGACTTCATCATCACCGACGTGATGATGCCCGTCATGGACGGCCTCACCATGGTACACCGCATAAAGCAGAACAAGGACATCTGCCACATCCCGATCATCGTCCTCTCGGCCAAGGCTTCGCTCGACGACCGCCTGCAGGGCCTGCGCGAGGGCATCGACGACTACATAACGAAGCCCTTCAGTGCCACGTACCTTAAGCTCCGCGTTGAGAACATCATAGGCCAGAGGCGCATGATTCAGCAGAACAACGTTACGCAGCTCGACTCTGCCGCTGCCGACACCTACAGGCTGGAGTCGCCGCAGATAGTGGATGCCGACAAGGAGATGATGAAGCGGCTCATGGCTTACCTCGAGGAGAACATCGCCAACCCCGGGCTTAAGATTGATGACTTGGCCGCAGCCGTCAACCTTGGGCGCTCGGTGTTCTACGGCAAGATGAAGAGCATCGTCGGCATGACGCCTGTCGACTTTGTGCGTCACATACGCATACAGCGCGCTGAGGAGCTTATCACCAAGAGCAACTACTCGTTCTCGCAGATTGCTTACTCCATAGGCTTTTCCGATCCCAAGTATTTCAGCAAGTGCTTCAAGAAGGAAACGGGCATGACGCCATCCGAATACCGCGACAAGGCCGACCGGGGCGAGGCTCAGAGCGGCAGTGGAGGCACCGGCGAGGGCGGCGCAGATGCCGACTGACCGCTTCTTGTTAAATGTCTTTTGCCTATGTGCCATTCTTTCATGTTAGCCGCATTGTCACTGGCCTTTGTCCTTGCGGGGTGCAGGGGTGGTGCAGGGGGCAAGGCTCGCGGGGCGGCTTCGCCCGACAGCGCGCCGCCTGCCGCCGCAAACAACGTTGATTCCTTATTGTTGGTGCAGGCCGATGGTCAGCCCAAAGACAGTCTGCCGCCGGGTGGAACACAGGCACCGGCAGTTGGCGAGCCTTATTCAGAGCGGCAGCTCAGCCGCATTATGGACACTATCAACAGGCGGATGGAGACTGCCCCACCTCATGTCAGGGACAATGTTTATATGTGGGGCGAGGGGCGCGGCACCATCAACGTGTCAATGAGGCTCAACACCGAGGCTGCCCGACGGGCGTTCCGTAAGTATGTCTGCGCCTCGCCCGCGCTTAGCTTCAGCGGTTCAACGGGGCTGGAACTGTGTACGAAGGTTGGCGTTGCCGACACGCTGGGCGTCAGTCTGCGCCCTGCCGCCACTGGCTTCCCTGCCGATGCCGAGACGGCCGAGTTCGTGCTGGCCAACGATGGCGGCCATGTGGTACAGACTGGCGAAAGCTACAGCATGGCTGTAGAGCGCGGCGGGCGGTGGTATGAGCTGCCTGCGGGCGGCGTGTTCCATGCCGTTGGCATCGAGGTGAGGCCCGGCGGCAGCCGTGTCTTTGTCGGGCGGCTCCATCCCTTGGTCAACAACAACCGTCCGGGGCGCTACCGTTTCTTCAAGGATGTTAGGATAGAAGGGCGCAAGGTTACGCTGATGTGCGACTTCCGTTTGGTAGGCTGCTGACTTCTTCTGGCCGATAAAAAGCACTCCGCCGCACAGTTGGCACCTCTATGGTATGCCTCTGCGCGGCGGAGTGTTCGTTTGCTGTTTGTGTGTAGTGGCGTTGAGCCAGTTCCGTGCGGTGTTACTTTATGCTGAGGTTGGTAACGCCGTTGCGCTTGTCGAGCGTCTCGCCCGTCTTGTTGTTTATCTTCACGTTATCCAGCGTAAGCCCGTCGATGTAGTTGAGCATTGCGCCCTGCTCGGCCGAGAGGATGGAGTTGCTTATCTTTATCCCCTTTATCGGCATTTCGGGCAGTCCGTTCAGGTGAATGGCGCGCTTTGCCCAGTTGCACATCACGTTGTCCATCGTTATGTTGCGGAAGCTTGGCGTGGTCTTGTCCACGGCGGGAATCTGCTGTACGGGCTTGCCGTCGGGGCCGGTGGTGGCCTCAAGCGGAGCCTTGCCGCCGTAGTAGAGGTCGAACGTTATGGCGTCGCCGGGAATGTCGGTCATGCCCACGTTGCGGATGAAGATGTCCTCAACCACGCCTCCGCGGCCACGTGTAGACTTGAAGCGCAGGCCGGTGTCAGTACCGATGAAGAGGCAGTTGTCCACCAGTATGTTGCGCGCGCCGCCCGACATCTCGCTGCCTATCACGAAGCCGCCGTGGCCGTGGTACACCCGGCAGTTGCTTATGATTACGTTCTCTGTGGGCATCCCGCGCTTGCGGCCTTCCTCGTCGCGGCCCGACTTGATGCACATGGCGTCGTCGCCCACGTCGAACGAGCAGCCCGTCACAGCCACGTTGCGGCACGACTCAAGGTCGAGCCCGTCGCCGTTCTGCGAGTACCAGGGGTTGCGGATTGTGGCGTTGCGCACCGTAATGTCCTCGCACATCAGCGGATGCACGTTCCAGGCGGGTGAGTTCTCAAACGTGGCGTCCTCCAGCAGCACCCGCTTGCAGCCTATGAACGAGAGCAGGGCGGGGCGCAGGTAGTCGTGCAGCTCCTGCCATGCCTCGGGCGTGTTCACGGCGTAAGCCTTTTTGTAATATTCTGCCTTGGCGGCGTCGATGTCGCGTATCTGCTCCGTGGGATACCATACGTCGCCCTTCTTGTTGAGCGCGCCGCCCTTGCACAGCGTATTCCACTGCCCTGCGGTCATCTTGCTGCGCTTCACCGGGCGCCAGTTCTGGCCGTTGCCGTTGAACACGCCGCGCCCCGTTATGGCTATGTCCTCGGCGTTGTTGGCCGTCAGGGGCGACATGCAGCGGTACGACTTCACCCCCTCGAAGTAAGAGTCTACGAGCGGGTAGTCGGCCCTGTTGCCCGAGAAGAGCACCAGCGCGCCGTCTTCAAGGTGCAGGTTTATCTTGCTCTTCAGCTCTATCGGCCCCGTGAGCCACACGCCGCGCGGCACGTTGAGCCTGCCTCCGCCGCGCTCCTCAAGGTGTGCTATGGCCTTGCTGAAGGCCTGCGTGTTCATCGTGGTGCCGTCGGCCACGCCGCCGAAGTCCGTAAGGCTTACGCAGTAGTTGGGAATCTGCGGCTCTGCCACGGGCTTCATGGCAAAGGGCAGGTTGGTGTATATGTCCGTAGTGCCGCCCGTGGCCTGGGCTGTGGCTGTGAGCGATGCCGCGCAGCATATTGCCGCGGTCGCCATTAGTCGTGTCATTCTGTTCATTATAGGTAGTTTTGGGTTTGCTTGTAATGGTGTTCTACGCACCTTTCAGTCTATGGTGACGTTGATTGTCTGAAGGTCCTTAGCCATGCTCGACGTGCCTACCATAAGCTCATACTGGCCCGGTACAACGCGCATGGTGTTCGTAGTGCCATCCCACCACTCGAAGCTCTCGCGCGGAAAGTCTATCGTCACCGTCTTTTCCTCGCCGGCCTTCAGCTCCACGCGGCTGAAGCCGCGCAGCGTCTTGGTGGGGCCTTCGGCGTCGGCAGCGTTGCGCACGTAGGCCTGCACCACCTCGGTGCCGTCGTGGCAGCCGGTGTTCTTCACGCTCAGGATTATCTTGCCGTCCTGCTTGTCGTAGCTGGCCTTGCCGAGCTTGAAGGTGGTGTAGCTCAGGCCGTAGCCGAAGGGGAAGAGCGGCTCGCCCTTGAAGAAGCGGTATGTGCGGCCCTTCATGGCGTAGTCGTCAAACGGGGGCAGCTGGCTGTCGTCCTTGTAGAACGTCACGGGCAGCTTGCCGCCCGGGTTGTAGTCGCCGAAGAGCACGTCGGCAACGGCCGTTCCGCCCTGCTCGCCTGCATACCAAGCCTGCAGTATGGCGTCGCAGGTCTCTGTTTCGGGAGTAAGCGCCACGGCACTGCCGCTACAGTTCACCAGCACTATCTTCTTGCCGGCCTCGTGCAGGGCCTTGAGTATGTCGCGCTGGGCCTGCGGCAGCTCTATGCTTGTGCGGTCGCCGTTGTCAAAGCCGGGCTTGTTCACCTTGGCTTCCTCGCGCTCAAGGTCGGGCGATATTCCGCCTACGAATATTATTATGTCGGCTCCCTCGGCCTTCTTCACCACGTCGGCGGCTGTTATGGGCTTTATGGTCTCAACGTTGAACTGCAGCGTGGCGCTTCCGGCGAGCTGCATGTAGTCAAGCTGCAGGTCGTACTTCTGGCCGGCCTTCACCTTCAGTTCGTACTTGTTGCTGCGCATCTCCTCGGCCTTCCACCGCTCGGCCACGGTGTCTCCGTTTACGATGAGGCGTATGCCGTCGTCGTTGACGCAGTTGAGGAACACGCGCCCGTCTTCGCTTGCGGTGAACGAGCCGCGGAAGCTGGCCGTGAAGTTAGTAAGCTCAATGCCCGGTGCGAACGCCGTGTTGCCTCCGTTGTCAAACTGCAGTGCGCTGGTGTAGCGCGTCACCACATCGGGCTTGCCCTCCATCTTGGTGTTGTTCCAGAAGCGCGCCTCCATGCCTGGCTTCCCGTCGGGTGAGGTCATGTTGCCGAATAGGCTCTGGGCATCGGTTATCTCGGTTATCTCGCAGCCCTTGGCATAGCTCACGTTGGTGCCGAGCTTCTTCTCTATGCCCTCCTTCACTGTTACGGTGTGGCCCGGCTGTCCGAAGTATATGCCCCACATCATAACCGAGTCGGCGGCGTTTGGCCCCATGAGCATTATGCGCCCGGCGTCTTTTTTCAGCGGGAGCAGGCCGCCGCGGTTCTGCAGCAGCACCATCTGCTCGCGCGCCATCTGCAGGGCGAGCTGCTTGTGGGCATCGCAGTTCACCACACTTTCGGGTATGTTGGTCCACTCCACGAGCGAGTCGGGGTCAAGCTCGCCAAGCTCAAAGCGCGCCTTGAGCAGCCGCTTCACGCTCACGTCTATTTGCCTTTCGGTTATCGCGCCTGCCTTCACTGCCTCGGGCAGGTTCATGTAGTTGCCGCCGCATTCCACGTCGGTGCCGCTGAGCACGGCTTTTGCCGAAGCCCCGGCGGCGTCTTTCGACACGCCGTGGCGGCCCGGGCGCCAGAAGTCGCCTATGGCTCCGCAGTCGCTCACCACCAGGCCCTTGAATCCCCACTCGTCGCGGAGTATCTGTTGCAGCAGGCGGTTGCTTCCGCAGCAAGGCTCTCCCTCAAATCGCTGGTAGGCGCACATCACTTCCTGCACGTTGGCTTTCTGCACGAGGTCCTTGAAGGCTGGCAGGTACGTTTCCCACAGGTCGCGCGGCGACAGGTTGTCGATGTTGAAGTTGTGCCTCGTCTTCTCCGGGCCGCTGTGCACTGCGAAGTGTTTGGCGCAGGCAAGCAGCTTGCGGTACTTGTGGCCCTCAGGCCCTTGCAGGCCGCGCACTACCGCCTGGCCCATGCGCGAGTTCATGTAGGGGTCCTCGCCGTATGACTCCTGGCCCCGGCCCCAGCGCGGGTCGCGGAATATGTTCACCGTGGGCGTCCAGAACGAAAGGCCCTGGTACTGGCCCACCTTGCCTTTCTTCTTCTGCGCCGTGTTCTTGGCGCGGGCCTCGTCGCTTATGGCCGAGTAGATGCGTTCGAGCAGTGCGTCGTCAAAGGAGGCCGCCATGCCGATGCAAGATGGGAACATCGTGGCCAGTCCGTTGCGCCCCACGCCGTGCAGGGCCTCGCTCCACCAGTCGAACTGCGGTATGCCCAGCCGCTCTATGGCGGGCGAGCCGTTCATCATCAGCTTGGCTTTCTCGTCGAGGGTGAGCCTGCCGAGCAGGTCTTCGGCGCGTTGCTCGGCCGGCAGGTTAGGGTTCTGGTAAGGCAGGTTCTGCGCCGCTGCGCCTGCCGAGCAGGCCAGCATGAAGGCTAGGATCAGTTTGCTTTTTCTCATTTGTGTTAGTGTTATGGTTTTGTTGTTGTTGGCTTATCTCTCGCTCACGGCCACTTTCCCGCCTTTGGTGATGTATATCCCGGCGGGCAGCGCGCCGAGGTTGTCTGCCGTGCCTACGCAGGTGCCTTGCAGCGTGTACACTCTGTCGCCGGCGAGTGCGGGGTTGCGCATGGCGTTCTCGATGCCTGTGGGCGTGCTTTTGTAGGTGGTCTTCACCGTGGCGGCGTCGGTGGTGAGCTTGTCGCTCAGGCGTATGTCGGCCGAGCTGGCCCCGATGTACACGTCTACCGTTCCCTCCTCCACGTCGAACGTGTTTGTTTGGTCGTTGAAGTAGGTGAGCTGGTCGTGGCGCAGCACAAGTCTCACCGTCTTGGTCTCGCCGGCCTCAAGCTCCATGCGGGCGAAGCCCTTGAGCTCCTTCAGCGGCCTCTCAGTCTCCGATACGGCGTGGGTGTACAGCTGCACGACCTCGGCGCCGGCCCGGTTGCCGGTGTTGGTCACGTCGAGGGTTATCACCGTGCTGTCGCCCGCTGCCAGGTGCTTGGAGCTCATGGCCATGTTGTCGTAGGCGAAGGTGGTGTAGCTCAGGCCGAAGCCGAAGGGGTAGAGCGGGGTCTTGTCGTAGTACATATATGTATATTTGGCCTTGCGTATGTCGTACTGCAGCATGTCGGCGGGCAGGTCGGCCTGCGATGCATACCACGTGGAGGTTAGCTTGCCCCCGGGGTTGTAGTCGCCGTAGAGCACGTCGGCTATGGCCTTGCCCTGTGCCTGTCCCCCGTACCACGCCTCGACTATGGCCGGCACGTTATGCTCGGCCCAGCTCACGTCGACCGATGAGCACGTCTGGAGCAGCAGCACCACGTTGGGATTGGCTGCGTAGACGGCTTCGAGCAGCTCCTGCTGGTCGCCGGGCAGGGCTATCGACGTGCGGTCGTTGCTCTCGTCGGACACCTCGAGGTTAGTGCCGGCGGCAAACACCACCACGTCGGCCTTCTTGGCTATCTCCACGGCGCGCTCTATGTCGGTCTCGGCGGAGCCTGTCACGGCGCAGCCTTTGTAGTAGTAGAGCGGGCCTTCGGTCTCCAGCGGGTTGTCGTCGCCCGGGTTGTAGAACTTCAGCCAGTCCATGTTGGCGCAGTAGCGCTCCACGTTGCCCTCGAAGGCGAGGTACAGCTTGTGCTTGCCCCTGAACACCCCGGGGTCGATGTCGGCAGAGGTCGTCTCGTACCTTGCCCAATCGCCCGTGGCGGGCAGCGTTATGGTGGCCGCCGGTTCGCCGGCCATGGCGTCGAGATACACGCTCACCACCGTGGGGCCGCTGTTCTCGGCGCCCGAGCATACGTCGAGCTTTGCCCGCCCGTTGCCGAAGTCAACCTCGTCGAACGATATCCAGTCGCCCGGGTATATGTAGCCCACGTTGCCCGCGCTGCCGTTGGTCTCCTTGGCCAGGTGCTTGGCCGAGCTTGGCATGCTGCTGCCCGTGAAGTCCTCGCACTGTATGGTGCCGTCGTTGATGGTGTAGCCTATCTTGGCCGCTATGCCGTCGAGCGGGGTGGTCACGTCGACGGGCGAGCCGCTGTAGCCGCCCAGGCTCACGGTGTTGGCCAGCGGGCCGATGACGGCCACGCTCTTGTCCTTGTCCAGCGGCAGGAACGAGTTGTCGTTCTTCAGCAGCACTATCGTTTCCTGTGCCGCGCGGTAGGCCAGGTCGCGGTGCTCCTGGCAGTCGAGCCGCGAGTCGGGTATGCTGCGCCACCTTACGAGCGAGGCGTCGTCGAACTCGCCCACCGAGAAGCGCGCCTCAAACACGCGGGTGAGGGCTGTGTCGAGGTCGGCCTCTGTCATGTAGCCCTTTTCGATGGCCTCCTTGCAGTAGTCCTGGAACGTGGTGCCGCAGTTGAGGTCTTCGCCGTTGCGCATCGATACGCCCGAGGCCTCGGCCGGGGTGCTTGCGTAGTGGTGCTTGTTGTACACGTCTTCCACGGCGCCGCAGTCGCTCGTCACGAATCCCGTGAAGCCCCACTCGCCCCGCAGTATGTCGATGAGCAGTTCGTGGTTGGCTCCGCAGGGAATGCCGTTGAGGGCGTTGTAGGCGCTCATCACCGAGCGCACGTTGCCCTCCTTCACCGCCGTCTCGAACGCCGGCAGGTAGTACTCGCGCAGGTTGCGCGCGTCAACGTCCGCCGACGTGCTGTGGCGCCCGTGCTCGTAGTTGTTGGCGGCAAAGTGCTTGGCCGTGGCCACCGTCTTGTAGTACTTGGGGTCGTCGCCCTGCATGCCGCGTATGTACTCCACGGCCATGCGGCCGGTGAGGTAGGGGTCTTCGCCGTAGTTCTCCTCGTCGCGCCCCCAGCGCGGGTCGCGGCTCATGTTTATCGTTGGGCACCAGTATATCAAGCCTTTCTGCTTGGTGTTGTTGTACACGCGGGCCTCGTCTGACGTGGCCCAGGCGCAGTCGTAGATGAGCTTGAGATCCCACGACGACGACATGGCCTTCGACGATGGGAACGACGTGGCCAGGCCCGAGCGGGCCACGCCGTGCAGGGCCTCGTTCCAGTAGTTGTAGCCCTTTACGCCCAGGCGTGTGATGTCGAGCGTCTGGTGGCCCACTTGGTTTATCTTCTCGTCGAGCGTCAGCAGCGACACGAGGTTCTTGGCGCGCTCGTGGAAGCTAAGCCCCGGGTTCTGGAACGGGTACTTGTAGCTCTGCGCCCCGGCCGTGGCGGCGGTCATGGCCGTGGCTGCTGCGGCAATTGCAAATATAACGCTTTTTTTCCGCATGCTGTTTGTTTATTAAAGTTTTTTTTTACGGTGCTGTTTGCTGTGTTCGCTTGCCGTGGTGCGGCGCTGGCTGCGCGTGGCCGCCTTGCTGCCGCTGTGGCTTGAATATCCGCAGGGCTCTTGTTGGCGTGCGTTTCTGGGGGGGGAGGCATACGCTCCCCGGCCTCTGGCCGTCCCGGGGGTGGGGTGGTGCCGTCGCCCTGCGTGGTTGGCTTTTTTTGTAAATATTTTTCACCATCCGGGCGGTTTGGCGCAACTACCTGGCTGGCAGGGCGTTGCGCAACGTGCCGTTTTGCCTCCTGAAATGTGCCGTTTTGCAGTGCGAAACGGCCCGTTTCGGCTCGCGAAAGAGGCCGTTTTGCGGCGTCATACGGCCGCTGCGCCCCGTTGGCTGCATTTTTGTCACGATTGTTTACCGCCTTACAGAAACTGCCGGTAGGCGTAGATGCCGATGGTTGTGCCGGTGAATCCGCCTGCGCGCTGGCTCACGAACGCGGCGTCAACGTCCTTGGCAGCCGTCTGCCATGTGGCGCCCCCGTCGGTGGAGAAGCTGAAGCAGTACTTGTTGCCGCTGCATTCCGTGCGCAGCACTATGTCGCTTGTGCCTTCGCCCACCTTGACGGTGGCTATCGCCGTGGCGCTGCGCCCCTTGTCGCTGCGCTCCACTACCACCATGCCGCGCTTCAGGCCGAAGCGGTAGTAGCGCTGCTCGTTCTTGAAAACGGCCATGCCGGCCTGGGCGCCGGGGTAGGGGGCAAACCTGAGGCGGGTCTCGGCGGTGAACTTGTGGTGCTGTATGCGGCGCAGCAGCATGGGCGGCGTGCGCCCGTCTTGCGGCAGAACCTCGTCGGGGGTGAGGCTCAGCCGCCCGTTGGCCATGGCTGTGTAGTCGGTGGCGGGGCCGAGCAGCGACAGCCACTCCGGGCCGGGCCGCTCGCCGTCGAAGTCGTCGCGCCATGTGAAGTTGCCGAAGGTCACCTCAGCCTTGCGCTGCGCCCCTTCCATCCTGAGCGTCAGCGGCACGGTGTCTTTCTCCTGCGTGATGTACGGGAAACCGTCGCGGCTCCAGCTTACGGGCATCATGAACGTTTCGCGGCCCAACTGCTCTACGCCTCCGGGGCCGGGCCTGCAGCCCAGGAACACCGCCCACCACTCGCCGCCGGGCGTCTGCACTATGTCGGCATGCCCCGTGCAGGTTACGGGGTTGCTGCGGTTGGGCTTCAGCTCGCGCTGCGTCAGTATGGGGTTGCGGCTCCAGCGGGTGTAAGGGCCAAATATGGAGTCGGCCCTATAGGCCACCTCCGAGTGGAAGTTGCCGGTGCCTCCCTCGGCTGCTATGATGTAGTACTTGCCCTTGATTTTGTAGATGTGCGGGCCCTCGTTGCGCGCCAGGCGTTCCTCGGGGCCTACGCCCTCCTCGCTGAACTTCACCGGCTCGCCCTTGGTCTGGCCCGTATTGCGGTCAAAGCGCGCTATGCGCAGGCTGCGGTGGTTGCTCCACTTGGGCTTGCCCTCGGTGCTCTCCTTGTATATTATGTATGCCTGCCCGTCGTCGTCGAAGAAGAATGCCGGGTCGATGCCGTCGATGGCCGGCAGCCACACGGGGTCGCTCCAGTTGTTCGCCATGGGGTCTTTGGTGCTCACGTAGAAGTGGCCGCGCCCCACGTCGGTGGTGAGCATGTAGTAAGTCTTGGTCATCGGGTCGTAGTTTATGTTGGGGGCATAGATGCCGCCCTTGCCCACCTCCTGCCCGCCGAGCGCAGGCAGTTGCGAGGGGCGGTTGAGCACGTTGCCCACGAGAGTCCAGTTCACGAGGTCGCGGCTGTGGTAGAGCGGCACGCCGGGGTAGTAGCCGAAGGTCGACGTCACCAGCCAGTAGTCCTGGCTCACGCGGCACAGTGCGGGGTCGGGGTGGAATCCGGGTATTATGGGGTTGAAGAATGCGCTCTTGTCGGTGAGCGGGTACTGGCGGTAATAGTCGTCGTTGCCCGAGTAGGAAAAGTAGTCGAACGATGCCTTGCCGTCCGTTGGCCCTGCCTTGGCGTTGGCTATTGTTGCCGTCATGGCCAGTGTGGCGATGAAGAGTATTCGTTTCATATTTTCGTTGCGGTTGGTAATTCGTTATGGCTTTATGCTGCAATGATAATGCAAGCGAGCGGAAAGTGAGCTTGCTCACAATTTCCCGAGCGCAGCTTATTTTCTGCAAAGATACAAAAAGCAATGCTTCCACGTGGGGATAAATTGCCGTAATGATGGTGAAAATCGTGCGTTGCGGCTGTGTGGAGCCGCAAATCCTCTTAGATGGAACGTATTTTATACCTATTGCTTTGGTGGAATTAAGGAGTTAGGACGTCAAGGCAAATGCTTGACATACCCTTTGATGGTTCACATCCACATTTTCACCCACGTTCACATCCACATTTTCACCCACGTTCTCTCCCACGTTCGGGCGGGTTTGTAACCCGCCCGCATCCTGTTGCGGGTTTGCAACCCGCGCTGGCTTGTTTGTTCCCTTCCCCGGGTCATAGACCCGGCCATGGATGATGGCGGGTGAGAATGTGGATGTGGCCGTGTGTGCTTGTTCCACGTTTTCTTGCACTAAACTTGCACAAACGCAATCAGGGCGGGTTTGTTTGCCCGCCCTGATTGTGATTTCAGGTAAATTATGGATTGAAGTTAGGGTGATGGCTCCCAGGCGTGCTTATTTCACCACCACTTTCTTTCCGTTGTGGATGTAAACGCCCTTGGGCAGTGTGTCTATGTCGGCGGCGTTGGCGTCTGCCTTGATGATGCTGCCGTTGATAGAGTAGATGTTGCGGTCGGCGGCGCGGTTGGCTGCTGCCTGCCCGGCGTTCACGTCCTCGATGCCTGTTATGCTTGAGCTGCCGTCCTCGTAGATGATGTAGCCCTCGAGGGTGCCGTTGTCGCCTTGGTGGTTAGTTATGTTGCGCACGAGGCTGTTGAGGTAGTTCTCGATGTTGGTGTAGCCATCGGCGCCTGTCTTGCTGGCGTCGCTCGGGTCGGTGGGGTCGCAGCCGTTGGCGTCTTCCCATGTGTCGCTCATGCCGTCGCCGTCGGAGTCTACCGTTGGGTTGCCCGGCTCAAGGAAAGGCCATCCGCCGGCATCGTCCTGGCTGTTGATGAAGCCTTCGTCGAGCCCTGCGCCTGTATAGGTGGCCTTTCCCGTTTCGGCATCGTTTACGAGGATTATGTCGAGGGCGTCGCGGCTCTTCATGCAGCCGGCGAACTTAAGCACCTGCGTAAAGGCGTCCTCGGCGCTGTGGGTGGTGACGGCCACGAAGTCGATGGGTTCGTTGATGCGCATGGTGTCCTTCGTCTCGGCTGTATAGGTATAGTCAACGCCGCTGCCGTTGGTTATCTGGTTGTACATGCCGTAAGTCCAGTTGTCGTTGGTCACGTCGTCATACTTGGAGTTCACGTTGCCGTCGACATAGAACTTGCCCCACACGTGCCACATCTTGTCCCACTCGTTAGGCTTTGGCGTGTTGTGGCCAGTGTATTCGGAGGTGCGAATGCCTATGCCCGCTATGCGCCTCTGGATGCTGGCGCTGCGCTTCTCGGTGGCAGGGCCGGGCTTGTAGTAGTTGTTCACTATGTTTACGTTCATGCCCTCGCCGCCGTAGCAGCCGTTGCCTCCCCAGTTGTAGATTACGTTGTTGCGCATGTCCATGCGCTCGTCGGTCTGCGTGCTGGGGCGCGGGCCGAGGCGCGGGGTGCGCGACGTGTGGTGTATCATGAGGTTGTGGTGGTACGAAGCCCCGCTGCCGCCCCAGTTGCCTCCGTAGCCGTGGTCGCCCTTGGAGTGGCCGGCGTTGACCATGCTCTGCGCAGCTATGCACCACTGCACGGTGAGGTTCTTGCTGCCGTAGACGGAGAGGCACTCGTCGACGCTCCAGCTTACGGAGCAGTGGTCGATGATTACATCGTGGAGGTCCATGCCGCCGAGGCCGTCGCCCTCGTGCTTGTCATCGTGGCGGTTGCCGCAGCGGAAGCGCATGTAGCGGATGATGACGTTGTTTGCCCCAATCTGGAAAGGATAGTCGGCTATGCAGATGCCCTGGCCAGGTGCGCTCTGCCCGGCTATGGTAACGTCGTCGTTGCGCAGGCGCAGCTCGCTTTTGAGGTAGATGGTTCCGGCCACGTCGAATACGATTATGCGCGGCCCTTTCTGTTCGCAGGCCCAGCGGAACGAGCCTTCCTCGCCCGTGTCCTCAAGGGTGGTTACGTGGAGCACCTGCCCGCCGCGCCCGCCGGTGGTGTAGCGCCCGAAGCCCTCGGCACCGGGGAAAGCCAGCTGCTTCTCCTTGGGCTGGGCCTGGGCGGTGCTTGTTGCGGCAGCGCCGAGCATGAGCGCGAGTGTGCTCAGAGTAAGTAGTCTTAGTTTCATAAAAAGTTATTTTTTAGTTGTCGATATAGTAAAAGCTCTTTTTAGTTGTCGATATGGTTTCAATGCTTGCCTTGAGGCGCAACAAGCAGGGGCTTGGCCTGTGCTTGGCTGCCCTCGGCTTTGCGTTCAGCATTGCAAAGATAGCTATTTTCTGTGTTTCCGGGGACTTTTTTCTTTCGTAAATGGTGGAAAAAGTCTCATTGTCTTGATGTTTTGCATTTATTTTACATTTACGTTCATTCCCACGTTCACTCCCACGTTCACTCCCACGTTCATTCCCACGTTCCCACTCACGTTAGCACCACGTTCCCACTCACGTTAGCACCACGTTCACATCCACGTTCACATCCACATTCTCACCCACGTTCACTTCCACGTTCGGGCGGGTTTGCAACCCGCCCGCATCCTGTTGCGGGTTTGCAACCCGCGCTGGCTTGTTTGTTCCCCTCCCCGGGTCAGAGACCCGGCCACGGAATGGTGGCGGGTTGCAAACCCGCCACAACGTGGAAGTATCCGTGGAAGTATCCGTGATAGAATCCATGACAATCACCCTCGTTTCCTCCTCGTCCACACCTACGTTTGCACCCACGTCCACACCTATGTTTGCCACCACGTTCACATCCACGTTCACATCCACATTCTCACCCACGTTCACTTCCACGTTCGGGCGGGTTTGCAACCCGCCCGCATCCTGTTGCGGGTTTGCAACCCGCGCTGGCTTGTTTGTTCCCCTCCCCGGGTCAGAGACCCGGCCACGGAATGGTGGCGGGTTGCAAACCCGCCACAACGTGGAAGTATCCGTGGAAGTATCCGTGGAAGTATCCGTGATAGAATCCATGACAATCACCCTCGTTTCCTCCTCGTCCACACCTACGTTCGCACCCACGTCCACACCCGCATCCTGTTGCGGGCTTGCACCCCGCGAGAGCCCAAACAAAAAGGCGCGCGGGAAACGATTCCCGTGCGCCTTGGATTTTAGGGGATAGGGTAGGTAGCTTACTTCACTACGTACTTCTTGCCGTTCTGGATGATGAGGCCCTTGGTACCCTTGGCCACCTTCATGCCCATGATGTTGTACATCGGGGCGTTCTCGTCGAGCTTCTGCTCCTCGGTGGTCACCTCAGATATGCCGGTAACGGCATTCTCGGTGTTGCCGGTGATGACGATGCTGCCGATGTACTCGAAGGCATCCTGCGAGTTGTAAACTTCCTCTACGATGGCACCTCCGTCGCCTGCATAGGGATCCCACATGCCAACGCCCTCGTCGGTGGTTACCACAGGACTGCTGGTGAGGTCGCCTATTACGCGGACGTAAACCTTCTCCTTGTCGTTGGCCTCGGCAGGCAGGTCGGCCTCGAGCTTCTTCCAAACGAGGTTCTCGAGAAGGTTGTCGGGAGCAAGCTCGCCAATCTTCGTCCATGTGGTGCTGTCGGTGGAGAACTCAAGCATCTGGTTGGCCAGTGCGTTGTTGTCGGTGCCTACGTAGCACGAGAAGTGGAGGTCGGTGATGCCCTTGGTGGGGATTACGAAGAGGGCATAGTCGCGGATGCTGTTCTTTGCCACGGCCGGGGTGCGGCGCGAGATGATAGGCATGCGCAGCTCTACGGGAGCCTCGCCGAACTTCTCCGGGCGCGACTGCATGGTGCCGTTGTGGTAGTGGAAGTCGGGGCCTGTGGGAGTGCCTGTTGCCACTGTGGTGTCGGCAGTGATGGCGAGCACCTTGGCCTGGAAGTTGGGATCCATGTCGAGGTAAACCTCGGCGTTGTATGAAGCCAGTGAGTTGTTGTTGCCAACGTTGTTGAGCGTGAAGGCAGAAACCACGTTGCGGTTGTCGGTGAACTTGGCCGAGAGGTTGAGGTCGCCGGTGAGCGTCTCGGTGCGGCTCAGCTCCTGCACGCCGTCAGACCAGCCCTCGAAGGTGTTGAGGTTGGTGAGGTAGTTGTTGGAGCCGTTGTTGAGGGTGATGGTGATTTCGTCGCCGAGGTAGTAGAGATCCCTTTCGGGCGAGATGGTGTACGAGATGTACGACGGGCCTTCGATGGCAACGTTGACTGCTGCCGGGGTGGGGAACTCGTCAACGTAAGCGATGGACGGGCCGATGTATGTGGCACCAAGGTCTGTGCCACCCATGCCAACGGGGTCTGTGGCATCGTACCTGCCTGCGGTGTACCAAGGATTGGTCTTCAGCATGTTGTAGAGGTTGTGGCTGGGGTCTTGGAAAGTTGCACCAGTGGCCCAAGAGAAATCGGTAACGCTGCTGAGGGCGATGTTGTCATCGGTGATGCCGTCACCCCATATAAGATTGGTCGCGCCATCTTCCAGACCCAACAGGTACATCTGCAGTTCGGTGAGAGGCATGTAGCTCTCGTTGTCTATCACGTTGTTGCGGGCAAGAACCATTGCACCGACTGCGTTGGTGATCTTCGTGGCGGTGTAGCTGTCGAAGATGTTGTAGCCGGCCTTGGGGCCTGCAAAGATGTTGTTGTAGATGAAGAACTGCGATCCGGGGGCGATGTTGGCGCCGGCGCCGAGCACAGTGAAGCCGCCACTGTGCATCTCCTTGTTCTCGCCAACGAGCACCATGTTGTTTTGGAATATAACCTGAGTCTGGGCTTCATTCTTGTCGCGGGTCTCCCACAAGCCCTTGCTGTAGGGCATATTGTAGAAGATGTTGTCCTTGATGATGAACTTTGCCAACGGCATGAACGTGCGGAAGGTAGACCAGTTGTCGCCGGAAGCCTGAGCCTGGCCATGAATCTTGCACTCCTTTACCTCGATGCAGTGGATTCGCATGTCAGCGCGTTTAAGGCCGTCTGTTTGTTTGTCACCATCGAAGCGGAGCACAGAGCGAACGTTGTCGTGGATGTCGCAGCGGCGCAGTGCCACGGTGTCGATGAACACAGAGCGGCGGTTGTCGATTACATACGAGCCAGTGCCAACGATGTTGAGGTTCTCAAGGATTACAGATGAACCCTTGCCTTGTCCTACCTCCACCTTGGGGGCATCGGCTGCCCACTCAAAGGCGATTTGGAGCTGGGGCATGAGGTCGAAGTCGCGCTGGTTGCTCCTGATGATGAGCTTGCCCTTTGTCATGGTAGGCTTGAGCTTGCCCACGCTTACTACCGTTGAGGGATCCCAATCGCAGATGATTTCGTAGGTCTCACCCTCCTGGCCTGAGCCGATGGAGTTGAACCTGTCCTTGAACTCACTAGCATCGGTGACCACGTGTGACCAGCTTTCCGCGAACGATGCCGCGGGAGCCAGCAGCATGGCTGCAAGAGCCATTGAAGTAAGTCTTTTCATTGCTTTGAATTTTAAGTTGGTTGATTAATGTTGGTTATGTTTGTTCTCGCTTGTCCGGTAGGCCGGGGCTTGCTGCCCTTGGGCGGCAAGCCCCGCTGTGCGGATTTTCATTTAGCTTTCATTGTAGATTCACCCTTGTGTAGTTGGGCGTGCGTTAGCTTTACTCTACGCTTTGGTTGCCAGCCTGTGCGCTACTGATGCCGTTGAGCTGCCAATGGATGAAGTAGCCCTGGCTCTTGATGGCGCTTTCCACCCTCTGGGCGCGACCCGAGGCTGAGTACTTGGGTGCGAGGCGGACGGCCACGCTGTCGCGGGCTTTCTCCTGGCTACCGTTGCGGTAGGCACTGTTGGCATAGCGCTCGGCTATCTTGCACATATAGCTGTACGACTTGCCCTCGGCCATGTATTCCTTGAGGTTCTCGTCGGCTATGGCCCAGTCGTACATCTCCTTGAGCTGGTCCTCGGTGTAGGTGCTCCAGTCGTCGTCGGAGGGGCGGGGTAGGTCGTGGATGGTACCTGCTGCCGTGCCTGCTATGCCGAGGTTGCCGTAGCCACCGCTGCTTGCCTCTACCCATGGGTTGTAGCGGTAATCCCATGTGGGGTCGTCGGTAGGCACCTTCTTGTCGGGGAAGCGTGTGCTGAGACCTTGGTTGAGAATCCAGTAGGCATTCTCGAAGTGGCCGAGGTGGGTTTCGGCCTCTGCGAGGAGGAAGTGGAGGTCGTGGCTGCGGAAGAGCGGTATGGTAGGCTCAATCTTGAAAATGTCTTCGTTGTTGAGGTACTCGTAGGCACGGGTGGTGAAGTTGTAGCCGTAGTAGTACTTGCTCACGCAGCGTTGGCCAGCGAGGTTGCGCATAGTCCATCCCTGGGTGAAGCCGCGGATGTCGCTCTCGTTATAGAGGTCTACCCCGTAGTCTGACGGGCGGAGGTAGTACGACTCGGCATCGGGGTATTCGGGGCAGAAGTACTGCACGATGCGGTTGCGCTGGTTGTTGTCGTAGTCGTACATCACCCCGCAGAGGAGTTGCGTCATGAGGCCCACGCGGTCGCTGTAGAAGATGTTCTGGTAGGCTCCGTAGTTGTCGCTCTGCATCTTCTTGTTGAGCTGGTAGATGTCTGACGTGCCTTGCAGGTCGGCATTGGTGAGGAGGTTTGCCGCACGCTCGTTGGTGCCGGTGAGGTAGTCGTACATGAACTGCAGGAGGTTGTTGCGTATCCACTGCCAGTCGGCCTGTGCCGATGCCTCATCTACATAGCTGGCGCGCCACGAGCGGAACTCGGCGTTGAGAACGAGGGCTGGCGGAACGAGGAATTCCCAGTAGCGGTAGAGCGAGGCGTCTTGCTCCTCTTCGTCTATCCACTTGTACCAGCTTACTTCGAGGTCGCCTGCCACGTGCATACCGTCGATGGTTATGCCATTCTCAAGCAGGGCGATGGCGCGGTCGGCAAGCTCCTTCATGTTGCAGTGGGTGAAGACGGAGGCATCGTTGAGGTCTTTCTTCTCGGTGAGAGGGTCGTCGAACCAGTAAGCCTCGCCGTAAATCTTGCCGAGCATGAGGTAGGCCCATGCCTTTATGCGCATGGCGCTGCTTACGAGCGCGGGGAAGTTCTCCTCGGCTATCTCGGTCATGCCGCCCACGTTGCGGTGGTAGGCCTCCATCTTGGCGAAGTAGTCGTTGCAGGCCACGATCACGGCGTAGTAGCACGTCGGGTCGGCGTATGGGTTGCCGTCGGTCTCGTCGTAGTTGTAGATGGCCTTGAGGTTTGTGGGGGCGTTGTCGGTGGTTTCGAGCAGAGGACCGCGTGTGTCGGTGAGGAAGATGGCCTGGTCGGCAGCTTCCTGCATCCGGTTGAATATGCCGAGGAAGCCCTTGTACATCTCGTTTTCTTCGGCTATGTAGTCCTCTTCGTTGATGATGTTCTTCGGGTCGGTGTCGAAGTAGTCGTCGCACGAGTTGAAAGCCGCAGTAGCCACGAGCAGGCCTAACGCCGGTATGATGTTTCTGATGTTCATAACGTTGCTGTTTAATGATGGTGGTTAGAAGTTGATGTTGAATCCAATCCTTACCGTGATGGGCAGCGGCATCTTGCTGTAGTCGAAGCCGCGCAGCTGCTCAGAGTAGGAGTAGGCGAACTCGGGGTCGTTGCCGAGGTACTTGGTGAGCGAGAAGAGGTTCTCGGCTGCCACGTAGATGTTGCCGGAGCGGATGAAGTTGAACAGCATGTCGAAGTTGTATGACAGCTTGACGCTGCGCAGCTTGAGGTAGTCGCCATCCTCTATCCAGCGGTCGGAGAAGATGTTGTTGCCAAGTGGGTCGCCGTAGTTGGCGCGTGGCATGGAAGTCTGCTGGCCCTCCACTTGCCAGCGGTTGAGCACTGCGGTGGACTGGTTGTAGAAGTTGTCCATCGACTCCAGCTCGCGGCGCGTGGCGTTGTACACCTTGGCGCCCACGGAGTAGGCGAAGTTGGCGTCGAGCATGAAGCGGCGGTAGCGCACGGAGAGGTTGATGCCTCCGTAGAAGTCGGGCATGTTGCTGCCGAGGCTCACCTTGTCGTTCTCGTTGATGATGCCGTCGTTGTTCTGGTCAACGAAGCGCACGTCGCCGGCCTGGTAGGCATCGCCGCTGCTGTTTACGAGGCCTGCCTGCTCGGCTTCGGCCGTGGTGGCGTAGATGCCGTTGGTCTGGTAGCCGTAGAACTCGTATGGGTCGGAGCCTACGGCCATTATCATCTCGGCGTCGTCGTTGTTGTAGCCGGTGTACTCAATCACCATGCGCTGTGCGTCGCCGAGCGACTTGATGGTGCTGCTGGCCGTGGCTATGTTGGCTCCGAGCACTATGTCCCAGTCCTTGGTGTGGAAGGCGTTTACGCGGAGCGATGCCTCTACGCCGCTGGTATTGATTGTACCGCAGTTCTCGTAGTAGTCATACGTGCCGTAGACTGCCGACACGTTGCTGTTGAGCAGCAGGTCGTAGGCGTGGTTGGTGAAGTAGGTGAAGCCTATGTTGAGCTTGTTGGAGAAGAGGGCGAGGTCGAGGCCTACGTCGAGCTGGGTCTTCTTCTCCCACTCAAGCTTGGTGTTGGGCATATTGGAGCGGTTGATGGATCCAATGCCGAAGAAGTTGCCGCCCACGTAGTAGTTCTTGCCATAGTTGGCGGAGAAGCGGCTGTTGCCCGTGAGGCTTCCTTCTACCGACACGTTGAGCTTGTTGACCCATGAGGGCAGCACGCCGAGGTTGGCCACCATGAACGTTACGCCGGCAGAGGGGAAGAAGCCCCAACGGGGGGCGTCAACGCCTGATACGCTCGTTCCGTCGAGGGCCAGGCCCACGGCTCCACGCACGATGTTGTTGTAGGTGTAGTCGGCGTGGAGGTTGAAGCCCATGTAGTTCCACTCGGTGAGGCTTCCGAAGCTGCTCTTGGCGTCGGTGGTGTTGTCCATCGTCTGGTAATCGTCGCTGGCGGTGTTGTAACCCTCCGATATGTCTACCTCGTAGTCCTTCATTATCATGCGGGCAGAGGCGAACACGTTGAGGTCATGCACGCGGTTGAAGATGCGGCTGTACTTGCCTTGCAATGTGAACGTGTTGACATCGAGTATGGAAACGCCGTTTGCCACCTTGTTGCGGCCCGTGCCGTAGATCTGGGGCATGATGGCGTTGTCGGTCATGCCGGGTATGAACAGAGTCTCCTCGGTGTAGTTGTAGTAGAGGTTGGCCATGGCCGTGAGCGTGAGGTAATCGTTCCAGCGGAAGTTCAGTCCTATCTGGGTGTTCACGTCGTAGATCTTGTCCTTTGCTGCGAGCGTTGAGACGATAGCCTCAGGGTTGCTCACGTTATCGTATGCATACATTGGGTTCGACGAGGTGTTCCAGAAGTCATAGGAAGCGAGGTTGCCCAGCGTCATTCCGTTGGTCTGCTTCTCGTTGGCGCTTATGAGCGGCATGGAGTGGTAAGCGGCGAGCATTGGGTTGGTCTCCATGGCCATGCCCATGTTCTGCAGGTCGCTGGTGATGTAGGCCAGGCCCACGTTGGTGAATATGTCTATCTGGCGGCTGGCGAGCACGTCGGCGCTGATGAGCGTGTGGAAGCGGTCGGTGCCGGTGCCGCGCAGCGTTCCCTGGTTGCCGGTGTAGCCGAACGAGATGTTGTACTTGGCTATCTCGTCGCCACCCTCAACGCGGAAGAGGTTCTCGGTGGTGAAGCCCGTGTGCTGGATGTCCTTCATCCACTTGGTGTCCTCGTTGAAGAGGTATGCCTGTGGGTAGCTGCCGTTCTGCAGGAAGGGATAGTCGGCGGTGAGGGCTTCCATGGTGGGGTAGCGTGTAAGGCCGATATCCTTCATGTAGTTCTTGTATTGCGTGGAGTTGAGTACGGGCAGGCTCGACTGGCGGAGGTTGAACCCGTATGAGCCTGAGAAGGTCATGCGCGTCTCAAGGTTGTCCGAGGTGGCCTGCTGTGTCTCCACGAGTATCACGCCGTTGCTGCCTAATGAGCCGTACATGGCGGCGTCGGCGCCCTTTAGCACCGTGACGCTGCGTATGTCCTTGGGGTCGTAGCCGAAGAGGAGGTCGCGCGAGTAGCCATTGATTACTCCCGACACTTCCTGGCTGCCGAGGTATGGCACGCCGTTGATGACAATGAGGGGGTTGTTCTCGGCCACGAACGAGTGGATGCCTCTGATGTTCATGTATGCGCCTTCGCCGGGCATGCCGCTCTTCTCAATCACCTGGAGGCCGGCCACGCCGTCGCGCATGGCGGTGGCGAGGTCGAGCTTCTCGGTGAAGTCCTTGCTCTCAACCGACGACACCGACGAGGGCTTGCTGTTGTAGTCCATGCTTCCGTAGTAGGTGTTGGCAGTCTCGGAGTAGAGCCTTTCGCCAGTGGGTATGAGGGTGACGGTGACTTGTTTCTTGCGGAGGAAGCTCAGCGGCATCTCCTTGGTGTAGAAGCCTTCGGCCTTTATCGTAACCAGGGCGTTCTTCACTGCCGTGTTGAGGGCAAACTGGCCACGCTCGTCGGAGAGTGCCGTTACGCTGTCGCCCACGATGGAGATGATTGCACCGCTGACGGGTTGCCCGTCGGTGCTCTTTATCATTGAGCGCACCTCGCCTTTCTGAGCCGTTGCCGTGGCTGCCATCATGAGGCAGGATGCTACCAATATATAGACTTTCTTCATGTTCTTAGGTGTTAATAGTTATTGTGAGTGGGGCGCAGGCACCAGTGATACATCATCAGTTGGTTCACGTTGTTCTTGTCGCGGTTGAGCACTGCGCCGCTATCGAGCGCTGCCTTGTAGATGCGGGCCATGTCGGTAGACTCTACGGTGATGTGGAAGTTTCCTGACTTCTCCAATGTCACCACGCCCACGGTGTAGCCGTCGGTGTCGTAGGCGATGGCCTTGTCGTTGAGTTTCTGCCAGTAGTCTACGTCGAAGCCCTCGGGGTAGGCCACGCCGGTCTCCTCGCCGTAGTGAGGCACAGGGCTGGCCGCGCCGCGGTCGAAGTGGAAGTCGGAGCCGGTGGCGTGCATGTTCATGTCCTTGACGAGCCAGCGGTCGTTGAACGCTATGCTCAGCGAGTAGAGCAGTGAGTGCTTGAAGCCCATGCGCAGGTAGTACTCGCCTGCGGGCAGGTGGCACTCGTGAACTCTATTGTCATTGCTGACTACTATCCCGTCGTAGTCTACGCTGCACGTTGCGCCGTTCTCCATGGCCGACTCGCTCGGGATGGCGGTGAGCACATTATACAAGATGCTGGGCCATTGCGAGTTTGTGGTAACTGTTCCACCTGTGTTGGCCACAAGGTCGAACTGCCCTTGTGCGTCGTTGACAACTAATGGGTCTACCCAGTTTGTCCAACGGAAGTATGTGTTTTTTAGTTCTGGTTCTTTATCCATGGCATTCCACAACTCGTAAAAGCGCGACTTCACGCGGTAGATTACGATGTGGTTGGGTATCTTGAAGTTGGTGCAGTAGTAGGCTACGCCGTTGCTCAGCGAAACGGGGTTGGCCGCGTCAACGGTCTGCACAGACGGGCGCCACCATGCTGCTTCCACGTCGTCGTAGGTGGTGAGGTCGGACGTTTCGTCCACTATCTCCTTGTAGCCCCCCACGCACTTGAAGTCGGGAGCACCTGCGCTCACAGCCGAAGGATCAAGGCGCTTGTCGGCGAAGCAGGCTTTCACTATCCATTCCTCAAACTTCTCGCGGTCGGCTTCGGTTGCCTCGCGGTTGAGCCAGAGCGGAATGCTATCCATGGCGGCCTTGACGGCGTTGTCGATGAGGGTGTTGTTGGGGATGAACATCGTGGTGGTGAAGCTCTCGCTCCTCATGTTCCACGTGGCTGTACCGTCTTCATCGTAACGATCCATGAGGGTGTTCTTGGTGACTATCACCGAGTCGTAGATGGTGCGGCCATCATCGGTAACTCCGATGGGCTGGCTGTTCTCACGGTCGAAGTATGGGTAGTCGTATGATGTAACCAGCTCCTTGAAGCGCGAGTAGTCGTCGCCGAGCGACTTGAGCAGCTCGTAGGCCGACTGGCGCACGGGTATCGTGCCGTCTACATAGTAGATGTATCCGTTGGTGGTCTTCACTACCTTGGTTATTGCGTAGTCGTCGAGCTGCTTGCCGCCGTCATACACCCACACGCTCTTGCCCGAGCGGGTGTTGATGTTAGAGCCGTCGGTGAGCTTCGATGGGTTTACGGCCATGTCGGCCACGCACTGCTCTGCGAAGGCTTTCTCGTCGGTTACCTTGCTTTCGTCATAGCGGTCGTCGGCGCACACTATGAATGTGTACTGGCCATCGGCCCTGGTGCTTGTGTATATGCCGTTGCGCTTGAACAGCTCGTCCATCTTGTTCAGGTCGGCGGCACTGCCGATGTAGTCGGCCACGCTGCCGTTGTAGATTACCACATCGCTGCCCTCGGCAAGGCTGATGCCCGACTCGTCGTAGTGGTCGTCCCAGTCGGACGAGCACGAGGCGGCAGTGAGGCACCCCATGATCACTATCGGTAATACTTTATATATTCTTTTCATGTCGAACGTTTTTATTGATTAGTCGTTTTCTCGCGTTTTGGTTGCTTAGTTGATGGGGATGAACTCCACGTAGTCTAAGCGCAGGTGGTAGCTTGCCAGGTTCTTTGCCTGCACGTCGCGCATTGTGATGCGGAACTTATGGACTGCAGAACCGTCGAACTCAACTTCACGCCACAATTCTGTTTCATCCGATCCGTAGAGGGGCAGTAAGGTCATGCCTCTGTACAAGTAGTTCAGCGTCTGGTAGTCTTCGCCGTCGATGTTGAACTGCACGAGCGTGCCTGAGGTGAACAGGCTTGTGAGCTGTGGATCCTTGATGTAGTGGAGCACCACCCTGTACTTGCCGGCTATGATGGTGGGAGTGGTGAACTCTACCCATCCGGCGAAGCCGAGGTTGAGCACGAGGTAGTTGTTCATGTAGCCACCGTGTCGCGGCGTGGTGGTGTTGGCTGCGCTCTGGTAAGCCTCCTTCATGAAGCCTATGCGGCGGTAGTTGCGCGTTGAGGCCGAAGTCTCGGTAAGCTCGTATGTGAACGACGTTGGCGTGCCGTAGTCGCCATCGTAGCGCTCCTCGCTGAGGTCGAACTGTCGCTCCTGGTTTGTGAGTGCGCTGGTAAATATGTTTCCGTAAGCGTTTGCGGCACCCCAGTTGTTCACCATGGTTATGATGTCGGCGCTGTTGAGGAAGTCCCATCTTACGTTCACGGGTGTGGGGTGGTAAACTGGCATTATGCCGCCCACCTTGGTGATGAGTCCGTTGCTTGCCTCGATGTCGCTGCGCACCACGGGTATGTTGGTGTTTATGGTGCGCCTGTTGTTGATGAGGTTGGCAATGAAGGCCTGCCCGGTGTACTGCGTGTCGTAAATCAGCGTCTCAGTCGGGTCGGTGAAGTTGAATATCTCGTCCATTGTGTACTGCGTGGGCAGGAAGTGGTACTTGAGATAGTGGTTGAGTGCCGTGTCGGGGTCAACTTCCTCGCCGTTGCTGTTGTTTAACAGCCACTGCTTTAGGCCGTCAGCATCGTTTATGCCTGCTGCCTGGAAAACGTGGTCAGGCACTGCGAAGCAGGTGTAGGAATAGGCAGTTATCACTTGTGCGCCGCCGATGCCGGTCGTGGTGTCGCGCTCGGTGGTGGCCATCTTGTAGATTGCCGGGTCTGCCTTTATGGCATCGGCAAATATTTTGAACGTATTCTCCTCTCCGCTGAGGCTCTGTAGCTTTTCTACGATGTTCTCTGCGTTAGGCACAATAACGTCGTCCATCATGTAGATGGTTCCGTTAGTGCCCACTGCCCCCGTGAAGCGGCCCAGCTTTGCCTGGTTGTTGATGAAGATGCTGTCGGGGCTGAATATCTGGTCGGTGCGCTCGTCATCGTCTACGTCTGTTTCCTTGTAACCATAGGTGAGTGTGATGTATTGGTTGAACAGGTTTTGAGTTGTTATGTATTGTCCGCCACTCGCCTTTTCCACGAGGCTTGAATCAGTCACCACGTCAGGCTTGTCCACCGATGTATAGTCAATGATGTGGTTTTGCACCACTTCACGTGCGTAGTTTAAGTCAAGCTCCTCTACATCTGACAATCCACGTTCGGCGAGGAATCGCTGAATGGCCTCGTTGTTGGGAGCGAACACCAGTGCATTTGCGTTGGCGTCCTTCAGCGCGTTGTAGTAGTTGGTGTATTTTAGCAAGTCAATCCATAAGGAGTATGTCTCCGGCGACCTTTCCATTATGGTAGTCATTGACATCTCGTTCTCGATGTTCGTAGGCTGCACGAACAGCTCACCCTCGTTTGGGTCTGTACATCCCACGATGAGCGCCGCTAACGCTGTTAATGTTGCAAATATTTTTTTCATGTTGTGTCGTGGTTAATGTTATTCGTAATATGGGTTTTGTTTGAGCTTGTCGTTAAGCTGTATTTGGTCTGCACTCACAGGCAGGTACCATGCGTCCTCATCGAGCAGCACTGAGCGTGCTCGGTCGCTTGCTGCCAAGTTGTAGCTCACCACGTTGTTGATGAGGAACTCATTGGCGAAGTTTACGGCACCGGTTGGGTCTTTGTATCGAGCTACGCGGAGCAGGTCATACCAAGCGCGCCCTTCGCCGATGAACTCGTGTATGTTCTCGTGGACGATGGCCTGCAGTATCTCCGACAGCCCCGAAGTGGGGCCTGCCGTTGCAGCTTGCAGGTTTGTGCGGGTGCGTATTTGGTTCACGATGGCCAGCGCTGCTGTGTTGTCTTCTATGTTCTGGCCCATCTGCCTCATCACAAGTGCCTCGGCTTTCATGAGCATCACCTCCGACACGCGGTATATGATGAAGTTGGGGTCATAGTACTGTGTGGTGCGTGGCTCGGTGGTTGTGGTTCCCCCGAGGTATTTCCACACGTAGCCTATGTCGGAGTTCTCCTGGCCAACGTAGCTGCCGTAGCGTGTGCGGACGTACTTGTCAGGGTCAAATACGCCCTGGGAGGACGATTGAATGTCGTAAGCGTCCTGGTTAAGCTCTGTGGTCAGTGTGGGCGACAGCAGGTAGGTCGTTGTGTTGTCGTTGTAGAACAGCTCCGGCAGGTCGTTGGTTTGGTAGCTTGTTCCGTCGGTCATGTTGGCCGAGTACTGCAGTTCGAAGATTGACTCTTCGCTGTTGCCGGGGTTGAAGATGGTGAACCAGCTTGCGTGCGATGCAGTGGCCATGAAGCGCGGGGCGTATGGCGAGTTGCTTTCAAGTATCATGTCGGCATAGCGTATGGCCTCGTCGAACTCTTGGTTCCACATGCACACGTCGGCCATCAAGGCGTAGATGGCCCAGATGGTGGCGCGGCCCTTGGTCTCCCATGTTGTGTCGAAAGTTTCCTTGGCGGCGCCAAGCTCTATGGCCCTCTGCAGGTCTTTCTTTATCTGTGCTATGACTTCTGCCTCGGGGCTTTGCGTGAGGTAAAGCTCAGAGTCGTCGCTCTCGACTGGCGTGAGGCGCAGAGGCACGTCGCGCCAGTTGCGCACAAGGTAGAAGTAAGACAGGGCGCGCAGGAAGTAAGCCTCGCAGAGGTGTGAGTTCATTTCCTCCTCGGTGTAGGTGGCGTCGTTGCCCCGCGCCTTGCTTGCGTTGGCTATCACGCCATTGGCATCGGCGATTATTTTGTAGAAGATGTTCCAGTCAGTGAAGTCGCCGCTCGTGGGCTTTATCTCCAACTTGTCGAGGTCGTTGGGGCTGTACCTCCTAACGCATCCGGCCCTAAGCTCTCCCAGCGGGATGAGATGGCTCGTGATTGAAGAGCGCAGGTGGTAGTAGCCGGCGAAAAGGGCAGATTCCACGTCGCTCTTCTTCGTCCACATGTTTTCCGTCGGGAGCGAGTTCTCGGGCATGATGTCGAGATAGTCGTTGCAGGCCGTGAGGCTCATCGCGGCGGCTGTTGCTATTATGATGGTCTTAAAACTTTTCATACTCGTAGGTGGTTTTTTAGAAGTTGATGGTTACGCCCATTGCCACGCGGCGGCTGCGCGGTGTCTGAGAGTTGTCCTCAGCAAGGTCTGTTACCTTCGATGGGAGGTTCACCTCCGGGTCTTGTCCGGTGTAGTCGCTGAATGTAAGCAGGTCGTAGCCCGTTATGTAGACGTTGGCAGAGGTGAGGCCGAGGTTCTGGCAGAACTTCTTCGGCAGGTTGTAGCTCAGCGAGAGGGTCTTCAGGCGCAGGAAAGAGCAGTCCTCCACGAAGCGGTCGGAGCCGAGGTAGTTGAGTCCGTAGCCCCAGAGGGCGCGGGGAATGTCGGTCTGGTCGCCTTCGTTGCGCCAGCGGCGCAGCACGGCTGTCGATTGGTTGTCGCTGCCTATCATCGACTCTGCGTCCATCCTTGCTTTGTTGATGATTTTCTGGCCCAAGCGGTAGTGCATGAACACCGTGAGGCTCCAGTCCTTGTAGCGCAGGTTGAAGCCCAAGCCGCCTTGCAGCTGCGGGTTGTAGTTGCCGAGGTAAACTATGTCGTTCTTGTCTATCTTGCCGTCCTTGTTTATGTCCTCATACTTGGCGTCGCCGGGGTAGCAGCGGTATGTGCCGTTCGACATTATGATGGGCTTGCCTTGCAGGTCGTACATGGTGTTGCCTTCGGCATCCTTTGCGTAAGTGTCCTCAGTGTTCTGGTAAACGCCTAAGTATTTGTAGCCGAAGTAAGAGCCTACTGATGCCCCGCTCACGATGCGTGTTGCGTACTCGCCATTTTTGAGAGTGTAGTTTTCCTCTGCATAGCCGGGCATACTGAGTATCTCGTTCTCGTTGTGGCTCACGTTGAAGTTGAAGCGCAGCTTCCAATCCTTTTGGTTAAGGGCCTGCCAGTCGAAACGGAACTCCACGCCCTTGTTGCGCAGCGAGCCGGCGTTGTAGAACTTTAGTTTAGTGTCTGTGAAACCGTTGTCGCTTGGAATTACATAGTCTTTTTGCAACAAGTCTGTCGTTTTCTTGTTGTAGTAGTCGAAAGAGCCGGTGAGCTTGCCGTTCCACAGGTTGAAGTCGAATCCGAGGTTCCACTCTGCCGAACGCTCCCACTTAAGGTTGTTGAGCTGCATGGTACTGGCCGTGATGGCGTTGCCAGTCATGTAGAGACCTTCAGATACGTATGTTCCCACGTAAGGCGATGTGCCAGATGGGGTGTTGCCGCTTTGGCCGTAGCTAACGCGCCACTTCCACTCGGTGAGCACATCCTTTGACCACTCCATGAATGGCTCATCGGCAAACTGCCAAGATACACCAATCGATGGGAAGAGACCCCAGCGGTGCTCGCGGCTGATGCTCGAGTTGCCCTCGTAGTTGAGTGTTCCGTTGATGGTGTAACGGTCGAGCAGTGTGTATACAACGCTGGCGATGCCCGAGAGCTTGCGCACCTCCGACGTGCCGGAGCCTTGCTCAAGCAGTATGCCGCTGCCCGATGCCGGGTCGGCAAGGCTTGCCGACCCTACGTTGTAGCGGGTGGACGACGACGTGGAGCTGCGGCTCTGCGATGTGCGCCAGATGCCGGTTGCGGTGAATTGGTGCATGTTGTCGTTCCACGAGTTGGTGTACATACCCTTTATCTCGGTTTGCAGCGAGAAGTTGTTGGTGTATGAGTTGCCAGCGCGGTTGGCGAAAGTCCTTGGGTCTTTGTTGGGGTCATCTTCTGTGATTTCGGAAGCATCCACTGCGGTGGATATTCCTATGGCCTGTTGCGGGAGGAACGTCTCGGTGCGCTGCGTTTTGTATTTCATTGATACATAGCCGCTGAACTGTAGCTCCTTCAAAGGATAATACCTACCCCTTACGGTCATCTTCTGTTCGCGAGTGCGAAGGTTGTTGTAGCTGTCCTCGGCCATTATCAACGGGTGGAAGTTCGTGGCATTGCTACCATCAGCCTTGCTGCTGAATGCGCCCTGGAACTCTTCCTCGTTCTGGCGTGTGAAGTATGTGCCGGTCATTGCGCCAGTTTCGTCGTCG
Organism: uncultured Prevotella sp.; assembly: GCA_944319915.1. Classification (GTDB taxonomy): domain Bacteria; phylum Bacteroidota; class Bacteroidia; order Bacteroidales; family Bacteroidaceae; genus Prevotella. The sequence goes on along the minus strand of CALUEY010000006.1, from coordinate 55,117 downwards.
ATGTAGTAGGGACTCTTGTTCGGCATCTTGCGCATTGCCTCGGCGCGCAGGTTTTCGCTCCACGGTGCTTTCTTCTTTGAGTCGGAGTAAGTGTACTCTGCGCCTACCCAAATTTTGTCGGAGAAGCTGTAGTTCACGTCGAGGCTCGTGTTGAGTCGGGTGAGGCCCGTTCCCTCGGTTGTTCCGCCCTCGCTGAGGTAGGAGAGTGAGTAGCGGTAGGTGGCTTTCTCGCCGCCGCCCGACATCGAGAAGCTGTTGTCGGTGGTGAAGGCGTTCTTGGTGATGTACGAGAGCCAGTCTACGTCCTGGTTGTACTCGTCGAAGTAGCGCCAGTCGGGGTTGTAGCCTATTTCGGGTGTGTCGTAGAGGTATTCGAGCAAGCCGGTCTGTCCGCTCAAGCCCTGTGCGTTGGCTGAGTTCCAGATGGCGTCCTGTATGTAGGCCACGTAGTCGTTGCCGCTGAGCATGGGCATCGACTCAGGCTCGAACTTCCACGAGTTCTTCGTGGAGAACGAGAAGCGCGTCTTGCCCATTGCGCCTTTCTTGGTGGTGATGAGCAGCACACCGTTGGCTCCGCCGGTGCCATATACGGCTGTTGAGGCAGCGTCCTTCAGTACCTCGATGCTCTCTATGTCGTTGGGGTTGAGGCTGAGCATCTGGGCGAAGTCCTCCTGGTTGGCCGTGTTGAAGTCGAAGCTGTCGTCGATGTCGGTGGAGTAAGGCACACCGTTGATCACGATGAGCGGGTCGGCGTTGGAGTTGAGCGTGGCGGTACCGCGGATGCGGATGGTGCTCTTTGCTCCCGGGTCGCCGGCTGCGAGGATGTCCACGCCGCCGAGCTGGCCTTGCAGGGCCTCCTCGATTGAGGTAACGGGCTGCACGGCGGTGAGGTCGTCCATGTTTATCTTCTGCGTGGCGAAGGCCATCTGGCGCTGCGTAACGCCCATTTCGTTGCGGCTGCCGCGCTTGCCCTGCACCGTTACCTCCTTTATCTCGGTGGCGTTGCCGGCCATTTTCACGTTAATCGTGGCCTGCCCGGTGTACTTGAACGACTGCGACTTCATGCCGATGTACGAGAACACGAGCGTGAGCTGACCTTTCTCGTTCTCTGGCACCTTTATTGAGTATTTTCCGTTGAAGTCAGTCACCGTACCGCTGATGATACGTTTCTGTGCGTTCTGGAACGTCACGTTAACGCCTATGCACGGCTCGGCGCTGCCCCCGAAGTCCTCGGTAACAGTTCCCGAAACCGTTTTTTGTGCCATTGCCTGCTGCACCAAGCACAGCAGCAACACTGCCAATATGTTTCTTATCTTGTTCATGTTGTCTTCTTTGATGAGTTATTGTGTTTCCGTTGTGTAGGCGCAGCTTCAGAAGACATCCTCGATGAAGTGAGCCGGGCCGTCCTCAAACACGAACGGGAAGTAGTCGTAAGCGCCCGACACCTTGACGCGCTTGCCGTCGATGCCGGTGTTGCGGTCGATGATGGCCACATAGAGGGCAGTGCCATCGTCGTAGACGTTCATGTTGGTAGAGGTGATTACGTATGAGCCACCCTCCAGGGTGGTTTCCTGCTGCAGCGTGGGCAGTCCGCCAACCTCGGCCGTGTTCTCGCCCCAGCCGATGTACGGGTAGTTGGTTATTGGGGCGGAGGACAGCGGCACGAAGTATAGCTTGAGGTATTCGGTCAGTGCGTTGGCGTCGGTTATCTCCACATTGTCGAAGAATGCGGCTGAGCCTGCCACTGCGCCGTTGGCCGTTATGCCCGGTATCCTGCCCTCGATGATTGCGTTCTCGAGTACTTGTGTGGTTGGGATGAGCATGAGATGGCTGGTTTCCCCCTTGGTGAATGAGGTGCTCATTGAACCACTTATTTGGTCAACAATACTGGCGGTGACGAGCAGGTTAATCCACCCAAAGAACTCGGTGCTCGCATCTGAACGTTGGCTGTTCATAAGGCGTACCATCCTGCTGTCGTTCACGGCGCTGTAGTCGCCGGGGAAGAGCAGGCCTTCGTAAGTATAGGCGTGGCCGTTGGTCCAGCCATTGGGGTCGCCGAGGTAGGTCAGTGGCTCGAACGTGGTCCATATCTGGTTGTCGGTTACGGTGTTGGCTGCATACTTCAGCCTGTTGTTGTGCAGTATGCTGTTGGTTATCTTGCCGTCCTTTATGTACCAGTAGAGCTTGAAGTCGGTGGTCATGGTGGGGATTACCTTGTTGCCGGTCTCGGGCAGCTGGGTGTTTCCGTCCACGGGGTTGGCCACGTGGCCGTTTACGTAGGCCGTCTGCGCGCCGCCGCCCATGCCGTTTGGCGATGCCGACGACACCAGCTGGCCGCCCACAAGCTCTATGCCGGCTTTGGTGTAGAGCTGCTCGTTGCTTGGGAAGAGCATGGTGAACCTCACGGCGTTAGACGTAAGCGTGGTCTCCATGCCGGAGGCGTTCATCATCAGGCGGAAGTTGCTGTAGTCCTTGTACTGGTAGGCCGGGCCTGTTACGGCGCGGTACTTGGCCGACGGCGTGAACTCGTCGCAGCCGTAGAGCAGACCGTTGGAGCACACTATGCGGTCTGCCTGCGGCACTCCGTCGGGGTCGATGCTTATTATCTCGCCGTAGGCGTTGAGCGCGGTTCCGTTCTTTATCTCGCCGGGGAAGATGATGGAGTTGTTTGTTTTGCTGCTGGCCACGCTGCTCTGCAGTATGTCGGTCATGAGGGCGGAGTCGCCGCGTATCTCGTCCCATGTCCATCCGCCGTACTGGAAGTACTCGTTGTAGAAGTTCTGGATGGCTTGGTCGGTGGGCGCGAACACTGTGTAGCCAAAAGACGACAAGGCGCTCATCTGCGTGTAGTCCATCACGTCGCCCCACTCGCTGTCAACGTTCACAAGCGGCGCGTTGTGATAGTGGTGGAAGAGCGAGTCGCTCGTTTGCAGCTCGCGGGTTTGTATGCTGTCGTAGGAATAAACCTCGTTTATGTCGAACTGGTGGAGCAGTATGCTGTACTTGCCTGCCTTCTTCATCTCCTGGTAGATGGTTTCGAGCGGCTTGAGCACGCGGTCTACCTTGTATATATATCCGTTGCGGGCCACCTGCTCGTACTGCGTCACGTTGGCGTTGGCCACGTTGAAGCCCCCGTCGCCCGTCCAGCCCGTCTCGGGGTAGAAGTACTCGTAGTTCTCCTTGGCGTCTATCAGCTTGGTCTGGAACATTCGGTGCGAGAACACGGGCAGCATCCGCTCGTTGTGGTACACCTGCACGTTGCGGCGGCGCGTGGAGTCGTATGCCGTGGTGATGGCGTCCTGGCTGCGCGTGCGGAACTTGTAGTATAGGCCGGCGTTCATGTTGAGCTCCTCGTCGGTGGCGCCGTCACCCTCTTCAGGGCGGAAGTTCACCAGTTTGTCCTTGTCGAACGAATAGTAGAGGATGTGGAAGCCAATGAGCTTGCTTACCTCGGCGGGGTCGAGCGTGGTGATGTCGGTGGTGCCGTAGTTCTCTTGCAGGTACTGCGTCATGGCATCATTGTCCGGGGCCATCACCGTGAGGATTGACTTGCCGTCAAGTATCGGCTTGTAGTCGGCAATCTCGGCGCCTTTGAGGAAAATGCTATAGTTGCCCTCGTTTGCCAGCGTTTGGTATATGGAACCGGAGCCGCTCAATTCTGAGGACTGCTCATAGTACTCGTCCAAATCCTGACACGATGGGAACATAAAGCACGAAAGCAATAACATCCATATTGACTTTCTTGTGAGTTTAAGTTCTTTCATATACAGTTTTTAATTATTAGTATTCCGTTTAGGTGCGCACTTATGGTGTGTGCTGTGGCATCTGGCCATGTGTATGGCCTTGTGTTTGTATGTTGGCTTAGGGTTTAGTAAATTTTGTTAGGCTTATGCAAATATAGCATAAATTCCTCACATGAAAAGCCTCTACCCCCCCCATTTATGGTTTATTAACATGAAGCTTTTGTAGGATTTCTTTTTGTCATGTTTGCGCATGGCCTTTGCTTTGGTCGCGCGGGATGGCATGAATGCTCTGTGGATGCAATTTTCCGGTTCATTTGTTTTTAATGGTCTTTAGTTAATTTCTCGGTTGCAAAATTAGTGTGTAACAATCTTGAATTGGGGTAAAAATTGTTGGTTTGGGGCGGAATTTTGACTGTTTGCCGCGCTTTGTGTTAAATGGATGCCATAGCGGCCGATTGGGGTTAAAGTTGAAATTAGTTGCCCACGTGCTCATCCACGTGCTCATCCACGTTCTCACCCACGTTCTGGCGGGTTTGCAACCCGCCAACTGCCTGTTGCGGGTTTGCAACCCGCGCCATGCTCGTTTCATTCACTTCCCCGGGTCACAGACCCGGCCACAGCCGCTGGCGGGTTGCAAACCCGCCAGAACGTGGGTGAGCAAGTGGGGTTGCAAACCCGCCAGAACGTGGGTGAGCAAGTGGGGTTGCAAACCCGCCAGCACGCGGATGAACACGAGGATGAGCACGTTGGTGAGAGAATCCTTATCCAGAACACGTGTAAATATGAGCAAAGCCTAACTACCGATATGTGTTAAATGAGTTCTTCATGTCGTTGCACTGTTGATGCGTGTGTACGAAAATCCCCGCAGTGGGCGGCGGTTCGCCCCCTGCGGGGATGTTTGTCTTGCGCAGCCTCAGGCTGCCTGCGTGGCTTGCGCGTGGCAGGCTGCCGGGCGGCGTTACTTTATCACCTTGGTGGCAGTGGTGGTGCCATCGTCGAGTGTGCTTACGCGGATGTTGATGCCCTTTTGCGGGCTGTCGGCCTTCACGCCGCCGAGGCTGTAGTATGCGGCCTTGCCTGTGGCTGTGGAATTGGTGGCTGTGGTTATGCCGTCAGCAATGTCGGCCACGGTGGCTTCGCCCAGTCCGCCCATCTCGTTGGCTGCGCGCACGGAGTAGGTGGCCTCGGTGTCGGTCACGGTGTAGGTAGGCACGGTGGTGAAGTCGATTACCTTGCCGTCCTTGCATACTGCCCAGCAGAGCACGTAGTCGCTGGCGTCCCAGGTTAGGGTGGTGCCGTCAAGTGTGACGTTCTTGGGTGCTGACGCCTGTTCGGTGGCCGAAGTCGGGTCCCAGTCGTCGCCGCCGCCCATCACGTTCTGTACGGTCAGCCCGGCAGCCTCGGCGGCAGTGAGCACGGGGTTGTTCTCATGGCCGTCGCCGAAAGTCTTCTTGCGGTTGTCGAGGTTTATCACCGTGCCGCTTGCCGTCATTGAGTTGTACTCGGCGAAGCGTGCAGGCCAGCCGCCGCTCATTTCGTTCCAACCATCGGCCTTGGGCTGCACCTCCATCACGGTGTTGATGTAGAGGGCTATTGGTGTGCCGTCGCCCCACGGGCGGCCGAGCGTATACTGGCCGTCGATGCCCTGGCTTTCGCCCTTTATGGTACAGCCGCTGAACACGTAGCCATACTGCTTGGGTTGCGACGGGGCGCATACGTAGCCGTTGCCGGCCATCATCAGCTCAACGCCGTTGTAGAACACGTCGCCCTTTCCGCAGAGGTAGTCGGTGTTGCCGCGCAGGCGTCCGCCCTCGAAGTAGAAGCGTCCGTTGCTGTTGTTGGATAGGTATGTGTCCTGGTAGCCCATGAGGCATACGTCCATGCAGATGGTCTTGTCGGATGCGTCCTCAAGTGCGCCGTTGCGTCCGCGGCTGTCCTTCATGCCGCTCTTGATGGTCAGGTCCTGTATGTAGGTCTGCGTGGCGTTCTTGCCGAGGTCGATGGTTTGGTTCTTGTGCAGGCCTTCGATGGGGTTCTGCGGGCCGTATTGGCTGTCAAGCTCCACGTCAGGCACGGTGTTCACGATCGACGTGTTGTCCATGCCCTCGCCTATGATTGATATGTTGGGTGTGGTGATGCGTGTGATGGGGCTGGGGTACATCACGCCGTCGTAGCCCTCGATGGTCTCGGTCTGGCTGGCGGGTATCACGTAGTCGCCCTGCTTGATGAAGATGCGGAAGCGTTTCGACGTGTCGTCGCGCTTCTCTGCCGCTGCTATGGCCTCGGTGAAGGTGCCGTCGTCGGGTACGATGAAGTCGTAGAGGGCCTTGGTTATGGCCGGACGCGTCTTCGTGCTGAAGTTTATCACGATGTCTTTGTCAAGGGCGTTGTCCGTGAGGTCGCTCACGCTTCCAGCGGGGAGGGTGAACACGTAAGGCGTGGAGTACTCAAGCCCCTTGTACTCGAACATCACCGTGCGGCCCGATACGGTGGGCTGAAGCTCCGTGAGGCCGAGCGTGGCTGTGGCGCCCTCCTTCACTTTCACCTTCTCGTCGAACGTGAGGATTATCTTTCCGTTGGCCGAGGCGTTGGAGCTGCCCTCGGCGGGAACGGTTGAGAGGAGCTTGGGCGCTGTGCCGTCGTTCACCATCTCCATCGTGCCGGTGATGTAGATGTCGGCCAGCGAGATTCCATCGTTGGCAGACGTTGTGCCTGCCACGGGCGATTCCTTGTCGGAAATCCAGCGCAGGTAAACCTGCTTCTGGTTGTTGGCCTCGGCAGGCAGGGTGAACTCCAGGTCTTGCCAGTTCTTTGCCCCTTCGAGGTTGAAGCTGCCCACGGTGGTCCACTGCTCGCCGTCGAGCGAGTATTGCAGGTCTTGCTTGGTGTAGGCGTTGTAGTTGTAGAGCATTGACGAGGCCACCTTGATGTCCTTGAAGGCCTCGGCGTTTATCATGGTCTGCCAGTAGTATTCGCCCAGGCCGGTGGTGCGCCAGTTCACTGCGCCGTAGCGGCCCTCGTAAGGCCCGCCGTTCTGCTTGCTCTTGTCGAGCCAGCCGCTGGTCTCGCCGGCGGCGTTGCGCAGTATGAGCGTCACGGCGTCGTTCTCAGCCGCTGCGAAGTCGGCCTTGCGGCTGTCAGCACCGGGGGTTATGAAGTCCCAAGCCACGATGTAGTCCGTGGCGGAGTAGTTGGCCGTTATTTCCTGGTCTTGGTCCATGGTGAGCGTTATCGACGAGGCAGTCTCGCCGTTGCTCCAGTTGGTGAACGTCACAATCTTGTTCGATGAGGCGGTGAGCATGACGTTGGTTCCCTCTTCATACATGTTCTTGCCGTCGATGACGGTAGGCGCCGGGGCCAGCTCAACCATGTAGTCGTTGCCTCCGCCCTCTACGTTGTAGGTCAGCGAGTATGTGTTCACGGCCTCGAAGTTGGCAGTGAGCGCGGCGTTTGCCGTCACGGTGTGCTTGAACTCGGGCTCGGCGGACACCTCGTTGCCGTCCTGGTCGGTCCAGTTCACGAACTTGTAGCCGAAGTTTGTCTCCGCGCTAACGGTCACTTCGCTGCCGTCCTCGTAGGTATCGGAGGCAGGGCTGAGCGACACGGTGCCGCCCTCAGCGGGCGATGCGGTGGCAGTCAGGGTGAACATATCCACCACTTCCTTCGTTCCGCTGAGAGTTCCCTCTATGCGCACGTCGCTGAAGCCGCCCTCCTTGGTCTCGCCCACGCCGACGGTGGCCTGCAGGGTGAAGCTGCCGGTGGTGGCAAGCGCCTGCTGCTGGGCTGCGCTAAGCTCAATTTCGAAGCGGTTGGTGTAGTTGCCGCTGCTGCCAAACTTGTCGTCTGCCTGCGACTTGTTGTTGCGTGGGGCGGTGAAAGTGCCGAGGTCTTCGGTCGTGCCGTCGGCAAGCAGGGCCGTGACAACGACACCATTCTCAGCGTCGGTGCCGAAGCGCTGTATGTATGCGCTCACTTTAGTAGGGGTGAACGTCAGTCCGCGCGACGGCGTAACGGTCCATTGGACGGCTTTTGTCGAGCCCGACGGGCGCAGCTTCAGGAAGGTTACCTTCTCGCCGGAGGCGTCGGTGGCCTGTCCTGTGCCTGTTCCTGTCACTTCGATGTCGCCGATGTTGACGGCAGTAGTGGCGAAACCGCCGTCGGGTGTGACTGTGGTCGCTTTGTCATAGTCGGCCGTTGTGTTGAAGTTCCATGCCACGGAGGCCGGCTCTTTGTCGTAGGTCTGTGCCTGCACCGGGGTGATTCCCGCCATGCAGAGCGCAGCCACTGCGAGTGAAAGTAGTCTTTTTCTCATTTGATTAGGTTGTTTTGTTATTGTTGTATGGTTAGTTCCGGTCTGCTTGGAAAACAGTTCTTGGAAGCAGGTTAGAGTGCTTGACCCTCAGGTGGGGAGGGTAGAAGGAGGGAGTGGCCCTTGGTTGCCACTCCGCTTCCTTTCGTTTCATGTCTTGGCTTGAGCAGGTGTGCGTTACTTGCGCGTCACCTTGCGCACGCTCTGCCTGCCGTCGGCATACTTGGTGAGCATGATGTAGACACCTTTGCCGGGCGTCGCTGTCCTCACGCCTTGCAGGTTGTAGTATTCAACCGCAGTAACGTCGGCAGTCGATACGTCGTTGATGCCGGTGGAAATCTGTTGCACCTTGCCCTCGATTATCACGTTGGCGATGGCTGTCTGCTTGCTGTCGTTCACATTATATATATATAGCAGCATGGCGTTATTGCCCGTTGTGGCTGCCACCTCGCTGATGGCCTGGCTGAAATCAGTGTACCATCCGCCTCCTTCATTGTTGCGGTTGATGCTTCCGCCGGTCACTATCGCCGTCTCGCCCGTGTTGCTTTGCCATGCTAGGTCGAACACGCCGCTATCCGTTCCGATGCGCGAGAGCATGAACTTGACGTTTGTCGGCGTGAAGTAAAGGCCGCCGGCTGGTGTCACGGTGAACTTCACGCAATTGCTGCTTGCTGCTACTGACTGCTTCTTTGCGGTGGTCAGCTCGGTGAATGTAACGCCATTGATGTTGCGGGTGCCGTCGGTCGTTAGGTTGGAACCTATCTCCATGCTTGTGGCGGTGATGTGGTTGGCCAGCCCGGCAGACACTGAGGCGTCCTCGATTGAGCCGGAAGAGAGTGTCCAGGTGATTGTTCCCGAGGCCACGTCTTCGAGGTCATCGGGGTCTTGCGGCAGGTTGTCGGGCAGGTTGATGGCCTCAACCACGGTTCCGTCGGTCTTTGTGTACCTTGGATAATATTCCTCTACGGCAGTGATGGCATCGGAGTTGCCGGCCAGCATGATGTCTTGCACGAGGCTGTTGGCATAGACTTCGATGTTGGTATAATACTTGGCGGGGTCGAGAGTGTATGCCGTGGCGTCGTTGGGGTCGCTGGGGTTCAGTCCGTTGGCGCGTTCCCAAGTGTCGCTGATGCCGTCGCCGTCCTCGTCGAACGTCTCAGGGCGGTTGGCCGAAGTCAGCGTATAGCCGCCCTGGTCGGCCACGACGTCGAGCATCCCGGCGCGCTTTGTGACAGAGCCGGTATAGACAGCGATGCCCTGCAGGGCCTCCTCGGCATAGCGTGCGTCCTGTGCGTCGCGGCTGAGCGATGCCCCGGCGTACTGGCGCACCTTCTCGTAGGCCGTCTGAGCGTCGTGTGTTGTCACTGTGCCTGCATCTATCGGTTCGTCGAGCTTTACGTTGATGGTAGCGCCCTCGCCCTCGCCGTAGAGTCCGGCGGGGTCGGTGAATGTGGAGCGGCCGTCGTCGTAGGTCACGCCTTGCCAGTCGTAGTCTGGCCCGTAGCCGTCGACGTAGTTACCGCTGATGTAGTATCGCGACTTCATCCCTATCAGCTCGGTTGGGGCGCCCTCGCTGTTGCCACTGTTGGCGGTGGAGCACTCGGTTACGCGGTTCTTGTGCTTCGTGGCGGGGCCGGCCTTGTAGTAGTTGTTCACCATGTTTACGAAACCGCCGCCCGGGCCTCCGTAGCAGCCGCCCGTACCCCAGTTGAAGACAAGGCAGTTGCGGAAGTCGACGCGCTCGGCCTGCACCGTGTTGGGATAAGCGTCCTGGTCGTAGCCGTCCCAGGCGTAGCGCGCGCCGTTGAAGCGTGGCGAGCGGTTGTTGAGGTGGGCCAGGAAGTTGTGGTGGAACGATGCCCCCTTGCCGCCCCAGATGCCACCGTAGCCGTGGGGGCCTTTGCCATGGCCGGCGTTGTTGAGCGCCTCGGCCACGGTGCACCACTGCATGGTGAAGTCGCGGTTGTCGTAGAACGAGGCCACCTCGTCGATGCTCCAGCTGAATGAGCAGTGGTCGAGGATGATGTTGCGGTGGTGGCGCGTCCATGTGGCGTCGGCTCCGTCGTTCACGTCTACCTCCTGTCCGCGGCGGAAGCGCACGAAGCGCACAATGATGTTGTCGCCGCTGTATTCAACGGTGTAGTATCTCAGCGTTATTCCGTCGCCCGGGGCAGTCTGGCCGAGTATGGTCGTGTTGCCCCCGATGCTGAGGTTGCGCTCCAGGGCGATGACTCCGCCCACGTCGAACACCACGATTTTCTTGTCGTTGCCGCTTACGGCCTCGCGCAGGCTGCCCTCGCCGGAGTCGTTGAGGTTGGTCACGTGGATTACCTTGCCGCCGCGCCCGCCTGTGGTGTGGCGCCCGAAGCCCTCTGCGCCCGGGAATGCCGGGGCTTGGGCCATGGCTGCGCCGAACAGTGCCGTCGCTGCGACTGAAAGTGTAAGTCTTTTCTTTTTCATTCGTTTTATGCCTTTTTAGTTATTGTTGTCTGTGCATCATGGTGATGGCGTGTGTTGCCATTGCTGATTTAGCCAAATGCAAAGATACTAATTTATTTTTATACTGCGGTGCAATATTTAGGCTGTGAGGTGTATTTTTTCGTGTTTCCGCGCCGTTTGTGCAATTGTTTGTAGCACTTGAGGTGTGGGTTGCGGGATGGTGGCGGCAGCGGTGGAGGCATGGTTTGCGGGAATGGTGGCGGAACGATGTTGGCAGGCTTGTGCAATGGGCCATGTCGTCATTTATGTTTACAAAGATGGTTGGGAAAGTCCTTTCATGCCATTTGGCAGCGCCAAACGTGCCGTTTCATGTCGCGATATGGCACGTTTTGACACACAAATCGGCCCGTCTCGCAATGCGAGACGGGCCGATTCTGTAAGTTGCTGGGCATCAGACGGTTGCCTTTATGGCTTCAGCTGATGGGCCATTTATGTATTTTCATTACATTTTTTTGCCCCGGGCATCTGTGCGGGTGCCGCCATCATGCTGCTCACCTTTGCTCGATGTAGCCCGCTACATTTTCAAAAAGGGCGGGGAAGTAATCTGTCTGTCGGCTGCACAGAATTCGTCCTAAGTCTAATGGCTGGTAGTGGCTTATCCGCATAGGCTGTTGAGGTAAGCCTCGAGCATGGTGTAGCCTTCGGCGTTGAGGCGGTTGCGGTCGGCAGGGTCGCTGGGGTTGAGGCCGTTGGCACTCTCCCACGCATCGGGCATACCGTCGTGGTCGGTGTCGGCGGGCGCGGGCAGCGACTTCAGTTCGGGCCAACCGCCCACGTCGTCGGGCGAGTCGATGATGCCCGAAGGCTGCGAGGGGTCTTTCATGCGGTTGCGCGCCTTGAAGCCTTTACCCTCGAACGTGGCCTTGCCGCTGCGCGCATCGGCCACTATGCGGCTGTCGACGGCATCGCGCTTGGGCAGGGTGGCACCGGCGCCCGCGAGCACCGAGGAGTAGGTCTCGGCGGGGGTCTCCTCGTTTATGGCCATGGCTGGCCATGGCTTGTCCATCCGCACGTGCTCCAAGTCCTTGTTGCCGCCTGATGGCTGCACCCCGCCGGCCCAGTTGTCGGCAGTCACTGCGGCGTTGCCCTCAACGGTGTTGCCCTCCACGTACCACTTGCCGTAGTTGTCGGCGGAGCCTCTGGACGTAGGGCTGACTATGCGGTAGGCCACGCGCCCGGGTTGCGTGGCAGGGCCCGGCTTGTAATAGTTGCCCACCATGTTGACGTGAAACGAGCCGAATGTGTCGTTGTTCGCTGGGTGGTCTTTCTCTCCACCGTAGCAGCTGTTGTATCCCCAGTTGTAGATCACGTTGTTGCGGTAGTCGTTGTAGCCTGCCCCGGAGGCGAAGCGCGGGTTGCGGCTGGAGTGGCAGGCTATGAGGTTGTGGTGGTAAGTGGCGTAGTTGTTGCCCCAGATGCCACCAAAACCGTGCCACCCTTTCTCGTGGTTAGAGGAGAAGAGGCTCTCGCTTATCATGCACCACTGGATGGTGACGTTCTCGCACATGTAGACCGATATGGTCTCGTCGACGCTCCAGCTTGCCGACACGTGGTCGAGTATGATGTTCTTCTGGTGGCGGCAGCTTATGGCGTCGGTGTCGCGCCCGCTCCTGTCGCCAAGCCTTACGCGGATGTGGCGTATTATAATCTCGTCGGCGGATATGTTAAGCGGGTAGTCTTTGATGCAGATGCCGTTGCCGGGAGCCGTCTGCCCGGCTATCGTTAGGTAGGGGTTGCGTATGGTGAGGGCCTTTTTAAGCTCTATGGTACCCGATATGCGGAACACCACTGTGCGCGGCCCCTTGGCCTCGATGGCTTCGCGCAGGCTTCCCTTGCCCGAGTCGTTGAGGTTGGTCACTTCGTAGACGTCGCCGCCGCGGCCACCCACGGTGTACTTGCCGTAGCCCTCGGCTGTGGGAAACGCCAACTGCCTTTCGGCAGCTACTGTGGCGGTAGCTGCCGCAATGGCAACTGCCAGTGCGATTGTTTTGTCCATAATGCTATGGGTTTTATAGTTAAGTAGCTATTCAAAATTAATAGATATCGTATATCAAAAAACGCCCCGCCACAGTCTTTGCGTGACTGTTAGCAGGGCGTTTTGTATGATACTTGTTGCTTATTGCATCCGCTGCAGACCCTCCCAGCGCACGTTCCACTTGCCGTTCTTGGGGAAGCCGGGGTTGCTCGGCTCAAGGCATCCATCCCAGCCGGCGCACATCATGGCCACGGCGGTGAGCAATGAGCCGTTGCCGGGCAGGTAGAGGCGCAGGCGCTTGGGTTCCTGGAAGTTGTGGCCGCTCACGAGGTAAGTGTTCTTGCCCTTGTCGATGAGCAGTGCCTCGAGAGCTGTCTCGGCCTTGCCGAGGCGGGCGGCGCACATGGCTATCATGCCGTAGTCCCAGCCCCAAGTGGTGGCCCAGTTCCAGTTCTGCATCACCCAGTCGAGCGTCTTCTCCATCTTGGCCTTGTCGTAGAGGGCAGGGTAGTAGGGCAGCAGGCCGCAGGCTCCGAGCACTGCGGGGTGGTCGCTGCGCGACTTCAAGGCGAAGTCCTCAGCCGAAATCTGCTTGCGGCCGGCCTGCTCGGCAGCCACGAAGGGGTCGAACTCGGCCGACTTGGCGTTAGAGTCGAACTCGGCCAGAGGCACACCGGCTGCGTAGATGTCGCCGTTCTCGGCCAGCGGGGCCATGCGGCTGATGATGTAGTCCCACTCGGCGTTGCGCTCCATGCCCTGGCGCTCGCGCCACTGCTGGGCAACGCTTAGGCCATATACCCAATAAGCCTGCTCGAAGGGGTGGTGGTAAGAGAAGTCCTTTGACATCGACTCCTGCATGGCGGTCTGCCCGAAGAGCTTTATCTCGCCGCCGTTGGGGGCGCAAGCCTTGGCCCAGTCGGCCATGAAGAGGGCCGTTGCCTCCACTTGCTCGCCGTATTTCTTAAGCGTCGACTTCGAGGGGTTGGCACGGTACATCTCCTCGGCGAGGTAGATGTAGTGCGGCTGCTGCCATGTGAGGAACGAGCCAGTGTTCGACGGGGCCTCGCCTGCCCAAGGGTCGGTCATCTTCATCCAGCGTGCGCCCTTGAAGCCTTGGCGCTTGGCTATCTCCTTGGCTACGGGGTAGGCCACGTCGTTGTACCAGTCGAGCACCGTGGCAACGGTCTTCGGCCTGTTCCAGAGGGCGAAGTCGGTCATGTGCCACCATGTCATCTCAAGGTGCGGGCGCCCGAACCACGAGTTGTAGGTGAGGCCAGTCTCCTGCGGTGCTGTGGTGTTGGCGCAGTTGATTTGCGTGAGGTACTGCGAGAGGATCACGCGGCGCTCCAGCTCCTTGGCCCTCGGGTCGGTGCAGCCGGAGAAGTCTACCATTGCGCCGCCGTTCCAGAAGCGGGGCCAGCTCTTCATCACCGCCTTTATGGCCTGGTCGTATGAGTAGGCGTTGGCTGCCTTCTTGGCCGGCTTCTCGCTGTATTCGGCGCAGAATGTGAGCACGTCGTCGGTGGTGGAGAGGGTGAAGCGGTGGGGAGCGGTCTCCTTGATGGTGGCGTTGCCTTCCCATTCGAGGGTTACGTAATACTTTGTATCATCTATCGTGCGCTCTATCGTTGCGCTGTTCTTGCCCGTAGACGTGAGCACCGACTTGTGCAGTTCGGGCTTCGTCCAGTCTGCTGCGGCGTCAGCGTGCTTGCCGGTGGGGTAGGCGAACGAGAACGTTACGGCGGCGCGGCCATCCTTGAGCATGGGGGTCTTTATGCGCGAGAAGATGGCGTCCTTGTTCTGGTAGCACGATGTGGATACCTCCACGGCGGTGCTGTCGGCAGTGAACTTGGAGTTCACGGTGCCATCCCAAAGTGCCAGCTCCTGGCGTATGCCGCTCAGCTGGGCCAGCTCTATCTTCTTGCCGGCCTTGTCTTTCAGTTCCAGGCCAATGAGGCCGAGGTTCAGACGGTGCGGGTTAACGCGGAAATAGTCGGTGGCGTCCTTGTTGCGGCCTGCCGTCTTGAACTCCACTGCATAAACCTCCTTGTGGCCGTGGCCAAGGTCAAAGGCTTTCTCTGTCTCGCTTTGGGTCACGCCCTTGGCGTTTTTGAACGAGTGCCAGCCCCAGTCCGACATCGTGGTGAGAGGCACTCCGTTTTCATAGAATGACGGGTAGCTCTGCAAGCCCGTGACGTCTACCGTGGCTGCTATATGCCCGTTGCCCACGGAGAGCGATGCCAGCGGGTCGGCCTTGGTAACGATTGGGTTGTTGCGGGTTACTACGGCCTGGCGGTCGATGGTGGTTGTGGAATTGTCGGTGTTATAGCCTAAGGCCTCCATCTCAAGCGAAGCCCAGATGAATGGGCCTACTCCCTTGGCATCGTTGTCGCGCACAGGCTCCGTGAGGTAGTACTGGTACGAGCCGTCGCGGCGCAGGTTAGGCTTCTTCACGTACTTGGCTATTGTTGGGCTGGTGCCCGGGCCGAGTCCGGCCACTGCGCAGCAGTTGGTCAGCGAGATGGTGCTGTCGGGGTTGACCTTTATGAAGTTGTTTATTATGCCGCGGTAAGCGCGTATTCCGGCGTCGCGGTATTTCGCGCCGAGCCAGCCCTTGCGGTAGGCCTTCAGCATGGAGTAGGCAAACATCGACGAGCAGGTGGCCTCAAGGTAGTTGCCTTCGCGCTTGGGGCTGTCCATCACCTGGTACCACACGCCGGTCTTCTTGTCTTGCCACTTGATCACTGCGTCGAGGTCCTTGCGGAGCAGGTCGATGACCTCGGAGCGGCGGCTGTAGTTCTCGGGCAGTGCTTCCAAGATTTCTACGAGAGCCATGGTGTACCATCCCTGGGCGCGCCCCCAGCAGTGCTGCGACAAGCCTGTGGTCTTGTCGGCCCAGAACATCTCGCGCGTTTCGTCCCATGCGTGGCGGTTGAGCTCTGTCTTCGGGTCGAGCGTGCGCTCGTAAGTCTTCTTCAGCTGGTCAACGGCATCGTCGTAAATCTTCTCGGCTTTCTTGTCGTTGTAAAGCATCTTGGCCGTCATTACGCGGAATGGCAGGCCCATGAAGATGCCGTCGAGCCACACCTGGTAGGCGTAGATGGCCTTGTGCCAGTAAACGCCCTCGTTGGTGCGGGGCTGGTCTTCCATCTGCTTCATGAGCGTCTTGATGGCCTTGAGGTTCTTCTTCTCGGGGTAAAGCTCATACATACGTGTGACGAAGTGGCCCGTGCGGATGTTGTCGAGGTTGTAGTCCTTGAGCTTGTAGCCGCGTATTTCGCCCTTTTCGTTGATCATCGTGTCGGTGTAGAGCTTGCAGTAGTCCTTTATTTCCTCGCCTCCGTACTTCAGGTACGTGTCGAGCATTGCCTCAAGCTCTATGCCCATTACGTAGCTCCACTTGGGTTTCTTGGAGAAATCGAGCAGGTATGACTTAGGCACGCGCTTCATCTCGGATGCCGTCATCCACTGGCTGTAGTGCTTGTATGGCTTTTGCTGCAGCGCAAGGCCGCCGTTTATATAAAGGTTGTCGAAGTTGACGTTGCGCGTCAGGCCCTTGATGGTGTTGCCTTCTGCCACCCCGTTGAACTTGCAGTCTTTCACATTGATGTCGTAAACGTTCACGCACGTGTCCAGCGCGATGATTTGCACGCCGTACTTGCTCTTCTGGCAGGTGACGTTCTCAAGGTTGATGTTGCGCACCGTGGGCAGGTATCCGCGGCAGCAAATCTCGTTGTGCTCGTAGTCGAGGTTTATCTTGAGCACCGACTCTCCGCATTGGCCCACGGTGATGTTGCGGGCGTAGATGTTCTCGATCACGCCGCCGCGGCACGTGTTGGTCTTGATGCGGATTACGCGGTCGAGGTTAGGGCTGTCCATGCGGTTGTTCTCGGCGAACACGTTGCGGCAGCCGCCGGAGATCTCGCTGCCTATCACCACGCCGCCGTGGCCGTTCTGCATCTCGCAGTTGCGCACGATGATGTTCTGGCTGGGGCGTTCCCATAGGCGGCCATCGTTGTTGCGCCCGCTCTTTATGGCAATGCAGTCGTCGCCGGTGTTGAAGAAGCAGTTCTCTATGAGCACCCCGTCGCACGACTCAGGGTCGCACCCGTCGCCGTTGGGGCCGTCGTTGTTGATGTGTACGCCGCGCACCGTGATGTTCTTCGAGAGCAGCGGGTGGATTACCCAGAACGGTGAGCGCAGCAGCGTTACGTTTTCTATGAGGATGCCGTCGCACTGGTTGAAGTTTATGAGCTGCGGGCGCAGGCCGTCTTCCGGGCCGAAGCGGCGTTCGTCCATGGGAACTCCGTCCTCCGCCATCTTCAAGAGGCGGGCGCGGCTGCCGTTGCGCTGGCTTATCATGCCCTCTTTCCAACCATAGTGAGCGGCACCGCACCACTTCCACCACGTTTCGTTGGTGCCTCCGCCGTCGATTGTTCCTTCGCCGGTGATGGCCACGTCGGTGGCCTTGTAGGCATAGATGCATGGCGAGAGGTTCCAGCAGTCGAGGCCTTCCCAGCGCGTAGGCACGATGGGGTAAAGCTCAGGCTCGAAGGCGAAGAGCAGCGTTGCGCCCTTCTCCACCTCCAGGTTGACGTTGCTCAGGAGCGTGATGGCGCCTGTGGTGTACGTACCGGCAGGCACGACTACGCGCCCGCCGCCCGCTTTGTTGCAGGCGGCGATGGCCTTGTTGATGGCTTTCTGGTTGTCGGCGGCCGACGCCTTGGGGTTTGCGCCGTACTTGGTTACCAGGAAATCTCGGTCGGCAAATTTCGGTTGCCTGATGCTCTTCTCTATTTGCTTGTACTGGGTGTCCCAGCCATCGGCCATCATGGCCACCGGGAACAGCAGGCATAAGAGCAATAACT
This sequence comes from uncultured Prevotella sp., assembly GCA_944319915.1. GTDB lineage: Bacteria > Bacteroidota > Bacteroidia > Bacteroidales > Bacteroidaceae > Prevotella. Next base: position 37,723 of record CALUEY010000006.1, on the reverse strand, counting down.
TTAAGTATTTCATAAATTGTTTATAAAGGTTTTTGTATCTTCTTTTTGTATAAAAGGCAGGCCGCATCTTCACAGACGCGGTCTGCAACATTACTACTAAACAATGAGGGAATGCTTCTATTACCCTTTATCACTAACATTCTTAATGCCTTATGTAGATTTCTATGGTAAAATAGGTTGGTACTTTTAGTCTTGGTTATGTTCCGTTTGCAAAGTTACGAAATGTTTTTTGTATTGAGGCCGGATGCTGTCTTTGATTTTTCGGATAAATCATTCTGGGCGGGGGATTATCGTTTTTAAAGCCCGGTTGAGGGTGCAAAATCGTGTGCCAATACGATTTTACCCCTCCAACCGGGCTTTTGGGCGTTGGCTTTTTGCCTGCTTTTAGCCTCTGTTTCAGGGGCGTCGTGCGGTGGGCTGGTTGTCATTGGCTCAGTGCGTCGAATAGCTTGTCGAGTGCTTCGTCGGCGCCATGGCTTTCGTTCAGCAGGCTCACGAACTTGCTGCCTATGATTGCGCCCGCAGCGTTGGCTTGGGCGCTCATGAGGGTCTGGCGGTTTGAAATGCCGAAGCCTATCATGCGCGGGTTGCGCAGCCCCATGCCGTTGACGCGGCGGAAGTATTGCTGTTTCTTCTCGTCGAAAGATTCCTGCGCTCCCGTGGTGGCGGCCGACGACACCATGTATATGAATCCGTTGGTGTGCTCGTCTATGAACCGTATTCGCTCGTCGCTCGTTTCAGGCGTGATGAGCATTATTATGCGCACGTCGTAGCGGTCGGCCACGGGCTTTACCGTTTCCATGTAGTCTTTGAACGGCAGGTCTGGTATTATGGCCCCTGCCACGCCGCAGTCGGCGCAGCTGCTGCAGAAACGCTCGATGCCGTATTGCAGTATGGGGTTCAGGTAGCCCATGAGCAGCAGCGGCATTGTGATTTCGTCCTTCACCGCTTTCAGTTGGCCGAAAATCCTGCTCAGTGTCATTCCGTTCCTGATGGCCTTGGTGGCTGCGTCCTGTATCACCGGACCATCGGCCATTGGGTCGCTGAAGGGTATTCCCACTTCCACCATGTCGATGCCGCGCCGTTGCATGGCCCTGAGCGTGTCGGCAGTGCCTTCTGCCGTGGGGCAGCCGGCGCAGAAGTACAGCGAGAGCAACTTCCTGTCGCCCGCGTTGCAGAACAATTGGTTTATCTTGTTCATGTCGTTGAGTTTTGGTTTCTTGTGTCAGTTTTGTGTTTGTGTAAGTTCCCGCAGGCGCGTTATGAAATGCCTTACGAGGGCTATGTCTTTTATGCCGGGGTCAGTCTCGAAGCGCGAGTTGAGGTCTACCCCGGCCAGCTTGGGGTGGGATATGGCAGCCACGCCCTCTGCGTCGCCGGGGCCTATGCCTCCGCTGAGGATGAATGGCAGGGGGCCTTGGTAGGAGTCAAGGACTGCCCAGTCGAACTGCCTCCCGCTGCCGCCCACGCCCTTGCAGCGCGTGTCGAAGAGCAGGAGGTCGGCGCTGTCAGCGTAGTTGGCGCTGCGGGCCATGTCGTCGCCGCTGCTTATGCTTACAGCCTTTACTATCTTGATGCCCGGCTTGGCGGCTCCATCGAGCAGGCGGCGCAGCTGGCGCAGCATGGCGGGAGGCTCGTTGCCGTGCAGCTGCACGATGTCGAGGCCGAACCTGGCCACCTGCGCTGCGATGTATCGCGGCGTTGCGTCTACGAACACGCCGGCCATTTCCACCCCGGCGGCCATGCTTGGCAGGTTTGCGCGGCATGGCGTGAGGCCCGCCACGGCCGTCTCCTTGCAGACATAGCGCGGTGAGCGGGGGTAAAACACAAGCCCTATCCAGTCGGCCCCGGCCTCAGCCGCTTCGACTATGTTGGCTGGCTGGGTCATCCCGCATACCTTTATTATCATGGCTCAGCTTCTTTTGGGTTGACCATGCCGTTGATGAAGTGGCCAAGGGCAGCCCCCGGCTCGCCGCTTTTCATGAAGCTCTCGCCTATGAGGAAGCCGCTGAAGCCAGCGCGGCGCAGCCCCGCCACGGTGGCAGGCGACGATATGCCGCTCTCGCTCACCTTGATGGCGTCGTCGGGCAGCAGTGCGGCCAGGCGGAAGGAGTTGTCGGTGGATGTCTCAAAAGTGCCGAGGTTGCGGTTGTTTATCCCGCACATATCAGGCCCGAGCGTGGCGTATTCAAGCTCGCTCTCTGCGTGCATTTCCAGCAGTACCTCCATGCCGAGCGAGTGAGCCTGCCCGATGAGGCTTGCGCATTCGGCCTTGCTGAGGCACGCCGCTATGAGCAGTGCCGCAGATGCGCCGCAGATGCGCGCTTCGAGGAGCTGGTAGGCGTCTATCACGAAGTTCTTGTAGAGTATAGGCAGCGTAACCCCCGAGCGCCTTGCTATGGTTACGAACTCGTCTGCGCCGCCGAAGAAGTGGCGGTCGGTCAGTATGCTTATGGCCGCCGCCCCGTGCTTTTGGTAGTCAAGCGGCACCGTCGCCGGGTCAGCGTCGGCCTTTATCCATCCCCTTGAGGGCGACTTGCGCTTGAACTCGGCTATTATCCCCGTGGCCGAGTGGGCCAGTGCCTGCGCCATGGACGGGGGAGTGTCGTGGCACTCGCGCTCAACGGCGGCGCGCAGCCTGCTTTCGGTCAGCGTTGCCTTGCGCGCCTCTATCTCGCGGCGCTTGTGGGCCACTATCTCTTCGAGTATGTCTTTCATCAGTGTGTCATGAATTGAGTTCTGCGAATTTCCTGAATGTTTGCAATGCCCGCCCGCTGTCTATCGATTCGCGGGCAATGGCTATGCACTCCTCTATGTCCTTGCCTCCGCGCTCCAGCACCTGTATGCCGAAGGCCGCGTTGGCCAGCACTATCTCCTTTTGGGCTGGCAGGGCCTCGTTGCGCAGCACGCGGTCGAATATCTCGGCGGCTTCTTCCTCGGTGGCGCCAGCCTGCAGTTCCTCGGGCTTGGCGTGGCCAAGGCCAAGGTCTTCGGGCGCGAACACGCGCTCATAATTGTTCGTTGTCACCTTGAAGTCGCCAGTGAGCGATATTTCGTCGTAGCCGTCGAGGCTGTTCACGATGCCGAAGTCTATGCCTATGCGCCTATACACATTATTATATAGTCGCATCTGGTCGAGGTTGGCCACGCCGAGCAGTTGGCACTGAGGCTTGGCGGGGTTTACGATGGGGCCGAGCAGGTTGAAGCAGGTGGGGAAGCTGAGCGCCTTGCGTATAGGCCCCACGAACTTCATTGCGCGCGCAAAGAGCTGCGCGTGCAGGTAAACAATGCCGCATTCGTTGAGGCTGCGGTTTAGCTTGGCTATGTCGTCGGTGAAGCGTATGCCGTGGCGTGCCATGACGTTCGACGCTCCGCTGGTGCTCGTGGCGGCGTAGTTGCCGTGCTTGGCCACCTTGTAGCCTGCCCCGGCTATTACGAAGCAGGCCGTGGTAGATATGTTGAACGTGTTCTTGCGGTCGCCGCCCGTTCCCACTACGTCGATATACCGGTCGCAGTCGAGCGGCACGGGGATGCCCGTCTCCAATATGCCGTCGCGGAAGCCGAGCAGCTCGTCGACTGTGATGCCTCGCATCTGCAGGCCCGTGAGCAGGGCGGTTATTTGCTCCGCTGTATACTCGGAGCGCGTTATGCCTATCAGTATGCCTTTGGTCTCGTTGCGCGTAAGCTCCTCGTGGTTGAGTATCCTGTCGAGCGTTTCTTTCATGTTGAGTTTCATGTTTGGTGTCTTTATGTTCTTGTTTGGTTGGGTGCGCTATGTTTTCAGGTCAGTAGTGGCTACAGGGCTGTGCAGTTGTAGTGTCAATACTTTTCGCATGGCGGCGCATTGTCCTTGCTGGCTTGCAACGCTCTGATTGACAATTGCTTGCGATTGGCGCGCTTTTGGCTTGCCGAACGGCCTCTATTGCACTGCCAAACGGGCTGTTTTGGGGTTCCAAACGGCCTGTTTGACCATCCCAAATGGCATCAGCGGCAAGCCGCCATGCGCTATTGTCCGCTTTTTTCGCACTGTCCTGCCATGCCGCCTGCGCTCATCCGGCGAGCCAGTTTTCCATTATGGTGCGCCCGGCAGGCGTGAGCACGCTCTCGGGGTGGAACTGTATGCCGTGTATGTCGTAGCTTTTGTGGCGCAGGCCCATTATCAGTCCGTCGTCGCTCATGGCCGTCACGTCGAGGCACGGGGGCAGCCCCTCGCGGCTCACTGCCCATGAGTGGTAGCGGCCCATGGCTATGCGGCGCGGCAGGCGGGCGAAGATGTAGTCGCGGCCCAAGAGAGTTCCCTCGGTGGCCACGCCGTGGCACACCTTTGCAAGGTTCACCAAGCGCGCCCCGAAGGCCTCGGCTATGGCCTGGTGGCCAAGGCACACGCCGAGCATGGGCTTGCGCCCGGCATACATCTTTATGGCTTCGGGCATCAGCCCGGCCTCTGACGGTATGCCCGGCCCGGGGCTGAGGATGAGCTTGTCGAACGGCTGGAGCTGCCCGAGGGCAAAGAGGTCGTTGCGCATCACGCTGACCTCAGCGCCAAGCTCGCGCACGAGGTGGGCGAGGTTGTAGGTGAACGAGTCGTAGTTGTCTATAATAGCTATTCTCATTTTGGCTGTCGGTTAAGGTTGTGGTCATATCGTTTCTGCCAAGGCTATGGCTGCGCGCAGCGCCCCGAGCTTGTTGTTCACCTCTTGCAGCTCGCGCTCCTCGTCGCTCTGTGCCACTATGCCGCCGCCGGCCTGGTACCACAGCTCGCCGCCGCGGGTCACGAAGGTGCGTATGGTTATGGCCTGGTTTATGTCGCCGTTAAGCCCGATGAAGCCTATGCAGCCGCCGTAGGCCCCGCGGCAGTGGGGTTCCATCTCGCTGATTATCTGCATGGCGCGCACTTTGGGCGCGCCCGATAAGGTGCCGGCGGGGAACGTGTCGACGAAGGCCTTTATTGGGTCGGCCCCGTTGTTGAGGGTGCCGCTCACTCTCGACACGAGGTGGATTACGTGGGAGTAGTACTGCAAGTCCTTGTAGAAGTCAACCTTTACACCATGGCAGTTGCGGCTCAGGTCGTTGCGCGCCAGGTCTACCAGCATCACGTGCTCGGCGTTCTCCTTGGGGTCGTCGCATAGTATGGCAGCCTGCCTGCGGTCGGCCTCGGCGTCGCCGGTGCGCCGCGCGGTGCCGGCTATGGGGTCTATGTAAGCCTTGTGGCCCACTATGCGACAGTGGGTCTCAGGCGACGAGCCTAACAGGCGGAAGCCACCGAAGTCGAAGTAGAACAGGTAAGGCGAGGGGTTGACGCTGCGCAGGGCGCGGTAGAGGCAGAAGTCATCGCCCTCGTAGCGTTGCACGAAGCGGCGCGAGAGCACCACCTGGAACACGTCGCCGCGCAGGCAGTGGGCTATGCCCCTCCTTATGTTCTGCTTGTGCTGCGCGTCGGTGAGCGTGGAGGCAGGCTCGCCGATGGCGCGGAAGCTGTATCCCTGGGTGCAGTCCTTGTTAATGCGCTTCAGTATGCGGTCTATGTCGGCCTCGCCGCCGAGAGTGACAACGGTGAGCCTGCTGCTGAAGTGGTCGAGCATCACCACGGTCTTGTAGAGTATGTACATCACGTCGGGCGCGTCGTGGCGTTCCGCCGTAGCGTCCTTTATGCCTATGGCTTCGGTGTACCGCACTGCGTTGAACGCTGTGTAGCCATACAAGCCGCACACCTCGGCGCCGTCTCCGCTCACGGCGAAGCGGTCGGCAAATTGTCGCAGGGCCTGCTCCATGCCGTAGTCGGGGGCCATGGCCCTTTCCTCGCGGCTGCCGTCGGGCAACTGCATGGCACACTTGCCGTGGGCGATGCTTACCGTTGCCATAGGCTCGATGCAGATGAACGACCTGCTGTTTGTGCGGTCGTGATAGTCAGAGCTTTCCATCAGCGCGCTCACGGGGTGGATGTCGCGCAGCCTGAGGTATGCCCCTACGGGTGTGTGGAGGTCGCCCGCCACGGTGCGTGCCTTCGCTGTATATTCGTATTTCATGCTTAGGGTGCTGTAATTTGTAATTGGCAACTCAAAAATCCAAAATCAAAATGTTCCATATTCGCCTGCCATGGCCTTGTTGGCGAGGTAGGTCTCCACGTCCTTGTCGCCGCGCCCGCTCACGGTGAGCACCACCACGTCGGTTGGCTTAAGCTCCATCTTGCCGAGTGCGGCTATGGCGTGGGCGCTCTCAAGGGCGGGGATAATGCCCTCTGTGCGCGTAAGCTCGTAGGCGGCGCGCACGGCCTCGTCGTCGTTGATGGAGAATACCGTGGCGCGGTGGCGCGCCGCCAGGTTGGCGTGCATGGGGCCAATGCCCGGGTAGTCGAGCCCTGCCGAGATGCTTTCGGCCTCCATCACCTGGCCGTCGGGCGTCTGCATGACGAGCGTGCGCGAGCCGTGCAGTATGCCCACGCGCCCGGCGTGGATGGTGGCGGCGGTGTGGCCGCTGTCAGCTCCCAGTCCGCCGGCCTCGGCCAGCACTATCTTCACCCGCTCGTCGTCGATGTAGTGATATATGGTTCCGGCGGCGTTGCTTCCTCCGCCCACGCAGGCCACGAGGTAGTCTGGGTAGTCGCGGCCGGTCTTATCCTGCAGTTGCTCCTTTATCTCCTTCGAGATGATGCTCTGCAGGCGCGCCACAATGTCGGGGTAAGGGTGGGGGCCAACGGTGGAGCCTATGATGTAGAAGGTGTCCTGTGGGTGGCAGCACCAGTCGCGTATGGCCTCGTTGGTAGCATCCTTGAGCGTTTTGTTGCCAGTATGCACGGCCCTCACCTCTGCGCCGAGCATCTTCATGCGCTCCACGTTGAGCCGCTGCCGCTCGATGTCTGTGGCCCCCATGTATACCACGCAGGGCATGCCCATCAGCGCGCACACCGTGGCCGTGGCCACGCCGTGCTGCCCCGCGCCTGTCTCGGCTATTATGCGGCTCTTCCCCATCTTGCGGGCAAGGAGTATCTGGCCCACGGTGTTGTTTATCTTGTGGGCGCCGGTGTGGTTGAGGTCTTCGCGCTTGAGGTAAAGCTCGCAGCCGTAGCGGCGGCTCATGCGCGCCGCGCGGTAGAGGGGCGAGGGGCGGCCCACGTAGTCGCGCAGCAGCTCCATGTACTCGCGCTGGAACTCTTCTGATTCCACGATGCCGAGGTATCGGTCTTTTAGAGCTTCAACTGCGGCATACAGAATCTCGGGAACGTATGCCCCGCCAAACTCGCCGTAATACCCGTCCTTGTCAACTAAATAAGTCTGTTTCATATCTTTTGTGTATTTGGTTTGCAAATAAAAAAGGCCCGTCGCGGTTGCGACGAGCCTTCGTGTGATTATCTCTTGATGCGATGCACGGCCCAGCTACCCGCGATTACCTGAATCTCGAGTTGCGCCACCACCATGCATTGTTCATCTGTTTCATGTTTGTTGCTGTTTTTGTTGTTTCTGTTTGCAAATATAGCGGTTTGCTTTTAATCTGCAAATGTTTTCAGTAGAAATTTGTGGAAATGTAATCTTTTGGCTGCATGAGCGTGCTCTTCTTCGTGCGCGTGTGCGTACATTATTCTGTTGTGGTGCAGTTGGAGCTCATTCAATGATCTGGTAGCGCAGTATCTTCTTTAGCCCCGGCAGCCTCATGTAGCTCGACTTTACGCCGGTGATGAATATCTGGCGGTTCCACAGCGAGGGGTTGTCGGTGAGGTTGAGGGCGGCCCTGATGTCCTTGTAGTCGGTGAGGCATACGGGGAAGAGCAGGTCGTCGTTGACGAATATGAAGTCGTCCAGATCTACAGGGATGTCGGCAAGGATTATTGCGGTGCTCCCGTCGAACGGGGCCATGAAGTCGGCGTTAGCCATGCTCCTCGTGCACGAGGCCACGATGTAGCCCTTTACGCAGATCACCTGGCCTATTTCGGCGGCCTGCGCCTCGGCCACAGAGAGATAGTCAATCTGTGCCGTGTCTTCGTTTATTGTGTACTTGTTGTCTGTTTCGGGCGTTCCTTCGGTGGAGGTGCTTTCTTCAAACACGGCCTTCTCGCATCCGCAGAGGAGCGCAAGGCAAAGTGTGGCTATGGCGGTTATGGTCTTTCTCATAGGTCGGTGGTTGTTTTTATGTTGGTGGTTGGTTGTAGGGGTTGGGGTGGTGCGGCTTGTTACGGGGTCGTTTTGCCGTTCCACTCGTCGTAGCCCACGTCTAAATGGTCTTCGCTCTGGGCGTTTTCGTAGGCGTCGCCGGGCCTGGCTAGCGGCGTTCTCGTGCAAGGCGGCGATGAGGCAAGCGTCATGGCAAGCATTGCCAGCGAAAGCATTCTGTTTGTTTCCATGCTGATGGATTGTTTGATGACTGTGCCACAAATATACGATAAAATGGGTTCATGGCAAAAATATTTTGTAAATTTAGCTTGAAAAATTTGCATTTGTGATGCAAAAACGTTATATTTGCCAGCGGTAAGTTTACATCAGCAATTGTTGATGACCTTATCCATAAGCATCCAGGTTGGCGCGTCCTGCGCCAACCTTTTTGGTTATGTGAGGATGGGCTTGTGCCGCCTGGCCAGTGGCTGGGGGCGTGGCAAAAAGCAAGTTGCCTGGCCGCAAGGCCAGGCAACCCTCTCCATGGCGTATGAACGGCAAGCCGCACGTGCTGCAAGCCGCCATCATTGGACGATGTCCCAGCCTATGGCGCTGGCCCCGAGCACAGCCGCCGTGGAACCGTCGAGCCCGCTTACGAGGAACTTTGCCTTGCCACGGAATATCGGCATTACGCTTTCGTCGTAGGCGCGGCGTATGGGGGCCATGATCAGCTCGCCCGCCTTTACCAGCCCGCCGAAGAATACGAAGGCCTCGGGGCTGCAGAACGTGGCGAAGTCGGCGCAGGCCTGGCCCAGCATCCGGCCCGTGAACTCGAATATGTCCTTGGCCATCTGGTCGCCCTTTTCGGCGGCGATGCTTATGTCGAGCGACGTTATCTTGTCGGCGTCAAGCTCGCGCAGGAGCGAGGGGCGGTCGCTCACGGAGAGCATCTCGCGCGCCGTGCGGGCCACCCCCGTGGCCGAGCAGTATGTTTCAAGGCAGCCGTGGCGGCCGCATCCGCACTGGCGGCCGCCCTCGCGCACCATGATGACATGGCCAAGCTCCCCTGCAAAGCCATCGCTGCCGTATACAAGCTGGCCGTTGACCACAATGCCTGAGCCTACGCCCGTGCCGAGTGTCATCATGATGAAGTTCTTCATGCCCTTTGCCACGCCGTAGGCCATCTCGCCGAGGGCGGCGGCCTTGGCGTCGTTGGTTATGGCCACGGGTATGCCCAGGGCCTTGGCAAACATCCCGGCAAGCGGCACCACGCCCTTGGCCCATGCTATGTTGGCGGCGCGCTCGATGGTGCCGCTGTAGTAGTTGCTGTTTGGCGCGCCTATGCCCATGCCCCTTACCATGCCAATGCCGCCCACTTGGTCGATTATTATCTGCAAGGCTTCGGCGGAGCTGCGCACGAAGTCGTCGGCGTTGTCGTATGCCTGTGTCTTTATTGCCGTGGTGGCCTTTATGTAGCCGTGGCTGTCAACGATGCCGAACACGGCGTTTGTGCCTCCCAGGTCAAGCCCGATGACATAGGGCTTTGTTGTCTGCTGTAAGTCCATAGTTGTGTTAATGTTTTGTTAGAAAGGTGTTCCAAATTGCAGAGACAAAGTTATGCAAAAACCGCGATCGCCCAAACATTTAGCCCGAAAAACTTGCTCATTTCGGTTATTTTTAGCAATTTTGCATTCGTTATGCCGTTTCCTATACATTTGGACATATTGGGTTTCATCTTCAAGGGCATCTTGATAGGGATGATAGCCTCTGCCCCGATGGGGCCGGTGGGCGTGCTCTGCGTGCAGCGCACGCTCAACAAGGGCCGTTGGTACGGCTTCGTCACCGGCGTGGGAGCCGCGCTGAGCGACATCATCTACGCCGGGATAACGGGCCTGGGAATGAGCATCGTGATGGACTTCGTGAACAACCAGCAGAACAAGTTCTACCTCCAGATCGTAGGAAGCCTGCTGCTGCTCGCCTTCGGGATATACACCTACCGCACCGACCCAACGCGCAACATGCACCGCTCCGGCACGAAGAAAGGCTCGCTGCTGCACAACGGCGTGACGGCTTTCCTCGTGACGTTCTCCAACCCGCTCATCATATTCCTCTTCCTGGCCTGCTACGCCCAGTTCGCCTTTGTGCTGCCAAACCATCCTTTCGAGATGTTCGTGGGCTTCCTGAGCATCTTCATGGGGGCGATGCTGTGGTGGTTCGGCCTCACGTGGCTCATAGACAAGATACGCGGGAAGTTCGACGACAACGGCATAAGGATAATCAACCAGGTCATTGGGGCCGTGGTCATGATTTGTTCGGTAATCATGGTGTTCGGCACGGTGACCAACTTGTACAGGTTTTTCTGACGGATCATGTTCATAGCACAGCAACTTAGAAAGAAGAACATAGCAGAATATCTGCTCTATATGTGGCAGATAGAGGACTCGATAAGGGCCTTCGGCTGTTCCTTGTCGCGCATAAGGCGCGAGTACATCGACCGCTTTGACTATACCGAGGAGCAGAAAGAGGAGGAAGCCGACTGGTTTGGCAACCTCATCAGGATGATGAATCAGGAGGGCTGCCGCGAGAAAGGCCACTTGCAGATAAACAAAGTGGTGATGCAACAGCTCGCAGAGCTGCACGCCCAGCTGCTGCAAAGTCCGCGCTACCCGTTCTACAACAGCGAGTATTACAAGGTGCTGCCGTTCATCGTGGAGCTTCGCAACCGCGGGGCAAACACCGACGAGAACGAGGTGGAGACCTGTTTCAACTCGCTCTACGGCGTGATGATGCTGCGGCTGTCCAAGAAGCCCGTGACGCCCGCAACAGAGCATGCCGTCAAGGAAATATCAACCTTGGTGGGGATGCTGAACGATTATTACCTCAAAGACCGCGAGGAACCGCTCGAATTCTGACGCTGCGGTGCCTTGCCACCTTTTTGCAAGACGACAACGGAAACAAAAGCATTATGAACATACTTATAACAGGCTGCAACGGGCAGCTGGGAAACGAGATTCAGCTGCTTGAGGGCGGCTGCCAGCAGCACACGTTCTTCAACACCGACGTGAGGCAACTCGACATCACAGACCAAAAGGCAGTTGACGCTTTCGTGGACAACAACGCCATAGACTGCATAGTGAACTGCGCCGCATACACCGCCGTTGACCGGGCCGAGGGCGACAAGGAGCTTTGCACCTCGCTCAACACGGTGGCTCCGGCCTACCTTGCCGCTGCGGTGGAAAGGCGCGGAGGGGCCATGGTGCAGGTGTCGACGGACTACGTGTTCAACGGGGCTGCCCACGTACCCTACCGCGAGGACGACACGCCGTCGCCCGACAGCGTGTACGGCAGCACCAAGCTGGCCGGCGAGCTGGGCGTGGCCAAGTTCTGCCGCCGCACGATGATAGTGCGCACGGCGTGGCTCTACTCTTCATTTGGCAACAACTTCGTGAAGACGATGCTGCGCCTCGGCCGCGAGAAAGGGGAGCTGGGGGTGGTCTTCGACCAGATAGGCACGCCCACGTATGCCCGCGACCTTGCCGTGGCCATCATGGCGGCTGTGAACAAGGGCATAGTGCCGGGCGTATACCACTTCTCCAATGAGGGCGTGTGCAGTTGGTACGACTTTGCCAAGGCCGTCCACCGCATGGCCGGAATCACGTCGTGCCACGTGCGCCCGCTGCACACTTCGGAATACCCCACGCCTGCCAAGCGCCCGCCTTACAGCGTGCTCGACAAGACGAAGATAAAGCAGACTTACGGCATCGAGATACCCCACTGGGAGGAGTCGCTGGCCGACTGCATGAAGATATTGTTGCAACAGGATAACGACTGACACTGATTTATGAACCAAGAGATAGAAAGAAGGCGTACATTCGCCATCATCTCGCACCCCGACGCCGGAAAGACCACGCTCACCGAGAAGTTCCTTCTCTTCGGAGGGCAGATACAAGTGGCCGGCGCGGTGAAGAGCAACAAGATACGGAAGACGGCCACGTCCGACTGGATGGACATCGAGAAGCAGCGCGGAATATCCGTCTCCACCTCGGTGATGGAGTTCGACTACGAGGGCTACAAGGTAAACATACTCGACACCCCCGGCCACCAGGACTTCGCCGAGGACACTTACCGAACGCTGACTGCCGTGGACTCGGCCATCATCGTGGTTGACAGCGCCAAGGGAGTGGAGACGCAGACGCGCAAGCTCATGACAGTTTGCCGCATGAGAAACACCCCCGTGATAATCTTCGTGAACAAGATGGACCGCGAGGGACGCGACCCGTTCGACCTGCTCGACGAGCTTGAGAAGGAGCTTGAGATAAAGGTGAGGCCGCTGTCGTGGCCCATCAACCAGGGGCAACGCTTCAAGGGTGTGTACAACATATACGAGGGAAAGCTCGACCTGTTCACCCCCGACAAGCAGAGGGTGACCGACAAGGTGGAGGTAGACATCTCCGGCAGCGAGCTTGACGAGCGCGTGGGCGCTGCCGACGCGCAGAAGCTGCGCGACGACCTGGAGCTTGTCGACGGCGTTTACCCCGAATTCAGCGTAGATGACTACCGCGCAGCCGAGGTGGCGCCCGTGTTCTTCGGCTCAGCCCTCAACAACTTCGGCGTGCAGGAGCTGCTCAACTGCTTCGTAAAGATAGCCCCAAGCCCACGCCAGACCAAGGCCGAGGAGCGTATGGTAAGCCCCGAGGAACCCAAGTTCACGGGCTTCATCTTCAAGATAACGGCCAACATAGACCCCAACCACCGCTCGTGCATAGCCTTCTGCAAGGTGTGCAGTGGCAAGTTCGTGCGCAACCAGCCCTACCTTCACGTGAGGCTGGGCAAGACGGTGCGCTTCTCCTCGCCCACGCAGTTCATGGCGCAGCGCAAGAGCACCATCGACGAGGCCTGGCCGGGCGACATCGTAGGCCTGCCCGACAACGGCATATTCAAGATAGGCGACACCCTAACCGAGGGCGAGCAGCTCCACTTCCGTGGGCTGCCAAGCTTCTCGCCGGAGATGTTCAAGTACATAGAGAACGACGACCCGATGAAGGCGAAGCAGCTGCAGAAAGGCATCGACCAGCTGATGGACGAGGGCGTGGCCCAGCTCTTTGTCAACCAGTTCAACGGGCGCAAGATAATCGGCACCGTGGGCCAGCTCCAGTTTGAGGTGATACAGTACCGCCTTGAGAACGAATACAACGCCAAGTGCCGTTGGGAGCCGGTGCATCTCTACAAGGCTTGCTGGATAGAGAGCGACGACGAGGCGGAGCTTGACAACTTCAAGAAGCGCAAGTACCAGTACATGGCCAAGGACAAGGATGGCCGCGATGTGTTCCTGGCCGACAGCGGCTACGTGCTCAGCATGGCGCAGGAAGACTTCAAGCACATCAAGTTCCACTTCACCAGCGAGTTCTGACCGCCACGAGCCCGGGGCGCAAGGGCCGGGGCGTCCGTGGCGTCCGCGTGCGAAATATATTTACATCGGCCGCCTTGTGGTCCGCCTGCTGGCATACGGTCTTGCAGAACAGGCCGTTTTGCGATGTAGAACGGCCCGTTTAGCTCTGCAATACGGCCTGTTTGGCACTGTCAAACGGCCCATATTGCAACTTGTTGAGGCCCAGGTGATTGCGTCAGGCGTCAAAAATGATTACAAAACCAAGCCGCCGATGGCTCCAACGCCGGGCAGCGGCTGGCAGAAAACGATAAAAAGAAAGGTATAAGGAAATGACACAGGAAGAAGACATAAGGCGCGCCGTGGAGACGATGAGGAACGGCGGCGTGATACTCTATCCCACCGACACCGTGTGGGGAATAGGCTGCGACGCCACCAACCCCGAGGCCGTGGCCAAGGTGTATGCCATAAAGCAGCGCTCCGACTCGAAGGCCATGATATGCCTCGTGGACAGCGACGCGCGCCTGCAGCGCTACGTGCGCAACGTACCTGAGGTGGCCTGGCAGCTCATCGACTGCGCCGAGCGCCCGCTCACCGTCATCCTCGACGGGGCCACGGGGCTGGCGCCAAACCTCATTGCCACCGACGGCAGTGTGGCGCTGCGCATCACCAGCGAGCCTTTCTCCAAGCAGCTGTGCTACCGTTTCCAAAAAGCCATCGTCTCTACCTCGGCCAACATCTCAGGCCAGCCTGCCGCGCAGAACTACTGCGACATAGCCCCCGAGCTTATCGAGGCCGTAGACTACGTGTGCTGGAGCCGCCGCCAGGAGCACAAGCCGCACAAGCCGTCGAGCATTGTGCGCCTTAAGATGAATGGAGAGGTAGACATAATAAGGCAATGACGGGCAAGGCTATAGCCGCCGGGGGGCAGACGGCGTTCCAGAGACTGCTCGAATGGCGCGAGAAGCACGTCAGCGAGCGCACGTTCATACTCGTGCTCGCGCTGGCCGTGGGCTTCTTCTGTGCCGTGGCGGCGTTCCTGCTGCACTGGATGATAGGGCAGATAGCCATGCTGCTCACCAGTTCGTTCAACAAGCGGTCGGCCAACTGGCTCTACCTTGTCTACCCCGTCGTGGGCATTTACCTTACGGCCCTTTTCGTGAAATACATCGTAAAGGACAACATCAGCCACGGAATAACGCGCATACTCTACGCCATCAGCAGCAAGCGCAGCCGCCTCAGGGGCCACAACTGCTGGTCGTCGGTCATAGCCTCGGCCATAACCATCGGCTTTGGCGGCTCAGTCGGCGCCGAGGCGCCAATCGTGCTCACCGGCTCTGCCATAGGCTCCAACCTCGGCAAGCTGTTCAAGATGGACAACAAGACCCTCATGCTGCTTGTGGGCTGCGGCGCGGCAGGGGCCATAGCGGGCATATTCAAGGCCCCGATAGCGGGCCTCGTGTTCACGCTCGAGGTGCTGATGATTGACCTTACCATGGCTTCGCTCCTGCCGATACTCATATCATGCGTCACGGCCACGTGCTTCACTTACATCTTCAGCGGCTCCACGGCCCTCTTCACCTTCCAGCTCGACGCGCCGTGGACGGTGGAGCGGGTGCCTGCCAACATACTGCTGGGCATAGCCTGCGGCCTGGTGAGCCTCTACTTCATCCGCGCCATGACGCTCTGTGAGGATATGTTCGCCCGCTTCAATGACAAACCCTATGTAAAGCTGCTCATAGGCGGCAGCATGCTGAGCCTGCTCATCTTCTTCTTCCCGTCGCTTTTCGGTGAGGGATACCACGACATAAACCTGCTGCTGGGCGGCTCTACGGAGGCCGACTGGAACGGCATCATGCACAACTCGCTCTTCTCCGGCCACGGCAACCTGCTCGTGGTCTACGGCCTGCTCGTGCTCCTTACCAAGGTGTTTGCCACCTCGGCCACCAACGGTGGGGGCGGCTGCGGCGGTACGTTCGCCCCGAGCCTCTTCGTGGGCTGCTTCTGCGGCTTCCTCTTCGCGCGGCTGTGGAATATGTATGAGGTGGGCGTGTATGTGCCTGAGAAGAACTTCGCGCTGCTCGGCATGGCCGGGGTGATGTCGGGGGTGATGCACGCCCCGCTCACAGGCATATTCCTCATAGCCGAGATAACGGGAGGCTACGCCCTCTTCCTGCCGCTGATGATAGTGAGCGTGTGCTCTTACCTCACCATTATAATCTTTGAGCCGCACAGCATCTACGGCATGCGGCTGGCGCGCCAGGGCAAGCTGATAACCCACCACACTGACCACGCTATACTCACGCTGATGAGCCTCGACAGCGTGATAGACCGCGACTACACGGCCGTGGCGCCCGACATGGAGCTTAGTACCATAGTACACAAGATCAGCCGCAGCCGCAACAGCTTCCTGCCGGTGCTCGATGCGGCGGGCAACTTGCTCGGCGAAATCTACATAACGCGCATACGCCACGTGGTGTTCCGCACCGAACTGTACCACCACTTCACGGCTGCACAGCTCATGGCTCCGCCCGCCGCCACACTGCGCGACGACGAGCCGATGGCCGGGGTGATGGCTGCCTTCGACCGCACTCATGCCGACTGGCTGCCTGTGCTCGATGCCGACGGCCACTTGAAGGGCTACATCTCGCGGCAGAAGATGTACGGCATGTACCGCAAGATGGTGGCCGACATGAGCGAGGACTGATGGAAATTAAAAGTTAAAAATTATAAGTTAATAGTTGGCTGCGCCTTGCCTTGCCGTGCGTAGGGTAGCGGTGCGTGGCTGGCATTATGGTTATGACAGATATTGAGCAATGGAGAAGCAAGACCTGAAAATAGTGTTCATGGGTACGCCGGAGTTCGCCGTAGAAACGTTGCGGGCCTTGGTGGAGGGCGGTTACAGCGTGGTGGCCGTGGTTACGCAGCCCGACAAGCCCGTAGGCCGCCACGGCAGCGTGCTCCAGCCATCGGCTGTAAAACAGTATGCGCAGTCGGTGGGCTTGCCGGTGTTGCAGCCAGTGAAGATGAAAGACCCTGAGTTTGTGGAGCAACTGCGCTCTTACGGAGCCAACCTGCAGGTGGTGGTGGCGTTCAGGATGCTGCCCGAGGTGGTGTGGGCCATGCCTGAGTATGGCACGTTCAATGTCCATGCGGCCCTATTGCCGCAGTACCGGGGTGCTGCCCCCATCAACTGGGCGGTGATAAACGGCGAGACGCGCACGGGCATAACAACATTCTTTCTCGACCATGAAATCGACACTGGGCGCGTGATAATGCGCGAGCCGTTCGACATACGGCCCGACTTCGATGCCGGCGACGTGTACGAGGGGCTGATGCACCTCGGTGCCAAGGTATGCTTGCGCACTCTCCAGATGATAATTGAGGCCGACGGCCATCCGCGCGCCATACCGCAGGAGGAGCTTTCTGCCGCAGGCGAGGCGTTGCACCCCGCCCCAAAGATATTCAAGGAAACTTGCGAGATATCGTGGCAAAGGCCGGCGGGCGACGTGCGCAACTTCGTCCGTGGCCTCAGCCCTCATCCCGGGGCGTGGACAACGCTCACCAGTGCCGATGGCAAGCGCACCGTGCTGAAGATATATTCGGTAGAGCCAGAGCTTGCCGACTGCCACTGTGCCCCTGGCGCGCTGTTGCGGCATGGGCGCAGGTTGGCCGTGGCGGCAGGCGACGGCAAGGCCGTGGTGGTGCGCGAGCTGCAGGCCGCTGGCAAGAAACGCATGGACTCGGCCGACTTCCTCAACGGCATGAAAGACATTGAAGAATGCCGCGTAGAATAAATAGTGGCCTTCCTGCATAATAAATCAAGGCTCTCGGCGTTTCTTTGATAGAATGTACATAAAACGAAAGGAGCCTATGAAGTATTTTACGCAAGAAGCCATGAATCCCAGCGAGCGCACGCTTGATTTGATAAGGAATATAGCTTACACTTACAAAGTAATCAAAATGGCAGACGGCTCCAAGGCACCGTTTTGCCTGAACTGACAACGACATGGCAATGGTTTCACCGTCGCTGCTCGCAGCCGACTTCCTAAGGCTCGACAGCGAGATTGAGATGATTAACCGCAGTGAGGCCGACTGGCTTCACCTCGACGTGATGGACGGCGTGTTCGTGCCTAACATATCGTTTGGCTTCCCCGTGCTGGAAGCCGTGGCCCGCGCGTGCCGCAAGCCGCTCGACGTGCATTTCATGATCGTGCACCCGGAGAACTACATACGCCAGACGGCGCGCCTCGGCGCGATGATGATGAACGTGCACTATGAGGCGTGTACCCACCTGCACCGAACAGTGCAGGAGATTCACGATGCCGGCATGAAGGCGGGCGTTACGCTCAACCCTACCACGCCCGTGGCCATGCTCGAGGATATCATAGCGCAGCTCGACATGGTGCTGCTCATGAGCGTGAACCCGGGCTTCGGCGGGCAGGACTTCATCGAGAACACCATTGCCAAGGTGGGCCGGCTGCGCCGGCTCATTGCAGAGAGCGGCTCTACAGCCCTCATAGAGGTGGACGGAGGGGTGCAGGCCGAGACCGCCCCGCGACTCGTGGCGGCTGGTGTCGATGTGCTTGTAAGCGGCAGCTATGTGTTCAAGAGCCCCCATCCTGAGCAGGCTATCTGTAGCCTCAAGGCCTTGGGGCGCACCGTGTGAGGATGCATTTCAGCCCAATGCAGCGCAATAGAATGCTATTGCGGCATTGGGCTTTATTGTTTTTCTCATCCGTGTTTGCTTTCGTTTTCCAGCCTTTTGTTTCAAAGTTGAACTGATGTCAGTGTATGGCAGCAGGCGGATTCTATATCATTACCGATTCCGGCGAGCGGGTTGAGGCCGCTGCGCCGGTGATAATCTCGGCCAGCAGGGTTACCGACATTCCGGCGTTTTATGCCGAATGGTTCTTCCGCAGGCTTGAGAGGGGCTACTGCGTGTGGGTAAACCCGTTCAGCGGGAAGCCGATGTATGTGTCGTTTGAGCGGTGCAAGGTGGTGGTGTTCTGGACCAAGAACCCGGCGCCAATGCTGCCTTACCTGCACAGGCTCGACGAGCGCGGCATTCACTACTACTTCCAGTTTACGCTCAACGACTACGAGGCTGAGGGCTTTGAGCCGTGTGTGCCGCCGATAGGAGAGCGGGTGGAGACGTTCAGGCGGCTGTCGGATATGATTGGGCCGGGGCGCGTGGTATGGCGGTTCGACCCGCTGATCGTCACGCCGAGGCTCACGCCGCGACAGCTTCTCGGCAGGATATGGCGGATAGGCAATAGGATTGAGGGCTGCACGGAGCGGCTTGTGTTCAGTTTTGTCGATGTGGCGGGCTATCGCAAGGTGCAGGCCAACCTTACAGCCGGGAGCGGGGTGTTTGCCAAAGGCTCTGTGGCTTCTGCCGAGCCTGGCGAGGCGCAGCGGCTTGAACTGGCCTATGGGTTGGCCCGGCTTCGCGGTGCATGGGCGGAGCGGGGCTGGAAACTGGAGCTGGCAACGTGTGCCGAGGCCGTTGACCTGTCGGCTTACGGCATCACGCACAATCGCTGCATCGATGGCGAACTGATGGAGCGGCTCTTTGGCGACGACTTTGAGCTTGTGTTTTACTTGCGTACAGGCAGGCTGCCCGAGCGCGATATGTATGGCAACTATCCCGAATTGCCTGCCGAAAGGCGCGACATGAAGGACAAGGGGCAGCGCAAGGCGTGCGGCTGCATGGTGAGCAAGGACATCGGGATGTACGACTCGTGTGGGCATTTCTGTGCATACTGCTATGCCAACGCGAGCCTAGAGCGGGTGCGCAAGAACATTGCGGGCCATAGACCAGGCTGCGAAAGTCTGGTTGCCTTGGCTGGCCGGGGCAAGTGAACAGCCTTTGTCTCATGGCGTCTTTCGGCTGGCGGCCATGGGGCAAAGGCTGTTTGGTCAAGTTGTGGTTATGTGGCTTGTGGCAAGTGCGGCTCTTATTGCATTCATGCCTTGCACTATTCAAGCCCCAACGCTGAGCGTTATGTTGTGCAGGCGGGCCATGCGGCGCAGGTTGAGGATGGCGTAGCGCATACGGCCGAGCGAGGTGTTGATGCTTACGCCCGTTATTTCGGCTATCTCCTTGAACGACAGGCCTTGGTAGAATCGCATGTATACAACCTCGCGCTGGGGGGCGGGCAGGGCATTCATCATGCGGCGCACGTCGGCCATCACCTGTTCGCTCACTATCTCTTCCTCGCGGCATACGTCCATTACCGATGCGCTGCGGAGGTTGGTTAGGTCGTTGTCTTCGGCCATCTCCACTATGTGCTCGTTCTTGCCTTGGCGATACCAGTCCATGATGACGTTGTGGGCGATGCGCGTGACCCACAACGAGAACTTGCCGGAGTCGGTGTACTTGCCTTCCTGCAGCTTCATTATGACTTTCACGAACGTGTCTTGGAAGATGTCGTTGGCCGTTTCCTGGTCTCTTACCACGAACATTATGTATGTGAAGAGCTTCGACTGGTTGCGCGCCAATAACTCATCAAAAGCCTTGTTGTCTCCGTCCACGTATAGTAATGCCAACTCTTCGTCGGTCTTACTTCCGAAATTTATCATACTTAATTGTCCTTTTGTTATTAAGTAAACGTTCCGTCGATAGGCTTAAATGTTTTGATGCTTGTTATTGGAATTGTTGTTTGTAATGCAAAAGTATATAAAATAATTGTATTCTCCAAATATATTGGAGGCAAAATGCGGTTGGAGCGTGGCTTTTGTGATGCGGGGCAGCATTGCCTTACAGCTGCCACCACTTCTTCTTGCGCCTGTCGGCGGCCTGCCCTTGGTGGGCTGAGGCATGGACGCCCGTGCCTCCTGCCTCGGCCTCATCGAGCATGTCGCGCCACGTCTTGCCTTGGCTTACCATCTGGTAAATCTGGCCCCAGTCGGGCAGGCCGCCGAGGCTGCGGTCGTCTATGAATAGGTCGGCTTTCAGCTTGCGGCTGAAGTGCGGGTTGTTGCTTATTGTCTCCTCGGGGTAGTCGCGGTTGACGGCCCAGAACTCCACGCCCCGCTCGTGGCACCACTGCACGGCTTCGTCGAGCAACTCGCCTTCGCGCACGCTCCATAGTATGAGCCTGTGGCGGTCGTTGGCGAGCATCTTGAGAGTGTCGGTGGCAAAGGGAATCTCGTCGCCTATGCCGGGGTATCTGTCAGTGACTATCGTTCCGTCGAAGTCTACTGCTATCGTCATATCTTTATCGATTTGTCATGCTTGTCGCCGTAGTGGCTGTTGGTGTAGCTGCCGTAGCTCGTGTAAGAGCCGTAGCGGCCATACTTGCCGTATCGTCCGTATTTGCCGTACTTGCCGTAGCCGTAATAGTAGCCGTATTTCTTCTTCGACATGTCCACTCCGTTTAGCACTATGCACATGTTGGGCAGCTTGTTAGAACTTGCCACCTCGTTGATGAGGGCGAAGCTCGACTTGGCAGTGTAGTCGGCGCGGCATATCACAGCGGTGACATCGGCAAGGCGGCCTATCTGCAGCGTGTCGGTTACAAGCCCTATGGGTGCGGTGTCGAGTATGATGTAATCGTATTTCTGCCTCAAGTGGGCGATGATGATGCCGAGGTTCTCGCGGGCAAGCAGCTCTGTGGGGTTGGGCGGAATGGGGCCCGCAAGCATCAGGTCGAGGTTCTTGTTGACGCCAGACGGTTGTATCTGGCTGTCGATGTCGGCTGCCGACGGGTTGTCTTTTGTTAGCAGCGGCGTCACGCCGAGGCTGCGGTCGGAGATGCCGAAGAGCCTCCCCAGGGCGGGCTTGCGTATGTCGAGGCCCATGAGTATGACTTTCTTGCCCAGCAAGGCAAAGCTCACGGCGAGGTTGGCGGCGTTGAATGTCTTGCCTTCGCCAGATATGGACGAGGTGAACATGATGACCTTTTGGTCGTCCTTGAGCATGAACTTGATGTTGGTGCGCATGGAGCGGTAGATCTCGTCAATCTGCTCGTTCTTGTTTTCGTGGACTACGATGCCTGCAGCGCTCTTTGCACTTTCGCTCGCCACGGCCACGTCGGCAATGATGGGCAGTCGCGTCAGGTGTGCCACGTCGTCGTGGCCCTCAATCTTGTAGCGCATTAGTTGCAGCAGGTAGAGTATGCCCAGCGGCAGGCCAAGGCCTATGATGAGCGCTCCGAGTAGGATTATGCTGCCCTTGGGGCTTACCTTGCCGCCGAAGATGGGGTCGTCGATCATCTGCCCCTTGTCGGCCGTGGCGGCAAGCGAGATTGAGTTCTCCTCGCGTTTCTGCAATAGCATGAGGTAAAGGCCGGATTTCACTTCCTGCTGGCGGCCTATCTGTGTGAGTATCCTCTCCTGCTCGGGAGTGCTGGCTATGCGGCTTTGGTAGAGGTCGTACTGCGCCTCTATGCCCTGGAGCATTATGTCGGCGCTGCGGCGGGCTTGCTTCAGTGCGGTGCGCAGGCTTGCCTGCATGTCGTCGAGAGTGTTGGTCAGGGCCATCACTTGCGGGGCTATCTCAGATGCCGACTGCAGCAGCCTGTTGCGTTCGAGCACGGTTTTGTTGAATTGTGTGATGATGGCTGTCGATGCCTCGTCGGCCAGGCCTATGTTTGACGGGATGATGTCGTACTTGTTTGCCGGCTCGTCGATGTATTCGCTAAGATAGTCGAGCAGCTCTATTTGTGAGCGTGCATCAGCCAGTTTCGTGGCGTATTGGCTCGATTGGGTGAGCGTTTGTGTGGCATCGAGCCTCAGTTCCGTTAGGTTGTGCTTCTTCTTGTAGTTCTCAAGGTCGCCCTCGGTGGTGCCAAGCTCGGCGTTGATCTTTTCCAGGCGTTCGTTGATGAACTTTTCGGTCTTGATGGCTATCTCGTTCTTGTCGGCGTTTGCCTGCCTGTTGTAGCATATGACGAGTTGCTTGAGGAACTCCTCTGCCCTCAGCCTGTTTTCGTCGTTGATGGTCACCAGCGCGATTGAGGTGGTCTTCGATGTAGGCTCAACAGTCATGGAACCTATGTAGCGGGCTGCCACGAGCGAAGGCGGCACTATCGTTACGTACATCGCCCTGTCGAACGCTTCAGGGGAAACGACGTGGAGGTTGGGCGTGAACGTGAGTGTGCCGGCGTGTGTCTTCACCTTGGCAGGAAGCGAGCTGAACGAGGCCTGGAAAGGTATCTTGCCTTGTTTGCTGTCGTTAGTCATCACATTTCCAACCACAGAGTACTGTCCGCCTTCTTTCGTAATCTTCATCTGTACGCCCAATGCGCGCTCAGCGCGGTATGGATCGTCCATGCGCGATAGCTCGGCGGAATCGATGTCAACGTTTATCGGCTGCGTGTTGTATATCAGTTGGTCTTTTATCCTTCCATCAAGTTTGTACTCCGTGTACAGCTTCAGGTCTTTCACGGCCTCGCGGGCAAGGATGTTGCTCCTCAGTATTTCCACCTCATTGTCTATTCCGTTGCTGTTTGAGATGAAGCCGAGATCTTGCATGTTGGCGAGCATTTGGTTGCCGCCACGTGCCTGTTTGCTGCCCTCGTCCTTGATGAGGATTTTAACTGCCACTTGATATACCGGGTTTGTGTACCTCAGGTAAACCATTGCGATGCACAGGCATACGAACACTGACAGTGCAAACCATTGCCAGTTGAGTATGAACATGGTGAGCAGTGACTTTATGTCGAACGATGACTCTTGTTCTTCACCGATCATCTGGCTGCCGTTTTGTGTCGTATCGATGTTGTTGCTTTCCATCTATGGTTGCTGTTTTGTCCTAAGTGGAATTGTTTTTATGTTATGTTGGAATTTGCGTGGTGTGCCGTTTGTGGCTTGAATCCGTTGCCTCAGAGCTTCATGAGGTACTGCCCGTAGCTGTTTTTCATCATGGGCTTGGCCAGCTCGTGCAGCTTTTCCTTGGTGATCCAGCCTTGGTTGTAGGCTATTTCCTCCAGGCATGCCACCTTGAGCCCTTGCCGCTTTTCGATTACTTCGATGAAGGTGCTGGCTTCGCTCAGACTGTCGTGGGTGCCGGTGTCAAGCCACGCAAAGCCTCTTTGCAGTGTTTGCACCTTCAAGGCTTTCTGAGCCAGGTATTCTTGGTTCACCGTCGTGATTTCCAGTTCGCCGCGTGCGCTTGGCTTTATCCTCTTTGCAATGTCAACAACGCTGTTTGGATAGAAGTACAGTCCAACCACGGCATAGTTCGACTTGGGGTGCTCGGGCTTCTCCTCAATGCTAAGGCAGTTGCCCTCGCCGTCGAACTCAGCCACTCCATACCGCTCCGGGTCGTTCACGTAGTAGCCGAATACGGTGGCCATTCCGCGCCTCTCGGCATTGTCAACGCTTTGCTTGAGCAATCCCGTGAAGCCGCTGCCGTAGAATATGTTGTCGCCCAGCACGAGGCACACGGTGTCTTTGCCAATGAACTTCTCGCCGATGATGAACGCCTGCGCAAGCCCGTCGGGCGATGGCTGCTCGGCGTACTCGAACTTGACGCCAAGGTCTTCTCCGCTTCCAAGTAGCCGCTTGAAGCCGGGCAGGTCGTATGGCGTGCTGATGATAAGGATTTCCCTGATGCCTGCCAGCATGAGTGCAGATATGGGATAGTAAATCATCGGCTTGTCGAAAATAGGAATCAGCTGCTTGCTTATCCCTTTCGTTATTGGGTAAAGACGCGTTCCGCTGCCCCCCGCTAATACGATACCTTTCATTGTGGAATAGTCTGATATTTCGCTGCAAAGGTACTGTTTTTTCTTATATTAGAAATGATTTCGTGTTGAAAATCATTCCTTTCTCCGAGAAAATGCGTAACTTTGCACTCAAATCAAACTTTTAAAATACATGCAGTTCCCGCTTGCACTCATGTGCCTTGCGCTTTACCGAGCCTGCGCGGGATGCTGACAGAGAGAAAAAACTATGGGTTTTATATCAGGATTATTCCGCCGCAAGGAATCCGAGCGGCAGAAAGTGGGTGGCATGGAAGACTTCATGACGCTGATACGCGTATATTTCCAGGCTGCCATCGCGTCTGAGGTGGGCATCACCAACCTCGCCATGCTCCCCGACTTGCGTGTGTTCAAGACCACGCTCCACGTTCCGACGCAGAACAACCGGCTTGGCCTTGGCGAAAAGGCACGTTGCAAAAAGATGCTGAAAGAGATGTATTCTATGACCGACGACTTCTTCAAGGAGATAGACCAAAGCATCCGCCGCCGTTGCCACAAGCTGCAAGACGTGCAGGTTTACCTCGTGCAGTTCCAGGGATTCACCCAAGAGCTGATGATGCTCATGGGCAACCTGATGAAGTTCAAGCTGCGCCTGCCGGGCTTTTTCAAGAAGGCTCTATATGCCATGACCGAAAAAACGGTCAACAATATATATAATAAGAACAACTTTACCGAGCCTGGAGTGATGAAAGCCGTTGTGACAGTGCGCGAGTATTCGCAGAGGCTCGGCTTCTCGCAGCGCTGGGTCACAGACTTTGTTTACACCGTGGTGATGCTCGCAAAGAAAGAACCCCAGCCGCAGGACGGTGAAGACGCACAGAAAGATAAAAAACATTAAATCATCAATCCCGTCGCTGCAAAATGCCAGCGCGTTGAGGATATTTTAATACCTTTGTATTCATAGAGTTGTTGCCTATGGCATCAGACGAACAGACTTTGGCGTTGTTTCAGACCCGCGTGAGGCAGATGCTCCTTCAGTTCAAGCAGCTGAAAAAGGAGAACGAGGAGCTTTACGCCATGGTTGACAAAGCCGAGAATGAGGCAAGGGAGTTGCGCGCCGAGCTGAAGCGCAAGACCGACGAGTACGATACGCTGAAGATGACGAAGATGCTCGAGGTCTCCGATGCCGACATAGACGCCTCCAAAAACAGGCTGGCACGGCTCATACGGGATGTTAACAAGTGCATCGCTATCTTGTCTGAACAGAAATAGGTAGAGATTGATGGCAGAACAGAACAGTGATAAACTACATATACGGCTCCATGTCTACGACGAAGAGATAGAAGTTGTCGTAGACCGCGACGAAGAGGAGTATTACCGCGCAGCAGCCAAGCTCATCACAGACCGCTACAATGTATATGCAAAGATTTACAAGGGGCGGAAGAGCGACCATGTGATTGCGCTGATGGCTCTCATTGACATTGCGTTGCAGTACCAGAAGGAGCGGTCAAGAAACGACACTGCGCCGTATAATGATATTCTCACGCGCCTGACTGCTGAAGTCGAAGATGCACTCGGAGAGGAGAAATGAGAATATTAACAATTTTATAAGTAAGCTTTATGATACTAACAACAATCATTGCCGTCGCTGCACTTGTAGTAGGTGGGGTGGGCGGATATCTCGTTTTCCGATATATCATTACTGGAAAATATAATGAGATGATCGAGGCTGCCGAGAAGGAGGCCAACGTTATGAAAGAGAAAAAGCTCCTTGAGGTCAAGGAGAAGTTCCTCAACAAGAAGAGCGAGCTGGAGAAAGAAGTGCAGGTTCGCAACCAGCACATACAGCAAAGCGAGAACAAACTTAAGCAGCGCGAGATTTCGCTCAACCAGAGGCAGGAGGAGCTGGGCCGCCGCAAGAACGACCTCGACAGCCAGCAGGTGCGCATAGACAACGAGAAGAAGCTCATACAGATGCGCCATGAAGAGCTTGAGAAGATGCAGCTGCAGGAGCGCGCCAAGCTCGAAGAACTCTCGGGGTTGAGCGCTGAGGAGGCAAAGCAACGCTTGGTGGAGGCCATGAAAGACGAGGCCAAGACCGACGCGCAGAGCTACATCAACGAAATCATGGACGAGGCCAAGCTCAACGCCAATGCGCAGGCCCGCAAGATTGTCATCCAGACCATACAGAGGGTGGCCACCGAGACTGCCATAGAGAACAGCGTAAGCGTGTTCCATATCGACAACGACGAGGTGAAGGGGCGCATCATTGGCCGCGAGGGCCGCAACATCCGTGCGCTTGAGGCCGCGACTGGGGTGGAAATCGTGGTTGACGATACGCCCGAGGCCATAGTCATCAGTGCTTTCGACCCCATACGCCGCGAGGTATGCCGCCTTGCTCTCCACCAGCTTGTGTCCGATGGGCGCATCCATCCGGCGCGCATAGAGGAAGTTGTGCAGAAAGTCAAGAAGCAGCTTGAGAACGAAGTCATAGAGACTGGCAAGCGCACAGCCATCGACCTTGGCATCCACGGCCTCCACCCGGAGCTTATCCGCATCATCGGCAAGATGAAATACCGCAGCTCCTACGGCCAGAACTTGTTGCAGCATGCACGCGAGACGGCCAACCTCTGTGCCGTCATGGCGTCGGAGCTGGGCCTCAATCCGAAGAAGGCAAAGCGAGCCGGACTGCTCCATGACATCGGCAAGGTGCCTGATGAGGAGAGCGAGCTGCCCCACGCACTCTACGGGGCGAAGATAGCCGAGAAGTACAAGGAGAAGCCCGACATCTGCAACGCCATCGCCGCCCACCACGATGAGTGCGAGATGAACACGCTGCTTGCCCCCATCGTGCAGGTTTGCGACGCCATAAGCGGAGCGCGTCCCGGTGCCCGCCGCGAGATAGTAGAGGCCTACATAAAGCGCCTTAACGACCTTGAGGCCATAGCCATGAGCTATCCCGGCGTAACCAAGACCTACGCCATACAGGCTGGGCGCGAGCTTCGCGTCATTGTTGGTGCCGACAAGATGGACGACAAGGAGACCGAGGCTCTCTCGGGCGAGATTGCCAACAAGATACAGACCGAGATGACTTATCCCGGCCAGGTGAAGATAACTGTAATACGCGAGACGCGCAGCGTGGCTTACGCCAAGTAGCCGCCAGGCGGCCACGCCCAATGTTTATATATGAAAAAGGGCAGCGGGGAACTTTCCTCGCTGCCCTTTTGCCGTTATGGCCATTTTTGTTGCGGGTGCCGTGTCAGTGTGTTGCAGTATCCCATTCTTCCCGCGTCAGCCGGCTCACGTGCTCAGTGCGCGTGTCGTCCGTAAGCCGGTTGTAAACAGCCACGTTGGTATGGTGGTATGCAAAGCCGCATTTCTCCTGCGCCCGCTTCGACTTCTCGTTGCCGTCAAAGTAGCCGCACCACAGCGTCTTGAGCCCCATGTCCTCAAATCCGTGGCGAATCACCTCGTGCATGGCTTCGGGTATGAGGCCCTGCCCCCAGTAAGGCACACCTATCCAGTAAGAAATCTCCCCCTCGTCGTCGCCTATCGGGAAGTTGCTCCTTGCCCCGGTGGTCAGTCCTATGCAGCCTATGGGGGTGTCGTCGCCTTTCAGCGTCACGGCAAACACGCCAGGCTGTGCAAACCAAGTCCTTATTATCTCCCTGCTTTCCTCCACGCTTCTGTGTGGCGGCCAGCCCGCTATGGGGCCTACCCGCTCGTCTTTTGCATAAAGGTATAATGCCTCAGCGTCCGTTTCTTTCCACGGGCGCAGGGCCAGCCTTTCCGTTGTCAGTTCCATATTTGTCTTGTTTTCGGTTCTTGTTGCCGTTTTTGCGGCAACCTTTTCAGTCATTCATGATATTCAATCTTCATGCTGTGCAGCATCGTTGTGCTCTCGCCGCACGAGCCGGTGTGCTGCACTCCGGTGCCGCCGTAAGCGTTTGGCTCTATGTCGGCTTCTATCCTTACGCTGTTGGGCAGCCCCGTACCTGTCTGCGCGGCTGCCGTGGTGGTCACCTCGGCGGCAAGCCGCCGCCCCTTGGCTTCCATCCTTATGGTGCATTCGGTGCGGTAACACGTGGCCGAGACGGGGGCGGATATGGGCGTGGCGGTGCCGTTGTCGTAGCGCATCAGTCTGAAGTCCACTGCCTTGGCGTGCTTCGGAGTGCGCTCAATGCGCAGAGCGTAGCCCGTCATGGAGCGCGTGTCCATTTTTATGTACACGTCCATGTATTGCCCCGTTGCGCTGCCGAACCCCTGCCCGGCAGTCTTCGTGGGCGCCACGCATAGCGTCACTGCCATGTCGCCGTGGCCATTGGTTGCAGGCGTGTATAGCAGCCTTGCCCCGCGCTGTGCCTGCAGCAGCCCTGTGCCTCGCGCCCCGTTGAATCCCCGTCCGTAGGTCCACATATCCTTGTCGCGGTCGAACGTCCATGGGTAAGGGGCTGTGTCATGGGGCTTGAAGCCGTCCACCGTCCAGAATCCCGGCAGCCGCTGTGGTTGCCATGCGGTGGGCAGCTGGCTGAAGTCGGTTTCAATGCAGGTCTCTTTTGGCGTAGAGCCGATGCCGATGGGTCTCTCTGTTATTGCCGTTGCGGCTTTGCCGGTAAGCGAGCGCACATGGGCAGGCTCAATGCGGGCCATGATGTGCCAACCCTCGTCGGCCTTGCTCAGGCGGTAGGAGCGCAGCGGGCAGTCGCCGCGGCCCACAGCCACGGGGATGGCTCCTTCGCCTTGGACGTTGCGGCAGCGGAACCACGTTATGCGCGAGCGGTCTTTGCGCCCCCGCGTGTCGAAGTTGTAGCACAGCGTTAAGCTGTCGCCCATGGCCAGGCGTGGCTTCGTCCTTAATGTGGGAGCGGGCAGGGACTTCGGCACAGCGCTCACCTTAACGGCAGCCTGCAGCCCTGCCGGCGTTGAGGCCAGCAGGCAAAAGGTTACCGTTGTGTCGCCATCGTTGAGCGAGGTCAGCGTGCAGCCGCCCTGCCCGTTTTGCGTAAGGGCGGCATATCGCTCATACCCCGGCTCAATCACCCACCTTATGGCTGCCATCGAGGCACTGTCGGCCAGCGGTTCTCCGCAGTTGGTAGCTTGCCGCGCAGCTATTTTTATAGGTTCGCCACCCGTGTGGGCCACAGCCTTGCGCCTGTCTGCCAGCAGGCACGTGGGCAAAGGCTTCCCAGTCTTGCTGCCGTGTGCCGCCATTAGTGTGCGGCAGCCCTGCGGGTCCCAGTTGTCGTCGCCTCCGAGCAGGTTGAACGTATTATATAATGTGTCGCCGCCAATTATCTCGCGGAAAGCCCTGATGGCAGGCAGCGAGTCGATGCAAACAGTGTTCTCCGCCATCCTGCCGCCTATGCGGTAAGGCTTGCCGTTGAGCGTAAAGCCCGCCTGGTAGCAGCGCAGCCACGCCTCGGGATAGTTTGCCCAGCCCACGTAGGTGGAGTCGGGCGCGTGGTAGCGGCAGTCAATGAGCGCGAGCGGCCCCGGCTGCTTGCAGAACACCATGTTGCGGTTGCCGTTCTTCACGGTGAAGTCGCAGTTTAGGAACACGGCCCCTGTCTTGGCCGTGGTGTAGAAAGGCTTCTGCCCGTACAGGTCGATGGTGCAGTTCAGGTAAACCCCGTTGCCAGTCAGGGCATCGTCGGTGCATTCAAAGTGGCACCGGTCGTAGAGTATGCGCCTTGCGCCGTTCATGGGGTTTAGGTTAAGGCGGCTTACGAAGCGCACGTTGCGCGCCACGGCCCGGTCGCCGTGTACGTAGGCCACGTGCGCTTGCGTGATGGCGGCGCTGCGCTTGCTGCGGCCCAGTTCGGGCTTAAGTGGGAAGCAGAGGTCAACGTTGCAGAAGTTTCCCATGGTAAGGTTGCTTGCCTGCAGGCCGTCGCCGTACAGGTCGAGCATGGTGAAGTTGCCTATGGCCCCTTGCGTCTGGCCGCGCTGCGAGGCTATTACTACGTTGCGCGCGTTGCGCGTAAGGCCCACGAGGTGCAGGTTCTGGCAGCGTATGGTCATGCCTATCGGCTCGCGCCCGCCCCGGCCGGTGGCCACTGCGGGCGTGTCGGGGTCGTCGGCCCAGTAAACCCACGGCGCAAGGTACACGCACATGGGGTTGTCGGCGGTGCCGTCAGTGAGCTTTTCCACTGCTTCCCGCAGCGAGTTGAAGGCGTAAGGATAGGCATCGGCCACGCTGTCGCTCAGGCTGCCGTCGATGAAGAAGGCCTTTGGCCCGAGCGTTATTGTCCGCCCGCCGTAGCTGATGCTGTCGCCGTAGAACACTATAGGGTCGGCGGCATCGAGGCTGCGGTGGGTTGAGGCGGCATTTATGGCCGCCCACACTAAGGCTGCCACGAGCGTGGCTGCAAGGCGTGCCATGGCTTTTGCTTTAGAATGTGCAGGTGGCTTACTGCCGCTCCTTATATATCACGTTGTTTGCCCCGCTGGTAATTTGCAGTGCCTCGGGGTGCTCCTTTATGAACGAGTCGATGTGGCGCATGCGCTTCTCCTCCAATATCTCGTCCACTGCAATGAGTATGCCCGTTTCCTCCACGTCGCCGAAGCCGTCGTTGATGGCCGTGCCGAAGAGCTTCATCGTGGGGCTTAGGTTCATGTAGGCGTTTACCAGCGGCGGTATGTTGTAGCCCAGCTTGCGCACCTCGCGGTTCAGTATCTTGTAGTCTTCCTTGAACGTGTCCTCGCAGAATATGGCCTCCAGCTCCTTAGGGTCGGTGTCGATGGTGAGCGGCTTCATGGGCAGCACGAGGTTGTCCTTGTCCTCGAAGTGCTTCTTGAGGAAGTAGAGAATCATGTCGCGCCCCTTGCGTATGTAAGAGGGATACATAGTCATCTTGCCGAAGAGGTACTTCACGTCGGGCTGTATCACTGTGAGCGCGCCAAGGCCGTCCCACAGGTTGTCGAGCGCGAAGAGGCTCTTCGATGGGTGCTTGCCCGTGTTCTGGTAGCCCAGCGACACGAAGCTGCGCCCAAGCTCGATGGTTCGCGGGAGGTATTCGGCCATGAACTTCTCCGAAAAGTGGAACATGTGGCTCGTGGCGAGCACCGGCTGGCCGCTGGCGTCGATGTCGGCGTGGGCGCCGAGTATGTAGCGGTAGCCTCCTATTATCTCCTCCTCCTCGGGGTTCCACACTATGAGCTGCTTGTAGCAGTTGTCGCAAGTGTCGAACTCGTCGAGGTCGAGGGGCTTGCCAGTGCCTCCGCCCGCCTCGCGGAACACTATTTCGCGCAGGCGGCCAATCTCCCTTACGACGTTAGGCGCGTTGTGTATGTCAACGATGTATATCTCGTTGTTGCTCTTGTTTGTCATGCGCAACTGCCGTTCGGGCGTCAGTTCGCTTTTGAGCACAGCCTTGTCGACGGGCTGGATGATTTCTTGGTCCATTTTATGTGTGTTTGCTATAATTCGTAAACAGTGTCCTTGACGTATTGCGCCCACTGGGCCGGCGTGCGGCTCTTGTCGAACGTTTGCCAGGGGATGGGCTTGCCTATGGCCACTCGGAACGTCTTGTGAACGTTCTTGTACATCTCGTCGGCGAGGAAGAGCATGGCTATGTTCACCTTCTTCACGTACTTGTCGGAGAAGTTGGCCAGCCGGTAGAAGAAGTCGGAGTTGCGCCCGCCGAAGTGTATGGGCACCACGTCGCGCCGGTATTCCACGCTCTTGCTTATGAAAGTCTTCTTCCAGTCTATGTCGCGTATCACGCCGCCGTGGCGCCGCGAGCAGATGCCGGCGGGAAACATCAGTATGTGGTTGTCGCTCCTGAAGCCCTGCTCCACCATGGCTGGGAAGCTGCGGCTCTGGCTGCCCGTCTTGTTGATGGGTATGCAGAGCGGGGCAAGCCCCGGCAGGTTCATCAGCAGGTCGTTCACGAGGTAGCGCAAGCGGCCGTCGTAGTGCTTCCCGATGATGGCCCCGAGGGCCACGCCGTCCTGGCCGCCCAGCGGGTGGTTGCTCACGAAGGTGTACAGGCGGCCGTCGTCCTTGGGCGGCAGGTTCTCTCTGCCCGTCACCTCAAGCGTCATGTCGAGGTATTTCACGCACTCTTCTAACCATTCCACGCCCGTTGCGCCCCGGCTTTGCCACAAGAACTCGTTCACCTCGTCCTGGTGCACTATGTGCTTGAGCCAAGCCACGAGCGGGCGCGGCACATACTTCTTGCGCGCGCCTATCTTGCTTTCAAGGATGTGGTCTATGTCGATGGTCTTTTCCGTGACGTCAATCATCTCTCTCTCCATGTGATACTAACTCAGATGCAAAAGTAACAGAAATCTTTTAAAAAGAACACTTTTTTCTGATAAAATCGCCGGGAAGGCATAAAATACATACCATCTTATACGTTTTGCATTC
The DNA here is from genome assembly GCA_944319915.1 of uncultured Prevotella sp. GTDB lineage: Bacteria > Bacteroidota > Bacteroidia > Bacteroidales > Bacteroidaceae > Prevotella. Next base: position 5,230 of record CALUEY010000006.1, on the reverse strand, counting down.
TTTTTGTCACGCCTTTGCGCCTTTTGCTTGCCTTGCTGCCGCATAGGGATGGCCATGCCAGTGTGCCATGCCTGCCTGCTTTTTTGTTTACATAGGCCATGCCCGCAGGCATCGGGGCGCGCCTTGCGTTGCGAAACCGCCCGTTTGGCAATGCGAAACCGCCCGTTTGGCCGCCCCGAACGGCCTATATCGCAACTCAAAAACGCCAGTTTTGCAAGTTGCTGGCAGCCAGACTGTTGCGGCGCGATTGCCGTTCTGCGAATTTGTTTTACAATAAATGCGCGGGTTCGGTGGGATAAGCAAGCATTGAGATTATGCGGAGGCTGTTTTTATGTAGAGGCGCAAAATTTAGCCTTTGCACAAAATCTACTTTTGTGGGGTGTAACATTGACGGATTCCAACAAAATGCCGACTGGTATAAACATTTCAACAAAAATGGTTGCTTGGTTCAAGTCTTTTAGCTATTTTTGCACTCTGTAAACAGAGCGCTGCCATTGCGCTGCCATCACTGACGTCTGTCTTGCATGGCATGCCAGTTGCGCTGGCATCTACCAATTAAAGTAAACCAATAACAGATTAAAATTGCATGGAAAATTATTTTCGCAAGTTTCGTGCGTACCCGGCAATGGCCTTGCTGGGAGGGCTGGCGTTGACAGCCTGCGTCAACGATGACTACGACTTCAATGAAGTTGACTCCACCATGGGCTTTGGCGGCAGCGGCCTTGAGCTGCCCACAAGCTCCACCGACACCATCATGCTCGTAGATGTGCTCGACCTGAACGAGGACGACTGCGTGAAGGTGAAACCCAACGGCGACTACGTATTTGAGCAGGAGGGCGACGACGTGGAGCCTTCACACCCCGAGATTGACACCATAACCGTGTCGCAACGCAAATCAGAATCCACCGAGATTCCCCTCGTGGCAACGCCCGTGGGCGGCTCGATGGTGGTGTATGAGGCCGAGGGCGACGCCCAGACGTTTGAGTATGATGGCGACCTGCCCGAGGAGGTGGTGTTCCTCGAATCGGCCGGCACCGATGGCGAGGTGTCGTTCACGCTCGCCCTCAGCCATCTCCGGTCTGTTGTAAGCTCCATGGAGGTGGTGGAGATAGAACTGCCGTCGTATATGCAGCTCACTGTCACCAACGCCCACGGGGCAACCTACACGCAGGATGGCTCGAAGCTCACCTTCACCAACGTGCCTACGGCCACCGACCTGAGCTTCGATGCAAGCCTTGACCGCCTCACCTTTGGCGTGGCCGACAGCCGAGGCTCGCTCACCGTTGATTATGCTGCTAAAAACATAAGTATGCAAGGTACAGTACACGTGCGCCTGCGCTCTGCCGCCACGGCATACACCGGCGCGGCCGGTACGCTCGTGCCCAGCTCCTTCGACATGAACGACCTGACAATCGAGTCGGTGCGCGGAAAGTTCGACCCCGAGATTGACCTCCACGACCTTGGCGACGTGGAGATAACCGGCATACCCGACTTCCTCAACGACGAGAACGTGAGGGTAGATCTCTACAACCCGCAGATAGAGCTTACCATAAACAGCAACCTCGACATGGGCGGATTCGTCAGAGGTACAATAAGATCGTGGAAGAACGGCAACCCCAACCCAATAGCCGTGGTTGAGGTGCCTGAGATGCGAGTTCAGGCAGGAGGACTCACCCGCGTGTGCATCTGCCGCAGAGCCGAAGGCATAACGGGCTTCGACGTGGTGCAGGAGGTGCCGGAGCTTTCGCAGGTAATCGAGACCATCCCCGACAGGATAACCTTTGAGGCCGATGTGCGGGCCGATAAATCGGAAATTTGCGACTTCACCCTGGGCCAGCCTTACGAGATAGTGCCTAAGTATAACATTGAGGCGCCGATAGCCTTTGCCGCGGGTGCGCAGATTGTTTACAAGGACACCATCGACGGCTGGAACGAGGACATAGAGGACTTTGAACTCTCCGACAACTCATACATCTCAATGAAGGCCACCATAGAGAACCGCGTACCGGCTTACCTAACGCTCGCCGCACACGCCATCGACGTGGACGGACGCCGCATGGGCGACGACGAGATAAGCGTGGAGGTGAGCAACACGGTGATAGCCTCTGCCGACGGCAAGACTTCGGCCGAGACGCCGCTGACCATCAAGGTGACGCAGAATGCCCCCGATGCGCTCAGCAGGCTCGACGGGCTGGTGTTCGACATCACGGCCGCTGCCACCAACGGAACCAGTCCTGTGGTGGAAGGCACCACGCTCAACTCCAACAAGCATTTCCTCATTGCAAAGGACATAAAGATAAAGCTCGTGGGGACAATCATAGGCGACTTCAACTAAAATAAATGCATTCTCAACTTACGATCATGAAACTTTCACATTATAAATATATGTTGGCCGCTGCCTGCATGGCCGTGGGCGCAGGGGCCATGGCGCAGTCGCTCAACTCGGCCTACTTCACCAACGACTACAAGTTCCGCCACTCCATGAACCCGGCCTTCGGCAACGAGCAGAACTATGTATCGATTCCTGCGCTCGGCAACATCAGCGTGAACACCAGGGGCAACTTTGGCTACCAGAACGTGATTTTCGACAATCCCATGTATGGGGCGGGCAGCGACAAGAAGCTCACCACGTTCATGAACCCCTACATTCCAGTGGGCGAGGCACTCGATGGCTTCAGCACCGGCCGCAACCGCATAATCGGCAACGTGGGCATAACCATCCTCTCGGCCGGATTCAAGGCCTTCGGTGGATACAACACCATTGAGCTTAGCTCGCGCACGCAGTTCGGAGTGTCGCTGCCTTACGAGCTGTTTGAATTTGCCAAGAACACCGGCAACCAGACTTACGACATGGGCGACATCAACCTCGGGGCGCAGTCGTTCGTGGAGCTGGGCTTCGGCCATTCGCGCCAGATCGACGAGAAACTGCGCGTGGGCGCCAAGTTCAAGCTCCTCTTCGGACTGGGCCGCGCCGACCTCAAGCTCGAGGACATGACGGCCGACCTCGCCTCCGCCAACAAGTGGGTGGTGAGCGGCAAGGCCACTGCCGACGTGTCGCTCAAGGGCTTCAAGTATGAGTCGGAGCTTGAGGACTACAACGACGAGAACCGCGGCCAGTATGAGCAGGTGAGCGATGTTGACGTGGACGGCTTCGGGCTGGGGGGCTTCGGCATCGCCTTCGACCTTGGCGGCGAGTACAAGATAAACGAGGACTGGACGGTGAGCGCGGCCTTGCTCGACCTCGGCTTCATACGATGGAAAGAAAACGCCCGCGCCGAGAGTAGCGGCAAGCCGTTTGAGTTTGATGGATTCCACGATGTGGCCGTTAGCTCTGACCGCTCTACGGCGGGCGAGGAACTTGACGAGCAGACCGACCGTCTGGGCGACGACCTCCTCGACTTTGCCCACCTTGAGGACAAGGGCGAGAGCGGCGGCCGCACCACCGGCATAGGCGCCACGCTCAACCTCGGCGCGCAGTATAACCTGCCGGTTTACCGGCCCATCACGTTCGGCTTCCTCAGCAGCACGCGCATCAACGGCCCTTACACATGGACTGAGGGCCGCCTCAGCGCCAACTATGAGCCGCTGAAGTGGCTCAACGGCGGCGTAAACCTCTCGGTGAACAGTCTCACGACGAGCTTTGGCTGGGTGCTAAACATCCATCCCAAGGGCTACAACTTCTTCATAGGCATGGACCACATTCTCGGCAAGCTGAGCAAGGAGGGCATCCCGCTCAGCTCCAACGCCAGCCTCTCGCTCGGAATGAGCGTTACATGGTAATCCGTATGGCGCAGTGGATGTCGGCTCTTCCGAGGCTTTGCACTTGGCGTGCCTCGGAAGAGTCGGCCCCGCGCTTGGCTTTCCAGTCAATAATACTTTTTCAGTAATAAAAGATAGATATAGATATGGCAAAATGATTTTCTGTTTTCTTCATGACGGCGGTGCTGTCCATGATTGCTGCCTGCGTAAACGCGCAGGAGCCAAAGGCTACTTACCACGACCTGATATCGAAGATGGATAAGATTGTGTCTCCGGTGGCAAAGGAAAAGGTGGCAGGGCTTGACAAGATTTTCAAGAAGCAGCTTGACTCGCTTGAGGTGGGCAAGGGCATGACAGATGGGCAGCGCAGTGCAAAGGCCAAGGAACTGGCTGGTAAGTTCTACGATGAGGTGATATTGGAGATGTCAACGGCCATGGTTGAGTCGATGGCTAAGCACTACGTTGCCCTTGATACTCTCGAAGAATACGTTAACGCGCTTACTGCCGAGCCTATTGCCAGCATCGCAGTTAAGGTGGCTGCTGTTAAAGCCGAGGTGATGGAGTCTGTTGGCGTTGCTGAGGCTCTTGGATTGGATATTGATGTTGTTGAAGTGGCTTGCCCTGATGACTACAGGAAGAACTTTGAAAAGGTGTATGCCTGCCTCGGGTCAAGCAACATGCAGAACAAGTTTGGGCAGAACGGGCTTGGCACAGATGTGTTCAAGCACACTGAAGAACTCATGAAAGAGAGGATTCTCGCAAAATGCGTGGGTACCATCTCGCCAGCTGAAATGGAGCAGTATGCCGCTTTCACTGAGCTTCCTTGTACCAAGGCTTTTTATGATGGCATGGCGAAGGCCGGCAATGCCGTCCAGGCCGTGTTGCTCAGTGACGGAAACGATGAGGCTCAAGAGGGTGTGGATATGATGATTGAGATAGCAGCGTGCATTGCTGATATGCCAAAGAATGTGCAGCAGTGGCTCGACAAGAACCTGCCGGGAGCTAAGTTTGAGAATCTAAACCTGCCTCAGCAGTGATGTCTGCCTTGCCGAGGCAATACTCGTTGGCAATTTCCATCGTAGACTATTACTCCAAAACTGATTTCTAATTTATTTTGGCACTTTGCGGCTGCATTGGCTGCAAAGTGCCTTTTATGATCGGTGAATTCGGCGGCGGATAGCCTTGCGCAGCCCAGCGCGAAGCCTATGGCGTGGCAATGGCGAGGGTGAATCCGCCAAGGGGGAGTGCTATGCTATAGGATTCATGGTGTTTGCACAATGGATTGCTGTTTTATTTAATTAATGTATGTGCTTTTGACTTTGCGTATTTTACTGCTTATATTGCAAACGAACGTTAAATTTTGAAAGTTTCTCGCTAGATTGCTTTGTTTGTATCAGAAAACTGCTTACCTTTGCATCCGCTTTCGAGGAACAACCTCGGGGCGCTGAAAGGAAGAGAGTTCTTTGACAGG
>CALUEY010000005.1 GCA_944319915.1 uncultured Prevotella sp. | reverse complement strand
CTACTTACATCGCGCCGCTACAACCAACTACCTTTGCTACGTTCCCGTCCTGGAGGATTCGAAGGGAGCTGGCCGTGCAAGACTTGCCCGTGTAAAAGCGAGTGCAAAGGTACGCATTTTTTGCCATCGAGCAAAGTTTTATCACAAAAAAAATCAAAAAACGCCACTCTTCGCCTTTATATGTGTGATAAATTGAGTACTTTTGCACTTGATAAAGAAGAAGAGGAAAGACAATGACTCCCGAAGAATACCAACAGCTGAAGGCTTTCGCCCGCGTTGACGGGGCCTACCTCGGCGCAGTGTGGATAGCCAGCTTCGCGCTGTACATAGGCGGGCTTACGTCGCCGCTGATGGGGATTGCCGGCGCGCTCATGGCCCTGCTGTCGCCCGTGTTTGCCGCCTTCAGGCTCGCGAAGTTCCGCGACAACGCCCGCGGCGGTGCCATCTCGTTCCGCCGCGCTGCAGCCTACTACATACTGACGTTCATGTATGCATCGCTGCTCATGGCCCTGGCGCAGTACGTCTACTTCGCCTACATCGACGGCGGCCACCTCGTAAGCGCCTACTCCGCCCTGGCAAGCACGCCCGAGGCTGCCGCCATGCTCGAAGCCTACGGCATGGGCAAGCAGCAGATGCAGCAAGCCATAAGCGAGATGGCACAGACCGACCCTATCTACATAGTGCTCAACATACTTAGCATGAACGTAACCTGCGGCATCGTGCTGAGCCTGCCGGCAGCCGCCATAATCAAGAGGAAAGCCCTGCCGGGCAGCAAGCAACAATAACCCCCAAGCAAACAACAAACCCAAATGGACATATCTGTCGTAGTACCTTTATTCAACGAGGAAGAATCGCTTCCCGAACTCTTCGCCTGGATTGAGCGGGTGATGAAAGAGAACAACTTCACCTACGAGGTGATATTCGTCAACGACGGCTCCACCGACCACTCCTGGGACGTGATAGAGAGCCTCAGCCGCCAGTCGGAATGCGTGCGCGGCATCAAGTTCAGGCGCAACTATGGCAAGAGTCCGGCCCTGCACTGCGGCTTCGCGCAGGCACAAGGCGACGTGGTGATAACCATGGACGCCGACATGCAGGACTCGCCCGACGAGATTCCCGAGCTTTACCGCATGATAAAGGACGGCGGCTACGACCTCGTGTCGGGCTACAAGAAGAAACGCTACGACCCGCTCTCAAAGACCATACCCACCAAGCTGTTCAACGCCACGGCCCGCAAGATAAGCGGGATAAAGAACCTGCACGACTTCAACTGCGGCCTGAAGGCCTACCGCAAGGAAGTGGTGAAGAACATTGAGGTTTACGGCGAGATGCACCGCTACATCCCCTACCTGGCCAAGAACGCCGGCTTCACCCGCATAGGCGAGAAGGTCGTGAAGCACAGGGCGCGCAAGTACGGCAAGACGAAGTTCGGGCTAAACCGCTTCTTCAACGGCTACCTCGACCTCATCACGCTCTGGTTCCTGAGCAGCTTCGGCCGCAAGCCGATGCACGTGTTCGGCTTCCTTGGCACGATAGTGTTCATGATAGGCTTCATCTCGGCCGCCATCCTCGGCATCGACAAGCTCTGCGCCCTCGCCAGCGGCGTGCCTCAGAGGCTCGTGACCGACTCGCCATACTTCTACATCGCGCTCACGATGATGATGATAGGCACGCAGCTGTTCCTCGCCGGTTTCCTCGGCGACCTCATCAGCCGCAACTCAACAAGCAGGAACGACTACCAAATAGAGGAGGAAATAAGGTGCGCAGGCAACAGGAAAAACGACTGAGGACAGCTGCTGGCTGCCCCAGCCACCGCCGGCAGGGCCGCGGCGCAAGGCTCCAGGCGGCGTTCCTCGTGGCGGCTACGCTCGTCGCAGCCGCATGCTCGTCGGTAGACTGCCCCGTGCAGAACACCGTATACACATCGTATGGCCTGCACAAGGCTGGCGGCGGGCGCGACACGCTGCGCGACACGCTCACCATAACCACCACAAGGCGCGACGGCACGGACAGCGTGCTGCTCAACCGGAGCGTGAACACCACCTCGTTCGAGCTGCCCATAAGCTACACCGACCCCGAGGACACGCTATTCTTCTACATCACCGACACGCTCCTCAACACGTCAATCGACACGGTCTACGTAAGGAAAGACAACTACCCGCACTTCGAGTCGGTAGACTGCAACATATCGTTCTTCCACTACATCACTGCCGTGAGGTGGACGCGCAACGCCATCGACTCCGTTGCGGTAAACAAACAACACGTTGACTATGACGCTTCGACAGAACATTTCCACCTTTATCTCAAGGCTCGCCCTTAGCACCGCGCTGCTCATGGCAGGGCTGCGCGCCGACGCCCAGGGCAAGCTCTTCACCATAGCGAAGGACTCCGTGCCGCTGCTCAACGGCTTCGCCGTGTCGTTCGACGCCGCCGGCCCAGTGATACTGGCCCTGAGCGACTACGGCGAATACGAGGCGGCGGTGCGCCTCAACCTGCACAACCAGTACTTCCCGATAGTGGAGGTGGGCTACGGCATGGCCGACCACGATGACGAAGTGACCGAGATAAGCTACAAGACTGAGGCCCCCTACTTCCGCATAGGCTGCGACCTCAACCTGCTCAAGAACAAGCACACGGCCAACAGGCTGTACGCCGGGCTGCGCTACGCATTCACGTCGTACAAGGTAGACATATCCAGGCCCACCTTCCAAGACCCCGTATGGGGCTGGGACGCCGGCTTCAGCGTAAGCGGCGACAAGTGCAACCAGCACTGGGCTGAGGTGGTGCTGGGGCTTGACACAAGGCTGTGGGGGCCGCTCCACCTCGGCTGGAGCGTAAGATACAAGATGCGCCTTGCCCACACGGACAGCAGCGTGGGCAACACATGGTACGTGCCGGGCTACGGAAAGGCCGGCGACACGCGCATCGGGGCAAACTTCAACGTAATAATCGACATATAGAGCAAGCCATGGCAAGCACACAGGCACCCCATCCCCAAAGGCGCAAGCGGCGCACGGCATGGCAGCTGGCCGTGCTGGCTGCGCTTGTGGCAGGCGTGATTCTCATCGTGAGGCACCAGCCATCGGCGCCCTACCATCACAACTCCGGCACGGTGTTCGGCACGGTTTACAACATCACCTACCAGTCGGACTCCGACCTCCACGCCGGGATAAAGGCCGAGCTGCAGCGCGTGGACGCGTCGCTCTCGCCCTTCAACCCCAGCTCCACCATCTCCGCCGTCAACAGGGGCGAGCCGGTGGAGGCCGACGAGCTGTTCACGCGGGTGTTCCGCCTTGCCGAAGACGTGGCCCGCGAAACGGGCGGCGCCTTCGACATCACCGTGGCCCCGCTAGTAAACGCATGGGGCTTCGGCTTCAAGCAAGGCACGGAGCCTACGCCCCAGGCCATCGACAGCCTGCTCAGCTTCGTGGGCTTCGACAAGGTGAAGCTCTGCGGCAGGCGCGTGGCAAAGGCCGACCCGCGCCTCATGCTCGACTGCAGCGCCATAGCCAAGGGCTTCGGCAGCGACGTGGTGGCGGCCTACCTGCGCAGCCGGGGCGTGGAAAACTTCATGGTGGAGATAGGCGGCGAGATAGTGACAAGGGGCGTGAGCGAGCGCAGGGTGCCGTGGCGCATAGGCGTGACTAAGCCCACCGACGACACCCTGAGCACCAACCAAGAGGTGCAGACCGTGCTCAACGTCACAGACAAAGCCATGGCCACAAGCGGCAACTACCGCAACTTCTACTACAAGGACGGCAAGAAGTACGCCCACACCATCGACCCTCACACGGGATACCCCGTGCAGCACAACATACTTTCATCAACGGTGCTGGCCGACAACTGCGCCACGGCCGACGCCTACGCCACGGCTTTCATGGTGCTCGGGCTCGAGCGGGCGCAAACGATACTGGCCGAGCACCCCGAACTGATGGCCTATTTCATCTATTCCGACGACGAGGGAAACAACCAAGTGTGGTTCTCGCCCTCGCTGAGAGACAAAATCAGCAAATAGGCCGATGCCCACCCTAAGACTCTTCCACACGCTGCTGGGCTTCCCGCTCTTCAAAGGCATGGGCCACGAAGAGCTGGAACGCCTGGCAGGCCGCACCAAGTTCGACTTCCTGAAACTGGCGGCCGGCACCGAGGCGGCACGCCGGGGCGACGCCGGCGGGCGCCTGCTGATGCTGGCCGGTGGGCGGCTGCAAGCCGCCACGGCCTCTGCCGACGGGGCATATACCATAAGCGAGGACATAGCCGCGCCTTACATAATGGAGCCCGAACGCCTCTTTGGCCTCCACCAGGAGCGCATGACCACGTTCACCGCCCTAACCGACGCCCACCTCATCGCCATCGACAAGGTGGAGGTGGCTCGCCTTTGCGATGAGTTCATGGCCTTCAGGCTCAACCTGCTCAACCTCCTTGCCACCGAGGCGCAGCGCGCAGCCGCGCAGCCATGGCTCACCCCGCCCGCCGACCTGCGCCGCCGCATAGCCCGCTTTGTGGCCGCCCGCTGCCTCACCGCCCACGGGCGCAAGGTGGTGAGCATACTCATGGAGCGCCTGGCGGCCGAGGTAAACGACAGCCGCCTCAACGTATCCCATGCGCTCAGGGCCATGCGCGACGCAGGCCTCATAGAGCAGGGCCGCGGCCTCATCGCAGTGCCGGCCCTCGAACGGCTCCGCGAAGCCCTCGCATAGCATCGCAGCGGCCCTCCGGCAGCACCCTTCGGAGGCCCATTCCATGGCCCTTAAGACGCACCCCGAACCGCCTTTATAACCCATTGATTTCCAATGGCTTTGCAAAACGGGCCGTTTTAGCCTGCAAAACAGGCCGTTTTAGGCCGCGAAACAGGCCGTTTGGGCTTGCCAAACGGCCTGTTTCGCAAATCCGCCCTCCACCCACAGTCTTTCACCAAGCTCCACCGAGGCCCCAAAAGCCCAAGCTGCGGCAGCCGAAAACGACCCGCAACAGTTGCCAGCTCCGTTAATCTTCGTGAATTGTTCGTTACTTACGCCTTTTATCTTTATATTTGCATCTCCAAAGAAACCAACGACTTATGGGCGAGAACAACAACGGAAATACACAGCACAAAAACCCTTTCTTTGAACCATACGGCACCCCACACGACACTGTGCCGTTCGACCGAATAACCATCGCCGACTTCGAGGAAGCGTTCATCGAGGGCATACGGCGCGACAACGAGCTGATAGAGAAAACCGTAAGCAACCCCGAGAAACCCACATTCGACAACACCATAATCAACACCGACGACGAACGCGAAGGCTACTACGACCTGCTCTCGCGCGTGTCGACAGTGTTCTTCAACCTGCTCAGCGCCGAGACCAACGACGAGATGGACGCACTGGCGCAGAAAATGCAGCCACTGCTCACGCAGCACGCCAACGACGTGCGCCTCAACCCGCGCCTCTTCGAGCGCGTGAGGCGCGTACACCAGTACCACCGCCGGCTCACAAGCGAAGAGAAGCGGCTGCTCGACGACAGCTACGAGGGCTTTGTGCGCAGCGGAGCCTTGCTCGACAACGAAGGCAAGGAGCGCCTGCGCAAGCTCACCGAGGAGGCCAGCATGCTCTCGCTGCAGTTCTCGCAGAACCTGCTGAAGGAGAACAAGGCCTTCAAGCTGCACATCACCGACAGGCAGCAGCTCGCCGGCCTGCCCGACTCGGCCATCGAGGCCGCGGCGGCAGAGGCCGCGCAGGAGGGCAAGGAGGGCTGGGTGTTCACGCTCGACTACCCGAGCTACAGCCCATTCATGACCTACGCCGACAACCGCGAGCTGCGCAGGCAGATGTACATGGCCAAGAACACCGAGTGCCTGCACGACAACACCGAGAACAACCTCGACATCTGCAAGCGGCTCGTCAACCTGCGCCGCGAGATGGCCCAGCTGCTCGGCTTCCGCACTTACGCCGACTACGTGCTCAAGCACCGCATGGCCGGCAAGCGCAAGAACGTGTACAAGCTGCTCAACGACCTCATACAGGCCTACAAGCCCGCCGCGCAGGAAGAGATGAGGCAGCTCACCGCCTACGCCAAGAAGAAGGAGGGCGTGCGCTTCTGCCCCGAGCCGTGGGACCAAAGCTACTATTCGCACAAGCTGCAACTGCAAAAATACAACGTGGACGCCGAGATGCTGCGCCCTTACCTCGAACTGAAGAACGTCATCAAGGGCGTGTTCGGGCTGGCCACGCGCCTCTACGGCATAACCTTCAGGGAAAACCCCGACATACCCACCTACCACCCCGACGTGAAGGCTTACGAGGTGGCCGACGCCGATGGTTCCTACCTGGCAGTGCTCTACGCCGACTTCTTCCCGCGCAAGGGCAAGCAGGGCGGCGCGTGGATGACCGAATACCAGGGCCAGTGGATCGACCGCAAGGGGCGCAACGTAAGGCCCCACGTAAGCATAGTGATGAACCTCACCAAGCCAACGCCCGAAAAACCAGCGCTGCTAACTCTGGGCGAGGTGGAGACGTTCCTCCACGAGTTTGGCCACGCCCTCCACGGCATCTTCGCCAACACCCGCTTCGAGAGCCTCAGCGGCACCAACGTGTGGTGGGACTTCGTGGAACTGCCGTCGCAGTTCATGGAGAACTACGCCGTGGAAAAGGAGTTCCTGGGCACGTTCGCATTCCATTACAAGACCGGCGAGCCACTGCCCGACAAGCTCATAAAGGCCATAGTGAAGAGCCGCAACTTCATGGCCGCATACTCATGCATGCGCCAAGTGAGCTTCGGCCTGCTCGACATGGCATACTACACCCTCAAGGAACCACTGACCGAAGACATCATACCCTTCGAGAAGAAAGCCTGGGCCAAGGCCATGGTGACGCCACAGCGCAACGACACCTGCATGACAGTGCAGTTCAGCCACATCATGGCCGGAGGCTACGCCGCCGGGTACTACAGCTACAAGTGGGCCGAGGTGCTCGACGCCGACGCCTTCAGCGTGTTCAAGAAGGAAGGCATCTTCAACCCCAAAACGGCACGCCGCTTCCGCGAGGAGATACTGTCGAAGGGCGGCACCGAGCACCCCATGACGCTCTACAAGCGCTTCAGGGGCGGCGAGCCCACCATCGACGCGCTCCTCAAGCGCAACGGCATAAAGCGAAACAAGCAGAAACAACAATGACACAGGAGGAGAAACAGCGCCTGCTCGACCTGCGCTACCTGCGCATGGCGCGCATCTGGGCCGAGAACAGCTACTGCAAGAGGCGCAAGGTGGGCGCGCTCGTGGTGAAAGACAAGATGATAATAAGCGACGGCTACAACGGCACGCCAAGCGGCTTCGAGAACATCTGCGAAGACGAAAACAACATAACGAAGCCCTACGTGCTCCACGCCGAGGCCAACGCCATAACGAAGCTCGCCCGCAGCTCAAACAACAGCGACGGCTCCACGCTCTACGTCACGGCCTCGCCCTGCATAGAGTGCTCCAAGCTCATAATCCAAGCAGGCATCAAGCGCGTGGTCTACGCCGAGCACTACCGCCTCGAAGACGGCATAGAGCTGCTCCGGCAGGCCAACATCGAAGTAACTTACCTAAATCCGGACGACAATGAACAAGAACAAGTCTAACCGATTCATGCCCCTCATAATGGCCGCCTGCGTGGTGGTGGGAATACTCATCGGCACGTTCTACGCCAACCTCTTCTCGGGCAACCGGCTCAGCATCATAAACTCAAGCAGCAACAAGCTAAACAACCTGCTGCACATCATAGACGACCAGTACGTAGACACCGTGAGCATCAACGGCCTCGTGGAGAAAGCCATGCCGCAGATCCTGGCCGAGCTTGACCCCCACTCCGTGTACATAAGCGCCAAGGACGTGCAGGCCGCCAACGACGAGCTTAAAGGCTCGTTCTCTGGCGTTGGCATCGAGTTCACCATCCGCAAGGACACCATACGCGTGCAGAACGTGGTGAAGAACGGCCCCGCCGAGCGTGCCGGCATCGCCGCAGGCGACAAGATAGTGGCCGTGGACGGCAAGCCTTTCGTGGGCAAGGTAGTAACCAACGACGAGGCAATGCGCCGGCTCAAGGGTCCCAAGGACACGAAAGTGAAGATAGGCGTGGTGCGCTACGGCGAGAAAGGCGTGAGGCAGTTCACCGTTACGCGCGGCGACATACCTCAGCGGAGCATCAGCGCAGCCTATATGCTCGACGACAACACGGGCTACATCAAGGTAACGAAATTCGGCGAGAACACCTACCCCGAGCTGCTCATAGCCCTGGCGCGCCTCTCGGAGGAACGCTTCGCCAACCTCGTGATAGACCTCCGAGGCAACAGCGGCGGCTACCTCGCCTCGGCCGTGCAGATGATAAACGAGTTCCTGCCCAAGGACTGCCTCATAGTGTACACCCAAGGGCGCAAGTCGCAGCGGCAGGAATACCGCAGCGACGGCCGCGGCAGCTACCAGCACATACCGCTGGTGGTGCTCATCGACGAAAGCTCGGCGTCGGCATCGGAGATATTCGCCGGCGCCATTCAGGACAACGACCGCGGCACCATCATCGGCCGGCGCTCGTTTGGCAAGGGCCTCGTGCAGCAGCCGATAGCCTTCAACGACGGCTCGATGGTGAGGCTCACCGTGGCGCGCTACTACACCCCCTCGGGCCGGTGCATACAGAAGCCCTACACAGCAGGCGACGAGCAAAGCTACGAGGCCGACCTGCTCAGCCGCTACCAGCACGGCGAGTTCTTCTCGCAAGACAGCATCAAGCACTCAGGCCCGGCCTACCACACCGGCATGGGGCGCACAGTGTACGGCGGGGGCGGCATTACGCCCGACATCTTCGTGCCTGAAGACACGGCCGACGTCACCTCTTACTACAAGGAGGCCAGCATGAGCGGGCTGATAATACAGTTTGCCTACAACTACACCGACGAGAACCGCCCCAAGCTGAGCCAGTACAAGGACATGGCCGAGCTGTCGGCCTACCTCAACAAGCAGAACACCGTGGAGCAGTTCGCAAGCTTTGCCGCAAAAAACGGCCTGCGGCGGCGCAACCTCATGATACGCAAGTCGCACAAACTGCTGGAGCGTTTCATCAATAGCCGCATAATATACAATATGCTCGATGAGGAAGACTGGGTTGAATACCTCAACCAGGACGACCCCGCCATCAGCAAGACGCTCAAAGTGTTCCGCGATGGAAAGGCCTTCCCCACCCCGCCGGCAGGCAAGGCGGGCAAGGCCACGGCCCAGGGCCGCACCCCGTGGAGCGGCTATGCCACGCACGGTTTCAACAAACCAGCAGGCCATGCGTAAGGCAGAGCTTAGGCAAGCCATGCGCGAGAGCAAGCGGCGGCACACCGGCGACGAGCTTGGGCGGCTGTCGCTTGCCGCCGTCACGAGGCTAATGACCCATCAGCACTACCTCGCCGCCCGCACCGTGATGCTCTACTGCTCGCTGCCCGATGAGGTGGACACCACCCCGCTCCTTGCCGACGGCCAGAAGAAAACCATCGTCCTGCCCCGCGTAACAGGCCCCGAGACCATGGAGCTGCGCCTCTACCAAGGCCCGGCGAGCATGGCTAAGGGGGCTTTCGGCATAATGGAGCCTACCGGGCAGGCCTTCACCGACTACCAAACCATAGACCTCGCCATCGTGCCGGGCATGGCCTTCGACCCTCAAGGCCACCGGTTGGGGCGCGGACGGGGCTACTACGACCGCTTCCTGCCGCTCATCCCGCAGGCTTACAAGATAGGGCTGTGCTTCCCGTTCCAGCTCGTAGACCACGTGCCTACGGAGCCAACCGACATCGCCATGGACGAGGTTGTATGCTAAGCCCAACCACTACGCCAAGCCGCAAGCCCACGAAAGCAAGGGCCACCGCAGGCCTCAACCACCCCGAGGCGGAGTGCCTGCGGCGCGATGCAGCCCATGCGGCAACGAAGCAAACGCAATAAAATCACATTAGACAATGATAGGGAAAAGGTATATTATACGCCCCTTGGCAGCCATACTATGCCTTACCGCGCTCTTTTCGTGCGCGGAAGACACGCCCAAGCCCACATTCCGCCACACGACCGTTGTCGTAACGTTTGGCGGAGACATAGAGGCCATGGAACCTTACGGCGAGTTCAGCGTAACAGCTTCGCGCACGTCGGACCTGTATATGGGCGACTCACGTATAAGTGAGTACTCAACTAAAGAACACGGAATACCCCGCGACAGCCTTGTTTTCCGCATAGTACACAACGCAGCCTACAGTGGCAGCGGAGTGTGGTGCTATGCCGACTTCACGAAAGTGCTCAACAGCGAGAGTGACGAGCAAATAAGCTGCCGGATAAAAAGATACGTTGAAGGCTCATTGTCAACCGACACGACTTTCACAATAAAACCCATCACCCCCTCAATACTCGACAGCCTCGCCGCCATCTCGCCCGAGGCACTGTATGATTGGACCAGCTTCAGCATGCAGCTTTGAGCAGCCGCACTCAGCAAAAGCGTATGTCAACGATGACATGACTGCCCACATGGGCATTGAGACGCTGCACAAAGTCGCGCCGCCGCATGCTCAGGTCGGCCCTGAGGGCCGGGCTTGAGAGCCTTACGTGGAGCACTTGGTTCATTATATATGCCCCCTGCGTGTAGTGGGCAACCACCGGCCCGGCCACCAAGGGCCACGCATCCACGAGCCGCTTCTGCAAGAGCGGCGTCTCTAAGCCTTGCTGCCGCAGGTTGCGCAGCACGAGGTCGCGTATAGTCTGCACATCGCGCTTAAACATCTCCGCCCTCCTTTATCTCCCCGTCGCTTACGCGGAAAATCTTATAGTCGTGCGAGCAGATGCGCAGTATGCCGTCGAGGTGCTCGCGGTTGGTGTCGGTCATGAATATCTGGCCGAAGCCCTCGCCCGACACCAAGGCCACGATGCGCTCCACACGGGCAGCGTCGAGCTTGTCGAACACATCGTCGAGCAGCAAGAGAGGAGTGGTGCGGGAAGCCGTGCGGCTGAGGAACCCGAACTGCGCGAGCTTAAGCGCCACCACGAACGTCTTACCCTGGCCCTGGCTTCCCTCGCGCTTCATGGGGTGGCCGCCAAGGGTAAAGGCAAGGTCGTCGCGGTGGATGCCGTGGAGCGAATAGCCCACGGCGCGGTCCTTGGCGCGGTCGCGGCGTATCACGTCGAGCAGGGGGCCGCGCCAGCAGTGCGACTCGTAAGCTATGCCCACGCTCTCGCGCCCCGACGATATCACCGAGTAATAGTGCTGGAAAGCCGGCACAAGCTCCTCAACGAAAGCCTCGCGACGTGCGAATATGGCTTCGCCCTCGGCTGCCATCTGCTCTTCGAGTATGCCAATCAGCTCAGGGTCAGGCTCAGCCTCGGCGCGCAGCATGGCATTGCGCTGCGCCAGCGCCTTGGAATAGCGGGCCAGCGCATCGAGGTAAGCTCGGTCGTACTGCGAGATTACAATGTCCATGAGGCGGCGGCGCTCCTCGCTCCCGCCGTCGATGAGCAGCGAGTCGGCCGGCGACACCGACACAAGCGGCACCAGCCCGATGTGCTCCGACAGGCGCCGGTATTCCTTGCCGTCGCGCTTGAAGTGCTTCTTGGTGCCGCGCTTCATGCCGCAATAAACAGACAGCGGCTCGCCCCCGTCGGTTTGGTAGCGGCCTTCGAGCATAAAGAAATCCTCGCCGTGGCGCATCACCTGCGAGTCTACGGCGCACAGCGCGCTGCGGCAGAACGACAGGTAATGCACGGCATCGATGGCATTGGTCTTGCCGGCGCCGTTAGGCCCCACAAGGCAGTTAAGCCCGGGCGAAAGGTCAAGCTCGGCCGCCTTGATGTTCTTGTAATTCAGTATCGAAAGTTTTTGCAGGATCATCGGTCCTCATCTTGCTGTTTAAATGCAAAAATAGCGCAAGCGAGCGGAAAGGAATCTTGCCTCCAGTTTCCCGAACGCAGCATATTTCCTGCAAAGTTAAGCCATTTATCAGTCATAAACGAAAAAAGTGAACGATAAATTTCAGAATCTGCAATAAATTCAGTAATTTTGCCGCGCAATTTTAACCGAAGTAAAAACAACAAGATAATGGCAAGCAACAACAACCAGAACGAGGCTTCCAACGGCGGGAGCACAGTCAACATCAGCGAGACTTTCTTCGAGAAATACAGGAAAGCCATCATCTACGGCGCGATAGCCGTGATAGTAGTCATAGCCGGAGTGATAATCTACAACAGCTACGTGGCAGCACCGCGCGCCGAGAAGGCAAGCACGGCCCTGGCCAAGGGGCAGGAGTACTTCGGCATGGAGGAATACGCCAAAGCCCTCAACGGCGACAGCATAGGCTACGCAGGCTTCATCAGCATAGCCTCCGACTACGGCAGCACCGACGCCGGCAACCTTGCCAACCTATACGCCGGGCTGTGCTACGCGCAGCTTGGCAAGTGGACCGAGGCCGCAAACTACCTTGAGAAGTTCGACCTGCAGGACGACCAGATGATAAGCCCCGCCGCCGAGGCAGCCCTCGGCAACGCCTACGCCCACCTGAAGCAGCTTGACAAGGCCGTAGAGTGCCTGAAGCGGGCAGCCAAGAACGCCGACAACAACAGCCTCTCGCCAACGTTCCTCATACAGGCCGGCGAGATACTGGAGAGCCAGGGCAAGAAGCAGGAGGCCCTCGAACTGTACAAGGAAGTGAAGCAGAAGTACTTCAACTCAATGCAGTATCAGGTGATAGACAAGTACATAGAGCGCGCCTCAGCTGAATAAACATGGCAACAGCACTGCACAACCTGTCGGACTATGACACGCAGAGCGTGCCCGACGCAAGCAACATGTGCTTCGGCATCGTGGTGGCCGAGTGGAACAAGGAAGTAACCGGCGCGCTGCTCAAGGGGGCCGTCGACACGCTCGAAAAGCACGGCGCGCTGCCCGAGAACATCCACGTGAAGACCGTGCCGGGCAGCTTCGAGCTGATATACGGCGCACGCCAGATGAGCCTCAACGGCAACTACGACGCCGTGATCATACTCGGCTGCGTGATACGGGGCGAGACGCCGCACTTCGACTACATCTGCCAAGGCGTGACCTACGGCATAGCCCGCCTCAACACCACGAGCGAGATACCAATAATCTTCGGCCTGCTCACCACCGAAAACCTGCAGCAGGCCAAGGACCGCAGCGGCGGACGGCTCGGCAACAAGGGCGATGAGTGCGCCGTGGACGCAATAAAGATGGCCAAGTTCTGAACAGGAACAAACCGTGATAAAAGGGCGGCGGTCGTGCCTCGGCATGACCGCCGCCTTCCTTTTAGCCGCACCTTGCGGCCCCACACACATCATACATAACAAACAAAAAAACGAGAACAACCCATGACAAGACTCATTTCATGGAACGTGAACGGCCTCAGGGCCTGCGAGGGCAAGGGCTTCAGCGACTCATTCAGGCAGCTCGACGCCGACTTCTTCTGCCTGCAGGAAACCAAGATGCAGCAGGGGCAGCTCGACCTAAGCTTCGACGGGTATGAATCCTACTGGAACTACGCCGACAAGAAAGGCTACTCAGGCACGGCCATCTTCACACGGCGCAAGCCTCTCGCCGTGGCTTACGGCATCGGCATCGACGAGCACGACCACGAGGGGCGCGTAATCACCCTCGAAACCGAAGGCTTCTACCTCGTAAACGTCTACACGCCCAACTCGCAGGACGGACTGCGGCGGCTCGACTACCGCATGAAGTGGGAGGACGACTTCCAGGCTTACCTGCGCCGGCTCGACGCCGTGAAGCCCGTGGTAGTGTGCGGCGACATGAACGTAGCCCACAAGGAGATTGACCTTAAGAACCCCAAGACCAACCGCCGCAACGCAGGATTCACCGACGAGGAGCGCGAGAAGTTCACCCAGCTGCTCGCGAGCGGATTCACAGACACGTTCCGCCTGCTGCACCCAGAGGAAGTTACCTATTCGTGGTGGTCGTACCGCTTCAAGGCCCGCGAGAAGAACGCAGGGTGGCGCATAGACTACTTCGTGACCTCCCAAAGGCTCGACGAAAAGGTAAGTGAAGCCAACATCCACACCGAAATATACGGCAGCGACCACTGCCCCGTGGAGCTTGTGCTCGACATCTGACGGCGGGGCGCAACGCAACCGGGCTTACCCAAAAGGCCGCACATACGCAATGGCGATATGTTGCGGCCTTTGCCGTATATCCCAGCAAGTAGCAAAGCCGGACACCATGTCCTACTCAGATTTATCTTTACAAACTCCATCCATCAAAGCCATGTGTGCCGTTTCGCACCATGAAACAGGCCGTTTCGCATCGCCAAACGGCCTGTTTTACACGCTAAGACGGCCTGTTTTACACGCCAAGACGGCACGACCCGCAACGCACAGAAAACCAAGGCATTGAGGCAAAAGGCACAAACGGTAACATTGTTTTACAAAAACTCATTATTCCCACTGCACTCCACGCGCGCCGCCAATGCTTCAGCGACAGGGCGCGGCGGCCCGCATAAATAGACAGCGCAGCGGCTGCCTGCCTGCAAAAACATAACAGCCTGTCTGCAAAAATATAATAAATACAAGCACGTTGCAATTTATTGGCAGTATTTTTACTAATTTTGCACCGTAAAAAAACGACAGCAAGAAATGAAGAGACTCTTAGCGATGATGGCCGTGCTGTGGCTTACTATGGCCACGATGGCGCAGATGGTTGAGCCGGTCCACTTCTCGTCGGAGCTGAAGATGCTCGGCGGCGGCGAAGCGGAAATCGTGTTTTCGGCAAAGATTGACAAAGGGTGGCACTTGTATTCCACCGAGTTGGGCAGCGACGGGCCCATATCCGCCTCGTTCCACTCAAACAAGATGGACGGCGCGGAAACCGTTGGCAAGCTCACCCCGAGGGGAAAGGAGGTGAAGCAGTTCGACAATATGTTCGGCATGGAGCTGCGCTTCTTCGAGGGCAGCGCCACGTTCGTGCAGAAAATACGCTTCACGAAGCCAAACTACGACATAGACTGCTACCTGGAATACGGCGCGTGCAACGACGAGATGTGCCTGCCGCCGTCGCAGGTGGCCCTCGTGAAGGCGGGCAAGTCGCCAGCTGTGGCCGCCACCAAGGCCGAAAAGGCTGAGGAGGAAGCCGTGGAAGAGCCAGAGGCGAAGGCAGAAGAGGCTGCCGCGCAGGCTGACACGGCCAAGGCCGACACCGCCGCAGCCGCCACGGCACTGTCGGCGGCGGAGGCCGGAAAGCTCTGGGAGCCGGTGATAGACGAGCTTAACGCCTACGACGAATCCACACAGAACAGCTCGCTGCTCTACATCTTCCTGGCCGGAATCGTGGGCGGCTTCCTGGCCTTGCTCACCCCGTGCGTGTGGCCCATCATCCCGATGACGGTGAGCTTCTTCCTCAAGCGCAACAAGGAGCGCGGCAAGGCCATACGCGAGGCCGTGACCTACGGCATCTCCATCGTGGTAATCTACGTGCTGCTGGGCCTCGTGGTGACGCTGCTCTTCGGCGCGAGCGCGCTCAACGCGCTGTCGACCAACGCAGTGTTCAACATCTTCTTCTGCCTCCTGCTGGTGGTGTTCGCCGCTTCGTTCTTCGGCGCGTTCGAGATAACGCTGCCATCGTCGTGGAGCAACAAGATCGACCAGAAGTCGGAGAACACCAGCGGACTGCTCAGCATCTTCCTCATGGCGTTCACGCTCACGCTCGTGTCGTTCTCGTGCACCGGCCCCATCATAGGCTTCCTGCTCGTGGCCGTGTCAACGCAAGGCAGCATCGTGGGCCCCACGCTGGGCATGCTCGGCTTCGCCATCGCGCTTGCCATACCGTTCACGCTGTTCGCTATGTTCCCCAGCCTATTGAAGTCGGCTCCCAAGTCGGGCGGGTGGATGAACGTGGTAAAGGTGGTGCTGGGCTTCATCGAGCTGGCCTTCGCCCTGAAGTTCCTCTCCGTGGCCGACCTCGCCTACGGCTGGCACATACTCGACCGCGAGGTGTTCGTGGCCCTGTGGATAGTAATCTTCGGCCTCATGGGCATCTACCTGCTCGGCTGGCTGAAGTTCCCCCACGACGACCCCGACCGCCGCACCAACGTGCCGCAGTTCTTCCTGGCCATGATTTCGCTGGCTTTCGCTATATATATGGTGCCGGGCCTCTGGGGCGCGCCGCTCAAAGCGATAAGCGCATTCGCCCCGCCCATGAACACGCAAGACTTCAACCTGCACGAGGAGTCGGTTGAGGCCAAGTACACCGACTACGACGAGGGCATGGCGGCAGCGCGCGCACAGGGCAAGCCCGTGATGGTAGACTTCACCGGCTTTGGCTGCGTGAACTGCCGGAAGATGGAGGCCGCCGTGTGGACAGACCCCAAAGTGGCCGACATACTGAACAACGACTATGTGCTCATTTCGCTCTACGTGGACGACAAGACGCCTCTGCCGGAGCCTATGCAGGTGGAAGAGAACGGGCAACAGCGCACGCTGCGCACCGTGGGCGACAAGTGGAGCTACCTGCAGCGCACCAAGGTGGGCGCCAACACGCAGCCTTTCTACGTGCTGCTCGACAACGACGGCAAGCCGCTCAACGGCAGCCGCTCTTACGATGAGAACCTGCAGGAGTACATAGACTTCCTGCAAAAGGGCCTTGACAACTACTCAAAGCGTTGACGCACAATGCTGGACAAGGAGACAAGGAGCCGCATCGTAAGGCTCATACACAAGGAAGTGGTGCCTGCCATCGGCTGCACAGAGCCTATGGCCGTGGCACTCTGCACGGCAAAGGCCGCCGAGACGCTGGGCTGCAAGCCCGGGGAGATAAGCGTGCTGCTTAGCGCCAACATACTGAAAAACGCCATGGGCGTGGGCATTCCCGGCACGGGCATGATCGGACTGCCCATAGCCATAGCCCTCGGCGCGCTCATTGGCAAGAGCGACTACAAGCTCGAAGTGCTCAAGGACCTCACGCCCGAGGCTCTCGAAGAGGGCAAGGCTTACATCGCCGGGAAGCACATCGACATCAAGCTCAAGCAGGGCATCACCGAGAAACTATATATAGAGGTATGCTGCAAGGCCGGGGGCAGCGAGGCGACTGCCGTAATCGCGGGCGGACACACCACGTTCGTGTACGTCGAGAAGGACGGCAAGGCCCTCTTCGACAACCGCCCCAAGACAGCAGCGGGTGAGGAAGAGGACGACATCATGCTCAATATGCGCCTCGTCTACGACTTCGCCACCACCGCGCCCGTGGACGAAATAAGCTTCATCACAGAGACCAAGGACTACAATATGCGCGCTGCCAGCGAGGCCATCAAGGGCAACTACGGCCACAACCTGGGCAAGACCATCGACCGCCCGCTGAGCCAAGGCATCTTCGGCAAGAGCATCTTTTCAAAGATTTTGGCCCGGACGGCTTCGGCGTGCGACGCCCGCATGGGCGGAGCCATGATACCCGTGATGAGCAACAGCGGCAGCGGCAACCAGGGAATATGCGCCACCAACCCCGTGGCGGTTTACGCGCAGGAGAACGAGAACACCGAGGAGGAGCTGATACGCGCGCTGACATTGAGCCACCTTACGGCCATCTACATAAAACAGAGCCTCGGCAAGCTGTCGGCTCTCTGCGGCTGCGTGGTGGCGTCGATAGGCAGCAGCTGCGGCATAACCTACCTCATGGGCGGCAACTACGAGCACGTGTGCCACGCCGTGAAGAACATGATAGCCAACATAACCGGCATGATATGCGACGGGGCGAAGCCGAGCTGCTCGCTGAAGATTTCCTCGGGCGTGTCCACGGCCATCCTCTCGGCACTGCTGTCGATGGAGGGCAAATGCGTGAGCAGCGCCGAGGGAATAATCGACGACGACGTTGACCGCAGCATACACAACCTGACCTCTATCGGCGCCGACGCCATGGCAAGCACCGACAACATGGTGCTCGACATCATGACGCACAAGTGCTGAACTTCCATACGGCAACAAAGAGAACATTATGCCGACGGTGCTGCCGCCGGCATAATTCATTTAAGAAACCTAAGACAAAACCCACAATAATGAAAACAACGCCAATACGCAGCCTGCTTACGCTCATGGCAGTGCTCTGCGCGGCTTCGGCCATGGCCGGGGCGCGCACAATCGACCGCCCGCAGTACGTGTGGAACAGCACAGATGGGCTGGAAGTGGAGAGCATCGCGCTCTCCGACACGGCCACGACCGTGGCCATCCTTTACACCGGCAGGCCGAAAGAACGCTTTTCCATCGCCCAGACAACCACACTAACCGCCACAGACGGACACACATATCCTCTGCTGCGGGTCTACGGCATAGAGCCGGGCAAGAAGGTGCGACTGCCCGAATCGGGCCAAATGAGGGTGAGCCTCGTGTTCGCCCCCGTGGCCGAAGGCACACGCGAAGTGACGCTCTGCGAGACGGCCAAGCCACGCAAGCGCGGCAAAACCATTGCCGGGATAAGGCTCGACGGTTCGCTGCCACCGCTCGCCCTGCCCCAAGGCGTGGGCAAACTGGCTGCCGACACGGTCTCACCCCTACCCTCACCCACATTCAAATACGGCACGGCGACGGTAAAAGTACACCTGCTCGAATACCAACCCGCTATGGACGGCATCAGCGTCAAGTGGAAACAACTCGGCCTCTTCGTGCCAAACATATCAGTGATGCAGCCTGCCAGCATAGACAGCGTGGGCTGCTGCACTGTAAGCCTGCCCGTAGCCGCTACCACGCCAATAGTATTATGGATCAGTCCGTATCCATACAACATCATCTGCTACGCCGAGGCCGACCGCACTACCAATGTTTACGTGAGCCTGCGCGAACTATCGCGCCGCAGCTCCACGCTGCATAAGGGCGAGCGAAGCCACGGCCCACTGGCATACTTCGCCGGCCCTCACGCCCTACTGGCGCAGGAACTGACGGACAACCCCAACCCTTGGTGGAGTCATTGGGATCAGGAAGGCATCGAGCACTGGAGCGCAGAGCAATACGCCGAGCACGTGAAGAACCTGCACCGCGAACGCGCCGGACGGTGGAGCAGGCTTCCGGTGAGCCGCGCCACACGCGAAGCAGAGGCCATGACGAACGACTTCGAACTATTATCAAACCTCTTCATGGGTACGGCTGCGCTCAGAAACGCCCGCCTCTACAAGGGCGTGATGAGCCGGGAAGAAGACACCCAGGAATTCTACTACGGCCTGCAAGACTCCATGCGCACCCACATAAAAAGCTGCGGCGCACTGAAATCGCTCAACAATCCAAAGGCATTGTTCTCAAAAGATTACTCTTCTGAAATAGGAGATCACTCCGACAGTATGCTCATAAATGCTTTCGGGGCTGCCGAAGGACCATACTTCAGAGACAAAAAGGCACAGGAGCTATTCCGCAAGATAACCTGGGAACACACCGCCCTTACCGCCGCCGACCGCTTGGCGATGGACTCCATGCCCGCCAGCTACCGCGAATACCTGGAGGCGGAAAACGACTTGCTGCTCCGCGAAAAGGCCAACCGCGAGCGCAGGGCCATGGCCATGCTGCGCCACACGCCCGCCGCACCCGACTCGCTGCTACTCGACTCCATCGTGGCGCGCTACCGGGGCAAGGCCGTAGTGGTGGATATGTGGTACACAGGGTGCGGCGCGTGCATCAAGGGATTCATGGACACGAAGGCCATACGCAACGAGATGGCCGGCCGCGACGTGGTGTTCGTCTACATCGACAACACCGCATGGTCGTCAACCGATGCCTGGAAATACCTTGCAGGCGACTTAAAAGGGGAGCACTACAGGCTGCCGCTAAAGCAGTGGAAGCACATACTTGAAAACGACTACCACGGCACCGGCGCACCAACATACGCTTTCTACGACCGCACGGGCCGCCTGCGCCACGTACACAAAGGCTACATGGACGCCCCGCTCTACAAAAAGCAGATTACGAAACTGCTCGGAAAATGAGGCGGAACAAAGCGTAAAATTATCATAAAAAACGAGAACGGCACAGCCTTTCTCGTTTTTTTTGTTTATTTTTGCTGAGCATTCATAAGAAACAATGGCTAACAATCTACCTAAAACATAAGCGAAATGAAAGATCTCAAAATGTACATCAACGGCGAGTTCGTTGAGAGCAGTTCCGGAAAATGGATAGAAGTGCTTAACCCCTCAACCGAGGAAGTAATTAGCCGACAGCCGGAAGGAACGGTGAAAGACGTGAACCGCGCACTCGACGCGGCCTGCGCAGCGCAGAAGGCATGGGCCGCCACACCCGCCATAGAGCGCGCAGCATATCTGCACAAGATGGCCGACGGCATACGCAAGCGCAAGGACCAGTTCGTCGACATCATCATGCGCGAGCAGGGGAAGACCCTCTCATGGGCAACGACCGAGGTGAACGTAACGGCCGACTACTTCGACTACATGGCCTCGTTCGCACGCCACATAGAGGGCGAAGTGATCCCGAGCGACCGCCGCGGCGAAACCATCATACTCACCAAGCGCCCCATAGGCGTGGTGGCCGGCATCCTGCCGTGGAACTTCCCCTTCTTCCTCATCGCCCGCAAGGCCGGCGCAGCCCTCATAGCAGGCTGCACGATAGTCATCAAGCCGTCGCAGCTCACGCCTGAGAACTGCACCGAGTTCGCCCACGTGGTGGCCGAGTCGGGCCTGCCCGCCGGCGTCATCAACATCGTGACAGGCCGCGGCAGCGTGATAGGCAACGAGATGGCAGGCAGCCCCAAGATAGGCATAGTGAGCGTTACGGGCAGCGTGGGCGCAGGCGAGAGCATAATGAAGGCAGCCGCCACGAACATTACCAAGGTGTCGCTCGAGCTGGGCGGCAAGGCCCCGGCCATAGTCTTTCCCGACGCCGACCTTGAGGCAGCCGCACAGTGGATACTCGACAGCCGCATAGGCAACAACGGCCAGATATGCAACAACGCTGAGCGCCTGTACGTACACAAGGCCGTGAAGAAGGAGTTCACCGAGATACTGAAGCGCAAGTTTGATGCAGTGCGAGTGGGCGACCCCTGCCAGGACCACACCGTTGACATGGGCCCGCTCGTGGAGAAGCGCACCCTGGAGAGCGTGGAGGCCAAGGTTGAGAACGCCATCAAGCAGGGAGCCAAGGTCATCAGCGGCGGCCACCGCATTGGCGACAAGGGCTACTTCTACGCAGCCACGCTGCTCGACGACTGCCGCCAGGACATGGACATAATACACGAGGAAACCTTCGGCCCGGTGCTGCCCATCGTAGAGTTTGAGGACACCGACCAGGTGATAGCCTGGGCAAACGACGTTGAGTACGGCCTGGCCTCTTCGGTGTTCACCAAGGACATAGACACGGCGGCTAAGGTGACGCGCGGACTGGAGTTCGGCGAGACCTACATCAACCGCGAGCACTTCGAGGCCATGCAGGGATTCCACGCCGGAGTGAAGAAGAGCGGCATAGGCGGAGCCGACGGCAAGCACGGAGTGGAGGAATACCTCGTTACCCACGTGACTTACCTCGACACGCACTACGAGTAAACCGAGGCATCTGCACCAATGGCCATAGGCCATAAGGACAACACAAAAGGCCGCCGCACTCATCGTTGGTTGAGTGCGGCGGCCTTGCCGTATATTCCGGATTGTCAGAAGTTAACGCCGAAGTTGAGGTAGAAGCAGCCCGTGCGCGAGGTGTCGAAGTCGCTGTGGCAGATGTTGGCAAGGCCGAAGTCGTAGCCCAGCTCGCCGTAAATCATCTGGTACTCAGCGCCGCAGCCAATGCGCAGTCCACCGTCGAACCGCTGGAAAAAATCGTCGGAGAACGACGAGTAGACCGCGCGGTCGTCCTTCGACGTGCCGTAGTCCTTCACCTTGCCGCCCACGCCGAGCGCCAAGTATCCACCCACGAACGGCTGCAGGCTGAAGTCCTCGGTGAAGAAATACTTATACTTGGCCAGTATGGGCAGCTCGATGTAGTTGAGGTCGTAAGTAAACTTGTTGCCGTCCACGCGCCCCTCGCCGCCCTTCTCGGTGTAAGAGAGGCCCGTCTCAAGGAAAACGGGCGCAGCAGGGGCGAGCTGGAAGCCAATCACGGCCCCTATGTTGAGGCCCGAGCGCGCGCTGCCGCCGTCGAGCACATCGTCGTCGGAGTTCACCGTGGCCAGCGCCCAGCCCAGCCGCAGGCCATAGTATATGTTGTGGTCTTCGGCGTATGTGGGGTTAAAGGGGTAGCCGCCCTGCGCCAGCGAGGGCAGGGCCACGGCGGCGGCAAAGGCCGCCAGGAATATTTTCTTCATCATTCAGGTTTGGTTTCTGAGTGTTTAATATTTTGCAAAGGTAGCCCATATTCCGCTAACGGCAAAATGATTTATATTAAAAAGTATTGCAGGGAATGGCAAGGGACAAGGCAATGCACAAATTAAACAGAATGAATACCTGCAAAAGCCCAATACGCCCGGTATATCCAATAGGCCATGCCGACGTTAACATTTTTATGTTAACCGTGGCAGCGAAAGCCGCTCCAGCCAACCGTCTGATTCCCAGCACATTGCCGAACGTGCCGTTTTGGAGTCCGAATACAGGCCGTTTCACGTTGTGCCATGGCGCATACGGAGAAACCGGTGCCGCAGGGCGCTTGCTTAATTGCATATTTGCAAGTATTGGATGGATGCGGACATTAATAAAAAAGCTGCGCCATTGTCCGCTGGCGCAGCTTTTTACATTTTCACCCTTTTACTTTTTCACCATTTTATCCTTTTACTTTTCACCCTTACTTTAGCTTCGGCTTAAGCTCGTCGGGCGAGTCATTGGTAAACATGTTCACTGCCGGGGCCTCTTTCTCGAACAGGTTGGTGATGACCTGCGGGGATAGCGTGATGGCCGGGCGGAAGTCGTCGCCCGCCACATAGCTGAGCATGGCCTTGCGCATCTGGCGCGCCACAGGGCGGCTATCAAGGTTGCTGTCAATGTCTATGGTGGTCATGAGCAGCTTGCCGCCCAGCACATTGGCCTCGACCACCATGCCGAGCTTGCGGCTTATGTGCCATGTGTCGATGGGCTGCACGGGCGGTTGGTAGTCGGCGGGGAAGTCGCGGAGGTTCATCACCTGCGCCTTGTTCACCAGCTCCCACCAGTTGAGGTTGGTCCAATCGTCGGTAGGGAAGTCGCGGAAAAGCGGGTGGGTGGTGTCAATGTAGGCGCCGGTGGTGTGGGGCGGGCGCATCTTGAACCAGCTCGTGTTCCAGAACACGGGCAGGTAGGTTTGCTTCACGTCGTTGCCAAAGCGCACCTTGCCCGCCGCAGCGATAAGCACGCGGCCGCCTTCCTTAAGCGTGGCGATGGCCTCGGGGCCGAGCGTGTCGGTGACGAGCACCCCCTTGGCCTGGGGCATCTGCGTCTTGGCCGGATACACCCAGAACTCCCAGCTGTTCTCTATCCGCTGGCCTACGTCGTTCTTTGGCGTAGTCGTCACGGTGAGGCGCAGCTTCGACGGTTCGCCGAATGCGGCCAGGGGCAGCGTCACGGTGCCTAAGGCGCGGTTCTTGCCCACGGTTATGTCGCCATTATAGAGTTGTCCATGCGCCACCTCCGTTCCATTGGAATCGGAAATGGTATATACGGTGAGTGCGTCGCGGAGTGTCTCGCGGTATGCGTTGTACATCTCCACGTCAACACGGAGCGTCTCGTCGTTGGTGTAAACAAACTTGGGGAACTTTGCCAGCGGCACTATGGGCGAGCAGAAGCGGCTCCACTGGTCGGCGGTGCAATAGCCCTTCTCGCGCCAGAACACGTTGAGCACGCCCACGAGAGCCGTGCCCTGCCCGCTGTAATCATTGAGGGCGAGCATCTGGAAGCCAGCGTAGTCGGGCGTGCGAAGGTTGCGCTCCACGTCGTATTTATAGGCCAGGGTTTGCAACTTGCCGCTGGCCATGAGGAACTTCCGGGCCTGCGAGGCCATGCCGTTGTCTTTCAAGAGGTCGGCGAATATCTCGAAGTTGCGCGCTTTGTACGCCCCGGTGTACTGCGAGGTTTCCTCCAGGTCGGGAAACGCGCACCACTGCCCCAGCTCGTGGCTGAGGTAAGGCTCGTTTACGTCGAACACTATAGGCTTGCGGCCTTTCTGCGTCACCTGCATTATGCTGCGCAAGAAGTCGTCGGTGGACTGCGGGGCGCGGCTATCCCAGTCGAGCCCGCGCGCTCCGCCCTTAACGTGGAACTCGCTCTTGGGGTCCCAGGCCCATCCGCCGCCCACCGATGCACCGCAATACACGCGGCGGCGGTCGCCCGTATGCTTCCAATGGTCGACGAAGCGGCCCACCCAAGTCACCCAGTCGCCCGCCGGCTCATTGCCGGCAGCCAACATGCAGAACGAAGGATGGTTGCCGTAGGCCTCCACCATGCGCTCGGTTTCCTGCAAGAGGTAGTTGTCTATGTTCATGCCACGGCCCAGGCGCACCCCGTGGTTGGGCCACGACGGCCCCTCGGGCTGCAGGTAGAAGCCCACCTTGTCGGCAGCCCTGAACGCTGCCTCGGGCGGGCAGAACGAGTGGAAGCGCATCATGTTGAGCCCATACTCTTTGCACTTGCGGAACACCGCGAGCCACGATGCCTCGTCGGTGGGCGGATAGCCCGTGAGCGGGAAGCAGCAGTTCTCCACCGTTCCGCGCATCCAGATGGGGCGCCCATTAAGGTAGAACTGGCGTCCGCGCACCTCAATCTTGCGCATTCCGAAGTCAGTCTTAACGGTGTCGGTGCCGAGCACCGAGGTGAGCGTGTAGAGATTGGGCGTAAACTCATCCCATAGCTTAACGTCATCGCCCATTGGCAGCGTGACCTTCACCACCCCATCGCTGTCGGCAATGAGTTTCTTGCGCTCGTAGTCGCGGCCAGCCACGCTGAAGCTAAGGTCATACTTGCCCTTGCCGCCGCACACTTTGACTTCCACACCGATGGCCTTCGCGTCGATGTCGGGATAAACCTGCACGTTGGCTATGTAGGACTCGGGGCGCGACTGTAGCTCCATCAGGCCCACAATGCCGTTCCAGTCGCCCTGCGTCTGGTCGGTTACGCTGTGCGAGTCCTGACCCACGCATACGTTCTCAATGCCGTTGTAAACCTTGATGGCAATCTCGTTGTCTTGCCCCGGCAGCAGAAGCTCAGTCACGTCGAACACGTGCGGCACGCTGAGCGACGAGTCGCGGCCTGCCTGACGGCCATTTATGAACACCGTGGTCTCTATGTGCGGTCGCTCAAGGTGGAGCAGCACGCGGCGCTTTTTCCACGACTCAGGCACTCTGACCGTGCGCGAGTACCACGCATTGCCCACGTAGTGCTTGTCTGGCGTGAGGAAGAACGGGAACTTCATCTTGCCTGGCTGGCGGTATTTTTCCATGTATGGGTTGAAGAAAAACGACGAATCGTAGAGGCTACTCACCCATTTCGTCTCCACGGTCACCTCGTCTCCCTTGCCGTTGGTGAGCATGGAGCCGGGCAGGGTCACCTTGTCGTTGTACTCGGGGCTGTCTCCCTGCGCGAATTTCCATTCGCCCGAGAGGTCAATCCTATCCTGGGCGCTGGCCACGATGCAGGTCAGCGCCATCAATGAAAGCAGATACTTCTTCATAATCTGTTGGTTACTGATACTTTAAGCACTTCCTCTCCCGGCTCACTCACGTTGGCCTCGCGGGGGAAATATACCGGCATGTCATTCTGCAGCGGCAGTATGCGCAGCTCCAGCTGGCGGCAATCGGCGGGCAGCCGCCACAGAGCCATGTAGAACGGACGGCCGTTGTAGAAGTTGTCGGCCACGAGCTTGCCGTCGGCATAGAGCCGTGCCACATCGCCACGGTAGTCTATCCGCAGCAAGCGGCCGTCGCGAAGGCGAGGCTCCGGCAGCCCGATGGTATATACGGCGGCCGCGTCGAAGTCGGCATCAGAGGGCTGCTCGGCCACTTTCTGCACGCCAATCTTAATCTGCCGGGGTGCGCCTGCCTCCCTGACCTTTGTCAGAGTGGCACCTACCGCGAGGTCGTCAACAGCGTACATAGGCAGGAAGAGCCTACCCGCTTCGTCAGAATCAAGCAGGTAAATGTTTCCGTAGACAGGCTTCTCCGTGCCGCGCGGCTTCACGTTCCTGAGCGTCTTGCCGTCAACGCAAATCTCAGTCGGCACGCCCTTAATCTGCTCCAGGAATATCTTCCCTTCGCGGCTGGCTATCAGCTGCGCCGTGGCATACTTGATGCCGGCTATGTTAACAGGGAAGATGCACACCGTTCCAGCAGGGATTGTGATGGGTTTGCGGGGGAATTTCACGCCAAGCACGTCGAACTGCACGCCCTTCTTGTCTGTCAGTTCCTGCAAACGCTCATAGTTGTTCACGAACACGAAGCCGCTGTCGCCGAGCGAACGGTATGCCCACCGCAGGTGTGTGTCGTCGCCCTTCTTGATGTCCTGCGGGCAAGGGAAGGTGGCGTCCATGGGCGCGAGCGTCTCGCCGAAGTCGTGCATGAAGAGGTGCAGCTTGCGCAACATATAATAATGAGGATGCCTCTGGCCGTATTCGCCCAGTGGGGCATAGTACTCATAGCTCTTCACTGGCAAGTCGTTGTAGTTCGTGGCGGGCGATGCCTGGCACTCGTTGAGGTGCGTCAACTTGCCGTCAGGGTTGGTTCCGCCGTGGTACATATAGTACCCGAGCAGGTTGCTGCCGCTGCCCAGCTTCACCACAGCCATGGAATAAGCGTCCTCGGGGTAGATATATACGCGGCGATGGTACGACGGTATCATGCCGCCGCCAAGCTCGCAAGTGAAGTAAGGATAGCGTTCGTCACCCTGGGCCGTGCTCTCCCGCTGCTCGCCGAGCTGCTCGGTGGCTATCGCCGTGGAGCTGCGGAACGCCTTGAAGTTGAACGCCTTGTAGTAGTTTCCGGCCGTCTCCTTGGTAGAGCGATCCCAAAAGCCATCGGCATAGTCGCCGAAGAGCGGTATCATCTCGCCGAAAGGCACGGGCCTGGTAAGCTCGGGCCACCCCGTGCGGGTGTAGAACGGCAGGTCGAAGCCTATGGAGAGGGCGAGCTTCTTCAGAGCCATGAGATAGTTGCCGTTGCGCTGCTCATTGTCAAACTGCACGGCGATGACCGGCCCTCCGTCCTTCCACTGCATCCCGATTACCTGCGAATAAATCTGGCGGTAGAGCTTATCGACCAGCGACATGAACTCCCTGTTGGCGTCGCGCGTCTTGCATCCCTTGGCGAACACCCAGTCGGGGATGCCTCCGCAGCGCACCTCGCCGTGGCAGAACGGCCCGATGCGCAGTATGACGGGCAGCCCCTCGGCCTTGCAAATCTCGAGGAAGCGGCGCAGGTCGCGCTGCCCGCTCCAGTCGAACACGCCCTCCTGCTCCTCCACATGGTTCCAGAACACGTAGTTGGCCACCATCGTCACGCCGCCTTCCTTCATCTTTCGCACCTCCCTCTCCCACTCGTCGGCGGGTATGCGGGAGTAATGCACCTCGCCCATCACGGGCACCACGCGCCTACCTTCGATGATAAGGCTGCGCGAATCCCACTTCACCTCTGGCACACCAGCCCGCAACGGCAGTGCCGACAAGGCCGCAGCCAAAAACAGGCCAAGCAGTCTTGGCACTGCTTTTACCATATCCACCATACCTATATATTATTTGTTTCAGGTTTGCTGTGTGCAAAATTACAAAAAAAAGCAAGCAAATGCAAGCCCCGGAACATAAATCTTCAAGCAGTATGATACAGTGTCCATACATGGCAAAGGCCGCCCCTCTGCATTGTGCGAGCGGGCGGCCTTTGCCACATATGCCATCATAGCCAAGGTCAGAGCGCAACCTTGCCCTGCCGTGAGCCTTGCCTGAAGATGTAGATGCCCTTATTGAGCTTGATGTCGCTAAAGCTGCCGAAGGTTCCAACCTTTTGCCCGCCAACGGTGAACAGCTCTATTGGGCCGTCTGCAGGTGCCGCCCCGGCCGACGAAATGCCCGTGGTGACCCTGCTGCCGGCCTCAAGCTTTATGCAATCCCACATTACGCCGCCGTTCTTCCCTATGCCCGACATGGTGAAAGTGACGGTGTTTGTGCCTTGCTTGAGCAGCGATGCGGGAAACTCGCAGGTCTCCACCCTGTGCTTGCCGCCCAGCACCGCGCTGCGGTAGATGCCGGCATCGTTTTGCCTCAAGGCCCACTTGCCCATCTCCTTGCCGTTTACGAGGATGGTCACCGTGGGATTGTTGGTCACCCCGGCCATCGACGCCGTGAGCAGGGCGTTGCCCGACAGGGCTTCGTCCACGTCGAACGTCACCGTCCACTCCCCGTTCTTGGTCTGCGCGTAATACCAATCTTCGGCCTCGCTGCTCTGCCCCACGGTAAAGTTGAGGTCGGCGGGCGGCAGCTCCCAAAGGCCGTATGCGCGGCACGTATCGCTATACCTGAAGCCGTCCGACTTGCGGTTGTTCTCGCCTATCTGCCAAAGCAGGCGCTCCAGGCGCACCGGTGTCCAGCTCACAGTGCCGAGGTTCACGTCGACGTCGCCCACCTCTATCCCCTCAAGCTCCAGCTGGTCGGTCACATCGCCTTTCGTCGCATAACCGTAGAGAGTGTAGTTACCCTTGCGCACATTGGGAATCTCGAACGAGCCATCCTTGCCTGTGAGTGTCCAGAACATATATCCCTTGCCCTGCGTGTAAGGGTCGGAGCCCGGCTCTGCCAGCACGAGCATCACGCTGTCGCAGGCCTGGCCAGTGGCAACACTGAGGCGGCCGCGCACAGCGGCGCGCTCGTTCTGGTAAAGCTCATGCTCAAACCACTCGAAGGGCCACTCCGCCTGCTGCTCCGAGGCCATGCGCTTGGCGTCGGCAATCATCTCGTCCTGCTTGTAGCTGCTGTTGAGGTATATGAGGAAAGGGCCGTATATCTTGCTCTCGCCGTCCTCGTAATGCTGGGACGAGGAGCCGAAGTGCTCGCCCTGCAGCATCTGGATGGTTATGGGCGACTTGCTCGTGGCGTGTACGGTAAGTTCCTGGCGCATTGGGCCTCCGTTTAGCCACTCGTGACTGCATGGTATGTTCCACACCCCCATGCTAATGTTCATCAGTCCGTGCAAGCTGTCGTTCACCACGTACTGCGCCCAGTTGTACTTGGTGTAGATGGAACCGTCGGCCATGCGGTAGGTGGCGTCCTGTATGGTATTCTCTTCCTTTTCGGCCTCCTCCATCTCGCGGTTGGTGGGAATCTTGCCGCGCATAGTGTCGTCCACGTATCCATTGGTGAACGACGAGTTGAGGCGCGTGCAAACGCGCGCCTCCCTGAGGTTGACGTTGGCCGACTTGTCCGTGCCGTGTACAACTACGTAGACGTAAACACCGCTTACGCCCTTGCGCATGATGAAGCCCTGGTCGATGCGCAGGTCGGCTTTGGTGTTGCTGTACACCACCTCGGCGTAGTCGGCCGTTTGCTTCACCACGCGCGACTCCGTAGGGTTGAGCCCAGTGTTAGATGCCGCCGTGTAGTCGAAGTAAACCCCGCTGCTCCCTATCACGTTGGTCTTGCCATTGAGGTGCAAGTTGTTTATCCTCCCGTTGATCCCTATGGTCAGCTCCACCAGACCGTTGCCCATGGTGTAGCTCTCGCCGTCCTTAGCAATGTAGACGTCATCCTGCGCCCGGGCGGCCATTCCCAGCATGGCGGCAAGCGCCGCCGCAATGAGTAATCGTTGTTTCATGTTGCTTTAGTTTTTAGTTTATAGTTATAGTTATCATCGCATAATGGAAGGCAGTATGCAAAGGTATGTTTTTTTATTTAAACGGCAAAGGTCCTTGGATATAAAGATGCGCGCGGGCCTCATTCATGCGCGCAGGGCCTCACCTTGCGGCGCGCAGGCGCAGCTTGCGGCGCAGCTCGCGCTTGCGGCGTATGAGGTCGAGGCGCTCGTGGGCATGGCGGCGCGATAGGATTATCTGGTGGCGGTACACCGCGCAGGCCAGCACGAAGTAAGCACCGGCCTGCAACCACAGTGCACGGCACTCCGCAGCCACGTCGCCAAGGGTCGCCCCCATGGTGTTTACCCTTACAAATGCCCTTATGCCGAAAGTGGAGGGGAAGAGCCACGAGAAGCTTTCCCAGAACCACGGCATATTGCTGCCGGGCCAGGAAACGCCCGAGAGGAACAGCAACGGCACGGAGGCGAAGACCACGAGCAGCATGACGTTCTCGCGGTAGCGCACGATGCACGACACCACCATGCCAAAGAAGATGCACCCGAGCACGTAGGGCAGCATCAAGGCAAGCAGCGCAGGCCCGCTGGCCAGCACCACGAAACCAAACAGGCGCGGCACAACCATGGCAAGGTAGGCGCCTATGAGGGCGTAAATCATGAGGTAGCACATAGCCTTGCCCATCACAATGCGGAACGTTCCCTGGTATGTGCGGCTGAAGGGGATAAGCTCTTGGTAGCGGTTGCGCTCGCGGGCGGTGCCGGCCGAGAGGCCAATGCCGAGCACGAGCGTTTGCTGCAGGATGAGCATGAGCACCGCTGGGAGCAGGAACGAGCCGTAACCGCCGCCGGGATTGAACACCGGCACGCTTCTCACTGCCATCGGACTGGTGGTGAGCAGGTCTTGGCGGTCAGTGCTGTTGCCGGCCATGCGCACCTGTAGGTTGGCATTCATGTCGAGGGCCACGAGCATGGCAGTTTGGTAAACGGCCTTGTAGGTGAGCATGAGGCTCATGTCGCAGTAAACGCCCACGGCGGTCTGCTCCATGCGCACGGGGCGCGTGGCGAAGTCGGCAGGCAGGTAGTAGATGCCCCTCACCACCTGGCGGCTGAGCAGTGAGCGCGCCTCGTCCATGTCGCTGGCGTGGCAGAGCACCCTAACGTCGGGCGTGGCGTCGCACCGCCGCACAAACTCGCGGCTCATGGCCGAGCGCGAATCGTCGACCACGGCCACCGGCACGTCGCGCACCACCTCGTTGTTGTATATCCAAGAGTAAAGCAGCGGATAGAGCAGCGGCACGATGATGAAGAATATCACCATGCCCTCGTCACGCACCACGCCCCGCATCTCTTCCGCCCAGATGCGGCTGGCATCGGCCACTCCGCAGCGTATCTTCTGCAAAAGTCCTCTCTCTCTCATGGCTCAAGGTATGTAAACGTAAGTGAGCATGGCATTGCGTATCTTGCGCAGCACCATGAGCGGCAACAGCGCAAAGGCCACGAGGGCGGCTATGTGGAACCATGCATCGAGCATCTCGTAGCCGTTGAACACGGTTATTTGGTAAACCATGAAGAAGTGGCGCAGCGGGAAGAGCCACGAAAGGGCCTGCAACGGCGTGTCCATGCCAGCCACGGGGAAAGCTGACCCCGCCATGGAGAAGCTGAGCACGGCCCACAGCGAGCACACGCTCATCGACATTCGGAGCGACGGCATAAGCCCGAAGGCAAAGATGCCGAAGCCCTGCGAGGCCAGCACCGCCGCCAGCCCGAGCAGCAGCAGGCGCAGCACGCCGCCCGGATGGGGGAAGGCCAGCACGCCGAACACATAATACATATAGCCGTAAACCACGGCGAGGAATATCAATGTTTGCGGGAGCATCTTGCCACAGAGAGCCACCACGATGTTGCCGTCGGCCATGGCGAGCCACTGGCGCGAACGCTTGAACTTAAGCTCTGTGCCCAGGGAGTAGGCCGTGACGAGGAAGATGAACAGCATAAGCACCCCCGGCACTAACACGGTGCTGAGGTATATGTTGTAGTTGGTCCACGGGTTGGATATCTGGTGGAGGTCTATCACGATGGGTTGCAGGAAGGCCTGTATCTCCGCCGGGGGCATGCCCTTGGCCTGGAGCGTGGCCATGCCCACCGAGGCTGAGCCGAGCGTGGTGATGGTGGTGAGGTCGCGGTAGAGCAACGTGCCTGCCGCAATGTACGACATATTATAATAATACGACACCGCGGGGCGGCGCTGGGCCAGCAGCCCCTCCGACGTGCCGCGCGGGATGTGCAGGAATGCATATATCTCGCCCTGCTGCATGGCCCGCCGCGCCGCCGTCACCGACGGGTAGCGGGCCACGACGCGGCTCGTCTGGAAGGCATCGAGGCGGCGCACAAGCTGGCGCGACATGGCAGTGTTGTCATTGTCTACCACCCCCACGGGCATATCAGTGGGAACACCCTCGCCCATCATCGACGTGAAGAAGAACATCACCATCAACGGGAACACCACCATGCAGAACCAGTAGATGGGATTCCTGCGCAGTATGCGGCACTCGCGCCACGCTATGCGCCCTGCCTGACAGATATGCTTCCTCACACGCACGGCGACACCTTATTACTCCTTTATCACGAGCGACATACCCGGCCGGAGGCCGTCGAGCCGACTAACGGGGCGGGCTTTCACCTCGAATGTCTTCAGGTCAAACTGCCCGTTGGCCTTCGTAGCCTTCCATACCGCATAACTGCCCTCGTCCTTCATGTAATACACTTTCATGCGTATGTCCTTGCCGAAGGCCGGTACGTAGGCACTGAACGTGGTGCCAACGGCAAGCCCCCGCAGCTGGTCCTCGCGCACGTTAAACGTTCCCCAAAGGTCGTCCATCACCGAGATGCTCATTATCGGCGCACCGGTGCCTACAAGCTCGCCCACCTTGGGGTAGACCTCGCTCACTTCGCCGTCCATCTGCGCCACCTGCACGGTCTCGCTGATGTACGAGCTTACCTCGGCCACGGCCCCTTGGGCGCGCCTCACCTGGGCGGCGGCTGCCATCTTTTCCTCGCGGCGCGAGCCGTTCACGGCCATGTCATACTGGCTCTGGGCGGCCTTTTCCTGCGCCTCCATCGCCTTGTAGTTGGCGTATGCCTCATCGCGTTTCTGCTCCGTCATCACCCCCTCGTCAAACAGGCGCTGCACCCTCTGGTACGACTTGCGGGCTATCTCGTGGCCCGCCTTGGCCTGTTGCAGCAGCTGGAACGCGCCGCGCACCTGCTCGGCGCGCGCCCCGCTGCGCGCCATCTCGTCGAGGGCGGCGGCGGCATCCTCGGCGCTGCGGGCCTGCGTGAGCTTAGCCTCCACGTCGGGAGCGTCGAGTATGGCGAGCGTGTCGCCCTTGCGCACGTAGTCGCCCTCCTTTACGCGCAGTTCGAGGATGCGCCCCGGCACCTTGCTCGACACTCGGTATTCGGTCACCTCAACCTGCCCTTGTATCAGCTCCGGCTCGCGCCCGAGTGCAAAATAGCCTATGGCGGCCACCACCACTACCACCGCCGCAAAGCCCGCGACGGCGAGCAGGATGTTGTTATGCTGTGATTTTGCTGACATGATCAATCGTATAATGTGCCAAGGGCTTTCTTCAGGCCCAGCCGGCTTAGTTTAACTTCAATCTCTGCGTCTATCTTCTGCGACTGCGCCTTGAGCCAGGCGGTCTGCGCCTCCATTACCGTAGTGCTCTGGATTACACCCTCGCGGAAACCGAGGGTGGCGCTGCGCAGGTTCTCCTCGGCCTGCTCGGCGCTGGCGCGGGCCAGTGCCAGCTTCCTGGAGGCCTCGCCCACCTTGAACGACTCCTGGCTCACCTGCAGCTCAACGCCCTCCTGCGCCTCGGCAAGCTCAAGCGAGGCCATGGCCGTGGCGGCCTTTGCGGCCTTTACCTTGTAGCCCACGTCGCCCCAGTTCCAGATGGGCACGCGCACCATCACGCCCACGCTCCACACCCCACCGAACTTGTTTTGGAAACCGTTGAACACATTGGGGTTGCTGAACGAGTAGCCGCCCATGAGGGCCACCTGCGGCAGCCGGCCCGCCTTGAGCAGGTTGGTGGCCTGCCGGCTTATGTCTACCGTGCTGCGGAGCATCTGCAGCTCGGGCCTGTTCTGCATGGCCTCGGCTGCCCCGCCATGCCCTTCGGCCTCGCCGAGGGCAAGGCTGTCGGCCTCCTCGTCGGCCAGGATGATGCCAGAGTCGAGCGGAAGGCCACATATCTGGCACAGCAGCATACGCGCCAGGGCGAGCCCGTCGCCCACCTGCGTGAGCGACATCTGCGCCTCGTTCACCTTTACCTTTACGCTCAGGCCCTCGCTGCGGGTGGCCACTCCCTCGCGAATCATCTTCTGCACGTCGGCATCGAGGCGGCTCACGAGCTTCAGGTAGCTTTCGGCCAGCCGCTGCTTGTGCCTGAGCGACACTATGGTCCAGTAGGCGTTGTCGGCGTTGTACACGGTTTGCTGCCGCTGGGCTTCGATGCCGCTGGCGGCCATCTGCTCGCCCAGGCGCGCCATCTTGTTCATGGCCACGATGCTGCCGCCCATGAAGAGCGGCTGCGTAACCATTACAGCCCCGGCAAAGATGTTGCGCGTGTCGGTGCGGAAGGCGTCGACCACCCTCTGCCCCTCGGCGTTGAGGGCCGAGGCCAGCCCGCTCACCTGCGCCCCGAGGCTGCCCATGGCCTGGTCAGTAGTGGTGCCAAACACCTTAAGAGCCTCGTCGAGGGCTGCCCTCTGCTCTGCCGTAAGCCCCGCGCCAAAGCCCTGCAGCGAGCCCGCCAGGCCCGAGGTGGCCGTGGTGCCTATGCCCGAGAGGGCGCGCTTCTGCCCGTCGCTGAGTATGGACAGCTCGCGGCTGTTGAACATATAGCTGCCCACGGCGCTCACGCGCGGCAGGTACTTGGTGCGCGCCGACTTCCTGATGCTGGAGGCCACGTCGAGCTGCAGCTCTGAGATGGCCAGCTGCTTGTTGTTGCGCAAGGCCAGGGCGCGGCAGCTGTCGAGGCCCAGCACGCGCTGGGCCGCCGCCTGCGACACTGCCCCCGTGAGCAGCAAGAGCCAAACGAAACCTTTCATACGGCAGTGAGTTGTGATGCGATTACTTGCTGAACGTGAAGCTGCGCGAGCCTATCATGTTGCCGTCGGCAAAGATGCTTACGGTGTATGTGCCCTTGCTGAGGAACTCGCTCACCTGCCGGTAGACGGTGACGGGGGTTTCCTCGCCGGTATACTCCACGCTCTTCTTCATCGAGCACTCCAGGGTGCGGTTCTCGTAGGTAAACGAGCCGCCACCGCCGAGCACGTCGCCCGATGGCGTGGTGATGCGCACGTAGAACGTGCGGACGCCGTTGGTGGCGGTGACGTTGCGCGTGATGCGGAACGACACCTCGATAGACTTGCAGTCCTTTATGCGGCGCACGGCCTTGCCGTTCTTCTTCTTGGCCGTCATGTTGATGCCGGTGGCGTCGAGCTGGGCGGCAATGGCCACCTTCTCCGAGAGCGAAGCCTTCTCGCTGCTCAGGCCCGCTATCTGGCGCGTGGCCTCGTTGTACTGGCCCCTCACGCGCGTGTTCTCCTCCCTGAGGTCTTGGTTGAGGCGGTTGAGCGAGTCTATCTCGAGCACGTAGCTGCGCAGCACGGCGCGCACCGTGGCCAGCTCCTTCTTCAGGCGGGCTATCTCGCGTGCGTCGTTGCTCTTCACCTGGCGCAGCTCTTCGAGCAGCTTCTGGGTGCGCATCTGCTCCTGGGTGAGCTGCGCCACGATGGAATCGTTGTTTATCTGCGT
Source organism: uncultured Prevotella sp. (assembly GCA_944319915.1). Lineage (GTDB taxonomy): Bacteria > Bacteroidota > Bacteroidia > Bacteroidales > Bacteroidaceae > Prevotella. Next base: position 107,020 of record CALUEY010000005.1, on the reverse strand, counting down.
CTTCATCTCGCTATATTGGCGGGCAAACTGCTCGTACTCGTTCTCCATTTCCTTCTTGTCGAGGGCAGCAAGCTCCTCCATCTCCTTGTTTGCCTGGCGCTGCTTAACGAGGCCCACGCCGAGGTAGGCCACGCCTGCCAGCAACACTGCTATCGCCACGATGAGCGGTATCAACACTTTCTTGTTCATATACTTTTTTACATTTAAGCAGATGCAAAATTAAATGTTTATGGCGAAACGGCAAAAGAAAAGCCCCCGCCAATGGGCCTGCCATACCATTTTTAAGATAATTACGGAAAAAGAGAACAATTTTAGCACGGCCCCAGGCGGGCTGATAAGCCCCGCCGCCAGCCCCCAAGGGCGAGTTTGCGGCAACTGCGGCAGAGGGCATTGGGCCTGGGCCGGACGGCGCGCCACGGCGCGGGCGGGAGGCCGGGAGGGGCATTCCACGCGCTGAAATATGCTTACACTTGCTGCGCCGCGTGCCTTCCGGGGCTGCAAAATAGGCCGTTCGGGGCTGCGGAATGGGCCGTTTGGCGGTGCCGAACGGCCAGTTTTGCAAGCCCAAACGGCACGCCTGGCCAAACACCTGGCAGCCAGCCACTTGCACGCCTTGCGCCGACTGCAGCCCCGTGGTAAACATATTTTACAGCGAAAACTGCAAATTTAAGCCCGCACCATGCGGCGGTATGGAAATAAATGCGTATATTTGCAAGGTAAACGCTGCCGCATGGACAAGCAAAGCCTTATATACCGCATATACGACCTGTATGCCGACGGTTTCAGGAACATGACCCTCGGCAAGACGCTGTGGGCAGTGATAATTGTAAAGCTGCTCATAATCTTCGTAGTGCTTAGACTGCTCTTCTTCCCCGACTACATAGAGGCCAACGCCCCCGAGGGCGGCGAGGCCGACTTCGTGGCCACGGAAATGATGCAGAGGGGCGCACCCGCGGGCGGCGGGCAACATTGAGACGAAACCAATAACAAGGCAACATTATGACTGACTTACTGCTTAACGTAGACGCTGCAGCCGTAGACTGGGCCAGGGCGCAGTTTGCCCTCACGGCCATCTACCACTGGCTCTTCGTGCCGCTGACGCTTGGCCTGGCCGTCGTCATGGGCATAATGGAGACGTGCTACTACCGCACACGCAAGCGCTTCTGGCGCGACACGGCCCGCTTCTGGCAAAGGCTCTTCGGGGTGAACTTCGCCATGGGCGTGGCCACGGGCATCATCCTCGAGTTTGAGTTCGGCACCAACTGGAGCAACTACTCGTGGTTCGTGGGCGACATCTTCGGCGCGCCACTGGCCATAGAGGGCATAGTGGCCTTCTTCATGGAATCGACGTTCGTGGCCGTGATGTACTTCGGGTGGAACAAGGTGTCGCGGGGCTTCCACCTCGCGGCCACGTGGCTCACCGGCGTGGGCGCCACGCTGTCGGCCTGGTGGATACTGGTGGCCAACTCGTGGATGCAGTATCCCGTGGGCTGTACCTTCAACCCCGACACTATGCGCAACGAGATGACATCTTTCGCCGACGTGGCCCTGTCGCCGATGGCCGTCGACAAGTTCTTCCACACGGTAACGTCGTCGTGGATAATAGGCGCGCTGTTCACCGTGGCCGTGAGCTGCTACTACCTCATGCGTCGGCGCCACCAGCGCCTGGCCGTGGCCAGCATCAAGATAGGAGGCTCGGTGGGGCTCGTGGCCGCGCTGCTGGCCGCTTTCACCGGCGACAACTCGGCCTACCGGGTGGCGCAGGTGCAGCCCATGAAGCTGGCCGCCATGGAAGCCCTCTACGACGGGGGCCGGGGCCAGGGCCTCACGGCGGTGGCCTGGGTAAACCCCTTCAGCCAGCCCGACTACGCCTCGGGCGAGGAGCCGCCCCTGCGCATTGCCATGCCCAAGATGCTGTCGCTGCTGGCCACGCGCCAGGCCGACGGCTTCGTGCCGGGCATAAACGACCTGCTGCGCGGCGGCTACGAGCTGCCCGACGGCAGCAAGGCCATGTCGGTTGACGAGAAGATAAGGCGCGGCAAGGGCGCGATACTGGCCCTGCAGGAGTACCGCCAGCTGAAGGAGAAGGAGAGGAACGCTTACCTTAGCGGCACCGACTACGAACGGCTCTACGTGCTGGGCGAGACGCTGAAATCCGAGATGAAACACTTCGGCTACGGCTACCTGAACCACAAGGAGCAGGCCGTGCCGTTCATCCCGGCGTGCTTCTGGGCCTTCAGGGTGATGGTGGGGCTTGGCGTGGTGTTCATCGCCTTCTTCGCCGTGGTGCTGTTCTTCGCCTTCCGCCGCGACATAAGCCGCCCGCGATGGCTCCACCTGGCTGCCCTGGCGCTGCTGCCCCTGGGCTACGTGGCCAGCGAGGCGGGATGGATAGTGGCCGAGATGGGGCGCCAGCCGTGGGCCATACAGGACATGATGCCCACGTGGGTGGGCGTGAGCAACATCGGCTCGGCCAACGTGATGGCGACGTTCTTCATCTTCCTTGCGCTCTTCACCACGCTGCTCGCCGTAGAGGTGAACATCCTGCGCAAGCAAATAAAGAGGGGGCCTGAAGAGGCACAGGGTGAAGTGGAAGTTAAAAATTAAACGCTGAAAGGCCATGCCCAAGGCCCGGCAAGCCGCCAAGGCGGCAGGATGGGCCTCGGGCGCAGGCAGCCGGCGTAGCGCCACACTCTGGCTCCTGTAGCCCGCCAAAGTAATAGCCTTATAAAACAAGACATCATGACATACGAATTCTTGCAACAATACTGGTGGTTCCTCGTGGCATTGCTCGGCGGAATCCTCGTTTTCCTGCTATTCGTGCAGGGCGGAAACTCACTGCTATTCTCCATCGGGCGATCCGACGAGGAGCGCCGCCTGCTGGTAAACTCCACGGGGCGCAAGTGGGAGTTCACGTTCACCACGCTCGTAACGTTCGGCGGGGCGTTCTTCGCCTCGTTCCCGCTGTTCTACAGCACGAGCTTCGGCGGGGCCTACTGGCTGTGGATGCTCATACTCTTCTCGTTCGTGCTGCAGGCCGTGAGCTATGAGTTCCAGAACAAGCTGGGCAACCTGCTCGGCGCGCGCACCTTCCAGTGGTTCCTCGTGGCCAACGGCATAGTGGGGCCGCTGCTGCTCGGAGGGGCTGTGGCCACGTTCTTCAACGGGTCGAACTTCATCGTAGACAAGGACAACCTCGTGCTGGGCGGCGCACCCATCATAAGCCGGTGGGCCAACGCCAGCCACGGTCTCGACGCCCTGCTCGACCCGTGGAACCTGATACTGGCCTTCGCCGTGTTCTTCCTCGCCCGCGTGCTCGGCCTGCTCTATTTCATCAACAACATAGACGACAGCGCCATCCGCTCGCGCTCGCGGCGCGAACTGAAAGTGAACGCCGTGCCGTTCGTGCTCTTCTTCGTGGCGTTCCTCGTGCGGACGCTCGCAAAGGATGGCTTTGCCGCCAACGCCGAGACTGGCGTCATCACCATGGAGCCGCTGAAATACCTCACGAACCTCACGCAGATGTGGTACGTGGCGGCGGTGCTCGCCATAGGCATAGCCCTCGTGCTCTACGGCATCGGGCGCACCATTGCCTCCAAGGCTTACGCCAAGGGCATCTGGCCGGCAGGCATCGGCGTGGTGCTGGCCGTATGCGCCCTGCTGCTCACCGCCGGATGGAACGGCACTGCCTACTATCCCTCCACGGCCGACCTGCAAAGCTCGCTCACCATAGCCAACTCGTGCAGCAGCGAGTTCACCTTGCGCGCCATGGCAGTAGTGAGCTTCTTCATACCTTTCGTGCTCGCGTACATATTTTATGCTTGGCGCGCCATCGACAAGAAGAAGATAAGCAAGGGCGAAATAGCTCGCGGAGAGGCATACTGAGACGGCACTGCAGCCGCCCGCCGCTGCGCCAAAGCGGCGGGCTACAGGCTTTTGTAGCATGGAGATGCTTGCAAGTTCGGGATTTTTTCCGTAACTTTGCAGGCATCTTTAGCATAAAACACATGACACCAAAAGAAGCAAGGAACGAACGCCTGGCGCACCACCTGATGCGCCACCTGGAACGGCGCAACATGGCGGCCTGCTACTGCCCCACGGCAGCAGAGGCCGTGGCCAAGGTGAGCGAACTGATACCCGACGGCAGCAGCGTTACGTGGGGTGGCTCGATGACCATACGCGACATGGGCATACCGGCCGCGCTCCACGCCAGAAGCTCGCTTAACGTGATGGACCGCGACATGGCCGCCACGAGCGACGAGGCGCAGGAGATATACCGCAAGGCTTTCACGGCCGATTACTACCTGTCGAGCGCCAACGCCATCAGCGAGGATGGGGTAATCGTCAACATCGACGGCACAGGCAACCGCGTGGCCGCCATCACTTTCGGGCCCAAGCACGTGATTTTCGTGATAAGCCTCAACAAGGTGGCGCAAACCGCCGAGGCCGCACTGGCACGCGCCCGCTCTACGGCCGCGCCCATAAATGCGGCGCGCTTCGACATAAAGACTCCGTGCCACTCCGACGGCGTTTGCCACAACTGCAACTCGCCCGAATGCGTGTGCAACCATATCCACTTCCTGCGCAACTCGCCCGGCCGACGCCACACGGTGGTGCTCGTGGGCGAGGACTGGGGTTACTAACAAGCTCCCGCCATGGTAGTTTGCATCGCCGAGAAACCGAGCGTAGCCAGGGACATAGCCCGCATCCTTGGGGCCACAGCCAGCCATGAAGGCTACATGGAGGGCAACGGCTACCAAGTGACGTGGACGTTCGGCCACCTGTGCACGCTCAAGGAGCCTGACGACTACTCACCCATGTGGAAACGGTGGAGCCTAAGCGCGCTGCCCATGATACCGCAGCGATTCGGCATAAAGCTCATCAACGACCAGCGCATAGAGCGCCAATTCGCCGTGATAGAGAGGCTGATGCAGGCCGCCGACGGCATAATAAACTGCGGCGACGCCGGGCAGGAGGGCGAGCTGATACAGCGCTGGGTGATGCAGAAGGCCAAGGCCACCTGCCCAGTGAAGCGTCTGTGGATATCGTCGATGACCGACGAGGCCATAACCGAAGGCTTCCGAACTCTCAAAGACCAGGCCGCCTACCAGCCACTCTACCTTGCCGGACTGAGCCGGGCCATCGGCGACTGGCTCCTCGGCATGAACGCAACGCGCCTCTACACGCTTAAGTACGGACAGAACCACCAGGTGCTCAGCATCGGGCGGGTGCAGACGCCCACCCTCGCGCTCATCGTCAACCGGCAGAAGGAGATAGAGGACTTCAAGCCAGAGCCTTACTGGATTCTCTCCACAACCTATCGCGACACGCTGTTCAGCGCCACCAAGGGCAAGTTTACGGCCAAGGAGGAGGGCGAGCAGTTCCTCGCCACCATCACGGGAAAGCCTTTCAGCATCACCGACGTGCAGAAGAAGAACGGCACCGAGGCTCCGCCGCACCTCTACGACCTCACTTCCCTGCAGGTGGACTGCAACAAGAAGTTCGGCATGAGCGCCGAGATGACGCTCAACATCATACAGACCCTCTACGAAAGGAAGCTCACCACATACCCCCGAGTGGACACCCAGTACCTCAGCGACGACATCTACCCCAAGTGCGCAGCCACGCTCTCGGGCCTCCGCGGCTACGAAACGCTGACGGCTCCGCTGGCCGGAAAGCCGCTGAAGAAGTCGAAGAAGGTGTTCGACTCGAGCAAGGTCACCGACCACCACGCCATCATCCCCACCGGCGTACCAGCCATGAACCTCACCGATATGGAGCGCCACGTCTACGACCTCGTGGCCCGCCGCTTCATCAGCGCGTTCTACCCCGACTGCAAGTTCGCCACTACCACGGTCATGGGCGAGGTGGAAAGCATAGAGTTCAAGGCCACCGGAAAGACCATACTGGCCGAGGGGTGGCGCGCCGTCTACGCCAAGGACGTGCAGTCGGCACCCGACGACGACACCAAGGGCGACGGCGAGGAGCGCACGCTGCCCCAGTTCGCCGTAGGCGAGAGCGGCCCTCACACCCCGAGCCTCACGGAGAAGTGGACAACCCCGCCCAAGTTCTACACCGAAGCCACCCTGCTGAGGGCCATGGAGACGGCCGGCAAGTTCGTTGACGACGAGGAACTGCGCGCCGCACTCAAGGAAAACGGCATCGGGCGGCCATCATCCCGCGCCGGGATAATAGAGACTTTATTCAAGCGCCACTACATAAAGCGCGAGCGGAAGAACCTCATTGCCACGCCCACGGGCATTGAACTGATAGGCACCATAAAGGAAGAACTGCTCAAGAGCTGCGAACTTACGGGCATATGGGAGAAGAAGCTGCGCGACATTGAGCACGGGAAGTACGATGCGGGGCAGTTCATAGAAGAGCTGAAGCAGCAGATAACCACAATCGTGGGCGAGGTGCTGGCCGACAACTCGGGGCACCGCGTTACCACGCTAACCGACGAAGACCTGAAGAAGAAGATGGCGCCAAAGGCCGCCCAAGCCCCCAAGCCCAAGGCAAAGGCCGCCGCAAAGGGAGCCACGCCAACGGCAAAAGCCGCAAAGGATGCCCCCGCGGCGGGCGACGGGCTTATAGGCCAGCCATGCCCACAGTGCGGGCAAGGCACCATCATCAAGGGAAAGACGGCCTACGGGTGCAGCCGCTGGCGCGAGGGATGCACGTTCCGCCTGCCCTTCGCAGGCACAGCCAACACCGCCCAATGACCAACACACCACACGGCAGGGCTTGCAAAACAGGCACAAGCCCTGCCTTCACTTATCTTCCCGCCATTCTTCATCACGGCAAGAACGCCCATTTCAGCATACCACTATAATAATAACGCCCGTTTTGCGTTATAAATATGGTATGCCACACACATCAACCATAACCATCATTATGGCCGTCGCCCTGCTCCTTGCGGGCTGCGGTGCCGACTCGCACATGAAGAAGGGCGACAAGTTCTTCGCCCTCGGCGAATACTTCGACGCCGCAGCGGAATACAAGAAAGCCTATTCTGCCACATCGCCCAAGGACCGCCCGCTGCGCGGGCAACGCGCCCTGAAAATGGCCGAGTGCTACCGCCGCATAAACTACACGCCGAAAGCCATCGCCGCCTACAACAACGCCTTGCGCTACAATCAGGCCGACAGCCTCACCCACCTGCGCCTGGCACAGCAGCAGATGAAGGCCGGCAACTACAAGGAGGCGGCCAAGAACTTCCAGGCCGCGCTCGACAGCCTGCCAGGCAACCGCCTCGCCGCCACCGGGCTGCGCTCGGCACGCATGGCCCAGCAGTGGAAAGAGCAAGGCTCGCAGTACACAGTGAAGCGCGAGAACTTCTTCAACTCGCGCCGGGCCGACTACTCACCCATGCTCGCTGGCGACAACAACGACCAGCTCTACTTCACCTCCACACGCACCGACGCCAAGGGCGACGAGCTGAGCGGCATCACCGGCATGATGAACGGCGACATCTTCGTATCGACAAAGGACGAGAGGGGCAAATGGCAAAAGCCGCAAGCCATCGACACCGAGCTTAACTCAGAGTTCGACGAGGGTGCCTGCGCCTTCTCGCCCGACGGCAAGACGATGTACCTCACGCAGTGCGCCACCGACCCTTCGTATCCCCGCTACGCCACAATCTGCACCTCGGCGCGCTCAGACGCCTCGTGGGGCAAGTCAACCGTGCTCGAACTGACAAAGGATACGCTCTCGAGCTATGCCCACCCGGCCGTCTCGCCCGACGGCGAGTGGCTCTACTTCACCAGCGACATGCCCGGCGGCATGGGCGGGCTCGACATCTGGCGCGTGCGCCTCACCGCCGCAGGCACGGGCGGAGTGGAAAACCTCGGAGAGCCGGTAAACACCCCCGGCGACGAGATGTTCCCAACGTTCCGCCCCAACGGCGACCTCTACTTCTCCTCCGACGGCCACCCGGGCATGGGCGGGCTCGACATCTACATAGCCAAGCCCGACTCAGCCGGAGGCACATGGCACATAGAGCACCCTGGATACCCCCTCAACTCGCAAGGCGACGACTTCGGCATGACCTTCGAGGGACTGCGCAACCAAGGCTACTTCGCGTCAAACCGGGGCGACGCCAAGGGCTGGGACCACATCTACAGCTTCGTCAACCCCGAGATAGTGCAGACCGTAAAGGGATGGGTCTACGAGCAAGAGGGCTACGAACTGCCCGAGGCCGTGGTATACATGGTGGGCAACGACGGCACCAATCTCAAGCTCAGCGTAAAGGGCGACGGATCATTCACCCAGGCCATCAAGCCCGGCGTAGACTACGTTTTCCTCGGGACCTGCAAAGGCTTCCTAAACCACAAGGAGCAGCTGCGTGTGGAACCGGTGACGGAGTCACAGGAGTACGTGCTCCAGTTCCCCCTGCCCTCCATCACAGCCCCCGTGCTCATCGACAACATCTTCTACGACTTCGACAAGGCCACCCTCCGCCCCGAGTCAACCAAAGCCCTCGACGAGCTGATAAAGCTGCTCAACGAAAACCCCAACGTAACCATAGAACTCTCTGCGCACTGCGACTACCGAGGCTCAGCCGAGTATAACCGCGCCCTGTCGCAGCGGCGCGCCGAGAGCGTGGTGAGCTACCTCGTGGAGCACGGCATAGCCCCCGACCGCCTCTCGCCCGTGGGCTACGGCAAGGAGAAGCCAAAGACCATACGCAAGAAGCTAACCGAAACCTACCCATTCCTCAAGGAGAACGACGTGCTCACCGAGGACTTCATAAAGGTCCTGAAGCCCGAGGAGCAGGAGATATGCAACCAGCTCAATCGCCGCACCGAGTTCATAGTGCTGCGCACCACCTACGGAATGTTCGACGAGAAGGGCAACCTGAAGAACCCGCCCAAGCCCAAGCCCGAAGAACAGGAAGCGCCCGCCGAGCCGGAATGGACGCCGTGGTGAAAAGCCAAGACCAGCAAAGCTACAACGGTAACGTGCCGCTTCACAGCCCGGAGCGGCACGTCTTGTACAACCCCAACCTGCCTTCATGACGCCTAATGCCCCTTTCACTTTGCCGTGGCCGGCTCTCAAGGCGCTTCAGCCCCGCCAGCCCAAGACTCTCACGATGACTCCGAAAACTCTTTACAAACCACATCCCGCCGCCCCGCCGCTGCCGTCTTGCAGGGCAAAACGGGCTGTTTCGGGCTGCCAAACGTGCCGTCTTGCAATCCCGAACGGCACGTTTGGTATGGCAAAACGGCACGATATGCAACACCATGGCAGTCAAGACGTTGCATATAGATGAGCAAGATTGGAAATAATTTTACAAGCAGGAATGGGCCAGGCTGCCAATCATCCTATCCGAAAGCAACGCACCTATACGATGGTATCATAATTGCCAAGGTGACGGCGCATACATTTACCTATGACCCACTAATACCAATGGCCATCATACTATATGCTTGTACAACTCATTACGCCTACAAAACTAAAAGGAACTCACCTCAAAAGTCTTTTACCAAACGCAAAGCAAAGGAAAAACAGAATATTTTTCGTACCTTTGCATGGGTGATGGCAACCATCAGTCATCACTCCCACACATGACAACAAACCTCGGACAAGTCTACACAAAACCATCAGTGGCACGTTACATGGTTAGCCTACTCACCCTGCCCAACGGCGCAAGGGTGCTCGACCCATGCTGCGGACGCGGCGCATTCATTGACGCGCTAATAGCCGCAGGCAACTATATGGTAGACGGAGTGGAGATTGACCCAAGGAGCTACGAGTCGTGCCGCGACCGCGAATCGCCAAAGTGCCACCTTTACAATGCCGACTTCTTCTCATACGATGCCGCAGGCCAATACGACGGAGTGATTATGAACCCGCCCTACGTGCGACAGGAAGAGATTGACTTGCTCGCCGAAGGATATGGCATCAGCAAAAGAATGCTAACCGCCAAGGTGGGAGTAGAGCTTGACTCAAAAGCCAACTTGTATATGTATTTCACCATCCAGGCTCTCCACGCGCTCAAGGACGGCGGCCTTTTGGTGGTGATTTTCCCTAATAGCTGGGAGCGCAGCCAGGCCGGGGAGAAGTTCCGCAAGGCCATGTCCACATTGTGTTACGTAGAAGAGCACATCTCCGTAAATGGCAACCCGTTTGTAGGCTCTCCCGTCGTTGACGTAGAGATACTGAAACTACGCCGTTCCAACAGCAAGGCCACCACCACATACAAAGAAATATCGATTAATGGCGACACACTAACGGAGAGCTTGAATGATGACAAAACCGCAATAGGGTTTGCCAACGCCGTGCCGCTGTCATGGCTGGCCAACATACGGCGCGGCAAGACTACGGGCTGCAACCGTCTCTTCATAAACCCACCTGTCAAGGAAAACTTGTGTGACATCCTTTCAAGCCCCAAAGACGTTGCCGGCTTCTCCACCGCCAACGCTGCCACAGACAAGTATCTCATGGTAACAAGCCCGTCTGCGCCGCTGCACACCGAGACCAAAGCCTACCTCGCGCATTGCGCCCGGTGGATTGTCAAGCGGCAGTGGCCAAAGTCGCTATACGAGCGCATACAGCAGTCGGAAACATGGTACGTCACGCCACACATGGCACCAGGCCAAATCATCTTCCCTTACATAATCCGCGAAAACATCCGTTTCATACGCAACGAACGCCACCTGCTGACGCGCGACAATTTCTATTCCATAACGTCGCCCACACAAACCAGCATGCTCATGGCCCTGCTCAACAACCACTATGTGTGGTACCAGCTCGAACAGTGCGGCAAGACATACGGCAACAACGTGCTCAAAGTGCAGAAATACGACATAGACAATCTCCTGGTGATAAGCCCCGAGCTTATATCTGCCAGCGACAAATCGACCCTCACCTGGCTCGCCGATACTCTCACCGCTACAGCCGACACAACATTGGTAGGACGCATCACCGATGTGCTCGCCAAGTATTACGACGTAGGCGACATAAAAACAATGTTTGAAAATGCAAGGAACAAACGAATCAGCAAACGCACATGACTTACGCACAGTAAGCCTCTTCTCTGGCGGCGGTGGCCTCGACCTCGGCTTCAAGCAAGCGGGGTATAACATAGTGTGGGCTATCGACAACGCCCGTGATGCCGTTGAAACCTACCGTGCCAACATAGGGCATCACATAATATGCGCCGACATAAACAGCATCCCCCTGCCCGACATACCCGAATGCGACATCATCATCGGCGGTCCGCCGTGCCAGTCGTTCTCGCTTGCAGGCAATAGGCACACTGAAGACTCGCGAGGACAGTTGGTATGGACTTACCTGAACATAATCAAGGAAAAGCAGCCTAAGCTCTTTCTCTTTGAGAATGTCATCGGAATATTGTCCGCCAGGAACAGCAAGAAAGAAAAGATAATAGACCTTCTCATGGCCCAATTCTCAGCCATAGGCTACAACCTGTCGTTCAAGATAGTAAATGCGGCAGAATACGGAGTGCCACAACTGCGCCACAGGGCTATAATCATAGGCTCACGCAAAGGCAAAGTGGAGTTTCCGCCGCCGACACACAACGCCGATGGAAGCTGCGGGCTGCACCGCTACGTCTGCGTAAGCGAGGCCATCGGCGACCTGCCACAGCCAACAAAAGGCTCGCCCATCGACCACGAGCCGCCCGCCATGAGCGAGCTTGACCGATACATCGCGGCCCACGTCAAGCCAGGAGGCAACTACATGGACATACCCGCAGACGTGAAATCCGAACGCATCCGCCGCCTGCAACGCGAAGGAGGACACACCACCTGCTACGGGCGCATGCGCCCCGACCGCCCCGCCTACACCATCAACACATATTTCAACCGGCCCAACGTGGGCTGCAACATACATTACAGCCAAGACCGCCTCATCACCGTGCGCGAAGCACTACGCCTACAGAGCTTCCCCGACAGCTACCACATCGTGGCCAGGAGCAAGCAGGCAAAGAACCTCATCGTCGGCAATGCCGTGCCACCTCTCTTGGCGTATGCCCTGGCCCAAAACTTGAAAAAATACTTATACTAAGCCCAACATGACACTGAGATACAGCGACAAGGAGGTTGAAAGCTTCCATCCCGTATGCCAGCAAAGCCTGCAAACAGCCCTACGGATATTAGGGAAAGCTGAAAGATACCGTGTGGAGCACCACAAACGTGCGGGCGAACTGGAGATGGACTTTGCCATAACGAACAAGACCAGCGGAAGGATTGCCTGCGTCGTCGAGGTGAAACGCACCCCAGCGGCAGTGAAAAGCTCACGCTATCAATACCAGGCAATGTCTTACCTGCAACAAACTCCGCCTGCACTGATAGAACATCCCTACTACATCCTGACTAACATAGAGTGCTCCTGCGCATTCAGATACGACCCGACGCGCCCCAACGTGCACCAGCAGATGCTCACGCCAGGCATCATCAACAACACAAAGTTCACTGCCATAAACAGCGACGAAGAGCTTGTCGCTGTCTCGGCGAACCACTTCGCCCTCCTATTAGGCATGGCATTCAGCGATAACAAGCAGTATCTTGGCGGCATCGACGCCATCGTAGCCATGCTTGTAGATGCTGCAAAACAAGGCGAGACCCAATGGAACAGTCGCTTTGCACGCGCATCTTACGAATACATACGCGGCGCACTCGACGGCATCAACCGCAAAACAGGGCTAAAAGACATACGACAATACGACCAGCAACTTGCCCCACTGAGCAAGGCTATAAGCCAGATAGACTTTGCCGGAATATTTTCCGGCAGGCAATATGCCAACTCGCCGAAGCTCGAACCGGGAGTGCTTACAGACATCTACACACTGGGGAGGGCAAGCATTGATGCCGATGAGGTAGTATCTTCCATCCACCAAATTGTATCTGAAGGCTTTGAAAGCCGCGGAGAGGTTGCCACTGACATCGAACTTGGCCGACTCATGGCCGTGGTAGCCCGCCACCTTGTACCCGAAATCGGCGGAACGGTCTGCGACCCAGCAGCGGGGAGCGGCAACCTCTTGTCGTGCCTATGCGAAGTCTATCCTCATTTACGGCCATCGCAAATAAAGGCCAATGACAAGAAAAGCATATTGCTGCAGCTGCTCACACTCCGGCTCGGACTAAAGTTCCCTGCCCTTATCACTCCCGATGATTCCCCTGTGGTAACAGCAAAGGACATTGCAGACTTGCCTCACGATTACTTTGACAACGTTAGCCTGCTGGTGATGAACCCACCAATGGTGGCCTCCATATCGTGCGGCGCAGAGCGCAAGCGCCTCTACGACCGCATAAGGCAAACGGGCAAAGCCCCAGTAACCGACGCAGGGCAGCCTCCACTCGAATCGGCATTCATCGAACTGGCCAACGCCCTGGCCAAAGACGGCACGGCTACCGTGGCCCTCTTGCCGCGCACCCACCTCACCGCCCTCGGCCCTGCGGCCATAGCCCTGCGCCGGTTCCTGCTCAATGACTTCGGCCTGTCGATAGTATTCAACTTCCCCGGCACGGGGCTGTTCGAGAACGTAACCAAAGACACGGTGATCGTGGCCGGGCGCAAAGGCGCAAGGCCGGCGCAAATAGCCATGCTATGCACCATGGACACGGTGGCGGACACCGACCTCGCCACCGTGGCAAAAATGCTTAATGACGGAAACGACGCGCATTTCGGCGGCCTGGAATGCCTGCACAAAAGCCGCGCCGAAATGGAAGCCGGAATCCAAACAGGTTGGACAACGAGCGACTCGCTGACAATGGAGATTGCCGAATTTGCCACGCGCTACCTTGACAGCACCCCCAACATAAAACGCTTAGGCACCCTCCGAGCCAGCATTTACCGCGGAAAAGTGGGCAACAAGGGGCTTAGCGGCCTGCTGTTCCTCTCACCGGGAAAAGAGCCTTTCCGCTCAATGGCACCCGAGCTGGCCGCCAAGCTCCCGCCAGGAATAAGGAATGCCAAGTCCGACGAAGCCGAAGTGTCCGGCGGCGACTGTCTATTTCTCAATGCAGACTTGCTGCCCGCCCAAGCCGTAGAAGCCCTGGCAGACAACTACATCAACTCCACGCCAAGGCATGGCAGGCAGCGGCGCGACTACAAATCGCGCGCAACAATCCTGGAGATACTGCACGAAGAAGCGAGCAACGCCAGCCGGGCCAACTCCGTCCTGCTCCCGCGCGACCTCCGCCGCTACGGTCGCGTCTACCGCTGCGCACACGAGTTGTTTGTCTCCACAAACTTTTTCGTCATCGAGGGGCTTGACTCCATGAACTCACGGCTGCTGGCCTCGTGGATGACCACTGTGTTCTTCCAGCTAAGCTGCGAGCTATTCGGCAAGAACCAGGAGGGAACGCGCAAGATGGAAGGCGGCGAATTGTTCAAGACCCACATACCAGACATGGCGCGACTTAGCGCAGACGACAGGACAAGAATTGCCGAAGCATGGCCGCCACCAGCCTTCATTGACCTGCAACAGCCCGAAGCGCAACTCACCGACGAGCTTTGGGCCAACGCCTTGTTTGGCGAACGGGGACAGGATATTCTCTGCCAAGCCTCCGACTTGCTGCTGCGCAAGGCCACCATGCGAAACAGGTAAGCAGCCATTGACACCCGCAATGCGGCAAGACAATGACAAGCCGAAACCTTATTCCCGACCCCGAAAACTCTTTACAAACACCATTCAGCCAAGCCCTTGCTGCCGTTTTGCATGGCAAAACGGGCTGTTTCGGGCTGTCAAACGTGCCGTCTTGCAATCCCGAACGGCACGTTTGGAATGGCAAAACGGCAACCACGGCAACCATCTGGAATCCAATTAGTTATGCAAAATCACCCGGAATGTAAAATATCATGACAAAACATGGCACAAGAAAAGCCCTTTCCCGGGTTGCACGGCGTGCTGCCATGCAGCCCGTGAAGGGGCCTGGACATAGGGCGGACTGATGCAATACAGCGCCGTCACCACCCGGTGCGCTCGCTGCGCAGTGCCTCGCTGACCACCCACGCCACGGCCACGGCCACGCAGGCGGCCATGTGGAGGAGCAGCGTGCGGGGGTGGGCGGAAGCCATGAGCGCGGCTGCGGCATCGGCAATCCACCCGGCTGCCTCGCGCCACACGCGCAAGCCTGCGGCCATGGCCACGGCTGCCACCACGCAGAAGGCGCGCCACAGGCGCGCGCGGCGCATGGCATCGTCGGGCAGCGAGCGCATCACGCGGCGGCTGAAGCCGCCGTCGGGAATCTCGGCATGGGCGGCCTCGCTGAACAGTCGCCCAAGGAGCTTGTCGTCATTGCTTGTCATATCCATTCTTCCTTAGGTAATCGGCCAGCCGCTCCTTGCCCCTCTTAAGGTGCGACTTAACCGTGTTCACGGGCAAGCCCGTTATCTTTGCTATCTTGGCGAGGGGCTGGCCGTCGATGAGTTGCAGCGTTATGCAGGTGCGCTCCTCGGGGCGCAGCAGGGCCAGGGCGCGGTAGACGTCGATGCCGAGGCCCGCGTCGGCAACCGTGGCGCGGGCCTGCAGGTCAGCGCGGTCGGCTATGCCAAGCGTTGGGCGGCTGGAGCGCACATGGTCATAGAGCACGCGGCATGCTATGCGGAAGAGCCACGTGGATAACGACGAGAGCCCTCGGAAGCCCGCCAAGCCGAGCCACGCCTTGATGAAAGTTTCCTGCGCGAGGTCGTCGCTGAGCTGTTGGTCGCCCAGGGTCTGCCCGAGGAAGAAACGGCGCAGCCTCGACTGATACCTGTCGACTATGAGGCCGAAGGCGCGGCGGTCGCCGAGCATGGCCACACGGGCCGCAAGTTCCGTGTCGGTGGGCAGCCTCTGCATGGTCAGTCGGGTTGGTTTTCCTCAAAGTCAACGGCCTCGTCGCCCTTGCGCTTCTTGGCCGCCGAGGTGCGGGCTATCACCATCTGCCCGCCGCCGTAGATGGCCACAAACAGCGCTATGCCTATGGCCCAGCCCCACTCCATGAAGGCGAAGAGGCAGGCAAGGCCCAGGCCTATGCTCACGTTCCTTATTCCCTTGCGCCATACGTGCTCCGCCGGCTCCAGCCGCCCTGGCGCCAGCCCCTCGGGCAGGGGCTGCCCCTTCTCCATGGCCAGCTCGGCGAGGCGCGCCTTTTGCTTGCGGCTCTTGTAGATGAACCAGAAGAGCAGGGCGAGCGCGCCCACGGGGGCCAGGAAGAAGATTACGAGGATGGCCACGATGGCTATGAGGGCTTCGCTGGTGAAGCCCGTCAGGCGGTCCACCATCTCCTCCATGGAGCCGGTGTCCATGCTCACGCTGTATGTGGCGCCATGCGGGATGATGGCCGTGGCGGTGTCGGTGGTGTCGGAATAAGCGTCTATGCCCGCTGTGTCGGCGGCGGGCGAAGCCGATGCGGGGGGCAGCGCCGCGGCTGTGCTCGCCGCCGTTTCTGTAGTTGGGCCGAGCGCCAGCAGTGCGCAGGCGGCCAGGGCGATGGTCTGTAGTTTCATGTTTCGCATTTTTGTCTTTGTTTTGTATGTTTGACGCTTCGTGCGCCCGCTAAGTTGCAAAGGTGCGATTTTTTTCCTAATTTTGCAAGCGCAAAAACCAAAAACGATGACACTGCCCGAAGCATTCACCGAGCAAACGCGCGCCTTGATGGGCAGCGCACTGTACGAACGGCTGTGCGCCGCACTGGCCCAAGAGCCGCCCGTGAGCATACGTACCAACGCGGCCAAGCTGCGGGGGCGCGTGGCGGGGGGCGAGCCGGTGCCTTGGTGCAGCGGCGGCTTCTACATAGCGGGGCGGCCCGCCTTTACGTTCGACCCGCTGCTGCACGCCGGGTGGTACTATGTGCAGGAGGCCTCGTCGATGTTCATCGCCCGAGTGCTGCGCCAGCACGTGCATGAAGCCGCGCTGGTGCTCGATCTCTGCGCCGCGCCCGGAGGCAAGTCTACCTGCGCCCTCGGCGCGCTGCCCCCCGGGAGCGCGCTGCTCTGCAACGAGCCTGTGCGCCAGCGGGCGGCCGTGCTGGCCGAGAACATTCAGAAGTGGGGGCGGCCCGAGGTGGTCGTGACGAACAACCTGCCCGAAGACTATGCCCGCTCGGGGCTAATGTTCGACGTGGTGCTGTGCGACGTGCCGTGCTCGGGCGAGGGTATGTTCCGCAAGGACGAGGGTGCCATAGGCGAGTGGAGCCAGCAGAACGTGGCGCGCTGCGCCGCCCTGCAGCGGCAGATAGTAAGCTCGGCGTGGCAGTGCCTCAGGCCGGGCGGACTGCTGGTGTACTCCACCTGCACGTTCAACGCTATTGAGAACGAGGAGAACGTGGCGTGGATTTGCTCCGAACTGGGCGCAGAGCTGCTGCCCGTAAGCTGCGACGAGGCATGGGGCATAAGCGGTTCGCTCTCTCCCGCCCTGCCGGGGCCTGCATACCGCTTCATACCGGGGCTTACGCGGGGCGAGGGCCTCTTCATGGCTACCATGCGCAAGGGCGGCGGCGACGAGCCTTGCCTGCCGGGGCCGAGACGCAGGGAGCGGCGCGAGGCAAAGCCGGGCAAAGGCTCGCAAGCGGCGGAATGGCTGCTGCGGCCCGACGGTTTCGACACGTTCACGGTGGCAGACAGCATCGTGGCAGTGCCGAAACGCATAGCCTCGGCATACGAGGCGGCGGCAAGGAGGCTCAGAGTAGTCCACGCCGGGGTTACGCTCGGCACGGCAAAGGGGCGCGACGTGGTGCCTTCGCAGTCGCTGGCCTTGTCTACCGAGCTGCGGCGCGAGGCTTTCCCCTGCGTGGAGCTGCCGTACACGGAGGCCATTGCCTACTTGCGGCGCGAGCAGCTGGCACTGCCCGGCGGCACACCGCGCGGCTTCGTGCTCGTAAGCTACTGCGGGGCGCCGCTCGGATTCGTAAAGAACATAGGCGCAAGGGCCAACAACCTGTACCCGCAGGAGTGGCGCATAAAGAGCACGCACACCCCGGCAGAGGGCGAACGCCCGGCGGTAATCGCCACCACCTGAGCACGCACACCGCTGCCATCATCACCTGAAAAACAAACAAAGAAGAAATGAAACAATACTTAGACCTTCTCAGCCGCATCCTCAACGAGGGCGCGCGAAAGGACGACCGCACGGGAACAGGTACGCTGAGCGTGTTCGGCCACCAGATGAGATTCTGCCTGGCCGACGGCTTCCCGCTGCTCACCACCAAGAAGCTCCACCTCAAGTCAATCATATACGAGCTGCTGTGGTTCCTAAGGGGCGACACCAACGTGAAGTTCCTGCACGACCACGGCGTGAGCATCTGGGATGAGTGGGCCGACGCCAACGGCGACCTCGGTCCCATCTACGGCCACCAGTGGCGCTCATGGCCCGACTACTGCGGCGGCACCATCGACCAGATAGCCAACGTAGTGGACCTCATAAAGCGCTCGCCCGACTCGCGCCGCATGATAGTAAGCGCGTGGAACGTGGCAGAGGTGGACAGCATGGCACTGCCGCCCTGCCACACCCTGTTCCAGTTTTACGTGGCCGACGGGCGGCTCAGCCTGCAACTGTACCAGCGTTCGGCCGATACCTTCCTCGGGGTGCCGTTCAACATCGCCTCCTACGCGCTGCTGCTCATGATGATGGCGCAGGTTACCGGCCTGAAGCCGGGCGACTTCGTACACACCACGGGCGACACCCATCTCTACCTTAACCACCTCGACCAGGCCCGTCTGCAGCTCAGCCGCACACCGCGCCCGCTGCCGCGGATGGTCATCAACCCCGACGTGAAGAGCATCTTCGACTTCAGTTACGATGACTTCCGCCTCGAAGGCTACGACCCTTGGCCGCACATCAAGGCCGACGTGGCGGTGTGACGGCAGGCAAGAGGCGCGCACCGCCCCTACCGAACCATAATACGGATGAACCAAAACAAAACACAGTGAGGATTAACATCATTGCAGCCGTGGCGCGCAACCGCGCCATAGGCAGGGAGAACAAGCTCATATACTGGCTCCCCAACGACCTGAAAAGATTCAAGGCTCTCACCACCGGACACACCATAATAATGGGGCGGAACACTTACCTATCGCTCCCAAAAGGGGCATTGCCCAACCGCCGCAACGTGGTGCTGAGCCACACGGTGGCCAGTCTGCCGGGATGCGAGTGCTACCCTTCGCTCGATGAGGCGCTGCAAAACTGTCCGCCTGACGACGACGTTTACATAATAGGTGGCGCAAGCGTTTACAGCCAGGCCATGGAACGGGCCAACCGACTGTGCCTCACGGAGGTGGACGACACGCCCGACGGGGCCGACGCTTTCTTCCCTGAGTACGCCGGATGGCGCGAGGTGAATCGCGAGGAGCACCCGGCCGACGGGAAGCACGCCTTCGCCTACGCCTTCGTGGACTACGAAAGGTAGGGGGCCGGCAGATTAAAAACGGCAGATTAAACCATAAAGGCGGCCATCCGTCATATAAACAAAAACCTTACGCTTATGAGAAAGTTCTTGTTTCATATCGCAATTGCAGCCTTCCTGGGCTTCAGCGCCACGTCGTGCGTGACACGACCTCCACACCGCCATGCCACGGTAATAGTGGAAGAGCCTCACCATGGCAAGCACCATAAGAAGCCAAAACCGCCCAAGAAGCACAAGAAAGCCAAGCCGCCACGCAAGCCTACGCCCCCGCCGCCAGCACCGCCGCACCGCAGGTGAGGCGCGGAGGGCTGCCCGCGCCAATCGCGCACCGCCCTTGGCTACCGCCCTAAGGCGGCATACCGTGGCTCACGGGCAAGCCCGGCAGGCACAGAAATCCCCGCCAGCATGGCTCCGCTGAGCATCGTCAGCTAAACCATACTGGCGGGGATTGGCTTTCGTCAGGCAGCAGCCAGCCCGCAGCGCGCGGCCAACAGCTTGCCGCCGTCAGGCATTCCGCCCTGCGGTACCGTCAGCCTCTTCTATCGGCAAGTCCACTATTGGCGGCTGGCGGTCTATAGCCGTGTTGAACGAAATTATCGTCTCGCTGCGCGAAAGGCCCAGCGGCTGCAACTTGTCGTGGATGATGTCGAGCAGATGATGGTTGTTTAAGGCGTATATTTTTATGAAAAGGTCGAAGTCGCCGGTGGTGTAGTGGCACTCCACCACCTCAGGAATCTTCTTCAACTCCTCCACCACGACATCGAAACGCTCGGGATTCTTCAGGTTTAGACCTATGTAGGCGCACGTTTCGTAGCCTATCTTCTCGGGGTCGACCAAGAACTGCGACCCCTTGAGGATGCCCATGTTGTTGAGCTTCTGGATGCGCTGGTGGATGGCGGCACCACTCACATTGCACACACGAGCCACCTCGAGGAAAGGTATCCTTGCGTCTTCGACGATGAGACGCAGAATCTGCTTGTCTAACTTATCCAATCTTTGATATACCATTATTAAGTTCTTTTGTGGCACAAAAATACCATATTTTCCCGACATATCAAACAAATTTATAAGCAAATGTGCTTATCCTGCATCGGAATATCAGTGTTTTTGCCCCGCATCGGCAGAAAAAACCACTCTCCGCACGTTGGCCGCGCGCAAGGCGCGGGTAACGTCGTCGATGATGCCCATGGGCGTGTCGCGGTCGGCCTTGATGCTCACGGCCATGTCCTGTGCATCGGCCGGCGACATGGCGGCGCGCTCGCGAGCCACGAACTCGGCCACGTCGCCCACCGTGGCGAACTTGTCGTTGAGCTGTATGCACACGGTGTCGGCTCCGGGTGAGCCTGTCCGCCCCAACGGACGGCCTATGTAGATATACGCGGTGGCCGACTTGCGGGTAAGCTTGGTAAGCTGCGTGCCCTCGGGCGTGCGGTATTCCACCTTGAGCTGCGCCTCACGGATGTGCGTTACGATCATGAAGAAGAAGAGAACGGTGAAGATTAAGTCGGGCAGCGAGGCTGTGTTAAGCCCAGGCACCTCGCGCCTCACAAGGCGGAAACGGCTCATCGGCCACCCCCTTCCCCCACAATCTCGCCCTCGGAGAGGCGCATGGGATAGTAAGCCTCCACAGCCCGGCGCTCCTCGTCGGAGCATTCGGCGTAGCCGTGGCCAAAGCGTTGCGTGGCCAGGCGGTCACGCAGGTCGCCGTATGCGGCCATGATGGCATCCTGCACGCCGAAATAGGCATCATAGGTGGCGGCGCGGTCTGCGCGGACGAATATCTGGTGGTTGGCCGTAACGGAGCAGCGCCCGAGCAGGGGGATGTCGCGCGCCACCTTCTCAGGCATGGTGGCAAGGCCACGAGGGTTGTCAACAAACTCGGCCACCTTGGCCCTCAGCCCCTCGGCGGCCACCTGCTCGCCGTTGCACGTGATGCGGTTGGCGGCATCGATGCCCACCACCAGCACGTCGCGCCGTTTTGCCTCGGCCACCTGCTCATGCTTTTCCTGCGGCATGGGCGGCAGCTGCCGGTGTATGCCGTTGTCGCTGTCCATCGACGTGGTGACGAGGAAGAACGTGAGCAACATAAACGATATGTCGGCAGTAGAAGTAGTGTTAAGCTCCGGCACACAGTGCCTTCTCTTGCGTTCCCTCAGCATCGGCCCCTCCTATCTTTCCTTGCGGTTCACCCGCCTGTTCATGCCCGACACACCAAAGGCCACCACTGCCACCGCCACAAAGCCGAGCACGGCCGACGTCCAGATGAACATATCGGTGAGCTTGAGCCACAGCGCGTCGGCAAACACCCTGCCGTTGACCCGCAGAGGCTCCGGGGAGCCGAGTGCGAACGTGACTGCCAACGTGACTACGAGCAGCAACGCAACGCCCAAGGCGATGCGCCCCGATGGCACGCCGCCTGCCTCATGGCGCCTGCCACCGCGCATACGCAAGCCCCGCGCCACCGACACCAAGGCCACGGCCGCAGCCAGGGCGCAGAGCGCATAGGTAAAGATGAGCAAAGCATCGGTGAGCAGCGGCGCGTTGAAAGCCTCGTCCTCGAAGTACGGCATGTCGTAGCCCACGAGGAAGAACGCGCCGAACATCAGCGCCGCCAAGGCTATGAGCAAGGCCAGCACGCGGCCCGCCAACCTGTCAGCCGAGGGCTGCCTATGCCCCCTTTTGCCCGTCTTGCCCATTGCCGGTAAGCTTATACTTCATTATCGTGTCCAGCAGCGTGATGGCAGACTCCTCCATCTGCGAAGTGATGTGCTCTATCTTGGACAGTATGTAATTGTAGAATATCTGCAATATCAGGGCGACAATGATGCCGAAGATGGTGGTGATGAGGGCCACCTTCATGCCTGCGGCCACGATGGTGGTGTTGATGTCGCCCGCAATGCGTATCTGGTCGAAGGCCATCACCATGCCAATTACCGTGCCGAGGAAGCCCAGCGACGGTGCCATGGAGATGAACAGCGTTATCCACGAACAGCCTTTCTCAAGGTTGGCCGACTGTACCGAGCCATACGACACTATCGAACGCTCGATGTTGTCGATCGACTCGCCTATGCGGGCCAGGCCCTGGTAGCAGATGGAAGCCACGGGGCCGCGCGTGGTGCGGCACAAGTCCTTGGCCCCCTCGATGTCGCCAGCCTCCACGCGGCTGCCAACGTCCTCCATGAACCGCTTGGCGTTGATTTCCGAGAGCGTGAGGTAGATTATGCGCTCGATGCAGAAGGCCAGGCCCAGAACGAGGGCAAGGGCCACCAGCGACATGAAGCCGGCGCTGCCCTCGATGAACTTCGTCTTGAGCTGCTTGTGGAAACCGGCGCTCTCCTGAGGTGCCACCTCATCGCCGGATGCATCCGAGAGGGCGGCATCGTCCACCACGCTGTCAACAGCGGAATCGCCTGCGGCACCCGCAGTGGTGTCGGCCATGACTGTCTCAGTAGTGTCTTTATGGGGAATCGCCTGCGCCATAGCCACCTGACTAAAAGCGAGCAAGGCCATAATTGCGCATAGGGCAATTAACTTCTTCATAGGCGTTGCAGAACGAATTAGTACGTCTCAGCGGAGAGAGGGGGATTCGAACCCCCGTGACGCTTTTGGCGTCTACACGCTTTCCAGGCGTGCCTCTTAAGCCACTCGAGCACCTCTCCTTGCGTTTTGCGGTGCAAAATTACTTCATTTATGTGTATTTCCCGCAACAGCAGCCGCCCTTTTATGTTTCTTTAACCTATGGCTTAGCCTCAAAGCGGGCCGAAGATGCGGCGCACCGTGGCGTTGGTGGCCTCAGCAAGCACCGCCGGCTCTACGCCGTAGCACTGGGCGGCACGCTCCAGCACATGACTCACGAAGGCGCTCTCGTTGCGCTTGCCGCGCATTGGCACGGGCGCCATGTAGGGCGCGTCGGTCTCGAGCACTATGCGGCCCATGGGGATGTGGGGCAACACCTCGGGCAGGTGCGACTTCTTGAACGTGAGCACGCCGCCGATGCCGAGGGCAAAGCGGTCGAAGCGCAGCAGCTCGGCGGCCTCGCGCTCGTTGCCCGTAAAGCAGTGGAACACGCCCCCGGGCAGCTCCGCCTCGTAGCGGCGCAGCAGCGCCACCATCTCGTTCTGCGCCTTGCGGCAGTGAATCATCAGCGGCAGGCGTGTCTCCACCGACCAGCACACCTGCTCCTCGAAGGCCTCAAGCTGCTCCTGCTCGTACTCGCGGCTCCAGTAATAGTCGAGCCCCACCTCGCCGATGGCCACGAAGCGGCCTGGGAGCAGCAAGCGCATACGGGCCAGCACGCTGCGGAAGTCGGCGCGCACCTCCTCGGGGTGAAGCCCTACCATGGGGTGGGCAAAGCCGGGGTAGCGGCAGCACGTGGCGATGACAGTGTCCACCGACGGCAGGTCGATGCCCGGGATGAGCACGTGGGAGATGCCAGCGGCCTTGGCGCGGGCCACCACCTCGTCGCGGTCGGCGTCGAACTCCGCGCCGTCGAGATGGCAATGGGTGTCTATGAAATTCATGTTAAGTAGCTATTCAAAATTAATCGATGTCATATTATTTTAGATGCTCTCCATATATTTGCCGCAAATAAGCTGCGCTCGGGAAATTGTGATATTGTTTTGTTTCCGTTTGCCGCCGCAGGCGCAGCCTGCGCGATTAATCCCGCAGACGGCAGGCGGCGGCTATTTGTAATGATTTTTATATGTTTGGGCATCCAAGAGGGCGCAGTGCGCAACTATCTGGCTGGCAACGAGTTATCCGCAGCGGCCATTTTGCGCCGCGAAACAGGCCGTTCGGCAGTGCGAAACAGGCCGTTCGGGGAGCTGAAACAGGCCGTTCGTCAGCGCAAAACGGCAGATGCGGACTGGCAGTACGAAGCTTGTAAACATTCTTCGCCGTAACCCACGCTCCCGCAGCAGGCTGCGCCGTGGCAGCAAGGCATCCCCCGCGGCGGTCAGTAAACGTGGGGTTCCTTGCGCCTGTAGTAGTAAACCACGCCCAGCTTGCGGCACTCTGCGTAGCGCACTTCGGGCGGCGAAGAGGCAAAGTGGGCCTCAATCTGGTTCCAAAGGTCGAGCAGCACGGCGTCCACCTCGGGCCTGAGCCGCTGAATGGCGGCAAGGGCGGCCTCGGTGTGGCGGCGGCGTTGCTGCTGCTCGCGGTAAGCGTCGCGGAATATGTCTACGTGCGTGGCCACCTTGCCTATCGTGGGATTGTAGATGGGCAGGCCTCCGGCGCGCAGCCGCTCGCGCTCACCCTCGGCCACCTTCTGCCCCCACTCCAGCACTGCCTCGGCCGTCTTGAGCGGCGGCAGGGCCGTGTCGTCGGGCCCGAAGCCGTAGAGCTGCTTGTACTTGGGCTTGATCTCGCCCCGCTCCATGGCAAGGAAGAGCACCTGGATGAAGTGGCTCACGAACATGGCGGCGTTGCGCTGCAGCTTGTCCACCTGACCCGTCTTGCGCTTCTGCGCCGCCAGGCACACCCTGTACTGCTCGCAGGCGGTGAGCAGGCGGTCGTAGGCGGGGCGGCAGCGGTTGAGCACCTGCCAGTCAACCACGCGGTTGCGCACGGTGTATATGTCGTTGCAGTCGAGCACGGTCTTAAGCGCTTTCAGCCTTGCGGCGTCGGTCTTGGGCAATCTTCGGTAGGGCATGGAGGTTTGTTTTCGGTTTCGGAGCACGGCTATACGGTCATCACTCAGGCATGGGGCGTTGCCAGGCAAGGCGGCATTGCGGCACGGGCGCCTTGCCAGCACACCCATGCCAACCTTCGGCGCGCGGGGGTTACAGCTTGCGGTGCATCATCTCTTGGGCGTAGGCGCGCAGCTGCTGCTTGCGCCCGTCGCTTACGGAGACGGCCGAAAGATAGTAGTTGGCCTGGCCGAAGTAGCTGTTTATCCGCTCCTCGCAGAGGGTGCGGATGCCCAGCTCGTCGTAGAGCCGGGTGACGGCGGCCACCTTCTCGGCGCGGTCGAAGCTGGCGGCGGTCATCCACCGCATCAGCTCGGCGCGCTGCGCGCCGTCGGCTCGCTGGTAGGCATTGATGAGCATATATGTCTTTTTGTTCGACACGATGTCGCCGCCGATGGCCTTGCCGAACACGGCGGGGTCGCCGTAAACGTCGAGCAGGTCGTCCTGCAGCTGGAAGGCCAGCCCTATCTGCTCGCCAAACTTGTAGAGCGCGGCGGCATCAGCCTCGGGGGCGTCGGCCAGCATGGCCCCCATCTTGGTGGCGCAGGCCAGGAGCACGCTCGTCTTGAGGCGTATCATCTCAATGTATTCGGCCTCGGTTACGTCGGTGCGCCGCTCAAATTCCATGTCGTACTGCTGCCCCTCGCCTATCTCAAGCGCGGTCTCGGTGAAGAGGCCAAGCACCGGGGCAAGCTTTGCGGGGTCGCACTGGGCCATGCGCTGGTAGGCCAGCACGAGCATGGAGTCGCCCGAGAGGATGGCCGTGTTGGCGTTCCACTTGCGGTGAACGGTGGGCATACCGCGGCGCACGTCGGCGTTGTCCATGAGGTCGTCGTGCAAAAGGGTGTAGTTGTGATACGTCTCAAGCGCGCAGGCCTGCATGAGTATGCTCTCGGGATTGTCCTTGTAGAGGTTGTAGGCGAGCAGCATCAGCACGGGGCGGATGCGCTTCCCGCCGATGGAGAGCACGTACTTTATAGGCTCGTAGATGCTCTGTGGCTTGCGGTCGTAGCTCAGGTTGGCCAGGAAGTCGTTGACCTTGCCGAGCAGTTCGGTTGATGTAAGCATATATTATGTTCTTTTTCGGTTTGGCAGGCAATGCGCCGCGCCACGGACTCAGAGCCTGAACACCACCGGTATGCACACCATGGTGCGGCAGGGGCGGTCGTTCTGCACCCCGGCGGTCCACTTGGGCATCTTGCGCAGCACCCTGAGGGCCTCGCGGTCGAGGTAAGCGTGGGCCGACTTCACCACCTTAAGCCCGGTAACGGAGCCGTCGCGCTCCACCACGAACTGCACCACCACGCGGCCCTCTATCTTCTGCCGCTCAGCGGCCAGGGGGTAGCGGAGGTTGCGCGTGAGCCACTTCATGAACTCCACAGCCCCGCCCGGAAACTGCGGCAGGCTCTCCACCACGCGGAAGTCGAGCGGCTTGTCGTCCATGAGCGCCGCCTGCGAAGATGCAGTGTCGGCAGTCTCGGGCATGGCCTCGCAGGCTGCGGGCATCGTCTCGCGGTCGGCTTTCACAGCGTCGATGATGTTTTCAAGAATCTCCTTCTCATCGGCGGGCCGGTCATCGTCCACAAGGCGTGTCTTCATCGGGGACTCGCTGCCCTGCTCGGGCACGTCGATGAGGCGGAGCGTGGCATGGGGCAGCATCATCGGCACGAGGCCGTCGTCGTGCTCGGGCAGCTCGCTGAGCACGTCATCGTCGGCCTCCTGCACGGCGGGCTGGCTGTCGGTATATTCGAAAACTACGAAAAAGGCAGCCAGTACAAGTATAAGCCCGAGCAGGAACCACGTGGCCCTGCCCCGCTCCAAGTCGGCCGCCTTAGTCTTCTTTATCTCCATTTACCGTATAATATTCGCCACCGTTTCACGTTATAAAACAGTGACGCCACCATTTGCAGCTACAAAAATAGCGCAGATATTTGAAAAAAGGCGTAACTTTGCCTACAAAATCGATGGACGAGATGAAAAAAGTTGTTTTTGCATTGCTTTGCACCGCCATTGCAACAGGAACGCAAGCGCAGGAAAGCCAGACTGACTACAACTTCCTGCGGCTGCCGGTGAGCGCGCACGTGGCTGCGCTCGGCGGCGACAACATAACGATAGTGGAGGACGACCCCACCCTCGTCTTCCACAACCCGGCGCTAATCACCGCCGTAAGCGACATGTCGCTAAACCTCAACTACATGAACTACATGGAGGGAACCAACACGGCCAGCGCATCGTTCACCAAGGCATGGCGCGAGCGTGGCACATGGGCCGTGACGGCGCAATACATGGACTACGGCAAGATGCGCGAGGTGACGGCAGACAACATAGAGACAGGCACGTTCTCGGCCAAGGACATCGTGATAGGCGGGGCGCTGGCCTACGTGTTCAACGAGAGACTGGCGGGCGGCGTGGCGGGAAAGTTCGTCACCTCGACCATAGCCGGATACAACTCGCTCGCCGTGGGAGTTGACCTCGGACTCAACTACTACGACGAGGACAAGGGGCTGTCGCTCTCGGCCGTGGCGCGCAACCTCGGAGGCCAGGTGAAAGCCTACGACGACGACTTTGAGCGCATACCGTTCGACCTCCAGGCAGGCATAAGCAAGCAGCTCGGCAAGGCCCCGCTGCGCCTCTCGGCCACGATGACCAAACTGCACGACTGGAACGAGGACTTCATCTGCCACCTCGTGCTGGGCGTGGACGTGCAACTCTCAAGCAGCATATACATCGCCGGGGGCTACAACTTCAGGAAAGCAGACGAGATGAGCATCGACGACGCGGAGGGAAGCAGCAGCCACGGGGCCGGGCTATCGTTCGGGGCGGGCCTACAGCTGGAGCGTTTCAAGCTGCAGGTGGCCTATGCCAAGTATCACGTGTCGGCGGCATCGCTGTCATTCAACGCCACTTATACATTATAACATATGAGGAAAATCACAATCGCGATAGACGGATTGTCGTCGTGCGGCAAGAGCACGATGGCCAAGGACCTTGCCCGCGAGGTGGGCTACGTTTACGTTGACACAGGCGCCATGTACCGCGCCGTAACGCTGTTTGCACTGCGCAACAACATGTTCGGGGCCGACGGAAACATTGACGCTGCCGCGCTGGAGCGCAGCATGGGCGAGATATGCATATCGTTCTGCCTGAACGAGGCCACAGGCCGCCCCGACACATACCTCAACGGCGAGCGCGTGGAGGACGACATACGCTCCATGGAGGTGTCGGCGCGCGTGAGCCAGGTGGCGGCGCTCCCCTTCGTGCGCAGCGCGATGGTGGCGCAGCAGCAGGCCATGGGCCGCAACAAGGGCGTGGTGATGGACGGGCGCGACATAGGCACCACCGTATTCCCTGACGCGGAACTGAAAATCTACGTCACCGCCTCGCCCGAAGTGCGCGCCCAACGACGCTTCGACGAGCTTAAGGCGAAAGGGATGGAGGCCGACTACGCCGAGATTCTAAGCAACGTTGAGCAGCGCGACTACATCGACTCGCACCGCGAGGTGTCGCCGCTGCGCAAGGCCGACGACGCGATAGAGCTTGACAACAGCCACATGACCATAGCCGAGCAAAAGCAGTGGCTCATGGCGCGCTTCCGCGAAGCGTGCTCGGCAGCCGGCTGAAGCCACGAAACAAAGTAACGGCAAAAAGGGCAAGGAACCTTAAGAAGCTGCATACGGACATCAATCCGCGGGCTTCCTAAGGTTCCTTGCCGTTAATTCAAGGCCTTATCATCCCCACCGCGTCAATATACGGTGAGCTTGCAACTCTTCACGCGGCGGCTGTCTGGCCCCACCATGACGGTGAACTCACCCGGGTCCAGGCCGTAGCGCAGCTCGCCGTCGTAGTATTTCAGCATATCGGGCGTAATGGTAAATTCCACGGTGCGGGTTGCGCCGGCCTTTATCCGCACGCGGCTGAAGCCCTTCAGCTCTTTGACCGGGCGGCTGATGCGGGCCACGAGGTCGCGTATATAGAGCTGCACCACCTCGTCGGCATCGCGCCCGCCGGTGTTGGTCACGTCGACACTGACCTTCACCGAGCCGCCAATGGCCATGCTGTCGGCACTGAGCCGCGGCTCAGAATAGGCGAAAGTGGTGTAGCTGAGACCATAGCCAAAGGGGTAGAGCGGGTCGTTGCGCACGTCGAGGTAGTTGCTCTGGTACTTGCGGTACGACTTCACACCCTCGGGAACAGGCCGCCCCGTGTTCAAATGATTGTAGTAGATGGGTATCTGGCCGACTGCCTGCGGCATGGTCATCGTGAGCTTTCCAGACGGCACACGGTCGCCGAAGAGCACGTCGCAGATGGCATCGGCCGCCTCGGAGCCACCGAACCACACGTTCATGATGGCCGGTACGCGGGCTTGCTCCCACGTCATCACCGTGGGACGGCCTGAGAAATTGAGCAGCACCAGTGGCTTGCCCGTCTCCAAAAGCGCTGCAAGCAACTCTCGCTGCACGTCGGGCAGCTCAAGGTCAGTGCGGCTGGAGCTTTCGCCAGTCATGTCGGAGCACTCTCCCATGGCACAGACTATGACGTCGGCCTCGGCCGCAACGCGCAGTGCCTCGACCTTCATGGCCGCGTCGTCGCCGCGCGGTATGGTCTTGCCGAACTCAGCTGCCTTCTGCAGGGCAGCGTCGCGAGTGAGGTTGCAACCCTGCGCATAGAGCACGGTGGCCTTGTCCCCGACGGCACGCTCAAGCCCCTGGCGCAACGTGGAGTAGCGTTCGGGGGTGTAGGCCACGCACCACGTGCCGCAGAGATTGGCGGCATTGTCGGCCAGCGGGCCTATGAGGGCTATCTTGCCCTGCCTCTCCAGCGGCAGCAGGCCGCCCTCGTTCTTCAGCAATACGAATGTCTCTGCGGCCAGGGCGCGCGCCTCTGCGCGGTGCTCGGCTGTATATACATCGGTGGCACGGCGGCTCTCGTCGCAATACTTGTACGGGTCGGCAAAGAGGCCGAGCTTGTATTTCGCCTCGAGCACGCGGCGGCAGGCCCGGTCAATGTCGGCCTGCGAAACGCGGCCTTCGCGGAGCGACTGCTCCAAAGTCTTGTAATAGCCCTCTGAGCACATTTCCATGTCGGTGCCGGCGGCAAGGGCCTGCACCGAGACGGAGGCGAGGTCGCCCAGCCCGTGGCGCGTCATCTCCATGAGTGACTCATAGTCCGTAACCACGAAACCGTCGAAGCCCCACTGGCTCCGCAGCACGTCGGTGAGCAGCCAGCGGTTGCCCGTGGCGGGAACTCCGTCAACGAGGTTGAACGAAGTCATGAAACTGCCGGCCCCGGCCTCCACCGCCGCGCGGTAAGGCGGGAAGTAGCGGTTGAACATACGCAGGCGGCTCATGTCCACCGTGTTGTAGTCGCGCCCCGCCTCCGACGCCCCGTAGAGGGCGAAGTGCTTCACGCAGGCCATGATGTTCTCACGGCTTGAATAATCGCCCTGGTAGCCACGCACCATGGCCCTGGCTATGCACGAACCGAGGAAGGGGTCTTCGCCGCCGCCCTCGGCCACGCGCCCCCAGCGTGCATCCATGCTGATGTCGACCATGGGGCTGTAAGTCCAGCTGATGCCGTCGGCACTGGCCTCCTTGGCTGCTATGCGCGCAGAGCGCTCTATGGCCAAGGTGTCCCAGCTGCACGACATGGCCAGCGGTATGGGGAAGATTGTCTCATAGCCGTGCACCACGTCCATGCCCACCAGCAACGGTATGCCGAGGCGGCTCTCCTTCACGGCTATGTCCTGCAAACGGCGTATGGCGGCCACGCCCTTAAGGTTGAATACCCCGCCCAGGCGGCCTTCGGCTATGCGCCCCTCGACCGGCGACTTGCCTCCGCTGCCGGTAACGATGTCGCCGGCCCCTAGCAGCGTGAGCTGCCCTATCTTCTCCTGCAGTGTCATGCGCTGCATGAGCGAGTTTACGAATTCGTCCATCTTGCTGTCGCGGGCCGGGGCCATGGCTGCCGCCGCGGCAAGGATGGCGGTTAATAAAACTTTCTTCATAATCATGGATTTTGGTGTTCTGTTTCTTTGCAACATATTCCTACGAGCGCGTCGCGGCACTGCTCCATGAGCCACTTGGGCGTGCTCGTGGCACCGCAGATGCCCACGGTGCCGACACCGCGCAGCCAGGCGTGGTCTATCTCGCCAGGGCCTTCAACCAAGTGGCTGTTGGCATTGACGCGCAGGCACTCGTTGAAGAGCACCTTACCGTTGCTGCTCTTGTGGCCGCAGACGAAAAGTATGAGGTCATGGCGGGCGGCAAAGGCGCTGACGTTGGGCATACGGTTGGCCACCTGGCGGCAGATGGTGTCGAAGCTGCGGAAGGTTGCCCCAGGGGCGATGTGCTCCTGGATGTAGTCTATGATGCGGTGAAACTCGTCGAGCGACTTCGTTGTCTGCGAGTAAAGGTATATGTCGCGGCTAAAGTCGAGCTTCACCACATCGTCAAACGCCTCTATCACTATGGCGCGGCTCTCCGTCTGGCCCACCAGCCCAAGCACTTCGGCGTGGCCGTTCTTGCCGAATATCACTATCTGGGCCTCGGGGTTGGCGTCGTACTGCCGCTTTATGCGCCGCTGGAGCTGAAGCACCACGGGGCAGGTGGCGTCGATTATCTCTATGTTGTTGCGCCGTGCCAGCTCGTAGGTCTGGGGCGGCTCGCCGTGGGCGCGGAGCAAAACCTTCACCCCGCGCAGGCTCTCCATGTCGTCGTGGTTGATGGTTATCAGCCCCATGCGGCGCAAACGCTCGCACTCCATGCCGTTATGCACGATGTCGCCGAGGCAATAGAGCGTCTTGCCACAAGCCAGCTCTTCCTCCGCTTTCTTTATGGCCGTGGTAACGCCGAAGCAGAAACCACTGCCGCTGTCTATCTCGATCTGCAATTTCAAGTTAAAAATTAAAGGTTAAAAATTAAAAGGATATGCGATGGGAGATTAAAAGTTAAGGGTTAAAAATCAAAAGAGTATGCGAGGGGGCTGTTCCGCTTGAAGTGCGTTTTTTGTAAAGTTGTTTCACCGTCGGCGCGGAGCTGCGCAACACAATGGGCGACAAGCAGTTGCGAAAGGGGCGAGATTGCGGCGCGAAACAAGCTGTTCGGGGCTGCAAAACGGCCCGTTGCAGGATGCAAGATGCATCCCGCAGCTGTCCGCCGCCAGCTTTGTAAGGATGTTTCGCAAGCCTCGGCGCAAACAGAAATCCCCCAGCCACCACCTTTGCGAGGGCAGTAGCAAGGGGAGTGCTCATTTCTTCAGTCCTTCAAAGTAGGCATCGAGAAGTTCGCCCGCTGCGGCGAAGCTGGTCTTGCCGCCGGCGAGCACCATGCGCTCCTCGGCGGCGAGGCGCGCGCGTATCGACTCGTTGTTGTAGAAACTGGCGCGCAGGTGCTCGTTGATGGTCTCATACATCCAGTACTTGCTTTGCTCGTTGCGCCGGTGGTCGAAGTATCCGTTGGCCTTCACGAAGTCGATGTAGCCATACACCATGTCCCATATCTCCTTGATGCCCGTGCCGTAGAAGCCGCTGTAGCACATCACCTGCGGCGTCCACCCGCTCTCGGGCTTGGGGAAGAAGTGGAGCGCGTTGCGGAAGTTGCGGGCCGCAAGGTGGCACTTGTCCACGTTCTCGCCGTCGCACTTGTTGATTACTATGCCGTCGCTTATCTCCATGATGCCACGCTTGATGCCCTGAAGCTCGTCGCCGGTGCCGGCGAGCTGTATGAGCAGGAAGAAGTCTACCATGGAGTGGCAGGCCGTCTCGCTCTGGCCTACGCCCACTGTCTCCACGAAAATCTTGTCGAAGCCGGCAGCCTCGCAGAGTATGATGGTTTCGCGGGTCTTGCGGGCCACGCCGCCGAGCGAGCCTGCCGTGGGGCTGGGGCGGATGAAGGAGTCGGGGTGCTGGGCCAGCTTCTCCATGCGGGTCTTGTCACCCAGGATGCTGCCCTTGGTGCGCTCGGAGCTTGGGTCGATGGCCAGCACGGCCAGCTTGCCGCCATGCTCACTGAGCACATGTATGCCAAACTGGTCTATCGAGGTGGACTTGCCCGCGCCCGGCACGCCGCTGATGCCTATGCGCACGGAGCGGCCGCTGTGGGGCAGGCACTTGTCTATAACCTCCTGCGCCTTGGCCTGGTGGTCGGGGTTCACGCTCTCGACGAGCGTCACGGCCTGGCTCAGCACCGTGACGTCGCCCTTCAGTATGCCCTCCACCATCTCGGCGGCGCTCAGCTCGCGGTGGCGGCGGCGGAAGCGCTTAAGGTACGGGTTGACTATCGATGGCTGCTCAACGCCGCTGTTCACCGAAAGGCCCTTGAATTCTGCGTTGTTCTCAGGGTGTTCCATAGCTCACTTGATTTTCATTTTCACTACCACCTTGGCCCGGTCGGGGTCGTTGGTTATCATCAGTATGCGCGGGCGGCTGTGCGCCTTCAGCAGTTCGTTGCGGTAGGCGGTCACCTTCAGCGTGGTGCTCTCGCCGGGGTCAAGCTCGCGCTTGCCGAGGGTGACGCGCAGGCCGCCGGTGAACATCTGCAGCGAACGGATTTTCAGCGTGGTTCGCCCGCTGTTGGTTATCTTTATCTCGCCCTTCTTACGGCTCTTACCATCGAAGTCGAACACGAGCGAGTCGGCCGACATCACCATGCGGGGAGCCGAGCGGCGCGCCTCGGCGCTCATGTCGTCGAAGCCGGGCAGCAATACCGCCGAGACGGTGATTTCCTTTTCCTGGCTCACCTCCTCGCCGGGGTTGCCAGCCAAATATACCGAGGTTTGCGTAAGGCCGTAGTCGCGCAGTTTCTCGGAGTTGAGCGAAACGCTCACCCGCCCGGCGTGGCCGGGGCGCAACTTCTCGGGAGTGACGGCGGCAGAAAGGTATGGCGGCAGGTGCATGATGTTGGGGCGGAGCGTCTTCGTGCCTGTGTTGCGTATGTAGATTTCAAGCTCGGGCGTGTCGCCCTTGTTCACATCGTCGAACTCAAGCACGTTCTTGTCGGCGCGCAGGCTGCCGAACGCGTAAGGGTATGTGCCGGAGTAATCCTCAAGCTCGGCCAGCACCACGCCACGCATGGTGAGGTATATGGGTTTCTTGGAGCCGTTACTGTATATCGCGGCCGACTTCTCGAAGTGGCCGAGCTGGCGCGCGTCATACGTAAGGCGCACCTTGAAGCGGTCGCCGCCGCCCACTTCCTCTTTGGGATAGTCAACGCCTATGCAGCCGCAACTGGTCCTTACCTCACTTATCCTCAACTTGCGCGCGCCCTTGTTGCGCAGCTCAAACACCGCGGTGACGGGCGCATTGTAGGCCACGCTGCCGCAGTCTACGGTCTCTTTCTCCACGGCCAGCCGCTGGGCGCTGGCCTGAAGCGAGGCCAAGGCCATCAGCGCGGCCATCAGTATCTTCTTGTCCATGTCTTGTCTGTGTCTGAAGGGCGGCCCAATCCGGGCCGCCCCTTGCTTATTATCGTTTCACTTCAATTGTCATCGAGGGGGCCGTGGCCCTATACTCAGGGGCGTAAGCGCAGCCTGCGGTACACGTGCCGGTTTCGTAGCGGCCCGCGCGGTCTATGTAATACTCTGTCTCCACCACGTGCGTACCTTTGCCCATGCGGTCAAAGTAATAGTAGGTGGCGTTGTCCTTGGGCGAGCGGTAAGTGCCGCCACGGTAGCCACTGAGCTGCTCCACCGGCTCCATGCAGGCCGCGCGGCGGTCGGCCACCTGCACGAAGTCCATGTCGCGGTCGGCCTTTATCGTTATGCGCACCTTCACGCGGCTGCCCACGTGGAGCGCGGCGGAATCGGTAATAAGCTCGCGCTTTATGCTGATGCCCGCGCCAGAGGCCACTACAGCCGCCACTTCCTGCATCTCCTGGGCATAGAGCGCGCCCCACGATGTGCCTTCTGAGGTCTTCGTGGCGGTGAATGTCTTGCCCTCCGGGTTGGTCACGGCAGCCTTTACATAGCCCAGTCCGGCGGTGGAGGCAGGGCGGTCGATGGCCTTGCCGTCGATGGCGAGCACACTCTCGGCCTTAGGCGCCAGCAGAGAGGAGCCGCCTGAGAGGAAAGCGTGGATGGCATTGACGCTGTTGATGGGTGTATCCCATGCCTGGGCGCGCTTCTCATGGAGCAGCCAGCGGCGCATCTCGCCTGCCGTAAGGCTGTCCTCGGGCGTTATCATCGCCATGGCCTCTATGGCGGCCACCACGGTGGGTATGCGGTAGTCGCGCCACGAGTAGCCGGCCCTCGGCGTGTCGTAGTAGCGCCCTGCATCCTCGGAATACACAGTGTATTCCTTCAAGCTCTGCACATACTCGCGGCTCTTCTGCCGCTCGCCGCGCTTGGCAAGCACGATGGCAGTGAGAGCCTTGTCGTAGATGGTCTGCCCCGTTATGTCTTTCTTGAGCAAGTCCACAAGGTAGTCGGCCTCGGCCGATGCAGACATCTTCCGCCCGTCGATGGCACGCAGATAGAGGTAGCTCAAGGCCGTGCTGCCTGGGAAAGCCTGCGGCCTGCCCTCGCGCTCGGCCTTCTTCATCGCTGCCACCTGCCGGGCGATTTCCTTCTCCATGAAACCCAGCGCCTTGGCCAGCATACCGTCGGCCTGGCTCTGCCGGCCTGCAAGATGGTTGAGCCGGACCATCATCTCGGCCACCTCAACGGTCATGTAGAAGTTGCCTGGCATATCTGGCCACCAGCTCCACGAGCCGTCGGGGTTCTGCAAGTCGCGCAGCTTGGCCTCGGCCGAAGCAAGGCGGCCCTGCATCAGCGTCTCGTCAAAGAAGTCGGCAAGGCGTTGTTTCTGCTCCGCCTCGCGGTCGGCATCGGCCACCCACGGCGTTTCGCTCATCACGATGTCCTTCAGCTCGGCGTTAGTGGCCAGGCTGCTTGCCAGCGTCGGGGCTGCGGCCTGCTCCATGCGCCAGCTGTCGAACATGGCCTTGATGCGCGGCGATGACTTTGCGAGGTATTGCCCAAGGGCGTTTGAATAATAGGCGGCGGCCTGGTCGATGGCGTTGTTGTCGCGAGGCGCACATACGTATGGCAGTGCCTGTAGCACGAGCCAGGCCGGGTTGTTGGTGTATTCGATGGTGAGTTTGCGGTCGGTAGAACCTTTGTGGAACATGGTGTCGATGCGGACAGACTTCACTCCCGGCCCGTTCTGCACGAACGGCACCGTGGTCGTGACGCGCTCGCGGTCGGGCAGCACAGGCAGATAGTGCTGCTCGCCGTCAGAGAATCCCTCGCCAGTGGCCGTTATGCGGCAGATGAGCAGCTGGTGGCTGCCGTCGGGATTGTAGCTGAAGGCCACGTTGGCCGTGGCGTCGGCACCCACGGTGAATTTCTCCGTGCGGCTGAGCACCGTGGCCTCGGTCATGGGGTCGATGAGTTCCATGCGTGCCGTGCCACTGATGGGCGCAGCCGTGGTGTTGAACACGCGGGCGTTGATTTGCGCCTTGTCGCCCGTGCGGACAAAGCGCGGCACGTTTGGCAGTATCATGATGTCCTTGCTGGCCACCGCCTCGCCGGTGATTGACCCTACGGACATATCCTTTGTGTGGGCAATGCCCATGAAACGCCACGTGGTAAGGCTCTCGGGCAGCGTGAACTTCAGCGTAACGTTGCCCTCGGCGTCGGCCACGAGGGCGGGCATGAAGAACGCCGTCTCGTTAAGGTTCACACGCAGTTGATCCGGGGCGGCGGCCGCATTGGCTCTCCCTCCTGCCCCATCGGCCTTGGCCTGAGGTGCGGGTGCGTCTGCATCGGCAGATTCCCCGGCCACTGTAGCTAAGCTCTTGGCCGCCTTCATCTCGTCGGCGGCAACGTTGGCCGCACCCGTCTTCATTGCCCGCATCATAGGACGGGCGGGTACCACGGCACTCTCCACGCAGCTGAACACCTTGTAGTGATACCGCGGGAAAACGGAGCGGTCGAGCCGGTTAAGCTCCAGCTCGCGATAGGCATACGACTTCCACGCCTGCTCGGCAATCTGCGTGAAGCCATAGCGGTAAGGAACTGACCAATGGGCGTATGGCATCGGCAGCCACGTCTGCGGGTCGAGCGACCACGTGTGGGGCGCAACCTGGTCGAGCGACATATCATACAATGTGGCCATGAGCTGCGCCTTGGCTGGCGTACCATCGGGATTGAGTATGCTCAACCGCCACTCTTCCTCCTGCCCGGGGGTGAGGCGGTCGCGGAATGTGGCCCACTTCAGCTTCAGGCTCTTGTCGGGCAACGGGCGACGGATGGTTGCGCTGTGGGTGTAGCACTGCCCGTCCTTCACCCAAGCGTATGTGAGCAGCAGGCCGTTGCCGTAGTCTTCGCTATACGCAAACTTGCGGTTTACGAGCTTGTTAGTAACATCGGTCGCGCCGCTCTCGATGATACGGTCGCCCGAAGAGATGCAATAAACAATGTGTACTGCACTGTCTGACGAGCCTACCTGCACCGTTACAGGTCGCCCATCGGCTGGGAATGCCTCGCCGGAGACGTAGAACCAGCTGCGGGTGGGGGCGCACGGCACTGTGTCGGCAAGCGAAAAGACGGTGAACTCGCGCTCTATCGTGTCGGTCTCGCACACTGCAAAGAGGCTGTGGCGGCCAGACTGCAGCTGCCTGCCTATGCGAATCGGGGTTGAAGTCTTGCCGGAGAGCCACTCGCCCGCACCGTCGATGCGGAAGCGCACGTTGGCCGTAATTGGTTCGCCAGAGGCGTTCTGGAGCTTGAATGTGACGGCGCGGAGACTGTCGGCCAGTTCCTTGTCGTCCACATCGCAGCTGAAAGCCGTCGGACGGTTGCCAATCGGCACGCTCAGACTGCCCGTGCGGGTTTCGCCGCTCACGTCGGTAACGTCGGCGGTGGCCACGATGTTGTAGAACATCCGCATGCCTTTGGGCAACGACGGGAGCGCCATGGGCATGAGAACGGTGAACGAGCCATCATCAGCAGTGACGGCCTCGCCCTCCATCAGCTCTGCCGCGCCCATGCCATGTACAGCTTTTCGCAAATCGCACGTGGCCAGCCAAGGATTCCACCACAACGCCTGCCGCCTCTCAACGGTGTATTTCACCCTTGCCCCCTGCACGGGAACCCCAGCGTATGTCAGCGCCTTGCCGCGCACTTCGAGAGTGTCGCCGGCCTCATATTTCTTGTTTATCTTGGGGAATTCCACACGGAATGTGGGCCGCTTGTATTCCTCCACGCGGATGCGAGCCGACGAGTTGTTTATCATTATGGTGAAAGTGCTGTTAAGGCTGGCAGCCGGAAGCACGAAATCAGCAGAGCAAGTGCCATACTCATCGGTAGTTACCTCCTTCTCGGCCACCACCTTAAAGTTGGCGTCGCGCAGCAAAGCCTTCACCCGCTTACCGCCCACAACGCCGTTACTTACCCCATCCTTATTTTCATAGACCACGGCGGAAGCCCTCACCGTCTGCCCCGGGCGGTAGATGCTGCGGTCGGTGAACACGCGCGTCAGCTCCCTCTGGTCGTTACCGGCGTAGTAAGAATAAGTGCTATAAGCCGACGCCTCAGGGCAAAAGCGGTCGGAGTCGGTATAGGCAAAGGCACGGTTGGGGGCGCGCTTGGCGTAACTGTAAACCACCTCGCCCTGGCTGTTGCAAGTCAGCGTGGTTGCCAAAGGCTCGCCGCCGCGCACTGCCGGGGCCTCCACGCGCACCTTTGCGCCGGGCAGCGGCTGCCCCGTGGTGGAGCTTACGGCCACGTAGCGTGTGCGGTTGCTGGGCAGCCCATGGCTCAGCAGGTAAACGTCAGTGACAAAATAGAGCCAGCGCACGGCCTCAGTCTGGGGCGATGTGGTCAGTTCCAGCATGTAAACGCCAGCCGGGAGACCACCTATTACGATTGAATCCTCAAAGAACTGGTAGTCAGGATGGTTGATATAGCGGCGGTCTACGGCCTTGTCGCCAAGTTCAGAAAGCCGTTGGCGCAGCCGCTTGTAGTCGCTTTCCACAGAAGGGTTGAGCCGCGTGTCGCCCTCAACGTCGGCGCGGTAGATGCGCAGGTGGAGCGAAGAGACGTTGCGCAGCTCACGCAATCGGATGGTGTCGGCCACGCCCGGCCTTCCCACACGCCGCTCCATTTCCACCCTGACACGCGGCGCGGTAAGCCCGCGCTCAGCGTTGCGCAGCTGCCCGGCGTTCTGCCAGCCGCCCCATTTGTCCAGTGCATAATGGATGTAGCTTATCTTCTGCTCAGCCGTCACGCCAGGGCACTGCTCCATATAGCGGTATCTCTCGATGGCAGCCTCGCAGGCCACGTCGATGTCGGAGTAGACATGGATGAGCGAGTCGAGCCAGTTGATGTATTCCGACTTGTTCACGCACACCTCGGCCTCGCCCTTGTGCTGCCTTATCAGCTCCAGGGCCGTGAGGCAGGTAGCCTCGCGGTTGCCTGCCGCGTGGTAGTAGTCATAAAGCGTTTGGAAGTCCTCCACCTCATAGCCCACCACGCTCAGCATATCGCCGCCGAATATCTTGCCATTGAAACCGTTTACAACCATCGGTTCAAACGCATCGGCCCTTGCCGCAGCCAAGGCTTTGGGGTTGTCCATGGCCATGCGCTTATAGATAGCGGCGATGGCTGCCGACGAGTCGCTGAGCGCGGCATTGTCCGTGTATACACGGCTGAGCACGGCAGCGTACACGGCCTTAAGCACCGGGTCGGCAGCGGTATTGCACCGCAGCCCGAGGCGTTCCACCGCAGGGCGGAGCGAGTCGGGAGCCACCTCAGCCTCCACCCGCGCCTTCTTCAGGCTTGCCTTTAGCAGCTGTCCGTAAGCTTTCTCTGCTTCGGCCTTGGCTGCTATCTTCTCCAGGATTTCTATCTGCGTCTTTGGCAAATCCTTGCCCGCAGCCTCATCGGCCTGCTTCCACAATGCCGAAAAGCTTTGCCCAAACAGCTGGCAGGGCAACATGGCCAACGCCACGGCTATGACTGATGCTAACTTCTTCATGACCTTAAATTACAATTCTTTGTCCACAAACGCCGCCCACCAGCAGAACCACAGTTGCCACACGGCCTCGCTGGCGCGGCATATCTTATGCAAAGATAGTGATTATCGGCTGCAATCCAAAATAAAACCGCCGTTTTTTGCGCCCCTGTTCCGCCGAAGGCAGTGCGCCCAAGGGTCTGCCATAGCAGTTGCAGGCCCTTGGGCGCACGGTTGCAGGGTCAATAACAGCCCGTGGCAAACACCCCGACCATGGTCCCGGTGAAGCCTCCTGCCGTGCGGGTGCTCAGCCAGTCGGCCGGAACGGGGTCGCCAACAGGCGTCCACTCATCGCTGCCAGCAGGCGCAAAACAGAAGCGGTAGGCCACGGCTCCGGTGGCGCGGTTGCGCTCTCCCCTAACCCTCAGCCTCAACTCCCCGCCCGCATCGCCCGCCTTCAAGGCCACAGTGCAGCAGAGGGCAGTTTTCCCCTTGCGGCGCGCGGTGAGCCGCAGGCACGGGCCGCCGTCGCTGCCAATCACCTTGGCAAGGCTCACGAAACTGTTGTCATCATGGAAGAGCATCAGCCCGGCAGCGTCGCCATCGGCCTGCGGAACGAAGTCGAGCGTGGTGCAGGCCTCAAACTCAAAGTGAGCGACCCACCTGCCCACGGCCGAGGGCTGCCCCATGTCGGCCAGGCCCACGCTGCCTGCGGTAAGCACAAGGCTGCCATCAGGGTCAGTGGTGCAGAAACCAGCCTGCGGGGTGCGTATGAAGAAAGCGTCGGGCGCCAGCCCGCCGGCAGTCCACAGGGGCGTTGGCTCCACGGGGCGGTCGGCATACGATAGGGCTTCGCCGTGCGGCAGGATTACGGGTTGGCCGCCCCTCCACTCCACCGGCAGCATAAACGTCTCACGGCCCATCACGTCGTGGCCGTCCTTATATGGCCTGACGGCCAGGAACACCGCCCTCCACTGCCCGTCGGGCAGCTGCACAAGGTCGGCATGGCCGGCGCAGGTCACGGCCTTCGGCCTGCCTTCAGGCAGTCCGCGCTGCGTCAGTATGGGGTTTACGGGGCAAGGCGCGAACGGCCCCATGGGCGAGTCGGCCACGAACACCACCTCCGAGTGCCAGTTGCCCGTGCCACCCTCGGCCGCCATCAGGTAATACTTCCCGCCAACGCGATACAGGTGCGGCCCCTCTATCCACGACGGGCGGGCAGTTATGTCCACGCCGCCGTCAACCGCCACGCGCTGCTCGCCCACGGTGCATCCTCGTTTCCAGTCGAACTCCCTTATCCAGATGGCACGGTGGCCGTCGTAGAGAGGTTTGCCCGCAGGCGCATCGTTGTTGAGCAGGTATGCCTTTCCGTCGTCATCGAAGAAGAGCGACGGGTCTATGCCGCCCACGCCGGGGAGGAACACCGGGTCGCTCCACGAGCCTCGCTTAGGGTCA
Source organism: uncultured Prevotella sp. (assembly GCA_944319915.1). GTDB lineage: Bacteria > Bacteroidota > Bacteroidia > Bacteroidales > Bacteroidaceae > Prevotella. The sequence goes on along the minus strand of CALUEY010000005.1, from coordinate 65,573 downwards.
TCGGTGGTCACGAAGAACGTGCCGCGCCCATCCACGTCGGTGGTAATGAGATAGAACAACTTGTTGTGCTGGTTATACTTAATGTCGGGGGCGTATATCCCGCCGCTTATCCTCAGCCCCTCCCCGAGCCTGAGCTGCGACGGGCGGTTGAGCACATAGCCCAGCCGGCGCCACGAGCGCAGGTCGGTGCTGTGCCATATCGGCACGGCGGGAAAGAAGGCGAAGGATGAGTTTACGAGGTAATAGTCGTTGCCTACGCGGCAGATGCTCGGGTCGGGATAGCACCCCGGGAGAATGGGATTGGCAATTGCCGAGGTGTCGGCAGAGCCGTCGCCGGGCGCGGAGTAGGCAAAGCTGGCAAACCGCGCCTGCTTGGGCGCCACAAGCTCGCGCACAAAAGGCTTTGGCCTCAGGCTGCGGTCAAAGAGCAGCGGGTAGTCAGTACGCCCGCTGACGGGGAAGTTGTTCTTCCACGAGTCGCCGTCAGCAAGGCCCCACACCGTGACGCGCGTCACCGCCGGATGCCTTTGGAAGAGCCTGAAGAAAGCCATCATGCGGCGGTTCCATGCGCGGCTCACCGAGTCGGGCAGCCCGCCGGGATAAGGGTTGAGGCGCGCCTCGTAGCCAGCAGTGTCGGCCACGTTGGCGCTTTGGCTTGCCGTGGGCAGCGCGCTCATGTCCCACTCCGTCACCATAACCTTGCAGCCTGTGGCCGCAAAGGCATCAATGCTCCGCTCAAAGTCGGCTATGCCCGGGTAGTCCATGCCCATGTGCGCCTGCATCCCTATGGCATCGATGCGCAGGCCACGCCGCTTCAGCCCCTCCACCATGCGCACCACGGCCTCGCGCTTGGGCTTTCCGGCCATGCCGTAGTCGTTGTAGTAAAGCTCGGCCTCGGGGTCGGCGGCATGGGCGTATTCAAAGGCCAGGGCAATGTATTCCTCGCCCAGTATCTCGTAAAACGGGGTGTTGCGGTACGAGCCATCGTCCATTATGGCCTCGTTTACCACATCCCAGCCCTTCACGCGGCCACGGTAGCGGCCCACTACGGTGGAAATGTGCTCCTTCATGCGCCGCTTCAGCACCTCGGCACTGACCTTGCGCCCCAGCGAGTCCTTGCAGAACCAAGGCGCAAGCTGCGAGTGCCACACGAGGCAATGGCCTATCACGGCCATCCCCTCGCGCTCGCCAAAGTCAACGAATGCGTCGGCCTCGCGGAAATCGTAGCGCCCCTCGGCGGGGTGTATGTGCGCGCTCTTCATGCAGTTCTCGGCCACTATGCTGTTGAAGTGGCGCCGGATTACGGCCACGGCGGACGTGTCGCGCCCGCTTACCTGCCGCGAATTGAGGGCCACGCCCACGAGCATCTTGCCCCCTGCGGCATCCTTCAGCCCTTGCCCTTGGCCCTGCCTGCCCTCAGCTGGCACCGCGCCGAGGCTCAAGGCCACAGCAGCAAGCAGGCTTAAAATGATTGTCTTTGGTTTCATTATCATAGTTTTTAGTGAGTTTGCATAAGACACATGGGAGTTATGGGAGCCTGACCATTCATCCTTGACCCTTAACCCTTGATTACGAACCGGTAGGCCACAGTTTCGGCCATGCCGCGCATGAAGAGGTAAACTATCATGGCGAGCCACAAGGCATGGTTGCCCATGAGGCCGGCGAGAGCAAGGTAAGTGGCAAAGAAGGCCGCAGCGGCCACCACGAGCGACAAGAGCATGGCCCGCGTGGCGGTAATGCCTACGAACACCCCGTCCCAGATGAAGGCCAGCACACCCGCCGCCGGTATGGCCACCGCCCACGGAAAGTATTCGGCCGAGGCCAGGATGACGCTCTCGTCGGTGGTGAGCAGCCTCAAGAACGGCGTGCCGCCGATGGCGTAGACGGCGGTGAAGGCCACCGTCATCAGCCCGCCCCAAAAGAAGAGGCGGCGCAGCGTGTCGCCGAAGGCAACCCTGTTGCGCGCACCGTAATACCTGCCGCAAACGGCCTCGCCTGCGTAGGCAAAGCCGTCCATGACGTAAGAGAAGAGCAGGTAGAGCTGCAAGAGCAGCGTGTTCACCGCCAGTATCACCGCCCCCTGTCTCGCCCCTGCCGAGGTGAAGTAGAGGTTTACGGCCACGAGGCAGAGCGTGCGGAGGAATATGTCGCGGTTTACGGTGAAGAAGCGGGCCATGGCTCCGCGCACAAGCACGCCGCCAGGGCGGAAGTGCCTGCGCAGCCTGCCATAGCGCAAGGCAAGCAGCCACAGGCCCACGAGGAAGCCCGCCCACTGCGCAATGACCGTTCCCAAGGCCACGCCCTCTATCTTCAGTCCGCCCACAACCACGAGCAGCAGGCTGGCGGCTATGTTCACCACGTTCTGCATGATGGAGATAAGCATCGGCGCGCGCGTGTTCTGCATGCCTATGAACCATCCCATAAGCCCGTAGAGGCCCAGCATGGCGGGCGCGCCCCACACGCACACGTGGAAATAGCGGGCCGCCAGCGGGGCCACGTCGGGCGTGGGCTTGATAAGCAGGAGCATCAGCCACAGCAGAGGCTCGCGCAGGAGGAGCAGCAGCAGGGCCACGCCCATGGCCACGGCGAGCGAGCGGGCAAGCAGGAGCGTAACCTCCGGCAAGTCGCGGCGGCCCAAGGCCTGCGACGTCATGCCGCTCGTACCCATGCGCAGGAAACCGAATATCCAGTATACGAGGTTGAATATCATGGCCCCCACGGCTATCGCGCCTATGTAGACGGCATCGCCCACGTGGCCCATTATGGCCACGTCGACCAGCCCCAAGAGCGGCACGGTGATGTTAGACACTATCGAGGGCAGGGCAATGGCAAGGATCTGCCGGTCGCGCTGTTTCAGTTTCATGCCGCAAAGTTACGCATTTTCGGCCACAAAGGCAAGAAAAGCGCGCCCCGGCTTGGGGGTTAGCGGGCAATGGTGTATCTTTGCAAAGAGAAATGTACTGCAAACAGCACTGTTCATATTGCCACAACCAAAACCACAAGATATGCAAAAAGGAGACAAGGCCCCGGAACTGCTGGGGCGCGACGAGAACGGAAACGAGCTTAGGCTGAGCGACTTCGCGGGGCGCAAGCTGGCCCTTTACTTCTACCCAAAGGACATGACTTCGGGCTGCACGACCGAGGCTTGCAACCTGCGCGACAACTACCAAGAACTGAAAGCGGCCGGCTACGAGGTGGTGGGCGTGAGCGTAGACGACGAGAAATCGCACCAGAAGTTCATTGCCAAGCACGAGCTGCCCTTCCCGCTCATAGCCGACACGGAAAAGAAATTAGTTGAGGAGTTCGGCGTTTGGGGCGAAAAGTCGATGTACGGGCGCAAGTATTTCGGCACGTTCCGCACCACGTTCATCATAGGCGAGGACGGCACGGTGGAACGGATAATAGGCCCCAAGCAGATAAAGGTGAAGGACCACGCCGCCCAGATACTGGCGGCTGACTGACAGCAGCGCCACGCCTGAGGGCCCGCAGGCGGCCAATGTGGAAGCCGCACAGCGAACGCCGGCACACCGTCCGGCAGGACTCGCCGTGGCCAAAGCCACGCCAAAGCCCTCACCACAGACATGCTCACGCCCGCAGCCGACAAGTGACAAAGGTCAGCAAAGGCAACAAACACGCGCCGCCCGGCACCAAACGATGCCGGGCGGCGCGTGGCTTAATTGTCAGGCAGGCACCGCCGACTCGGCGCGAGCTCCCGCCAAAGGCCATTGCACCCGGGACACGCCACCGCTCCTGCCGCCGCACAACACTCCCATTGTGCCTTACCAACAGAGCGCCATGGCCCGGGGACGCGCCCCGTCAACGGCGAATGGCACGCCGCGGGGCGCTTGCCGTCACCACTTCAAGCGTGAACTTGGCTCGAAAACAAAGCGGGCTGCGTCGGCCAAAAACGGCAAAGACCACAATACAGCCGCCCATACGGGAATTCCAACCAGCCCCGACCAGCCATCAGAGGCTAAGGGCAGGAACGTCACGGCCAAATTATAGCTCGCGTTCATCCTGGCAACAACATCTTTTGCTGTAACTTTGTCCAAAGAATCTGTGTATTCGGATAGCAGCGACACGTATTTAGACACACTCGCCATATCCCCATGGTGTGAATAATACAGCAAAATCAATCGGCAGGCGTTCTGTTTAGACAACATCGTCCCTTCACTCAACATCTCCGCACAATACAAATAGCCTTCCTCATAACGCCCTGTGTTCATGCAAACAACCGCCATCATGCCGTAAATAGGAATCTTATCGACGACATTAACATGCGAGACGTATGGCGCGAGACAGCTGTCCACCTTACGGTAATCCTTGACTGAAATATAATAAGAAGCAAGCGATGCCACGAAGCCGTTCACGAGCACGCTGTCGCGCAATGATTTGGCGCACCGGATGGCACGGTCGAAATAGCAAAGCGCGCTGTCGCCCTCTCCGCGGTAGTGCGCCAGGACGTCAAAAGCCTCGGCGCTGTCGGCCGCGGAGAACGCGTCGTAAGCCTTGCCGCGCACTTTCAGCCGCAGCAGCCTGTAATACCAACGGGCGTCGTCGTCAAAGGCCTCCAGCCCTTGCCCAACGCGCCCGAGCACCGCCTTGGCGCTGTCGGGGCGCACCTCGCTGAGGCTGTCGACAGACAGGAGTTCTGTCGGGTAGTCGGGCCGTCCGCAGGAGAACAAGGCCGCCGCAAATGCCATAAGAATAATATAGAGATGTCTCATCCGTTCCAATAGGTCAGGTAGCCGGCCATGCGCCTCCCCCACGGAGGAGGCAGTGGGCCACGGAGCGCGCCGCACGGCGGCACTGCTAATCCGCAGTGGCACAGCGGATTGGCGGAGCAAGCCGTTCTGCGGCGCGGAAAGGGCCGTTTCAGAATGCCGCGGGGGCCGTTTGGCGGTGCCAAACGGCCCCCGCGGGGACGCAATACGCCAGAGGCTGGCGCAGATGTAAGCATTTTTCAGCACACGCCCATGCACGCGCCTGCCAAAGGTCAGCCGCCGAGCGCGGCACGCAGCCGCCGCAGGTAGGCGTCGAAACCGGGCTGCCCGGCGCGCTCCCACACATCGCCGAGGAGCGCGGCGCCGCCGAAGCCCCAGTCGCGCAGCCGCGGGATGAACTGCAGGCTGACGCCGCCGAGCGCCACGACGCGGCTGTCGATCAGGCCGGAGGCCGCTGCCCGCTCCAGCTCCGAGGCGGTATAAGCCGAGCGGTAGCCCTGCTTCGATATGCTGTCGAACACGGGACTGAGCGTGACGTAGCTCAGCCCGGCCTTGCGCCGGGCCACCTCGGCCAGCGAGTGGCACGAGGCCGACACCGAGCGCGGGGCGAACGACGACGGCGGCGACGGGTGGCGGCTGTTCAGGTGGACCCCCATCAGGCCGTAGTCGCGGCACAGCCCGAAGTGGTCGTGCACCACGATGCGCCCCAGCCACTGCCCCGGCACGGCGTCGAGGAGCCGCGCGCAGTCTCCAGCCGAGGCCCCGGGCTTGCGCAGGTGAAGCACGTCGAGCCCCGCCTCGAACATCTGCCTTACATAAAAAGCCTCCCCGGGGATGAAATCCGGGGAGGTGAACACGATGAATTTCATTTGAAGCATGCCAAAGATACGGCGCGGGCCAGCCGCCAAGGTTGTCAGCCGGGCCGCGCCGGAGGTTACTGGTCGCAGTCTTTCAGCGAGTGGCTTATGCGCGCGGCGCAGAAGTTAGGGCCGCACATGGTGCAGTAACGGCCCTCCACGTCGTTGGAGGTCTTATAATATTCGAGCGCGCGCTCGGGGTCGAGGGCGAGGTTGAACTGGTCCTTCCAGCGGAATTCATAGCGCGCCTTGCTAAGCGCATTGTCGCGGATGGTGGCCCCGGGGTGGCCCTTAGCTATGTCGGCTGCATGGGCGGCAATCTTGTATGTCACCACGCCCGTGCGCACATCGTCCTTCTCAGGCAGCGCAAGGTGCTCCTTGGGAGTGACGTAGCAGAGCATGGCGGTGCCGTACCAGCCGATCATCGAGGCGCCTATGGCACTGGTGATGTGGTCGTAGCCGGGGGCGATGTCGGTGACGAGCGGGCCCAGGGTGTAGAAAGGCGCGCCGTGGCACTTTTCAATCTGGCGGTCCATGTTGGCGCGTATCTTCTGCATCGGCACGTGGCCCGGCCCCTCGATGAAGGCCTGCACGTTCTTCGCCCATGCCCTCTCCACAAGCTCGCCCATGGTGTCAAGCTCGGCAAACTGCGCCGCGTCGTTGGCGTCGTGGATGCTGCCGGGGCGCAGTCCGTCGCCCAGCGAAATGGCAACGTCATACTTTGCGCAGATGTCGCAGATGTCGTCGAAGTGCGAATAGAGGAAGCTCTCCTGCTGGTGAACCATGCACCACTTCGAGATTATGCTTCCGCCGCGGCTCACCATGCCCGTAAGGCGGCCCTGCGAGAGCGGCACGTTCTTCAGGCGGATGCCGCAATGGATGGTGAAGTAGTCCACTCCCTGCTCGCACTGCTCCAAGAGCGTGTCGCGGAATATCTCCCACGTGAGGTCTTCGGCCTTGCCGTCAACTTTCTCAAAGGCTTGGTACATAGGCACGGTGCCCACCGGCACGGGGCAGTTGCGCAGAATCCACTCGCGCGTTTCGTGTATGTTGTCGCCCGTTGAGAGGTCCATCAGCGTGTCGCCGCCCCACTTGCAGCTCCAAACGGCCTTCTCCACCTCTTCTTCTATGCCCGAAGTGGTGGCCGAGTTGCCAATGTTCGTGTTAATCTTCACGAGGAAATTGGTGCCTATCACCATCGGCTCTGCCTCCGGATGGTTGATGTTCGCCGGTATGACGGCGCGCCCGGCGGCCACCTCCTGGCGCACAAACTCAGGCGTGATGTGGGTGTCTATGCCCAGCTCGGCGCAGTTCATGTTCTCCCTGATGGCCACATACTCCATCTCCTCGGTTATCACTCCGCGCTTTGCCAGGGCCATCTGCGTGTCGCCGGGCTTGCGCTTGGCTATCCACGGGGAGCGCAGCTTGGGCAGGCCGCGCCTAAGGTCGATTTCCACTTCGGGGTCGCTGTAAGGCCCGCTGGTGTCGTAAACGTAGACGGGAGCATTCTCCGTCACTACTTTCTTGCCGTCAACGATGTCGACGGTAGGGGTCAGTCGCACCTTGCGCATGCCCACTCTGAGTTGCGGGTAGAGCTTTCCGCTCATGTAAACCTTCTCCGAACTCGGGTAAGTAATCTTGATGTTGTTGTCCATATCTCACATTGTTTGATTGTCAATTGAGGATTTCTTCATCACAGAAGGGCCCGGAAGGCCAGCCGTCATTGCGTCATTCACCCACCATCCGGCGCATTTCAGCCACGGGATCGGGTGCGCCGAGCACTGCGCCGGAGACGGCGATGCCACGCACACCGGTGCGCATGATGGCGGGAATGTCCTCAAAGCGGATGCCGCCGATGGCCACAACGGGCAGCATGATGCCCGCCGCGCGCATGCGATTGACGAGGGTGAAGTAGCCCTCAAGGCCGAGGACGGGGGCCAGGTTCTGCTTAGTGGTGGTGAAGCGGAACGGACCGCAGCCTATGTAGTCGGCCCCCTGGCGGTGCAGCCGCTCTATGTCGTCGAAGGTGTTTGCCGTTCCGCCGATGATGAAGTCCTCGCCGAGCGCGCGCCTGGCCTCGTTCACGGGCATGTCGTCCTTGCCGAGGTGAACGCCGTCGGCCTTCAGTTCCTTGGCCAAGGCCACGCGGTCGTCGATAACGAACACGGCCCCGTGCTCCTTGCAGAGCAACTGGATGGCCTTTGCCGCAGCCCTCACCCCATCGTCGGTCGCGCCTTTCATGCGCAGCTGAATCCACTTGCAGCCGCCCTGCAGGGCCATGCGCGCCCCGTCGACATAGCCGAAGCGCTCATTCTGGTGGGTGATAAACTGTACTGGTATCATTTTTTCAGCATCTTTTCGGGATTGAAAAAGTGGTTCACGGGGCCGTGGCCATGGCCTACGGAGACGCCTGCCCCGGCCTTGAGGGCCTCCGTTACGTAAGCCTTGGCCTGCCTTATGGCCTCGGCGAGGGCAAGCCCCCGGGCAAGGAAACAGGCTATGGCCGACGACAGGGTGCAGCCCGTGCCGTGGGTGTTGGGCGTGTCGACGGCCTCGGCGACGTATGTCTCTACAAGCCGCCCGTCGGTTCCGAAGAGGCGGTCGGCCTTGTCCTGGCCTCCGAAATGGCCGCCCTTGATGAGCACGGGGCAGCGGGCATCGCGCGCAATGACCAGTCCGGCTGCGCGGCACGAAGCCTCGTCGCTGATGGCAAGGCCCGAAAGCACCTCCGCCTCAGGCACGTTGGGCGTAAGGAGCGTGGCCAGCGGCACCAGCTCGCGGCGGAAAGCGTCTATAGCCTCGGGCGGCATGAGCACGTGGCCGCTGGTGGACACCATGACGGGGTCCACCACCACGGCCTGCAAGCTGTATGCGCCAAGGGCCGAAGCTATGGCTTGCATAGTGGCGGCATCGCCCGCCATGCCTATCTTTATGGTCACGGGGCGTATGTCGTCCATCACCGCCCGTATCTGGGCGGCCACGGTTTCGGGCCTCACCGGCTCCACTGCCGCCACGCCCACGGTGTTCTGCACGGTGACGGCAGTGATGGCCGAGGCGGCGTAACAGCCCAGGGCCGACATCGTTTTCATGTCGGCCTGTATGCCGGCCCCGCCGCTGCAGTCGCTGCCGGCTATGGTAAGGACGGGAAGGTAACGCATATTTTCTTCATTTTAGGAGTTAGAAGGAGTCAATGGGAGTTATCGCTCCACTGCGTTCCGCTATGGAGTTAGAGGACAAATGCCTTTTTACCAGGCAAGGCGCAAATGCAATCTGCCAACAAAGCATACGTATTCTAAATCCGTATAACTTCATCCAACTCCATTTAACTCCTTTTACCCACTCCTAATTCACCATTGACATGCGGTCGAAACTTGCGTCCCAGTTCTTCCAGACAGGCTCCATGCCGATGGCGCGGAGGTCGCGGTCCACCTCTACGGCGGTGCGCTCGTCGCTCACATGGAACTGCTCCAGCGCGTTGGGATAGCAGGCATAGCCTCCCGGGTCGGTGTGGCTCTCGGCGCTCATGGTGGTTACGCCGAGCGTGGCCATGTGGTTGCGCACGTCGGGATTCTCGCGCGTGGAGTACGATATGTCCACGTCGTGGTCGAAGATGCGCATGGCGAAGGTCACCTGGGCAAGCTCGCGGTCGGTCATTTCGACATTGGGCTGGAAGCCACCGTTCTCCGCGCGGCGCATACGGGGGAAGTTCACGCTGTACTGCGTGCGCCAGTAGGTCTTCTCGAGGTAGCGCAGGTGGTAGGCCATCATCACCACTTCGGTGCGCCAGTCCTCCAGTCCGATGAGTGCGCCCATGCCAATCTTGTGTACGCCGGCCTGCCCCATGCGGTCGTATCCGTTGAGCCTCCACTCGTAGTTCGACTTTGGCCCGCGCGGGTGGTAGACCTTGTAGCGGGCCTCGTTGTACGTTTCCTGGAAGCAGATCACGCCGTTAAGCCCGTGGCGGCGCAGCTCGGCGTAGTCCTCCGAGCGCAGTGGCATCACCTCAATCTGCAGGTTGTTGAAGTAGGGCTTGGCCAGGTCGAGGGCGCGGGCGATGTATTTCACGCCCGCCACGGCCGGATTCTCGCCAGTGAGCACGAGCAGGTTGTCGAACGGGCCGAGCTTCTTTATGGCCTCATACTCGCGCACTATCTCCTCCTCGGTGAGCACCGTGCGTGGCATCTTGTTCTGCACGTGGAAGCCGCAGTAGACGCACGAGTTGGAGCACGAGTTGGTGATGTAAATCGGTATGAACATATTGATGGTCTTGCCGAAACGCTCGCGCGTGTACAGGCGGCTCAGGCGGGCCATCTGCTCAAGGTACTTGTCGGCGGCGGGCGACACGAGCGCCATGAAGTCGTCTACCGAAAGGTGGCGCTTTGAGAGGGCGCGGCGCACGTCGGCGTCGGTCTTCCGCATTATCTTCTGGGAGGTTTCGTCCCAGCTTATCTTCTTTATTACGTCGTAAAACATATATTTATCCTCCACAAAATGCTTTCAATATCACGATGTCGTCGCCCTCGGCGAGTGTGCGGGCTGCCCACTCCGCGCGCGGCACCATGGCGTTGTTCACGGCCACGGCCACGCCCTTGTCGGGCAGCTGGAGCATCATTGCTATCGAGGCCAGCTTTGTTCCTTCGGCCACTATGGCCGGTTCGTTGTTTATCTTGATGTTCATTGCAGATGTTTGTTGTCCGTTTGTATGTAAAGATGGTTTACCATTGTGCCTTCGCCCAGCACCACTTGCGCAACCCACTGTGGCTCAGCTCGTTGCAACAATGCCGAAACGACGCCCCAAAACAAGCCGTTTGGCTCCCTGAAAGAGGCCGTTTGGCAATGCGAAACAGGCCGTTTGGCAGCCCCATACGGGCAGTGCGCCTGCGCAAGGGGGCGGGATGTAAGTTTTTTTTCGCATCAGTTGAGGAACGCCGTAAGGGGCGAGCTGGCCTCCGCCGTCATGTCCATCGACTGGTTGCCCAGCCCTGCCTCGAACGCCTCGCGGCCCGCCTCTACGGCCACCTTGAACGCGCGCGCCATGCGGGCGGGGTCGCCCGCCACTGATATGGCCGTGTTCACGAGCACCGCGTCGGCCCCTATCTCCATGGCCTTGGCAGCGTCGCTCGGCGCGCCTATGCCCGCATCGACCACGACGGGCACCGAGGCTTCCTCTATTATGATGTTAAGGAAGTCGAGGGTGCGCAGCCCCATGTTGGTGCCTATGGGTGCGGCGAGCGGCATCACCGTGGCGGCGCCTGCCTCGGCCAGCCGCTTGCAGATAACAGGGTCGGCCTGGCAGTATGGCAGCACCACGAAGCCCTCCTTCACAAGCTGCTCCGTTGCCCGCAGCGTCTCCACGGGGTCGGGCAGCAGGTAGCGCGGGTCGGGGTGTATCTCCAGCTTGAGCCAGTTGGTGCCAAATGCCTCGCGGGCCATCTTGGCGGCAAACACGGCCTCCTCGGCGTTGCGCGTGCCGGAGGTGTTGGGCAGCAGCTGTATGCCGGGTCGGGCGATGTGGGCGAGCATGTCGTCGCCCTTGTCGGCCATGTCGATGCGCTTCATGGCCATGGTCACCATCTCCGTGCCGGAGGCCTCTATGGCCTGGGCCATCACTTCGTTGGAACTGAACTTGCCGGTTCCCAGGAACAGGCGCGAGGAGAACTCCTTGCCTGCAATCACTAACTTTTCCATTTTCTCCTTATTTTATATATATGGCGCAAATAAGGGGCTTGCCTGCGATATAGGCCGCGTGCCTTTCGGACTTGCAAAAAGCAACATTGGCATTGTCGGTTCCCTCCGTCGGCATTATCCGAATCAGGTCTTACGGGTATGATCTCAGCCCGGGCAACAGCCCGAGCACCCCTGCCGGCCCGCCGGGCCGGACTGTGCGCACTTTTGTTTTGCAGCTGCAAACTTAGCAAAAAAATACGTAACCCGATGCACTTTTCACAATAAAAAAGCGTGGCATATTACAGAACAATGCGATTTCTTACATTTTATGCCTGTTGGCGAATGCAATTTGGACTTTTTTCCCTATCTTTGTGACGTGGACAACGGCCCACGAATATTATGGAGACAGTTAGCTATCATAAAGATGTTCCTTTTGGTATCAATACCTACGGACATTTACGACAATCGCCGCCACATCCACGTATTCCGCAAAGGTGGGCGCCGGTTGCACTCTATGGCTAAGATATGGATAGAAAGGAATGGCGAAAAGTGCATCGAGATAGCAGAATCTGACTTGTCACCAAAAGACAATCAGATGATAGTGGACGCCATAGACAGGCATTGGGAGTTCATCAACGAACAAATTACCCTGACTTTCAAAGGCAAAAAGACCAAAGTGAAGAACATTGAGAAATAGGAGGTTGGCATGTGCAAGATCAAGAATACGAATGTAGGAATCAAGAACTTGGATTTCACTTCCCACCACGGCAAAATAGCAGCATATCTTACTGATGGGCGTGAAGTGATTGTGCCGGTGTCCTTTTTCCCGGACATAAAGCAACTTTCACTGAAAAAGCGCGCTGAATGGATGATACTGGACGACCAGTTTTTCACGTTCAAGGACTTAAGCAAAGTATATTCCATTGAGGACTTGATGCGATTGTCATAAATGCACCGTCTAAGATTACAAGGCGGCAAATGTCAAGCAACGCTTTCAAACGCAAGCTTTGGCTCCTCGACACGCTGTTAAGGCACAAGCGGCTTACGTTCGAGGAGACAAGAATTCAGCTTTTCCATTGCGCACCATGCCGCCTACTGATACAAACATCACATCAGCAATGAGGCCCGTTGGACTGGCTGACGGAACACGGTTACCGCACTGCGGTGATGTATTACCAAACAATCGTCAGGCTGGAAAACGTCTTCGTGACAATCAAAAGGGCAACAATCAACGCGCAACCCCATAAAACACAAAACACATGAACATCTGATTCGAGAAAAAGGGAAAGGCTATCGACAGCCTCAAAGCCTGGGAAGAACTTGGCAAGCCAAAGAAAAATAGCCACTGGAAAGAAGGCCGCAGCGCATTCCTGATGGCCAAGCTGGCGATTGACAGCAAGCCATACTTCGCAAAACGGGTATCTGAACTGCTGGCCGAATGCGGCATTGCAGAGCAGGATTTCGTCTGCGAGCCGGAGGCGAAAACCAACCTCGGCAAAGAAATGTACCGGGGAGGACCACGCAACCACGACCTGCTCATGCGCGGGAATGACTGCGTCATCGGCATAGAAGCCAAGGTTTCGGAACTTTTTGACGAAGAAATCGGGAAACGCCTGGAATGCAAAGAAGGCAACAGAAGCAAAAGAGCGGAAAAACTAATCGAGTTCTTGATGCCTGGCAAAGCCCAAGAAGATGTGAAAAAAATAGGCTACCAGCTCTTCACGGCGACCAGAGGCACAATGTGCGCAGCCTTAGAACACGGTGTGGAGAAAAGCATAATGCTCGTCATCACGTTCAAAGGCAATGTGGAAAAAGAAGATGATTACGATACACTTTGCGCAAAAAACGCGGAAGACTTTGACGACTTCCTAAAAGCGACAGGAGCGGACGGCAACGGACGGATTGCCAGAGAAATCGGCAACAAGGCCGTTTCTTGTTGGATAAAGCATATCGACGTGATTGTATAATCCGCCGAAATGAGGATACTGCACATATCAGACACGCACGGAAAGCACGTCGGCCTCCATCTGTCTGAAGCCGATGTGCCGGTGCTTTCGGGCGACTTCACCCAAAAAGTGGAATGGAGCGAGGCTTCCTGCTTCTCGGGAATACTGCAAGAAATGTGTGAAACCGCGATGCCATGTCGCTGAAAATGCGTATTTTTGCCAACGTTCAACAACAGCTGGCCAAGCCGGGCGGACAATCACGCATGGCGGACAAACGGCTTAAAAAAACTACACAAACACCCCGAAGCATGAAGATACTGATAGTGGAAGACAACGCCGACCTGCGCGAAGTGATTGCCCGGTCGCTCGAAAAGGAACGCTACGTGGCAGAGACGGCGGCCAACTACTCGGAGGCGCGCACCAAGGCGTTCGTCTACGAGTACGACTGCATACTGCTCGACATAATGCTGCCCGACGGCAACGGGCTCGACCTGCTGCGCGAACTGCACAAGGCGGGGCGCCGGGTGAACGTGATAATACTCTCGGCCAAGGACTCGATAGACGACAAGGTGAACGGGCTTGAGCTTGGGGCCGACGACTACCTGCCCAAGCCTTTCCACCTGGCGGAACTCCACGCAAGGATAAGGAGCGTGCTCCGCAGGCAGATGCGGGGCGGCGAGCAGACGATAAGGATAGCCAACGTGGAGATACACCCCGACACGTTCAGCGTGGAAGTGGACGGCGCGCCCCTTGAACTCAACCGCAAGGAGTACGACATACTGCTCTACCTCGTGGCCCGCCGGGGCCGGCTGATAGAGAAACAGACGCTGGCAGAGGCCGTGTGGGGCGACGACATCGACCAAGCCGACAACTTCGACTTCATATACGCGCAGATGAAAAACCTGCGCAAGCGGCTCAAGGCAGCGGGCGCCGGCATAGAGATAAAGACAGTTTACGGCTTCGGCTACAAACTCGTGGAGACATGAAACTGCTCAACCTGCTCACGCTGCGCCTCTCCATCATAGGCGCGCTGGTGTTCGCCTTCTGGGCTACGCTGTTCTTCTTCGCCATCATCGACGAGATAAACGACGAGGTGGACGACTCGCTCGAGGACCACGCCGAGATGATAATACGCCGCTCGCTGGCCGGCGAGGCGCTGCCGAGCGAGCCGAGCGCAACCAACAACCAGTACTACCTGCACGAGGTGTCGGCCGACTACGCCGCCAGCCACAGCCACATACGCTACGAGGACAGCGAGGTGTACATAAAGGCGAAGAACGAATTTGAGCCAGCCCGCACCATATCCTACATATACAACGACGACCGAGGCAGGTTCTTCGAGGTGGTGGTGTTCACCCCCACGATAGACAAGGCCGACCTCAAGGCTGCCGTGGCCTACTGGATGGCGGCGCTCTACGCAGCCATCGTGGCCTGCATAGTGGCGGTGAACAGGCGCACGCTGAGCCGCGCCATGCGCCCGCTGCACGCCATACTGGGCTGGCTCGACGCCTACAGGCTGGGCGAGCGCAACAGCAAGATGGAGCTGGAGACGAGCGTCAAGGAATTCCGCAGGCTGGGCGAAGCCATACGCCGCATGACCAAGCGCAACGAATCGCTCTACGAGGAGCAGAAACGCTTCGTCGCCAACGCATCGCACGAGATGCAGACGCCGCTGGCCGTGATCCAGAGCCGACTGGAGATGCTGCTCGACGACGGCCAGCTAACCAAGCAGCAGATGGGCGAGGTGGTGAAGGCGCTGCACACGCTGAAGGCCCTGTCGCGCACCAACCGCTCGCTGCTGCTGCTATGCAAGATTGAAGGGGGGCAGTTCAAGGCGGCCGGGCGAGTGAGCATGGCCGAGACGGCGCGCCGCCTGCTGCCCGACATGGAGATGGTTTACGCCCACAAGGGCCTGGCGGTGGAGACGCGCACCGACGGCGACATGAGGCCCGAGATGGACGAGTCGCTGGCCACTACGCTCGTGGCCAACCTGCTGAAGAACGCATTCACCCACGCCAACCCTGGCGGCAGCATAACGGTTAGCATAACGCCCCTGGCCATGACCGTGGCCAACACAGGGCAGGACACGCCGCTCGACGGGCAGCGCATCTTCGAACGCTTCTACCACTCGGCCGGCAAGCCGTCGTCTACAGGGCTCGGCCTGTCGATAGTGGAAGCCATCTGCCGCCTCTACGGCATGGCCGTGGCCTACCGCTTCGAAGGCGGGATGCACGTGTTCGAGGTGAAGGCGCACGCATGAAAGCCACTACCGCCACCGCCTTGCGGAAAGGCTTGGCGCAGCTTTTTGTAAAGATTATATGCCATAAAAAGCCCCACCCGAAAACAGCAAAATAGATTCGGCAAGCCCGCCGGCACCCCTCAGCAGTGCCGCCACAACCCCGCCAAGGCGCAAAACGGCACGTTCCGCACTGCAAAAGGATAGGTATTGCAAGGCGGAATGGGCCGTTTTGCATGGCCAAACAGGCCATATTGCACCCCAAAAAGCCACCACCAAGCCCCCAAAGACCGCCCTTTTGACCCCGCCATCAGCCGCATCAGCCAGCAGCCTTGCAGTCCACCGACAGATAACCTCCTGCACATCAGCCACTTATGCTATCTTTCTCGAGAATCGCGAATTTGCAGCCAAGCGGGCAAGCCGGCGGCCGCAGCGCATTCTCACGAGGCTCTTTGTAGGCTTTTTTCACACTTTCAAGCCCGGCCATGCAGCCCCGCAAAAAACCAAAGAAAGTTAAATGCACGAAAAAGGCGGCGGGTTTCAGAATCTTTTCAGAATGGCTCAGCATCTTTGCAATAGAAAAATCAACCGAGTATTAACATCTAAAGAAAAGGAGAACAGAATTATGAAGACCATCATCAAGAAGACCCTCATGGCACTCGTTTGCCTCGTGACATTCCAGCAGGCGGCAATGGCCGACAACGACAAGCCCATAAACGTGAACCAGCTCCCGGCCACGGCGCAGCAAGTGATAAAGTCGAACTTCGCCGGAAAGAAAGTGGCACTGGCCAAGGTGGAGAGCGGACTGATAGACAAGAGCTACGACGTGATATTCACCACCGGCGAGAAGATAGAGTTCGACCGCAGCGGCAACTGGACCGAAGTAGACTGCAAGCGCTCGGAGGTGCCAGCCAAGCTCGTGCCGACGCAAATAAATACCTACGTGAACGCCAACTACTCGGGCAACAAAATCCTGAAAATCGAGAAGGACAGGAGCGAGTATGAAATCAACCTCTCAAACGGAGTGGAGATAAAGTTCAACAAGAACTTCATGGTGATAGACATCGACTGAAGCACATCACCACCCCGGCACGGACAATTGGAGCCCTGCGGGGATGCGGGAATAAGGCCCGGACACAAGCCCCGGGATTGGCAGCCAAGGCCCGGAGCTTGCGCTCCGGGCCTTGGCATTGCTTGCAAGCACACACCGCCGGCAAGCCACGGAAGCAAGCAAGCAGCCCGAGAGCCACGCATGGAGCGCCACAACAGCATTCGGGGCCACCCGCTGCAGTATTTCGCACCATTTCTTTTGGCCACATGAGAAATTATGCTAACTTTGCAGTACGATATTACAAGGAAAGATACTGCAAATGAACAAAATAACCGACATCATCAACCAAAGGAAGAAGAAGCAGGGCGTCAAGGACATGTTCTTCCTCGTAATGGGCATCCTGAGCTACTCAATAGGGTTCACCGCGTTCGTGCTGCCGGAGCAAGTGGTGATGGGCGGCGTGTCGGGAATATCCGCGCTGCTGTTCTACGCCTTCGGCTTCCCGCCCGGAGTGTCAATCTGGGTGCTCAACGTAACGCTGCTGCTGATAGCCCTGCGCGCCCTGTCGAGGCAGTTCACCGTGCGCACCATCATCGGCGTGACGCTCCTCTCGGCCATGGTTGGGGCGCTTCAGCCGGTGTTCCAGCAGTTCCCCATCATCACGCCAGGCGAGGACAAGTTCATGCACGTGCTCATTGGGGGTGCGCTCGGGGGCGCCGGCCTGGGGCTGGTGTTCTCGCACAACGGCTCCACCGGCGGCACCGACATCATCATCGCCCTGCTCAACAAGCACTTCAGCATGAGCTTCGGCCGCGCCATGCAGTTCATCGACATCACCATCATCAGCTCCTCCTACCTGCTCTTCCACAGCATGGAGACCATCGTATACGGCGTGGCGTTCACGCTGGCCGCCAGCTTCGTGTGCGACTACGTAATCAATGGCACCCGCCAGACGGTGCAGTTCATCATCATCTCCAAGGAATATGGGAAGATAGCCGACATGGTAAACACGCGCGTTCACCGGGGAGTGACGCTCATCGAGGGCAAGGGCTGGTACTCAAAGCGCGAGGTCGACATCCTCATCGTGATGTGCCGCAAGTACGAGTCGCAGGGGCTGATGGGCCTCATCAAGAGCATCGACCCCCACGCACTGGTGTCGCAAACATTCTGCCACGGCGTCTTCGGCGAGGGCTTCGACAAGATAAAGTAGCCACGCCGGGGCTTCCACACAGGCCTGGCCGCTGCCATTGGCACATATTTTAACGCACGGAAGGCAAAAAATCGAGAATTTTCTTGCGCATGCCGCATTTATTTATTACCTTTGCAACGCAAAACAAGGAGGGGCGTAGCCCAGTTGGTTTAGAGCGCCGCAGTCACATTGCGGAGGTCATCGGTTCGAGCCCGATCGTCCCTACTTCCTTTCAAGAGCCTTGAATGCGCATGGCGGAATGGCGGCAAGGCTCAATCTATCCAGCCACAATCTCTTTTTTGGCAACCACTTGCAAGCATAGCACAGCGCGCTATGGCCTATGGCGATATGCCATTTTGTCATATCACGCCACAAGGCACACTATTTGTCTACTTCAACAGCGGATAACAACCGCAAGAAACAAAAGAAAGGAGACAACATATGACATTCGACAAATTCACAATCAAGGCGCAGGAAGCCATCCAGGAGGCCGTAAATGCGGCCACATCAGGCGGCCAGCAGGTAATAGAGCCTGTTCACCTGCTCAAGGGAGTGATGGCCAAGGCCAAGGACGTAACCAACTTCCTCTTCCAGAAACTTGGCGTAAACGCCCAGCAAGTAAGCCTGCTCGCCGAGCAGGAAATAAAGCACCTGCCACGCGTTCAAGGCGGAGAGCCTTACCTCAGCAACGACTCCAACCGCGTTCTGCGGCAAGCAGCCGACTATTCCGGCAAGATGGGCGACGAGTTCGTGAGCGTTGAGCCCATCCTGCTCGCCCTGCTCACAGTAAGCTCTACGGCAAGCCGCATACTAAAGGATGCCGGATGCACCGAAAAGGAGATGCGCGCCGCCATAAGCGAGCTGCGCCAAGGCCAGAGCGTGAGGTCGCAATCGGCCGACGACAACTACCAGAGCCTTGAGAAGTACGCCAAGAACCTCGTGGAGGAAGCCCGCCAGGGCAAGCTCGACCCCGTGATAGGGCGCGACGACGAGATACGCCGCGTGCTGCAAATCCTCTCGCGCCGCACCAAGAACAACCCCATACTGATAGGCGAGCCGGGCACTGGCAAGACGGCAATCGTGGAAGGCCTGGCCCAAAGGATAGTGAGGGGAGACGTTCCCGAGAACCTCAAGGACAAGCAGCTCTACTCGCTCGACATGGGCGCACTGGTAGCCGGGGCCAAGTACAAGGGCGAGTTTGAGGAGCGACTGAAAAGCGTCATCAACGAGGTAACTAAGAGCGAGGGCCGCATAATCCTCTTCATCGACGAAATCCACACGCTCGTTGGGGCCGGAGGTGGCGAAGGCGCAATGGACGCGGCCAACATATTGAAGCCTGCCTTGGCCCGAGGCGAACTGCGGAGCATAGGTGCCACAACACTCAACGAATACCAGAAGTACTTCGAGAAAGACAAGGCGCTGGAGCGGCGCTTCCAGACCGTGATGGTTGACGAGCCCGACGAGCTGAGCGCCATCAGCATACTGCGAGGGCTGAAGGAACGCTACGAGAACCACCACAAGGTGCGGATACAAGACGATGCCTGCATCGCAGCGGTGAAACTCTCCGAGCGCTACATCTCCGACCGCTTCCTGCCAGACAAGGCCATCGACCTCATGGACGAGGCGGCAGCCAAGCTCCGTATGGAGCGCGACTCCGTCCCAGAGGAGCTCGACGAGATTACGCGCCGGCTGAAGCAGCTTGAGATTGAGCGCGAGGCCATCAAGCGAGAGAACGACAAGCCCAAGATTGAACAGCTCGACAAGGACATCGCCGAGCTGCGCGACCAGGAAAAGCAATTCCGCGCCAAGTGGGAAGGCGAGCGCGAGCTTGTAAACAAGATACAGGAAGACAAGCAGAAGATGGAGAGCCTGCGCCTGGAGGCCGAGCGCGCCGAGCGCGAGGGCAACTATGAGCGCGTGGCCGAGATACGCTACGGGCGGCTAAAGGCACTTGAGAACGACATCACCGCCATACAGAACCAACTGCACAACGCCCAGGGAGGCGACGCAATGGTGCGCGAGGAGGTAACCGCCGACGACATCGCCGAGGTGGTGAGCCGCTGGACGGGCATACCCGTGACCCGCATGATGCAGAGCGAGCGCGACAAACTGCTCCACCTTGAGGAGGAACTGCACAAGCGCGTCATCGGGCAGGACGAGGCAATAACCGCCGTGAGCGATGCCGTGCGCCGCAGCCGAGCCGGCCTGCAAGACCCGAAGAGGCCAATAGCCTCGTTCATCTTCCTCGGTACCACCGGCGTGGGCAAGACAGAACTGGCCAAGGCCCTGGCCGAATACCTGTTCAACGACGACTCGATGATGACCCGCATCGACATGAGCGAATACCAGGAAAAGTTCAGCGTGAGCCGCCTCATCGGCGCGCCTCCCGGATACGTAGGCTACGACGAGGGCGGCCAGCTTACCGAGGCGGTGCGGCGCAAGCCCTACTCCGTGGTGCTGTTCGACGAGATTGAGAAGGCCCACCCCGACGTATTCAACATCCTCTTGCAGGTGCTCGACGACGGAAGGCTAACAGACAACAAGGGCCGCACGGTGAACTTCAAGAACACCATCATCATCATGACCTCCAACCTCGGCAGCCAATACATACAGCAACAGTTCGAGCACATCGACGCAACGAACCGCAGCACTGTGGTGGAAGAGACGAAAGGCCAGGTGATGGAGATGCTGAAGAAGACCATCCGTCCGGAATTCCTCAACCGCATCGACGAGATAATAATGTTCCAGCCGCTAACAAAGGCCGAGATAGCCGACGTGGTGAGACTGCAGATGAACGCCGTGGCCAAGATGCTGGAGCCTCAGGGCTTTACGCTACGCACCACCGACGCCGCCATCAACTGGCTGGCCAATGCTGGCTTCGACCCGGAATTTGGCGCCCGCCCCGTGAAACGGGCCATCCAGCGCTACGTACTCAACGATATGTCGAAGAAGATCCTGGCCGAAGAAGTAAGCCGCGAGAAGCCCATCATCATCGATGCCAACGGCGCAGGCCTGCAATTCAGGAACTGACAACAACCTCATTGATTGATGACAAAAGCCTCCACAATAATGCCGAATGGCATTGTTGCGGAGGTTTTTCGTATGCATTCGCAAGCAAATGGCGGCATTCATGTCATGCAAGCGTAACCGTCTTTGCTATGGAAAGCAAACTGCCAACCGCTTAAACTAAGGCAAGGCGATGCCATCACCTGCCCTGCCGGGCATCCAGAAACAGCTGCCAAGGGCCTCTGCTTCCTGCGAAAACGCCGCTGCAGAGGCTTCGCCGCAGGCCGTGAAGTGCATTGGCACAAACAGGCGCGTGGCTATGCGGGCAGCAAACTGGCGCAGCCCGCGCATATAATCGCCACCAATGCGCGCATCAATGGGGAACATTGCCACGTCTACCGCTTCCACAACCTTTCTCAAGTCTTTCAGTTCGCCGAGAAACATAGCCTCAGCGCGCACAGCCGCCGTATCCTCGGGCGATAGAGGCGGCTGCCAATTGTTGAGGTCGCCGGCATGGAAAAACAGTCTGCCGCCAAGTCCCACAAGCAGCGACACACCAGAGTCAGTTGAGCCGAATGCCCTTATGTAGACATTTCCGTCAGCGTATTCGCACCCCTTTGTGAGCCACACGGCAGCATCGCGGGGCGCGCGGCGATGGCGCATGATGTCCTTAGAGAGCACATAGGTTATGCCGCCCCTGATGCCGCCCCAGCCAAGCACTTGCGGGTTGAAGTGGTCTTCGTGGAAATGGGTGGCCAGCACATAAAGGGGCTTTGAGCCACGGAGCAATGGGGCAACCACGCCTGCCGGGTCTTGCCAGCAGTCGATGACCACAGCGCACTGCTCCGTCTCCAACGCAAACCCACTGTGGTAGATGTATATAATGCTAGTTTCCATCATTCCATATCCATAAAGCCCCAATCCAAAGGCATCGGGGCGATGAACGCTTTCCCGCCATACAACAGTATGACAATGGCGGGCCTGATGACAGACAAAAGCCCATAAAACCTTTATTACATGGCAGGTTGAATGCTATCTCTAATTCTACCGCAACCATATCGCCGCCATACTTTTTTATTACAAAACGCATCCCGGCAAGGCCTGCCAACCGTCCCGCTCCGCCAAACGGGCTGTTTCGCGCTCCAAAATAGCCCGTTTCAGGGTGAGAAACAGCCCGTTTGAAGGTTCAGAACGGCCCGTTTTGCAACTCATTGTCAGCCAATGCATTACACAAAGCCCAACAATCCATGAAATAGTTTTACACAAACTTCGTTTGCCAATATTCAGAACCTTGCTGCAACAAACGCCTCCAGCATGGCAAAAATAATGCAAGCGAGCGGAAAGTGAGCTTGCTCACAATTTCCCGAGCGCAGCTTATTTTCTGTAAAGATAATGCAAGCGAGCGGAAAGTGAGCTTGCTCACAATTTCCCGAGCGCAGCTTATTTTCTGAAAGATAATGCAAGCGAGCGGAAAGTGAACTTGCTCACAATTTCCCGAGCGCAGCTTATTTATTGGCAAAGTTAGTCAAAATATAGCAAACTACATACGGCATGAGCCTGAAAGTAAGGCCATGAGATGTATCAAACGGGAGATTGGCAAGGGCGTGGGAGCTGTTTTTCGGTTTTTTTTATTAAGTTTGCAGTCGGTTGGCTGGAGTGAGGCCATGGGCAAGGGCAAACTTGCACAGCCTCAAGGCGCACAGCCAAAAGCCCCACTAACGACGAAGGACAAAATCATGAAGACAGCAATCATAGGCGCGGGAGCAGCAGGCTGCTTCGCCGCGATAGAACTGAAGCGGTGCTGCCCCGAAGCCAACGTGACCATATACGAAGCTGCCCGCAAGCCACTGGCCAAGGTGGCCGTAACCGGCGGAGGCCGCTGCAACCTCACGAACACGTTTGCCAACGTGCGCAGCCTGGCCTCGGCCTACCCCCGGGGCGAGCGGCTCATGAAGCGCCTGCTAAAGGAGTTCGGCCACGAAGAGGCGTGGCAGTGGTTTGAGCGCGAGGGGGTAAGGCTCACGGCGCAACCCGACGGCTGCGTGTTCCCAGCCTCGCAGGATGCCATGGAGATAGTTGGCACACTGCTCCGCCTGGTGCGCAGCCACGGCGTAAGGCTGCTCACGGGCCACCGCGCATCGCTCATCGAGCGCACCGGGGCCTACGGCAAAGGCCAGCTGCGCATCAGCTTCGCCGACAATTCGCTGCAGCCGCAGGCAGCCGACGCCGTGCTGGTGGCCATAGGCGGCAGCCCCAAGCCCCAGGGGCTGGCGCTGCTCGCACCGCTGGGCATCGCCACGGCAAGCCCTGTGCCGTCGCTCTTCAGCCTGTGCCTGCCGGGCGACCCCATAACCGAGCTGACAGGCACCGTGGTGGAGCGCGCCGCAGCAAGCCTGGCAGGCACTAAGTTACGCGCAGAGGGGCCGCTGCTGATAACCCACTGGGGCATGAGCGGGCCGACTATACTAAAGCTCTCGGCCTACGCCGCGCGCCACCTGCACGGCAACGACTACCGCGCCACGCTCGCCATCAACTGGATGGGCGGGCTTAACGAACAAGACGTGATGGAAACAATTGGCTCGCTGGCTGCGGCGAACCCCAAAAAGCTAATGGCATCGGCCTATCCCCCGCAACTGAACGCCCGCCTCTGGCAGCATCTGCTGGCCAAGAGCGGCATGAAAGCCAACGCGCGCTGGGGCGAACTGGGCCGCAAGGGCATGAACAAGCTGGCCGCCACGCTCTCCAACGACCATTACCAGGCCAACGGCAAATGCCGGTTCAAGGAAGAGTTTGTTACGTGCGGCGGCGTTGACCTGGGCGGGGTGAACCCCTCAACGCTCGAAAGCCGAGCCTGCCCCGGCCTCTTCTTCGCCGGCGAGACGCTCGACATAGACGGCATCACAGGCGGCTTCAACCTGCAGGCTGCATGGACTACGGGCTTCGTGGCGGCACGGGCAATGGCCCGGCTGTGCCGCCACGAAGCCCCAAAAGTCAGTCGGCAGACTCCTTAGGCTGCTCCTTTACGCGCGTGACGAGCAACTTGTCGATGCGCGCGCCGTCCATGTCGATTACCTCAAACTTGAACGTGGCCCACACGAATGTCTCGCCGCTGCCTGGCACATGGTCGAGCTGGTAGAGGCAAAGGCCGCCCACAGTGTTGTAGTCCTCGTCGTCGAGCAAGTCCTCCTCGCCGAAATAGCTCAAGAAATCATACATAGGGCATTGCCCGTCAACGAACCATTCCTCGCCCTCCTTGCGCGGGATGATGTATGGCTCTTCCTCCACAGGCTCCGGCACGGTGCCCACTATGCTCTCAAGGATGTCCTTCAGGGTTATTATACCGATGCACGAGCCGTACTCGTCGCACACGAGCCCGGTGCTTATGTGGTCGGCCTTCATGTCTTCAAGCACCTTGTATACATCGGTGTTCTCATAGAAGTAAGTAGGCTTGCGCATGATGTTGCGCAGGTTGAAGTCCTTGTCGCCAAGGGCGAGGAAGAGGTCTTTTATCGTGACCACGCCCTTAACGTGGTCAAGGTCGCCCTCGGCCACGGGATACACGGCATACATGTTCTCCTTGATTATGTCCTTCACCTGCTCCGCCGTCATGTCGCAGTCGAGCCATGTCAGTTCGCTGCGGTGCGTCATTATGGCGTCCACCTCAAGGTCTCCCACCAAAAACACGCGCCGCATGATGTCCTGCTCCACCGGCTGCACCTCTCCGTCCTCGGCCCCTTCGCGTATTATCGACTTGATTTCCTCCTCAGTCACCTTGCTGCCCTTGTCCTTAAGGCCGGTCAAGCTGAAGATGAACGCTGTGCTCTTGGACAAGAACCACACGAACGGGAAGGCCACCATCGACAGCACATACATAGGCATGGCCACGCCTTTGGCAGCCTTCTCTGCCACGGTGAGCCCTATGCGCTTGGGCACAAGCTCGCCGAAGATGAGCGTAAGGTACGTAACCACGATGACGATGATGGCCTGCGAGAGCACGGCGGCATAATGCGTGGCCAGCCCGAAGCCCGCAAGCCACTCCGAAAAGAACGCCGCCACCTTGTTGCCCGAATAGATACCGGTAAGGATCCCGATGAGGGTGATGCCTATCTGCACCGTGGAGAGGAAACGGTCGGGTTCGTTCGCGAGTTTAAGGGCATAGCGTGCGGAGCGCAGCCCGCCGTCGGCATCGGCCGACAAGCTCGACTTGCGGGCGGAAATCAGCGCAATTTCCGACATCGAGAACACGCCGTTGAGCAGTATCAGGCCGATGATGATTAGAATTTCTTCCATTAATGATTCAGTGATAGTATGTTTCTTCCTGGTCAGCGGGGCCGGTGCGGAGGCCATGCCCCCGCACTTCCCCTCAATTCTTCGTTACTTTTATTGTTGTTCCGTTGGTTGATTTCACTATGTAAAGCCCGGCAGGCAGGCTGCTGCCGATGCCCTGGTATGAGTCTGTACGCCCCACCATGCGGCCTGCGGCGTCGTATATCGAGGCTGGCTTGCCCTGCAGGGCGTTCCCCTCCACGGCCTCGGCGCCCTGGATTCCGCTGGCCGTTGAGCCGCCCATGAAGTCGAACGCCACAGTGCCAGCATCCTCGTCGTGCGTGATTCGGGTGATGGGCTTGCCCATGAAGTAAGTGCCGCGCACGTTGAGGTTATATACCGACGCAGCCGGGCGCGAGTTGTCGGTGAGCGAGTCGCGCCTGTTGTAAGGCCAGGCCACCCGGTCAGTGTTGACGTTTTTTGCCCCTCCCGCAGGTATGATTGCCACCCCGAAGTGGCTCTCGTCGGCGTTCACGGTGTTGGCAGCCCACGAGGCAGGGTCGTAGTCCACGTGGGTAATCACCAGCCCGGCGTCAGGCAGGTAAGCGTCCCAGCCCGTTTGCTGGCGGTTTTCGAGCAAGTAATACTCGTCGGCAGTGCCTTCGCAGTCGTTGCGTACCTTGTAGGCAAGTCCTCCCTGCGCCATGGGCAGCAGGCCAGATACCGTGGCAGGCCCGCCAAGCTCCACGGCCTGCGCCCATCCGCAAAGCTCCTTCTCGTGGCTGTTGTAGTTGGGCGGACACCAGCCTTCGGCGTTGTAGCACCCCTTGGCGAGCAAATCCCAGTTGCCGAGCATATCGTCGCCGTTGGCAGTGTTGTAGAAATCTGGCAGCCCCAGGCAGTGGGAGAACTCGTGGCAGAACGTGCCGAGGCCGCTGAGCCGGCCTTGCGTGTACTGCTCAAGCCCCTGAAGCTCGCAGCCACAGGCGTAGGTGTCTACCTTTACCCCATCCACAACGTAGCCGTTGGGCCAGTTGGCGTATGCCGAGACACGGTATTCGTGGGGCCAGATGAAGCTCGAAGGGTTGCCGGTGGCGGCCTGGCCGGCGCCTGCATAGAGCACGAACACCTGGTCTACCACGCCGTCTCCATCCCAGTCGTAGTCGCTGAAGTCAACTCCTGCTGCCTTTGCGGCATCGCAAGCCTCAACCACGAGGTCGCCCACATGGATGTCGAGCAATCCGAGCGAGTCGGCCCCATAATAGTTGCGCTCACGCTTTGCCATGACCGGCCCCACGATATCGAACTTCAGGTTGAAACGCCCTGCGCTCTGGTCGCGGAAGTAATCGCTCACGCTACCGTTCGCGCCGTATTCGGCATAGCCCTCCTGGTTGAGTATGGCGCTCCATTGCTCGCGCGAGTCAGAAGTGTAGAAAGGCCTGTCGGAGAACTCCATCATCACCACGAGTCCGCGGCGCTCGGCCCCGTCGGCCAGCGAGCGCGTGGCGGCAAGGCGGGCGGCGCGCCTGCGCTCCGCCGAGGCGGCACGGGCGGCACTGGGCCTCAGTGCCTCGATGCTTGCCAGCGATGACACGTGGCGGCGCTCCACAGCTGTGCGGGCGGCCTTTTCATGGGCCACGATGCCCGAAGACTTGGGCGCGAATCCGTAGGTGTCGGCGTAGCAGAAGTCGCCATTCGCGGCGCGCAGCAGTGGCACGCCGTCTTCCGTGACATAATAGTTGAGGTTCTCGTCGCCGCATAGGCGCACCTTTATCGATGTGCCATCCGACTGCACAAACGTGCGCCACACCGAATAGGCAGGCACAGCCCCTACTCCGGCAGGCAAGGCCAGCAAGGCCAGCGAGAACAGAAAAGGAAAGAGTTTTCTCATATCTTAAGTTTAAAGAAAATAGTCCCCGCCCCGGGATAGGGTGAGGACTATCATCCGTTGTTTACTTGTTGCACGTGGGATTCCACGGTTTAAGCTGTTTGAAGAAGTCGTTGCCCTTGTCGTCGACGAGTATGAACGCCGGGAAATCCACCACGTCTATCTTCCAGATGGCCTCCATGCCAAGCTCCGGGTACTCCACGCACTCTATGCTCTTGATGCTGTTCATGGAGAGCACCGCGGCGGGGCCGCCTATGCTTCCGAGGTAGAATCCGCCATGCTTCTTGCAGGCGTCGGTCACCACCTGCGTGCGGTTGCCCTTGGCTATCATCACCATCGAGCCGCCGTGGTCCTGGAACTCATCCACGTAGGGGTCCATGCGGTTGGCCGTGGTGGGGCCCATCGAGCCGCATGGCATTCCCTCGGGCGTCTTGGCCGGGCCGGCGTAGAGCACGGGATGATCCTTGAAGTACTGCGGCAAGTCATCACCCGCGTCCAGCCGGGCCTTGAGCTTGGCGTGGGCTATGTCGCGCGCCACGATGATGGTGCCATTGAGGCTCACTCGCGTGGCCACGGGATACTTGGAAAGAATCTTGCATATCTCGCCCATGGGCTGGTTGAGGTCTATGCGCACAGCGTCGCCCTCGCCGACGTTGCGCAACTCTGCGGGTATAAGCTCGCCGGGGTTGTCGTCGAGCTTCTCTATCCAGATGCCGTCCTTGTTTATCTTCGCCTTGATGTTGCGGTCGGCCGAGCAGCTAACGCCCAAGCCAATGGGGCAGCTGGCGCCATGGCGCGGCAGGCGTATCACGCGTATGTCGTGGGCGAAGTACTTGCCTCCGAACTGCGCCCCGAGGCCAATCTTGTGGGCCTCGTCGAGCAGTTGCCTCTCCAGTTCCACGTCGCGGAAGGCGCGGCCCGTCTCGTCGCCCGTGGTGGGCAGGCTGTCGTAGTAGTGCGTTGAGGCGAGCTTCACGGTGAGCAGGTTCTTCTCAGCCGACGTGCCGCCTATGACGAAGGCTATGTGGTAGGGCGGGCAGGCAGCCGTGCCGAGGGTTTTCATCTTCTCCACGAGGAACGGCACGAGCGTTCCCGGGTTCTGTATGCGGGCCTTGGTCTCCTGATAGAAATAGGTCTTGTTGGCCGAGCCGCCGCCCTTTACCACGCAGAGGAAGCGGTACTCCATGCCCTCGGTGGCCTCAAGGTCAATCTGCGCGGGCAGGTTGCAGCGCGTGTTCACCTCCTCGTACATGGTGAGCGGGGCGTTCTGCGAGTAGCGCAGGTTCTCCTCAGTGTAAGTCTTGTAGACGCCGCGCGACAGGGCTTCCTCGTCGCAGAAGCCCGTCCACACCTGCTGGCCTTTCTCTCCGTGGATGATGGCGGTGCCGGTGTCCTGGCAGAAAGGCAGCTTGCCCTTGCAGGCCACCTCGGCGTTGCGCAGGAAGGTGAGCGCCACGTACTTGTCGTTGTCGCTGGCCTCGGGGTCGGCGAGTATCTTGGCCACCTGCTCGTTGTGCGAGCGGCGCAGCAGGAAGTTGACGTCGCGGAAGGCCTGGTTGGCCAGCATGGTGAGCGCCTCGGGCGCAACCTTGAGGATGGGCTTGCCTTCAAACTCGCCCATGGTCACGCCGTCCTTGCTCAGGAGGTAGTATTCAGTGTCGTCCTCGCCCATTTGGAACATAGGGGCATACTTGAATTCGGGTGTACTTGCCATAATAGATATTTGTTCGTTTAATGTCCGTAGCCTTGCGCTGGCGGGCGCGCCGCACTGGGCCTGCGCCGGCCGGCGAGTGCGCACAATGCACACTCCGACTGCAAAGTTATAATATTTTTTCGTATTCCGCCGCTTTTCGGCACTTTATTTAACTCATCTTCAACAATGTACGCCTGCACTACGACCGCCCCACCCTGCCCCGCCTCCGGGCCATGCCGCGCCACCGACAAGGCCTCCGGGCAATGAATTTTCGTTACAAACCAGCATACAGTCAACTGCCCATGGACGTTTTGCCCCGCAAAAGAGGCCGTTCGGCCCTGCGAAAGAGGTCGTTTCGCATGACAAAGGAGGCCGTTTCGCATTGTAAAACGGTACACATCGCCAACCAGCTGACAATCAGAGGGTTGGTCATCATGACAAATATGGCGTGGGGTATGGTAATGGAAATTTACAAAACAAGGCGGCAAGCCATGGTCAGAGCCTGCCTACGAGACGACTGCAACGCCTCAATTCGCCATCGGTAAGGCCAGGGCGGGCCTTCGTTCCGCCCTTCTGCACGGTGCCAATGATGCGGAAACCGCCCGCGCGCAATATTGCGCGGAGGGCGCGCACGGTGCCACGCGACTGGCCGAAGAGGCGGTTGAACGGCCACGGAGTGGTGCAGGCCGTCACCACAATGGCGTGCTTGCCTCGGTGGAGGGGCTTTGGCAATACCCCCTTGCCCTCGGCCATGAAAGCATATACCATGCGGTCGAAGAGCACCTTGAGCTGGCCGGGGATGTTGGCCCAGTAGCAAGGCGCGCCCACAATGAGGGCATCGGCGCGGCCAAGCAGGCTGGCGGCGCGATTGGCATCGTCGGCGGGCAACACGCACTCGCCGCGCAAGCGGCACTTCATGCACCCCCGGCACGGAGCCACGCGCAGCTCGCTTACGCGCAGCTCAGCCACCTGCCAGCCCTGCCGAGCGGCCTCCTGGCCCATGGCGGCAAGCATGGCGTCAACGTGGCCGCCCCGCCTCGGGCTGCCGTTTACAACCAGCAAGAGCATATTCGGGATTTTTTAATAATAAGGAGCAAAGTGGTAATTGGGTAAAGTATTCAGGACGAACGCCGGAAAGTCCTTAAGTACGGCAGTGCGGGGGTACGGACGGATGGCAAAGCACGTTCCCAATGCTACACATCATTGTGGCCTTGGCGCTTTGGGGTGGTTGCCCCAACCATCTTGCCATAATTCTTCAGGCAGCCATTGCCATACGTCTGAACTCCCGCACTGCTGCACTGCATAACTCCCAAGCAAAAGTCAAAGAAGGCCTTTCACCACCTCCATGACCTGCTTGCCGAGTGCATCGGCCTCCTGCATGGTGGCGGCCTCGCTGTAGATGCGGATGATTGGCTCAGTGTTCGACTTGCGCAGGTGAACCCACTTGTCGGGGAAATCGATCTTCACGCCGTCGATGTCGTTCACCTCGGCGTCCTTGTAAAGCTCCTTAACGCGCCGCAGTATGGCGTCTACATCGGTATCGGGCGTGAGGTCGAGGCGGTTCTTGGCTATCGAGTAGTCGGGCAGCGCGGCGCGGAGCTGGCTGGCCGTGCAGCCTTTTTGGGCCAGGGCGGAAAGGAACAGGGCAATGCCCACCAAGGCGTCGCGCCCATAGTGGCACTCGGGATAGATAACCCCGCCATTGCCCTCGCCGCCTATCACGGCCCCGGTTTCCTTCATCTTGGCCACCACGTTCACCTCGCCGACAGCCGCCGCGGCATACTTGCCGCCATGGCGGAGCGTAACGTCGCGGAGGGCGCGCGTGGAACTGAGGTTGCTCACGGTGTTGCCGGGCGTGCGGCTGAGCACGTAGTCGGCCACGCTCACGAGCGTATATTCCTCTCCGAACATACGCCCGTCCTCGCAGATGAAGGCAAGGCGGTCTACGTCGGGGTCAACAACGATGCCCAGGTCGTAGCCGCCGGAGCGCATCTCGGCCATGATGCCGCCGAGGTTCTTTTCGAGCGGCTCCGGGTTGTGGGCGAAGTCGCCCGTAGGCTCGCCGTTGAGCAGGCGGCACTCCACGCCAAGGCAGGCGAGCAGGCGCGGCAGCACGATGCCGCCCACGCTGTTGATGGTGTCTACGCACACCTTGAACCCGGCCTTGCGCACGGCCTCTACGTCAACCAACGGCAGGGCCAGCACGGCGTCGATGTGGCGGTCGGCAAAGCTGAAGTCCTGCGAGTAATGCCCCAAGTGGTCTACATCGGCATAGCAGAAGTCCTCGGCCTCGGCCATGGCAAGCACGGCGTTGCCGTCTTCCTTGGTGAGGAACTCGCCTTGACTGTCAAGCAGCTTGAGGGCGTTCCACTGCCTTGGGTTGTGGCTTGCGGTTATGATGATGCCTCCATCGGCGCCGCTCATGCGCACGGCAAGCTCTGTGGTGGGCGTGGTGGCCAGCCCTATGTCGAGCACGTCGAAGCCCATGCCCAGCAGCGTTCCGCATACCACGCTGCGCACCATCTCGCCCGAGATGCGGGCGTCGCGGCCCACCACCACCTTGGCGGCAGCGCCGCCGCGGCTGCGGCGGATGAACATGGCGTATGCCGTGGTGAACTTAACGATGTCGAGCGGATTGAGCGTGTCGCCCGTGCGGCCGCCGATGGTGCCGCGTATGCCAGAAATCGACTTTATGAGTGTCATTTATCTTTCTCTCTGATAGGTTATCACATAATAGCACGGATACACGTTTGACGAGGCGTAGACCTGCCCCTGCGAGTGAGGCACGATGAGCTTCACCATCGCTATCTCCTCTCCTGGCGCGTCTTGCCTGCCTATGTTCACGTAGGCGAAAGGCACCAGCCAGCCCGTAGGCACCGAGGAGCCATACGTGCTGTACATCACGCCGCTGACGAACGACGCGGTGTAGGTTGCCCCGTTGCGCACCACGGTCATCTTGTCATACGTGCGTGGTTCGTAGTCGTTGCGCGTCTGCATGGCGCGGTCGAGAATGTTGTACTCCGTATAGCGGCAGAGCACGTTTACCTGCTTGCCTTCCTCAAGCTCCGAGCCGCAGCCCCGGCGCACTATCTGCATGTACACGCCGCTGTTGTCGAGGTAAACGAACTCGTTTTTCTCCACGCTGGTGGAGTCGCCCTGGGCATGAAACTGCCCCTCGCTTATCACCCTTATCCCCTCTGAGGAGATGAAGGCGCTGATTGCATCCTGCTCTTTCTCTTTCTTTTCGCCGTAAGTCTCGTAGTCGTCGCATGAGGCGAAGGCCAGCGCGGCCACCAAGGCCAGCACGGCATAGACGGTTTTTCTCATCGTTGCTGTTTTCCGTTTAGCGGGCGGAGGCCCGCCTGCCGCGCCCCATGGGCTGCGGCGCCAGCTGCCCCGCCACTGTGTCAAGGTGGAAATATTTGGCGCAAAGATACTAAAATCTTTGCAACCAATGCCTTTGTTAGGCTACTTTAACACGCCCTCGAAGTGGGCTATGGCCCGCCTGGCCGTCTCCACGGCCTCGTCGATGGAGCAGTAGAGCCGCCCGCCCGAGGCGTTGAGGTGGCCGCCGCCGTTGAAGAACATCTCCGCCATCTTGTTGCAGGGGAAATCGTCTACTGAGCGCAGGCTCACCCACACGAGGCGGTCGCGGTCGCGGTCTTCGCGCAGCGAGATGGAGAGCTTCATGCCCTTGATCTGCAGGGGTATGTTGACAAGCCCCTCAGCGTCGCCCTTCATGAAGTGGAAGTCGAGCAGGTCGCGCCGGGTGATGGTGAAGAAGGCGGCGTGGCGCTCCCTGTCCACCACGAGCTTGCGGTAGAGCACGTAGCCCACGAGCCTCATGCGGTTCTCGCTGTAGTTGTTGTAAACGTTGCGGTAAATCTTGTCCTTGTCGATGCCCTTGGTAAGGAGCTGGCTTATGATGAAGTAAACCTCGGGGCGGGTGCTGTTGTAGGTGAAGCCGCCCGTGTCGGTCATCATGCCGCAGTACACCGGTGCGGCAAAGCCGCGGCCCAGTTGGCCGAAGCCGCCGAGCTGCCACGCCACGCGGAACACTATCTCGCTCGTGGAGCACATCTCCGTGTGCGACACCACGAGGGCGCAATCCGGCATCATCGGGTCGAGGTGATGGTCGAACATCACCTTCCGCCCCGCCGAGCCTACAAGGGCGTCGGCCATGGCGTCGGTGCGCGAGGGCTGGTTGAAGTCGAGGCAGAACACGAGGTCGGCCCCGGCGAAAAGGGCGTCGGCCTCGGCCTTGCGCTTGTCGTAGCGCACTATCTTCTCCGTGCCGGGCATCCACTGCAGGAAGTCGGGATACTGGTCGGGCACCACGATGGCAGGCTCCTTGCCCATCGAGCGCAGGTAGTCGGCCCAGCCGAGTGACGAGCCTATGGCATCGCCATCGGGGTTGACGTGGCAACATATCACTATCTTTTGCGCCCCGTCGATGAGGGAACGCAGCGCGCTGCACTCGGCAGGCGTCAACAGGTCTTTAAGCATTGCGGCTGCAAAGGTAACACATTATTGCCGAAAAACGCCAAGCGCCGGCGTTAATTATCCCGAATCGGCCGTTAGACTTCACCCATATTTCGTGCCGCTGTCAGACTGATTGCTTCCCGCTTTTGCCGAAGATATGGCGGGCTACATCGAGAAAAAGCGGAAAGCAAGCAGGCGGCAGCAGTGCGGAAGATGGGTGGAGAGCCAACAAACGGCGTTATGAGTGTGGTGGACGTTATAACGAGCGATTTGGGATTATGCACTGCGCCCCGGCGGCGAGGCACAGCAGTGCCGGCGGGGCCTGCTGCGAAAAATGCCGACAAAAGCCTCATGGGAATGCCGCCGCGATGGGATTGCACTGCAAAAGCGGCCGTCCGGCGTTGCAATACGGCCCGTTTCGCGCTCCCGAATGGGCCGTTTCGCAAGGCCAAACGGCACATAGCGCAACTATCTGGCAGCCAAAGAGTTGGGCCGACAAGCACCAGCAATGAAACATTCTGACAAAAGCCACGCCCGGGAAGCATGGCCACAATGCAAAAAAACGCCCGCCGCAAGCCCCTTGGCGGGTGCCTGCGGCGGGCGCAGCAGCGCTAAAGAGCGCGCCATCCCTTACAGCGGCATGTTGCCATGCTTCTTGGGCGGGTTGCTCTGGTTCTTGTTGCGGCACATCTCCAAGGCGCGTATCAGCTTGCGGCGGGTGTCGCGAGGCATTATCACCTCGTCGATAAGCCCGCGCTCAGCCGTGCGGTAGGGGTTGGAGAACTCCTCCTCGTATGCCTTGGCGGCGGCCTCCTTCTCCTCGGCCGAAGCCTTGCGGTAAAGGATGTTGACCGCGCCCGAGGCTCCCATCACCGCAATCTCGGCCTGCGGCCACGCCATGCATACGTCGGCGCCGGTGTTCTTGCTCGACATAACGATGTAAGCACCGCCGTAAGCCTTGCGCGTGATGAGCGTGAGCTTAGGCACGGTGGCCTCGGCGTAGGCATACACAATCTTTGCCCCGTGGCGTATTATGCCGCCGTGCTCCTGCACCGTTCCGGGCAGGAAGCCGGGCACGTCCTCTATCGTGAGGAGCGGTATGTTGAAGCAGTCGCAGAAGCGAATGAAGCGCGCGGCCTTGTCGGAAGAGTCGATGTCGAGCACTCCGGCGAGGAAAGCAGGCTGGTTGGCCACTATGCCCACGGTCTGCCCGCCCAGCCGGGCGAAGCCCACCACGATGTTCTTGGCAAAGTGGGGCATCACCTCAAAGAAGTAGCTGTCATCCACCACCGGCTCGATTACGTCCTTGATGTCGTAAGGCTGGTTGGGGTCATCAGGCACAACGGTCTGCAGGCACTCCACCGCGCGGTTCACATCGTCGCTGCACGGCAGCACTGGCGCGTCCTCCATGTTGTTGGCGGGCAGGAAACTGAGCAGCTCGCGCATCTGCATGAGCGTCTCTTCCTCCGTTGGGTAGACGAAGTGGGCCACGCCGCTCTTGCCGCTGTGGGTGCGGGCGCCGCCCAGGGTCTCCTTGTCCACCTCCTCGTTGGTAACAGCCTTCACCACATCGGGGCCGGTGATGAACATGTGGCTCTTGTCCTCAACCATGAAGATGAAGTCGGTAAGCGCCGGCGAATAGCAGGCACCGCCGGCACAAGGGCCGAGGATGGCCGTGAGCTGGGGGATGACCCCGGAGGCCATGGTATTCTGGTAGAATATGGAGGCGAAGCCCGCAAGGCTGCTAACGCCCTCCTGGATGCGCGCGCCGCCGGAGTCGTTGAGCCCTATTATGGGCGCGCCGGTCTTCAGCGCGAGCTGCTGCACCTTTACTATCTTGGCCGCATTGGTCTCGCTGAGCGACCCTCCGTGCACGGTGAAGTCGTATGCATAGACAAACACCTGGCGGCCGTCAATCTTGCCGTAGCCGCACACCACCCCGTCGCCCGGTATCTGCTTCTTGTCCATGCCGAAGCGCGTGCAGCGGTGGTTCACCAGCTTGTCTATCTCGCAGAACGTTCCCTTGTCGAGCAGCGTGTCGATGCGCTCGCGCGCCGTCATGCGCCCTGCGGCGTGCTGCCGCTCTATCTTGTCAAGCCCACCGCCGAGGTTGGCCTGCCTGTCCAGTTCCTCGAACCGGGCATATACTTCCTCTCTGTTCATTCTTCGTCGCTTAAGTCCAATTCAATCAATGTCTGGTTGTCCTGCACGGCGTCGCCCTCGGCCACGAGAATGGCCTTGACGGTGCAGTCGGAGCTTACCTTGTAGTTGCTCTGCATCTTCATAGCCTCGAGCACGATGGCTATGTCGCCGGCCTTGAGGCGGTCGCCCACGCTGACGGGGATGGCCACCACCTTGCCCGGCATGGGCGCCACGATCTTGTCGGCCTGGCGCTCCTGCGAGTCCTTGCGCAGGTGGAGGTACTTGGCCTGGGTGTCAACCACGTCTACATGATACGAGCGGTAGAACATGTTAACGTCGTAGCTCTTGCCTCCCTCGCCGCGTATAAGCTCGGCGTTGTACGAGTTTCCGTCGTGGAGGATGGAGCAACTGCCGTTCTCCGCCATCACGACGTCCACCTCGATGGGCTTCCCGTCGATGGAGAGCACCACCTTGTTGCCATCCTTGCTGACCAGCGTCACATCGGCGACACGGTCGCCTATATGTATTTCCATATCTATAATATATTACTTTATACTTCAACTGCGCGGCCCGCAAGGGCCGTCCGCGCCCCTCGGGGCTTTCAGATGCGCAGCACGCCCTTCTGCAACCCAAACTCGCGCCAGCGGCTGATGGGGCGCTGGTCGACCGTGCGCACGGGCTTGTTCTCGTCGAGATTGAACAGGTAATCCACGTAGGCGGCAATCATCGCCATGTTCTCCATCTCCTCGTTGTCGCCGTTCTGCCGTTGGAGCGAACGCGAATACTTGGTGAGGAACGACGTGTCGTACTCCCCCCTGACGAACGCCGGGGCATACATGATGCGCCTCAGGTAGCTGATGTTGGTCTTGAGGCCGGTTATCTTGAACTCGTAGAGCACGCGCCTCATGCGCTCTATGGCATACTGGCGGGTTACGGCCCACACTATGAGCTTGCCTATCATCGGGTCGTAGTAAAGGGGTATCTCGTAGCCCTCGTACACATAGCTGTCTATCCTGACGCCGATGCCGTTTGGCTCGATGAGCTGGCGGATGACGCCGGGGCAGGGCATGAAGCCGTTCTCGGTGTCCTCGGCGCAGATGCGGCACTCTATCGCGTGGCCCCGCTGGAAGAGCTCGTCCTGCCGGAAGCGCAGTTTCTCGCCTGCGGCCACGCGTATCTGCTCCTTCACGAGGTCGACTCCCATCACCTCCTCGGTTATCGGGTGCTCCACCTGCAGGCGTGTGTTCATCTCAAGGAAGTAGAAGTGGCGGTACTTGTCTACGAGGAACTCTATCGTGCCGGCCCCCCTGTAGCCCACGGCCTTGGCCGCCGCCACGGCCTTCTCGCCCATCTCGCGGCGCAGCTCGGGCGTGAGGAACGGCGAGGGGCTCTCTTCCACTATCTTCTGGTTGCGCCTCTGCACCGAGCACTCGCGGTCGAAGAGGTGCACTACGTTGCCAAACGAGTCGCCAAGCACCTGGAACTCTATGTGGTGGGGCTCCTCGACGAACTTCTCCAGGTAAACGGTGTCGTCGCCGAACGACGAGAGCGACTCGGAGCGGGCGGCATCGTAAGCCTCGCGCACCTCCTCGTCGCAGTGTATGAGGCGCATTCCCTTGCCGCCTCCGCCCATGGATGCCTTGAGCATAACGGGGTAGCCTATTTCCCTGCAAACGCGCAGGGCCTCCTCGGCGCTGCCCAGCGGCTCGGCGGTTCCGGGCACCACGGGCACGCCGGCGGCCATCATGCGCTTTCGCGCGGCGATTTTGTCGCCCATCTCCTCCATGGTCTCGGGCGTGGGGCCGATGAAGATGACGCCCTCGGCGGCGCAGCGGCGCGCAAAGTCGGCGTTTTCCGACAGGAAGCCATAGCCCGGGTGGATGGCGTCGGCGTTGCTGCGGCGTGCCACTGCCATGATTTTGTCGATGTTAAGATAACTCTCATGCGACTCCGCCGGGCCTATGCAGTAGGCCTCGTCGGCATACATCACGTGGCGCGAGGCGCGGTCGGCCTCGGAGAACACGGCCACCGTGCGCAATCCCATCTCGCGGCACGAGCGCATGACCCGCACCGCTATCTCGCCACGATTGGCTACTAAAACTTTTTTTATCATCCTTTATACATTATGTATATACGCGCTGCGCCATCCCACGGGCTGCAACTGTAACGACCGACTGGCAGGTATTCTGACTGGCTCCTGTTTCTGATGCCTTCCCGGCCTTCGCACATGAAAAGGCCAGTGGCCCCCACCGGGACTCAGAACATAAGCGGAGCTTCACAGCAGCGGGACTGTCCGGGAGTTCCACCCGATTCCCTTTTAATCTGCGGCAGGATAGTTCTGCCGCAGAACCAAATCGGGCGCAAAGGTAATACTTTTTCCTTTTACAGCCCCAAAATATTGCTAATTATTTTTAATTGTATGCACACTTGTATGCCTTTGTGCAGGTTTTGCAACGGCAAAACCCGCACAAAGGCAACAGAAAAGCGCACCCCGGCGGCTGCGGCCAAACGTGCCGCGCCATCGGGGGTGCGCTTTAGCTCAAACAGATTATCATGCAGCCAATGGCCGACGCTCCAAATCAGAAGAGCCGGGCGGGATAAACGCCCTCGTCCACGAGGTCCTTTATCCTGTCGACCACGCCCTGGCGGTCGGCGGCATAGGTCACGCCGAACCACTTGCTCGTGGTGTCGAGCACCTTGACCGTGGCCGTGCGCTCGCCTATGAGCTTGTTGACCATGAGCGGGATGAAGAACTCGGCCTTGGGGTTGGCCATGTTCTTCGGGTCGGAGAGGAACTCGCGGAAGTATGCCTCGCTGTGCTCGAAGTAGTCGGGCGTGAAGCCCCACATGTTCATCGACACGGGAGTGTTGTCGTCAACAGGCACCCAGGCGCCCTCCTCGTCCTTGTAGCACACGGGGCCGCCAACGCGCATGATCTCCGTGCGCTCCACCACGGTGGTGAGGTTGCCGCCTTCGTCGGTGGAGCAGATGCCGCGGGCCACGGTGCCGTTCTCCGAGAGAGTGTTGCCCACGCGGAATCCCACCATGGCATAGGCATCCTTGCTGCCCTCGGGCAGGTCGGCGAGGAACTTGCCTATCACCATGAACGCGTCGCGGTTATAGAAGTCGTCGCAGTTGATTACGCAGAAAGGCTCCTTTATCACGTCCTTGGCCATGAGCACGGCGTGGTTGGTTCCCCACGGCTTTACGCGGCCCTCGGGGCAGCTGAAGCCCTCGGGCAGGGCATCGAGGCCCTGGAAACACAGCTTCACCGGCACGTGGCCCTCGTACTTAGACAGTACCTTCTCGCGGAAATCCTGCTCGAAGTCCTTGCGGATTACGAACACAATCTTGCCAAAGCCCGCCTTTATGGCGTCGTAGATAGAATAGTCCATTATGGTTTCGCCGTTGGGGCCGAGGCCGTCGAGCTGCTTCAGCCCGCCGTAGCGGCTGCCCATGCCGGCAGCCAGGAGCAACAATGTTGGTTTCATAATATGGTATGTTTACGGTTGTTTAAAGTTGTCGGCACTCTCAATTCCATTAATGCAAAAATAGCAAATATAGCCGAAAGCAAGGCAATGGTGGCGTGGAGTTAACATTATTTAGCCATGGACAGCCCAAACGGCTGCCCCATGGCCAAGCCGGGGCAGCCAATCCAACGCTGCATCTGCGGGAACAATCTTTACAATGAGCCTCGTGAGAATCGGTTATCCGCAAGCTGCCGGGCAGAGGAACGCAAATTCGCGATTCTCAGCCGCCCAAGCGCAACAGTCTGGCACTAAGCCACTTGACGCCACGAAGCAAGGGGAACGCCATGCGACCATTGCGCGGGGAGAAACGCCGCAAGGCCGTTCGTGCGGGGAAAAGGCCAAATTCGCCCAAACAAAGCTGGCCGTTTGGCATCCCAGAACGGCCCGTTTGGCATCCCAGAACGGCCCGTTTGGCAATGCAATACGGCCTGTTCGGCAATGCCAAACGGCAGGTTTGGCGTTTCAGCCGGCCGCCAACAGCCTCGCCGCGGCGTTTTTTCCACCGCGCGCGGGCTATAATGTGGCAATCGGGCAAGGCTGTTTTTGGTAAAATAAGTTTACGCCAAAGCTGCGCAAAGTCAGAACGGGTAGCCGATGGCGAAGTGCAGGCCGAGGCCGTCGGAAAACTTGGGTATGTTGTAGTATCCGCTCTTCGACGTGTCGTAAGGCACGTGCAGGGCCACTCCGAGGTCGAGCCTCAGCACGAAGAAGTCGAGGTCGTAGCGCAGGCCGAGACCCGTACCGGTGGCCAGCTGCTTCCAGAACGTGCCGAAGCGGAACTCGGCGTCGGGGCGGTTCTCGTCTTTCTCCATCAGCCAGATGTTGCCGGCATCGAAGAAGAGCGCGCCGTAGAGGCTGCCGAAGAGGTTGAAGCGCCACTCAAGGTTCATCTCGAGCTTGATGTCGCCGGTTTGGTCGAGGTATGAGTAAGTGGACGATGGGGCCACATACTTGCCAGGCCCGATGCTGCGGATGGTGAAGGCCCTTATGCTGTTGGCGCCGCCCACATAGAACTGCTCGCCGTAAGGGCCGCGCGAGGAGTTGCCGTAGGCCCACAGCACCCCGGCCGCCACGTGACCCACGAGCTGCGACTTCTGGCCAAGGCTCCACGTCTTGCGCAGCGAGGTGTTCACCTTGAGGAACTGCGCGAAGGGGTTGCCAAAGAGGTCTTTCTCCTTGGCGTTGAACTTCTTTCCGGCAGCCATGTAGCCCAGTGCCACCACGTTGCCGGCCTCGGTGAGGCTCAGCTCCCAAGCCACGGGGTTGCGGTAGCCGGCGGGGCTGGTGTAGGTGTAGGTGTATTTTATCTTCGGCACGAACTGGTTGCGCATCGACACGTAGATGGCGGGGTTGGCATCCATTATCGAGTCGAAGGCCGCCGTGGTGTGGTTGAGCATGGTGTAGTCGAGCAGGAACGGGCTGAACTCGTGCATCGAGTTGGGCGACGTCTGGAACTTGTAGGTAACCGCTCCCGTCAGGGTGAGCATCTTGAAGTAGTCGGCGCGGTTGAGCACGTTGCCCGAGAGCGAGAAGAGCGTGGAGGGCGTGGTCGCAAAGCGGTGGCGGCGGAAGAGCTTGAAGGGCGTCTCAAGCCTCGGGTACTCTATCGACACATCGGCGCCATACTCGTAGGAGTTTATCGTAGAGCTGTTCCCGTCTACCTTCTTGCCTGTCTGCCACTCGTATGAGCCCCTCAGGTTCACCTCAAGCTTCTCCGCCCCTCGGAAGGCGTTGCGCTTGGTAAGGCCGAGCACGAGGCCTGGGCCGGTGCGGTCGTTGCTCTTCAGGGTGTAGTTGGCCTCTATGGAGCCGTCGTAGGGCTTGTCGAGCACGCAGTTGAGCGTCATGTCGAGGGTGTCGCAGGTGGCCGAGGTGTCGCGCGGGGCAAACGAGAAGTCGGCAAGGCTGAACATCCCGAGGCTGTTGACGTTGTTCGACGACTCGAGGTATGCCTCCTGGCTGAAGGGCTGGCCGGGCCTCAGCTTCACGTCGCGCAGCACCGCGCCGGGCCTTATGGGTATCTTCTTGCCCACGCTGCGCCCGGCAAAGTAGATGGAGAGATAGCGGTGGACGAACGAGTCGGTGAGCTGCTCGCCCATGGTGCGCCTCAGGTTTACGCGCAGCTTGCCGAAGTACCACTTGCGCCTGGCGGCGTCGGGCACGCCGTCGGCGGGCTGCACACGCACCTCCACCTTGCCAGGGTTCGACACCGAGTCGGCCAGGAACACCGAGTAGCCCGAGCTGTAGAAGTAGTAGCCGTTGTTGCGGAAGAGCGTGGTCAGCCGCGCGCGCTCGGCGTCGAGGGCCGCCACGGTGAACGGGCCGCCGGCCTTGAGGCCGCTCTCGCCCACCGTGGCGCGTATCAGGCTGTCAGCAAAGGCGGGATAACCCACGTATTTCACGGTGTCGATGGTGTACAGCCTGCCCGGCGTCACGATGTAGCTGAGCTTGGCCTTCAGCGGGTTCTTCTGCGGGATGATGCCGTAAGACACCTCTGCGTCGAAGTATCCGTTGGCCCGGAGCAGGTTCTTGGCCACCAGCGCGCGCGTCTCGGGAGCCACTTGGCTCAGCAGCACGGGCGGCGTGCCGAACTTGCGGCGCATCCACCGCCCGAACTTCTTCTCCGACTTGGCGTACTTGTTGTACACGGCCAGCTTCAGCTGCAGCGGCGAACGGTAGTAAGGGCTGCCCAGGAGGGCGCCGTTGGGCTTGCAGGCCAGGGCGGCCTCCACCTCCTCTTTCACGCCGTCGAAGTGGGCATCGGAGTCCGCCACGGCGTACTCGGTCTTCTTCATGCCCGTATAGAGCATCTCGCCCTCGGGCAGGTTGCTCGTGGTGGAGCACGCGGCCAGCGCCACGAGCGCCGCCAGCAGCAGCGCTATGTCAATCGTCTTTCTCATCTGTCTTTATTGAATCGTTGGCTGCCTTGTCGCGCTGCTTGCGCTTCTTCGTGCGGAAGTCGAACAGCTCGCGCAGGCTTGCCATCTTCTTCCGCCACACGAAACCGGCGCCATACTCGGTTATATCGCCCTCAAGCAGGTCGTCGGCGTTCTTGTTGTAGAACAGCCTCACGTATCGCTGGGCCGATTGGTCGAGCCTGTACTCAAGCGACACGTTGTCGATGAAGGCCTCGTTCTGGGTGCCGGTGGTGGTGTTGTCGCTGCCCGACGACACCTTGCCGCCGATGATGAAGCTGAAGCGGTTGTTCCAAAAGCGCTTCGCAAACTTGAAGGAGTAGTCGGTGCTGGTGTTCCCGGCGGCGTCGGAGTTCTGGTCTATGCCCACGCTCATGTCGATGGACTTCATCGCGCTGTTGGTGATGTTGTTTATCTCGCTTTGCAGGAAGGAGTTGAGCGCGTTGTTCATCGAGAAGCCTCCCGTGTTGCCGTCGGCCAGGTACATGCCCGTGGTGAGCATGGTGACGGCTATCTTCCCGCGCTGCTCCACGCTCATGGCGGCCAGCTCGTTCTTCAGCGTCATGTCCTCGGGCGCGTCGACGGTGAACTCCAGGCCCATGTCTTCGAGCGTCTTGGTAACCTTCACGCCGCAGTCGAAGAGCACGGTGCGGCTGCTGCCCGACTCCGAAGCCACGTTGGCCTTCACCTGCTCGGTGGCGGTGATGTTCAGCCGCGGGTTCATCACGTTGCCGTTGAACTCGATGTAGCTGCCCTGCTGTATGTGGAAGGTCTTCAGCGGGATTATCGGCAGGGCATACTTCATCTCTCCCTCGTTGAGCGTATAGCGCCCGTAGAGCTGTATGTCGTCCATGTCGTTGTACACGAGGCGCAGCTCCCCGCCCCCCTCAAGGTTGATGTAGTTCGACTGGTCGGCGTTCAGCGCGCAGAGTATGCGCGCCCCCTGCTCTATGTTGAGCATCAGCTCCATGTCGAGCCCGCCCATTTGCGCGGCGGTGCTCTTCACCACCGTGGCCGTGTCGCGGAAGTCGGTGAAGGTCACTATCTCCCCCAGGCGGTCGTCGGAGCTTAGCGGCGAGTCCTTAAGCACGTAGGTTAGGTCGGTCGTGCCGAGCACGTCGAGCTGCCCGCGCATGCTCAGCCGGTCGAGCTCGCCGCCCAGACGGCCGGTGAAGTTGACGAAAGCCTTGCCGTAAGCCACCGAGCGCGGCGTCTTCTTGGCGTTGATCAGCTGGTAGTCGCGCGCCCTCATCTGAAGGTCGAGCGACATCCGCGAGGGGTCGGAGAAGTCCACCTTGCCCTGCATCAGGAGCGGACTGTCGTTATGGGAGTAAAGCGTGAAGTTCTCAAAGAGGAGGTTGCTGCCCACGATGCGCACCGGGTCGTTGTCCATGCGGAGCTTCAGGCCATACGGAACGCTGGTGACGTAGCACGAGTCGAGGTATAGCTCGCCGTCCACCAGCGGCGCCGACAAAGCCCCCTTCACTGCGAGCTTGCCGTCGGCATAGCCCGAGAGGGCCATCAGCCTGTCGGGTATGAAGCCGTTGACAAGCGCCAGCGGCAGGCGGTTCATGCTGAGCGTGGCATCGAGCATGCCCCCATCCTCGCCGGTGTACTTGCCCCTGAGCAAGCCCACCTCGGTGTCGTTGTGGCTTAGGCGCGCCCCCACGAAGTGCTCGCCGGAGTCGCGCATGAGGTAAGCGAACTCGCTGCTGATGTTGCCTATGTAGCTTTGTTCGAACGAAAAGTCGTTGACCGTCATGTCAGACATCACGGTAAGGTGCTCGTCCTTGTCCTGTATGGCGTGGAAGTCGCCATAGAGCAGCCCCCCGATGCGCGGCATGAACGGCAGGGCGGAGGTTATCTTGTCGAGGTCGAACTTGTTGAGGCTCACCGTTATGTCCTGCAGCGCGTCCTTGTTCTCGTCGGCCGAGTAAACCTTCACGCCGGTATAGTCGTCAGCTATGAGGTCTATGCGGGCGCTTACCCTCCTGTCGCGCCCCATGAAGATGTAGTTGTCCTTGTTGAGGTTGAACGCCTTGTAGCCGAGTATGGGCCTTTCGGGCGTGAGGCTCACGTTGATTCCGCTGTCGCGCATCTCGGCCTTTGCTCCGAGGTGCACCCCGAGGCTGTCGGCAGCATCGTAGAACCTCACGTCAATGCCGGCCTGCGTTTCATAGTAAAAACCATTGAAGAGCGTAGTGAAGGCCAGCTGCGGGTTGTCCTTTCGGTTGGCCACCTTGCCCACAAAGCGCAGGCGCGACACGGAGTCCTGCACCATGAAGAAGCGCACCGTGTCGATCATCGTGCTGTCGGCCACGAGCGAATAGAGGTGCATGCTGCCGTTGAGACCCCGCTCCGGCGACGAGTTGAGGCTCAGGTAGAGGTCGTCGAAGAGCACCCCCTTGGCCCTGAGGAAGTTGGCGAAGGGGTTGCCGTCTCCGCTGGCGAGGCGCAGGCGCAGGTGGGGGAGCAGGTGGCTGAGGCGGCTTTGGTCGATGATGCGCTGCTCGCGCTGCCTCGTGACCTCGGCCATGAGACTGTCTACCTGGGCCAGCATGGCCTCGTAGCCGCCGCGCGCTGCCAGGTTGAGGTTGAAGCTGCCGCTGCCCACCACGGCCCAAGTGGTGTCGGGGCTGGTGGAGAGGTCCATGCTGATGTCAGTGGGGTGGAATGAGAGCTTGCCGCTCTCTATGCGGATGTCGGCCACCGAGCCCTTGAGCGAGTGCGAGGTGGCGAGGTTGGAGGCGAGGTGGAAGTGGGCGCAGAGGCCGGTGGAAAGGGGCTGGTCGGCAATGTGCAGGCGATGCAGGTCGGCGTTGCGCACGTCGGCCACCACGGTGGCTGCCACGCGCTTAGGGCTGAGCAGCCCATGCACGTCGATGCTGCCCTCGAACAGCTCGCCCGTTCCGCCTATGTTCACGTGGGCTCTGCCCC
The DNA here is from genome assembly GCA_944319915.1 of uncultured Prevotella sp. GTDB lineage: Bacteria > Bacteroidota > Bacteroidia > Bacteroidales > Bacteroidaceae > Prevotella. The sequence goes on along the minus strand of CALUEY010000005.1, from coordinate 21,044 downwards.
CCGCGACGGTGGCTCCGGCCTCTATGCGCCCTATGCCCATGGCACCGTAGGCAAGCGTGTCAACCGTGGCCTCGGCGCGCAGGCGGCACGACGGCGAGAGGAAATCGAAGCCCCTGCCCTCGGCCTCGGCCCTGCACGACAGGCTGAACACCGAGTCGCCGGGCAGGAAGCGGGCCACGTTGAGGCGCTCCACACTGAGCTTTGCGCTGTAAACCTCAGACGACGGGTTGAAGCTGCCGTCGAGCCTTACGCTGCCCCTGCCCTCTGTAAAGGCCAGGTCGGTAGCATACGCGCCGCCATTTGCCCCCACCCGCCCGCTGAGCGCAATGCCCGCCGGGATGCGGAACGACGGCTGCGGGCCTGCCAAGGCGGCCACGAAGCCAAGGTCCTCGGTGCGCCCGCTAAGGCGAATGTCGGCCTTCAGGTTCTGCGGCGTAGCCACGTTATAGGCCGTTCCCGATGCCGCGAGGCGGAAGGCAGTGGGCAGGCTGAGGTCGATGCCGGTTATGTTGAGCCGGGCCACCGTGCCGGAAAGCGTGGCGCGCAGGTTCAGCGGGCGGTTGGGATAGGCGCGCACAAACTGCTCGGGCAGCCCCCCGGCAAAGCGCATCACGTCTTGCTTGCCCACGCTGGCGAGCAGGCGCAGCTCTATGCGCCCGGGGTTTCGCTCGTCCATGAGGCTGAAGTCCATGGCGGCCTCGGCGCGCAGGTCGGAGTCAGGGGTGCGCAGCGTGAGCGCGGGCAGGCTCAGACGCACGGAGTCCATGCTCACGGGGCCACCCAAGTGAGTAAGCCTGAGGCCGCTCTTTTCCTGCAAGCGGCAGTGCTTTATGCAGAGGCTGGTGAGCGCGCCGTCGTAGAGCACGGAGTCGATGCCTATCTCTATGCCGCTGAGGGCTATGTGGTTGGGGTCAAGCCCGTCGGCCCGTGGAGCAAAGTTGTTGTCGTAAGCGGCGCTGCCCCCGGCCCACTCGAGCGCGGCCACGGTGTAGCGGCCCTGCTCCAGGTCGGCCACGGCGCGGCGGGCCGTCAGCCGGTCGAAGGCGGCGTCCACGCTCACGGTGTCGCCCGGGGTGCTCAGGGCCACTTTGGTGCGCACTATGTCGAGCCTGTCTACATATATCTTCCACGGCGTGGGGGCCGAGGCCGTGTCGGGCGGGGTTACGGTGTCGCACAGCTCTATCGCCACCTGCGCATCGCTGAGGCTCGCGCCGTCCACCATGGCCACGCCCTGCGCGAGGTCGATGCCCCGGCTGCCGAGGCGCAGCCTGCCTATGCTGCCGCGTATGCGGGCGGTGGCTATCAGGCCCGCGGTGTTGAGCCGGGCACCGTCAAGCTGAAGCTCGTCAACCGTCAGGCGCCCATGCAAGAGCTGGCCCAGCCCCACGTTTACTACGAGGCGGTCTACGTCGGCTATGGTGTCTCGCCGCCCGGGCAGCGAGTCGTTGGGCTGCGTCATGCAGAAGCCGTATATCCCGAGGTCGAGCGGGAAAACGAGCGACACACGGCCCACGCTGATGCCCATACCCGTCTGTTCTGATACGGCCCTGGCCACCTGCCTCACCGCCCAGTTCTGCACCGGCGGCACATAGAGCAGTGCCGCCAGGACTATAAACAGGGCGACGGGAGCCAGCACTATGCCGAGCACCCACGACATGACTTTCTTCATCTTACCAATTGCTTGTTTTATGTTGGCGTGGCCGCCGCAACCAACGCCCGCGCCACAGGCAAGGGACATGAGGGTAACGCATGGAGTAGCGGCAGGCTTATTTGATGATAACGCAAGCGGGCGGAAAGTGAGCTTGCCCACTATCTCCCGAGCGCAGCATATTTTACGACAAAGATAGCGAAAAAGATTGAAAACGAAGCCGCTTGGCGCGAAAAATTGATGGACATACGGCCTCAGGGCGGCTTTTCATGCACCGGGAAGCGCACGGCAAACACCAGGCATGGGGCAAAAGCCAGCATGGCGGCGGCAGCACAATGTAGTGAAATTTCGCAGAAAAAGCCTTCGCCTGCACCTTGCGGAATAGCGGCGGAGGCGGCTCAAAAACGCCTTGTAGACCTCAGCGCAAGCCCAAACATACCATCCGGCAGGGCGAAACGTGCCGTTCGGCGCGGCCAAACGGCACGTTTTGCAAGCCCGAACAGGCTCTCCTGCAACTTGGGGAAACACTGATTTGCCATGCGAATGGCCATCAAGCAGCCATTAAAAGCAAGCAATCGCACAAAAAGGATGCCATCACACTATCGCAACGCCCTCTATGGCAGGCACTTGCGGTAACACACGCGAGAATCGCGCATTTGCCTCTGGCCAAACGGTCCACTGCAAATGCGCGATTCTCAGAAAGGTATGTGTAACGATATTTCAGCACCAACACAGGGCCAAGAAACTGTTTTGGCCTTTTTTGTCCAATGGATTGCCGTGGGTTTCCGTGATGTTTGTTTGTTGTCGTTTGACAGAGTTTGGCGGGCCAAATGACGAAAGCTACAACAAAAACAGCCGGAAAGGCACCGCAAGCCGTGGGCAAAGCGAGCACCAGGCATAGGATGAGTGCTGCCGTAAAAAACCAAAGCAGCCCCTAAGGCCTGCCCTCGCCCGCCGCCGCGGCAAGCTCACGCCACAGGCGGTCGGCGGGCAACGGAGCCTCGACGGCCACGCGCTCGCGGCTCACGGGATGGACGAACTCCACGCGGCGGGCCAAGAGCGATATGCTGCCGTCGGCGTTGCTGCGGCGCGCTCCATACTTGAGGTCGCCCCTGATGGGGCAGCCTATCGCCGAGAGCTGGCAGCGTATCTGGTGATGGCGACCCGTCATGAGGCGCACCTCCAGCAGGCTGTAGCGGTCGCCGCGCGCTATCAGTCGGTAGGACAGCACGGCCTTCTTGGACTCCGGCACCTCGTGGTCGTAAGCGTAGCTCTTGTTCTGCCGCTCGTTGCGCACAAGCCAGTGGGTGAGCGTGTCTTCCGGCCGCGGCGGCTCGCCGGCCACGATGGCCCAGTAGGTCTTATGCACGTCGCCCGTGCGGAACATGGCGTTGAGGCGCGACAGAGCCTTCGACGTGCGGGCGAACACCACCACGCCCGCCACGGGGCGGTCGAGCCGGTGGACAACACCCAGGAACACGTTGCCCGGCTTGACGTACTTCTCCTTAATATACGCCTTGACATCCTCGGACAGCGGACGGTCGCCGGTCTTGTCGCCCTGCACTATCTCGCCCGGCGCCTTGTTAACTATTATTATGTGGTTGTCTTCGTAAAGTACTTGCACTGTCGTTGATTTTTGGTTTCGGTCTTTTTGCACTTGCAATAATCGGGAGTTCACTTTATAACAAAAAGGACATCGACCAGGCTTCTGTACTTGGCCTTGTTGTAAACAAAAGCAATCTCTTTGAGCGTATCGCGGTCGAATCTGTCAATATAGCCGTTTACACATGGCTCAATGAGCGAGAACGCACGCTTCATTTTCCACGACAGGCTCATGTCCGAATAGTCTATGAGTATAAGAAAAAGCCTGTTTTCCGCTCCAAAACGCATTTCTCCCGGCTTGGAGTACAGCCACTCCATCAAGTCGGCACTGTCGCGGCGTGCCTCGTCCACCACCTTACGACGGCAGGCATCCAGCTCGGCCAGGATGTCTGTATGCCCGCGCTCGCTTAGTTTCTCGACAATGACATGCAACTGTTGTGCATCCGGCATAGTGCGGCCTGCCGTTATCCCCCTTGCCCGAGCCTGCCGTCGGAGCCACGTAAGCTCAGTATTGCCCAGCATTTGCTTCAACTTATCCGCCATGTACCCGGCCGGGAAGTAAGTCACTTTCAAGTCGATGGGAACATCATCGATAAAGAAATCCACTCCCTTTATCTCACCTACGGCGGAGACAACACGCGGATGCCGTTTGAACAAAGACTCTATCAGATATGAAGTCCAGTTGTTATACCATCTGTTTTGCACATAGTTCCATGTGTTCTCGAACATTTCGGCTCTGAGATCGACCAACTTGTCATAGTCGCTGACCGTTTTTACATACCTGCTCACAAGATGCTTGTCCAGCGAATTGCGTCTGTCGCCGCCCCAATCGTAATATCGCACCTTGTATAAATCCTCTTTCAGCTTATCCTCATCTATCCCCATGGTCTCATACCACTCGTTGCTCCTTACACGCATAAAGCCATCGAGCATATCCATAGCCCCTGGCATACCCTCCAGCAAGTGAAACAATTCCACATTACGCTCACCGAGTTTTTGGGAGCGCAGCCTCAGATTGAATTCAGAAAGAAACCGCGCCAACTGCTCACTACGGCACACGGAACGCACCTTGAGCCACAAAATGCCGTTGGCATTGCCATTGAACGCATACAAATTATTGCTACGGAACTCGCTGTCCCACTTCTCGAATGTCGTCATAACAAGATGATTTCATTTGGGTGTACATACTAAGAGAATTTCACAACTGCCCGCCACGCTGCCTTTTCCACCACGGCTGTTGCCGTATGGCTTGCGTTCCACAATGACATTCCTGTAAGGTTCTATCAGTCCAACCATAGTGTCTATATCAGGATAGCTGCGGTCGTTATAGCTGACGAGCCAAACAGGGATATGACAGGCGCGCTCAAACAAGAGCTTTAGGTTGCCCACCGCCTCGCAGTTTTTGTCAAAACCACTGTAACGCTTGGGTTCATATCGTTTTGTGCCATTGACAAAACGCTTGTCTTTCCAATACTCGACAAAGGTCTCCAGCAGGTGGTAGAAAGACTGATAGTCGGCATGGCTGTTGCAATAAGGAGGGTCAAAATATGCCAGGTCAACTCCGCTCAACCGCGGCAACAGGTCGAGTATATTCTCATTATAGCTGACATTGTCGCGCCCATTGTCAAAGACGGCGGCATTGTAACCGGGCAGAAGTTCTAAAAACAAATCCCGCAACGGCCGCACCAGACTACGATTCCGCTTCACGCGGGCTGGGTCTGCCGCATAGGCAAGTGCCTGAGTATGGGCAAAATGCCCCATGGTAACCTTGCGTGTCATAGCCCTGCACATAACCGTCAGGGCCAACGACTGCTTATACGGATTGCTTAGCTTACGCACATTGCTGCGGAAGCTGTCTGCAAAAGCTGCCTCTTGTGGAAGGAAAAAGAGGTTGGAAAAAAGCGTCTCCATAAGGTTGAACGCCTCAGGGTCGCTGTTGCCGGAAAGCAGTATGTCAACATCAGCCTCGTCGAGACATTCATGTTTGTTTTCTATCAGAGCCTTGCCTATCCGGTTGTTAAAGTCTAAAAAGTCGTTCGTAATAACTTTTTTGCCTAACTGCTTAAACACAAACGCTATTGATTGCGACCCGGCAAAGGCATCCAAGACAACGGACACATCGTCAGGCACGTATTGGGCTATCCATCCCCTATGGATATATTTAGCTCCTAAATATTGCGGTTCGGGAAATTTATAGCCAAGAAATTTCGTTTCATTAAAAAGCATTGCAAGGTTCTTTTTCATGCAAAATTACGTATTTCCCATGAGAAACACGCCGCAGTCTTTATTTATTTAAGGTATGTGCTGCAAAAACGATAGGCCAGATTGTGCATTGCGGATTGGGATGGCTTTCTTCGAACAAATAAAAAACAGACAATTCATAACCCACAGTTGCCCGTAGCGGCATCTGACACGCCGCATGGCAATTACGGATTATGAATTGTCAAGCACGAATTAGATTACATATTCATTCCACCATCAACCTGTATTACCTGGCCGGAGATGTAGCTCGACATATCGGAAGCCAGGAAGGTGGCGCAGTCTGCGATGTCGTCAACCGTTCCGCCGCGGCGCAGTGGTATCTTGCTTATCCACTCCTTGCGGATGTCGTCGGGCAACGCCTGCGTCATGGCAGTGTCGATGAAGCCCGGGGCGATGGCGTTGGCGCGTATTCCCTTGGGGCCCATCTCCTGCCCTATGCTCTTGGCCAGGGCTATGAGGCCGGCCTTGGAGGCGGCGTAGTTAGCCTGTCCGGCGTTGCCGTGAACGCCCACCACCGACGCCATGTTGATGATGGAGCCCTTGCGCTGGCGCATCATCACCGGCACGCAGGCGTGGATGAAGTTGAAGGCGCTCTTCAGGTTGACCGCTATCACGGCGTCCCACTGTGCCTCGGTCATGCGGAGCATGAGGCCGTCCTTGGTTATGCCGGCGTTGTTCACGAGGATGTCGATGGAGCCGAACTCCTCCTTCACCTGCTTCACCACCTCTTCCGTCTGTGCGAAGTCGGCGGCGTTGCTGGCGTAGCCCTTCACCTTGACGCCCTTTGCGGCAATCTCGGCCTCGGTGGCCTTGCCGTTCTCGTCGATTACGAGGTCAGTAAAAGCGATGTTTGCGCCTTCTTCGGCGAACTTGAGCGCGATGGCCTTGCCAATGCCGCGCGCGGCCCCGGTGACCAGGGCCGTCTTGCCTGTGAGTAATCCCATGTTGTCTGTCATTAAAATATTGTAATGCTTGTATTGCCGATTGCTGCCGGGCGTGCGCCCGGCGTCACTTTACGAGCCGCTTGCCCAGCGCGCCATACACCACCTTGGCCACCAGCGGGCGGCTCGTTTCCTCGGTCATGCCGTGGCCCAGGCGCCCGTAGATGTAAGGCACCTCAAGCCCCTTGATGCAGTAGTGGGTGATGTCGGCCACGAGGTCGATGTTATCTATGTCGAACTCCCCGTCGGCCTTGCCGTCTGCGTACACCTTGCGGAACAGTTCAATCTCGTCCTCGTCGAACTTCTTGCGCGCCTTCTCCACCATCCAGATGTTGCGGAAGAACTCGGCGCGCAAGTTGCCGTTGCGCACCACGGTCTCCTTGATCATGCTCAGGTGAGTGTAAATAAGTTCAATGATTTTGTCCTGCGGGCTTATCTTCTTGGCCGCCACTTCGTCGAGCTTGTCTGAAAGCCGCTCAAGCTCCGACTCTATCACGGCATAGTACACGTCTTCCTTGCTCTTGAAGTACGTGTACAACGTGCGGCGCCCCTTGCCCGAAGCCACCGCGATGTCGTTCATGGTGGTGCCCTCGATGCCTTTCTTTGCAAAGAGCTGGCGGGCAATGTCCACAAGTTTCTGCCTTGTCTTCTGTATCGACATATGCTTTGATTCTCCTTGGTGTGAGCCTTACGGCTTGCACATCGGGTTTGACGTGTGCAAAAGTATAAATTAAATTTCAGTTGAGCAAATAATTCACCGGGAAAAAGCGCGCCTCCGCACGCAGCCTTGAGCAGCCTGCCCACGGCTGCGAATGCGCCTAAGGCAGCATGGCATATACATTATATATTAAAGTGTAACAGCCTGAAAAATGGGGCCGCAAGGCTTTCGCACCCACCCAATGTGCAAATAAATGCTAAATATCAGGACGATTGCTTGCACAATAAAAGAAAAGTTTGTACCTTTGCACTCGCAAAAACGAAATGACATCGCGGAGTGGAGCAGTTGGTAGCTCGCCAGGCTCATAACCTGGAGGTCGCATGTTCGAATCCTGCCTCCGCAACCATTGCCGGGCATTTTGCTGGTTAACAGCATGATGCCCGGCTTACTTTTTACCAATCAACACGGCCTAAGGCCAACCTCACGACAAAAAAACACGATGGAGAACAGGCCCGCAATGACACTCCTTGAGCTTAACGGCTTGGTGCGCTCTGCCATAGAGGGCGTGCTGAGCGATGAGTATTGGGTGGAAGCCGAGGTGTCGGAAGCACGCGAATCGCGCGGGCATTGCTACATGGAGCTGATAGAGAAAGACACCAGCAGCAACACTCCCGTGGCGCGGGCGTCGGCCAAGTGCTGGCGGCAGACGTGGACTTTGCTGCGCCCTTACTTCGAGAGGGCCATCGGGCAGCCTCTCCACGCCGGCATGAAGGTGATGCTGCGGGTATACGCGCAGTTCCATGAGGCATACGGGTTCTCGTGGATCGTCACCGACATCGACCCCACCTACACCCTCGGCGACATGGCCCGCAAGCGGCAGGAGATAATCGCCCGCCTGAAGGAAGAGGGCGTGTTCGACCTCAACAAGGAGCTGGAACTGCCGCTGTTCGCGCAGCGCATCGCCGTAATATCGAGCGAGACAGCCGCCGGCTACGACGACTTTTGCAAACAGCTGGCCGACAACGGCCACGGCTTCAGCTTCGCCACGCGCCTCTTCCCGGCCGTGATGCAGGGCGAACAGGTGGAGCAGAGCGTCATCGCCGCGCTCAACCGCATCAACGCCGAGGCCGACTCCTTCGACTGCGTGGTCATAATCCGCGGCGGCGGAGCAACGAGCGACATGTCTGGGTTCGACACCCTTGCACTGGCGGAGAACGTGGCCAACTTCCCGCTGCCAGTGATAACGGGCATTGGGCACGACCGCGACGAGTCGGTGCTCGACATGATTTCGCACACAAGGGTGAAGACGCCAACGGCCGCAGCCGCACTGCTCGTGAGCCGCCTCGTGGCCGTTGAGGAGCGCATAGACAACTGCCGGGAGCGCATAACGCGCACAGTGGGCGCCACGATAGGCCGCGAGAGCCAGCGCATCGAGGCCCTATCGGGGCGCATACCCGCCCTTTTCTCCGTCGTGAAGGCCCGCCACGGCGCAGCCATCAGCCTCCTTGCCGAACGCCTGAAGGCCGCCGCCGGCCGCCTCATAGCCAAGCATAGCCACCACACCGACATCCTTGCGCAAAGCATCATGCCCTTGGCCCAGCGCAGCCTGGCCGCCGCCCGCCACCGCGTGGAGCTGATGGAGGAGCGCGCCAAGGCCCTCGACCCCGCCCTGCCGCTGCGCCGCGGCTACAGCATAACGCTCCGCCAAGGGCGCGCCGTGCGCGATGCGGCTTCGCTCAGCAGCGGCGACGAGATTGAAACGAGGCTTGAAAACGGAACGATAAAATCTGTAGTAAGATGACAGACAGCATGAAATACGAAGAGGCCATGCGCGAACTGGAGCGCATCGTGGCCAGCATGGAGAACGACGAGCTTGACATCGACTCGCTGGGCGAACAGCTTCGGCGCGCCCAGCAGCTGATAAAGATGTGCAAGGCCAAGCTCAACAAGGCCGACGAGGAGATAAAGGAGATACTCAGCGGCGGCGAGGCAAAGGACTGAACGGCAGCCGCGCAGCCGCACACCACAACAGAAGGATGCCCCAAAGGCATCCTTTTGCTGTATCACGGCAGCAACATGAAGCCCCAAAGGGCAAAAAAATTACAAACCAAACGATTTTTGTCACCTTTTAGTTGCTGCCGTTCGATATTTTGCTTACCTTTGCCTCTGCTTAACGGCAAGGCTCCCCCACGGCGCAGGCCGCGCCCGGCGGCAACCGCAGGGCGAGCGCACCGAGGCAAAGAACGTATCACAAAACAAGTCACCACAATGAAGAACATCGACTGGGCCAACCTGTCTTTCGGCTACATGCCGACCGACTACAACGTCCGCTGCTACTACCGGGGCGGGCAATGGGGCGAGATTGAAATCTGTTCCGACGAGTATATAAAGATGCACATGGCCGCCACCTGCCTGCACTACGGGCAGGAAGCCTTCGAAGGGCTGAAGGCCTACCGCTGCCCCGACGGCAAGGTGCGCGTGTTCCGCATGGACGAAAACGCCGCAAGGCTGCAGTCGACGTGCCGCGGGATAATGATGCCCGAGGTGCCCACGGAGCTGTTTGAGGAGATGGTGAGGAAGGTGGTGCGCCTCAACCAGGAGTACATACCCACCTACGAGAGCGGCGCCACGCTCTACATACGCCCGCTCTTGGTGGGAATGTCGGCGCAGGTGGGAGTGCACCCGGCCACGGAATACCTCTTCATGATATTCGTAACGCCAGTAGGCCCCTACTTCAAGGGCGGCTTCTCCACCAACCCCTACGTCATCATCCGCGACTACGACCGCGCCGCCCCGCTCGGGACGGGATGCTACAAGGTGGGCGGCAACTACGCCGCCTCGATGAAAGCCAACCACATAGCCCACGAGAAGGGATACGCCTGCGAGTTCTACCTCGACGCCAAGGAGAAGAAATACATGGACGAGTGCGGCGCAGCCAACTTCTTCGGCATCAAGAACAACACCTACGTAACGCCAAAGTCGACGAGCATACTGCCCAGCATCACCAACAAGAGCCTCATGCAGCTGGCCGAGGACTTCGGCATGAAGGTGGAGCGCAGGCACATACCCGAGGAGGAACTCGCCACGTTCGAGGAGGCCGGAGCCTGCGGCACGGCTGCCGTGATATCGCCGATATCCTACATCGACGACCTCGACACGGGCCAGCGCTTCACGTTCAGCAAGGACGGCAAGCCCGGGCCAATCTCCACCAAGCTCTACAACCACCTGCGCGGCATACAGTACGGCACCGAGGAAGACAAGCACGGCTGGACGACGGTGGTGATAGAGTGAGGCAGCAAGGCAACGAACAAGCAACGACTTACATAAAAACAAACATCATCATGCTTAACAAAAAGATTGAAGAGGCGCTCAACGCGCAAATAAACGCCGAGCTGTGGTCGGCCTACCTGTATCTCTCCATGGGCGCATACTGCCACTCCAACGGCAATCCCGGCATGGGAAAGTGGTTTGAGGTGCAGTTCCAGGAGGAGCAGGACCACGCAAAGATACTGTTCAACTACGTCATCCAGCGCGGCGGCAGGGTTACGCTCGCCCCGATAGACGCCGTTCCCACGGAGTGGAAGTCTGTCCTCGACGTGTTCGAGAGCACCCTGGCCCACGAGCAGAAGGTGACCAGCCTCATCAACAACCTGTTCGCCCTGACATCAGCCGAGAACGACTACGCCACGCAGAGCGCGCTGAAGTGGTTCATCGACGAGCAGGTGGAGGAAGAGGAGACCGCCCAGAACATCATCGACAACCTCAAGATGATAAAGGACAACGGCTACGGGCTCTACATGCTCGACAAGGAGCTGGGCAGCCGCACCTACACCCAGGCAGCGCCGCTGGCATCAGCCGAGTGAGCCTGGAGGCGCAAGCAACCAAACCACAAGGCCGCAACCGCGTATGGCAAGTACCCGGCTGCGGCCTTTTCAGTTAACCACAGCACAACGACAATGAGCAAAGGAAAACTACAGAAGTTCGCCGAGATGGAGACGTTCAGCAACGTCTACCAGTTCCCCTACTCCACCCTGAAGGACACAGAGTTCGCCATGAGAGGCCGCTGGCGCGAGGACTGCTTCCATAACCAGAGCCCAATTGTGCTCGAGCTGGGCTGCGGCAAGGGCGAGTACACCGTGGGCCTGGCCAAGCTCTACCCCAACGTAAACTTCATAGGCGTAGACATAAAGGGCGCGCGGATGCACACAGGGGCGAAGCAGGCCCTTGACGAAGGGCTGCCCAACGCAGCCTTCCTGCGCACCAACATTGAGATAATAGACCGCTTCTTCGCCCCGGGCGAGGTGCAGGAGATATGGCTCACCTTCAGCGACCCGCAGATGAAGAACCCGCACAAGCGGCTCACGAGCACGTTCTTCATGGAACGCTACCGCCGCTTCCTCGCCGACGGCGGCGTGGTGCACCTGAAGACCGACTCCAACTTCCTCTTCACGTACACCACCTACATGGTGGAGCGCAACCGCCTGCCGCTGCTCTTCCGCACCGAAGACCTCTACCACACCGACGGCATCGACCCAGAGACGCGCAAGATCCTCTCCATACAGACCTACTACGAGGCGCAATGGATAGACCGCGGGCTAAACATACGCTACATGAAGTTCCGCCTGCCCCACGCCGCCACGCTCGAAGAGCCCGACGTGGAAATACCGCTCGACGAGTACCGCAGCTTCAAGCGCAACAAGCGCAGCGGGCTTGCCACAAGCAAATAAGCACCGGAAGGGCCTTCCCCTTTCGGTTTTTTCGCCCCAACGCTCGCTCCAGCCGTGCCGCCACAGCCCTTTGCAGCCATTTTCACCACTTTTAGGTATTGCACGGAAGCCCGATTGACGCTACCTTTGCAGTAAACAAGCTGCGCTCGGAAAACCGGAAGCAAGTTTCCTTTCCGCTCGCTTGCATTATCTTTTGATAAACGAAACAAAGACCATGCTGGGCCGGCAGATGCCGGCAGATGCAATGCAAACCAACAGATTATGGAAACGACGACGATAAACCCCGTGGAACTGAAGGTGTTCCTCAATCATGTCTACGAACTGAAGAAGGGCGTAAGGCAGATGGTGCTCCACACGATGAACCGCAAGTACGAGGCGTTCGCCGTAAAGCGGCTCACCAGCCAGGGCATCCCTTTCTTCATACAGCCCGCCGGCAAGAACAGCGTAAACCTCTTCTTCGGCAAGGGCGAGTGCATAGAGGCCATAAAGCACCTCGTAAACTGCCCTCTCTACGAGCTGTCGCCCGAGAAAAACTTCATACTCGGGGCGATGCTCGGCTACAACATCTGCGACCAGTGCCGCCGCTACTGCGACCAGAAGGCCAAGGCCGAAGGCCGCGCGCCACAGGGCGGGCATGCCGCCTCCTGACCGATATGCCTGCCCCATGGCCACGCTGCACGGGGCTGGCAGCCGGCGCAAGGTGCAAAACTTTTTTACCGTTTTCATCATACCGTGCAACGCGCTGACCATCAGCGCGTTGCGAAACGTGCCGTATTGCGTTGCAATTCGGCACGTTTCATGCTGCCAAAGGGGCCATTTCGCAAGCCCAAACGGCCCGTTTTGCCCAGCAATGCCGCTGGAAGGAAGCCGCAGTGCGAGTTTTGTAACATTTTGTTACCGACGCAGGCAAAGCCGTGCCGCGCCGCCCGGCCACAACAGCGCGCGCCATCACGCCTGCGCCTATGGGCCACGCCCCTGCCACAAAAGCCCGCGTCGGAAAGCCGATGCGAAGTTTTTGAGAAGCTATGCGAAGCTTTTGAGAAGCTATGCGAAGCTTTTGCGAAGTTTTTGAGAAGTTGTGAGAAGCTCTTGCGAAGCAAATGCGAAGTAATTGAGAAGTCACAAAGCCAGGTTCGGCACAATATTTGCAGTTGTCACACATATAAATCATAAACAAAACGACATGACACTTTATCCGAAACTCATACTCGACGCGCTGGCAACAGTTACTTACGCCGGCACCAAGAAGAACTTGGTGGAGAGCGAGATGGTGGCCGACAACATGCGCATCGACGGCATGAAGGTATCTTTCTCGCTCATATTCCCGCGCGACACCGACCCGTTCCTCAAGTCGACGGTGAAAGCCGCGGAGGCCGCCATACACTACCACGTGGGCAAAGACGTAGAGGTAAGCATCTCAACGGAGTACACTTCAAAGCCACGCCCCGAGCTTGACAAGCTGCTGCCACAGGTGAAAAACATCATAGCCGTAAGCTCTGGCAAGGGCGGCGTGGGCAAGAGCACCGTGGCAGCCAACCTTGCCATAGCCCTTGCGCGCCTCGGCTACAAGGTGGGCCTGCTCGACACCGACATCTTCGGCCCGTCGATGCCCAAGATGTTCCACGTAGAGGATGCCCGCCCCTACGCCGTTGAAAAGGATGGCCGCCAGCTCATAGAGCCAATAGAGAAATATGGGGTGAAGCTGCTCAGCATCGGCTTCTTTGTCAACCCCGACACGGCCACGCTATGGCGGGGCGGCATGGCGTCGAACGCCCTCAAGCAACTCATAGCCGACGCCGACTGGGGCGACCTCGACTACTTCATACTCGACACCCCGCCGGGCACGAGCGACATCCACCTAACGCTCCTGCAGACGCTCGCCATAACCGGCGCCATCATCGTGAGCACGCCGCAGAAGGTGGCCCTGGCCGACGCGCGCAAGGGAATAGACATGTACAGGAACGACAAGGTGAACGTTCCCATACTGGGCCTCGTGGAGAACATGGCGTGGTTTACGCCCGCCGAGCTGCCCCAGAACAAGTACTACATCTTTGGCCGCGAGGGCTGCAAGGCGCTTGCCAAGGAGATGGGCGTGCCGCTGCTGGCACAGATTCCGCTCGTGCAGAGCATCTGCGAGAGCGGCGACGCCGGCGAGCCGGCAGCCTGCTCGTCGGAAACAGCCACAGGGCTGGCGTTCATAAACTTCGCCCAATCGGTGGTGACGGTGGTGAACCGCCGCAACAAGGAGCAGGCTCCCACCCACCGCGTAGAGGTGAAGGAGTAGCAACCACAAGGAGGCAAACAAGGAGTTATAAGGAGTTACAAGGAGTTATAAGGAGTTAGGGGGAGTTATAAGAAGTTATAAGGAGTTAGAGGACAGTAGCAACCACAAGGAGTTATAAGGAGTTACAAGGAGTTATAAGGAGTTAAAGGACGTATGCGTTATGGCTGACGAAACAGCCGACCAGCAAAACATTTGTCCTCTAACTCCTTATAACTCCCCCTAACTTCCTCTAACTCCTCCTAACAAGTTCCTTACCATTCTTCTTCGAACCTTTCGAGGAAAGCGCCGAGCTGGTGATCGTCAACGTCGCCAAGGTCATAATCGCGCTCGGCGTCGCTGCGCACGGCGGCCTTCCACTCGGCCAACGCAACCTTATAGTCGGCACGTATGCGCTCCATGTCGTCGTCGGCAAGAGTGTCGAGTCCGTAGTAATCGAGTGCCAGGCGGTACGTAAAGCTCCACTTGTAGTCCTCATAAGCCGCACCGATGGCGGCAAGGCGACCGTCGGCCTCCTGCAGGTCGGCCACTGTACCATTGGCGATGTCGCCGGCCAGGCCCTCCACCTCGGTGAGCGGGGCCACCAGGCCGCCAAGGTCAGTCCACTCGCCCGTGCCTGCCGAGCAGCCTGGCAGCTCGCCGTAATGCCCCCTCACGGCCCGCCCCAAGTACAGGCGCAGGGCCATGTCGTAGAGCGCGAGGCCCTGCGTGAGCCAGCGATTCTTGATTATGCAGCCGTCGAGGGTGTAGGAGGCGGCGTCCTCGCCCTGCTCCGCGCGGAGCGAAGAGAGCAGCCGACGCCCCTCGACCACGGCCGATGCCACAGCCGGCGAAAGCCAGTCGAAGTTGACCACGGCCTGCCGCCCGGCCACGGGGCGCTTGTCGCGGCGCGGCCATTTGCCCACGTCGCGCGCAGTGCCAACGGTGGCAAGGTTGCGCCCCGGCACGACATAAGTGGCTCTGGCCGAGCCTATCACGTAAGAGAAGGGCAGCCGCCGCGTGTCAGGATGGCTCTCCACCTTGCCCAAGCACACCGAGAAAGCCCCTATGCGGGCAGGCAGCAGCAAGTGGGCGCCGCTGCCGGTCTTGGTACCCCGGGCAAGCGTGCCGCTGTGTACAGGGCCGAGCTTGTAGGCATGGTTGCTGAAGTTGGTGGCCGAGCCGGCGTTGTAGAACGAGCAGGCGCAGCCTATGAGGAGCGTAGACTTGTGGTGGCTAACGCTGAACGGGCCGCAGAACGCTGCGCAGGCCTCGCCGTTGTCCATGTGCGAATTGGCAAAGAAAAGACTGTTCTCCGCCGAGAAACCCCGCCCGATATGGCAAGCCTCGCCCACAAGGCAGCTGAAGAGCCTGGCCCCGCTGACCACCGACGAGCCGGCCTGCACCACCGTATTCACGCACTCCACGCCGCTGCCTATGAAGATGGGGGCCTCGGGCGAGCTGCACAAGGTGCAGTCTGCGAGGCGCGCCGCCCCGCTCACCTCGCACTCGTCGCCTATGCGCACGTTGGACACCTCGCCCGTGTTCACAATCTTCACGCCATAGCCCACCGTGCCAAAAGGCTCGGCCCGCGCCGCCACCATGGCCGCCACCATGGACTGCAGGCGCGGCCACACGTCGCTGTCGGCGGCATGGCGCACCATGAAGGCAGCCATCTGCGGCGTCAGTCCGGCGTGGATGAGCACGTTGCCCGGCCCAGCCTCGTTGAGCACGGATATGGCATTGCCCTCGCCAAAGGAAGCATCCTCTGTACACGACATCAGGCCAACGTTGGCTATGTAGCACTCGTCGCCAATCACATAGCGGCAGATGTGGCAGCCAATGTTCTCGATGAGGCAGTTGTCGCCCACGGCAACATCGCGCAGCACGGCGTGGCGTATGCCCGAGTGGCGGGCAAAGCCCCCGCCCACATCTACCATCTTGTCGAACAGACCGAGGCTCACGTCGCCGCTGAAGGCCACGTCGCTTATGTAACCAGGGGCGAAATCGGCAGCCACGGAGATGCGCGTCCAGTCCTCGGCGGTGCATCCCTGGCGCTCAAGGGTCTCTATTTCGTCAACTGTGAGTGAACGCATGGGGATTTTGAGTTTTGGGTTTGGGGTCTTGAATTTTGAATCAAAGTGAATGTTCAAGGCTCAAAATTATCATACAGGAAGTCGTTATACGGATATTTCTGCACGTGAAGCTCGCGCACGCGGCTGTAGAGCACGTCGCGCAGCTCGTCGATGTTCTGCCGCTCGCGGGCTGAGATGAAGATGCAGTCGTCGCCGAGCTTGGCCATCCACGTGTGGCGCAGCTCGTCGAGGGTTACGTTCTCGCGCGTAGGCGGGGTGAGGTCGTCGGGGTCCTTGTCCACCCACTTGTAGTTGTCTATCTTGTTGAACACGATCATCGAAGGCTTGTCGGCGCAGCCAAGGTCCTTTAGGGTGTTCTCCACAACTGTTATCTGCTCTTCAAAGTCGGGGTGCGAAATGTCCACTACGTGGAGCAGGAGGTCGGCCTCGCGCACCTCGTCGAGCGTAGACTTGAACGAGTCCACGAGGTCGGTGGGCAGCTTGCGGATGAAGCCCACGGTGTCGGCCAGGAGGAATGGCAGGTTGCCGATGACCATCTTGCGCACCGTGGTGTCGAGCGTTGCGAAGAGCTTGTTCTCGGCAAACACATCGCTCTTGGCCAGGAGGTTCATCAGCGTGGACTTGCCCACGTTGGTGTAGCCCACGAGCGCCACACGGATTAGCCGCCCGCGGTTCTTGCGCTGGGTGGCCTTCTGCTTCTCTATCTCCACGAGCCGCTGCTTCAGCAGGGTGATGCGCTGCAGGATGATGCGGCGGTCCATCTCCAGCTGGGTCTCGCCCGGGCCGCGCAGGCCCACGCTGCCCTTGCCTCCGCCGGAGCCGGAGCCGCCGCCCTGGCGCTCAAGGTGGGTCCACAGTCGCTGCAGGCGGGGCAACATGTAGCGGTGCTGCGCCAGCTCCACCTGCGTCTTGGCCTCGGCGGTCTTGGCCCTCATGGCGAATATGTCGAGTATCAGCGAGGTGCGGTCGAGTATCTTCACCTTCAGCTCCTTCTCTATGTTGCGCATCTGCTTGGCCGTAAGCTCGTCGTCGAAGATGACCATGCCCACCTCGCGCTCGGCCTCGGCCTCGTCTTCTATGTACTTGCGTATCTCCGCGAGCTTGCCGCTGCCCACGTAGGTGACGGAGCTTGGGCCGTCCATCTTCTGCGTGAACCGCTTCACGGTGACGGCTCCCGCCGTGTCGGCCAGGAACTCAAGCTCGTCGAGGTACTCCTCGGTCTTGGCCTCGTCTTGCCCCTTGGTCACCAGGCCCACGAGCACTGCAGTCTCGGCCTTGGCCTCGGATATTACAAATTCTTTCATTCTGCGTATCGTTAAAACGGCTACAAATATAATAAAATGAGGCGAAACGGCAAAGGGTTTGACACATAAGGGCTGAGTTTTGCCACAAAACAACCATCATGTCAATAAGCATACGGCCTTGACGTCATATCGCAGCCCTTTTGAAACTGACGGTTTGCCAACGCCACATACCGAACTCCCCGGCGCACCTTTTTACAACAAAAGTCAACAAAGATAAAACATATAAAAAAACATTGCCGCACTTAAATAAATCCTGAAATTTGCACTGTAGGGTCTCCCAAACGCCACAAAGACCTTTCATGCTGATATATACATCTACTAATAACCAATAACTTCAAGCATAATGCCATTGGCCGCAAAAGCAATCCTCACGGCATTAATCATGGCAACAACGTCGTGCGGCATAAGCAAGCGGCCAGACGTCATGACAAAGATTCCCGTGGAATATCACAAGAGCGCAAAATCGTCAACATTCCTTGACAGTTGCCTAATGACGGTTGCGCTGGACGCCACAGAACATGATGCAATAATAAAAGGTGATTATATACGACAATACCCTAAATTTTGCCACGGCAAACCGTTCCTGCCTCTGAGGTAGTTGCGTGGAGTAGTTTGGAGTATGCCACGATTACTTTTGGGGGCGTGGCTTATGTAGTGGTAAGGATAACGGTGGGGAGTGGAAAGGTAAGTGGTGGCTGCTAATGTGTGGTTCTGTTATTTTACTCGCAATGTTTAGTTGCAAAGTTATAAGGAGAAATGAGAGGTATATGACAAAAATGAAAATGCCACGCAAACTTCTCTCATTTACAGAGCAGTACTTGCAAAATTTAGGGTATTGATATTTTGTTTTTGGAAAAGTTGAATTCATTATGCGTTGGGAGCATCATCAAATAACGTAGTTTGTCCACTATTGAAAATATCAACGACAATACCGATTAAGATTGAAACAGAATAAACTAACAAGTAACACACTAAAAAGTACACAGGATAATTTATAATATTGGGGCATTCTATTGCAATCTTCATATTTGCAATGTTGGAGACAATAATCATTGTTATGATTGAAATTGTAGATACGAACAAACAAGCCGCAAAACTTGAATTCAAATCTTGAACAAGTTTATTCCCCTCTTCCGTATTCTTAATTGAGGCAAATTTATCGCCAAAAATGAAAGTAAGCATAATTGTATATGCTGTCAATATTAGTGCCACCATAGCGGGAACAATAGAAAGACCAACTCCTACAAGATGTTTTAACTGCATAAAAATATCTGCACCTTTCCAGTACATTACAATGCATAACAATGTTGAAATCAACATTGGTAGTATGCTATCTACAAAAAAGTTTTTCCATCCATAATTACGAAAGACGCTCTTCCACCCAAAAAAAGAAGTTGGTTTACTCATATTCTTATAAATTTTAGTTTCCAAATAACGTTCTTATCGTATTATATATAGTTGAAGTCACATCATTTATAATTTGAGGAATAACTAATTTTCGTGGATGTTCACTGCTGTCAATCTTTTCTAATTTTGCATTTTCTGTCGGTTGTATAGTCGCTTGTATATATCCATTTTGTTCTGAAAGGTTCACTATGCTTTGAAGCATCCCATCATTTTCGCTATTTAATGGATGCTCTTTTGAACCTGTAGCTGTAATTTCTATTCGACTTGCTCCCATTTCTCTGAGTTTCCTATCAAATGCAGCTTCAAATCCATGAGTGTGTCCAGGGTTTGAATATGATATATTAGCATATAAATGAGTTACAGCATATGCGTTAAGTATTCTATCTAAAACATCACGTTCTATAACAACATCAACATCAAAAGTATCAGGCTCTACACGATTCAATGCTTCTGAAAGATAAAATACTATATTTTTCAAACTGATTTCACTATTACACCTTACAGCCAAGGTATGAACTGATGGAATAAAATACAAATCCGTTTCTTTTTTATTGGCCACAATATCTTTATCCCAGTTATCCATAGTAATGTCTTCCTGACTACGTATGTTGTAGAATGCCTCTGAATCAATAATTGTGTATGAAAGCAATCTTATTTGTATCCAATTAGGGTTATCATTTTCATCCAATATATTGCTAAATATAACAGATTTCAAACTTCCAGATTTTCCACCGTATGGAAAATCTATTAATGGGTCTTGTTCGTGTAGTTCGCGAAGAACTCGCACATAGTGCATCGTTGTTTGTTCTCGCCTTGCTTTTATATTGATGAGATACCACGTAGTTTGTCGATTTGACACTCTGTTCACGATGTTTAGATGGTTTATTTCCATATAAGGGCAATTTCATTTTATGTACTTTTGCAAAAGTAGAAAATTTCGTTCAATAAAACAAGACAATAAGTCTTTTATTTATAGCACTATAATTCATTTTCTTAGCCGCAAAGTTTATAAAAGAAATGATATGGAAAAGCTAACACTTGAACTCGTGGAAAGTAGATTACAAGAACTTTCCAAAGAGCATAAACTATATATTATGGATGAAAAGCTACTGGTGTTGTATTGCAAGAAGTATGGAAGTCTTAGTAATGAAATCGCAGATATTCTATGCCCACGATACGGTTTCCGTGGTATTTATCCAACTAAAAAAATTGGAATAATGAAAGTGTACTCTAATCCGCAGGAATTGCGAAAAGAACTTCAAAAAATTGCAGATAGTCTTGATTTGCCACTCAACGATGAAAGAGTTGGTTTAACTTGGACTGGAAGCGGAAAGTCTTTCACGCCACAAGTCTATAAAGAAGTATTGAAACCACTATATTTCAGAAAGGGTCAAAAGAAAGATACACCTTGTGAGAGTTTATTACACAATACACCCACCATAGAAATAATGGAGCAACGTCTGCTTCTGATTGCAGATGAATTAGGTATTGATGTCATGGAGTGGCGTGTCATTGAAGAATACTTGAGAAGGTATGAAAACAAATTTCCCCGTGTAATTGCACGAGAAGTCTTGTCGCTGTATTTCGATTACAATGATGATGATTGTATTCCTATAAACCCCAAAAGGAAAAGGGTTGGTGACGGCTTTTATTCTTATTGAAAGAAATAGCCGCCTTCGTTTTTCAGCAAAGTTTATTAGAAGAAAAGTGATATGAATAAAAAAGAAGTGAAGCAATTCCTTGAACGTCTGCACAACATTGCAAAGGAATTAAACAAACCATTAGACGCACCTGACGTTATCGTGGCATATGATAAAAAGTATGGCGGATATTCTATTGAATTATCCGACACAATAGTGCGTCCAATCTATTTTCCGAAAGAAAGTACAAAGGAAATTTCACCATTATAGTCTGCGGTTAATATCCCAGTTCATTATATAGGTCATCATATTCTTGCTTGCGTTCAAGCGGTACATCCTTTTCGTCAATGAAGATAGTTTCATCCAGCCATGCGGAATGTCGCTTTTTATCTTCTGGTAGATAATATTCTATAAGTCCATTGGGCTCTAGTTTAATAAGACGTTGTAAAGTGGCATATTAATTGCATATATCTTTTTAAAAGGAGGTTATAATGACATA
>CALUEY010000004.1 GCA_944319915.1 uncultured Prevotella sp. | reverse complement strand
ACCAGGAGCTTGCCATCGGGCAGCTGCCCCAGGGCCTCGCGCGATTCCACGAGGGTAAGGTCACTTAGTCTGAGCATCAGTGTATAAATGGGTTATGGATGATGGATTGTCATGGTTGGCTAAATGCCAAGAACTTAACACGAGCAATGTAAGCCATGCCGATGGCATCAGCAATGCACAGATGAGCGCCCTGCCAATTCCTCGTACAAATGGCAAACCTGTTGGTTTACCGTGTCGATGTTGAATGTTGTCCTTGCAAGTTCAAACGAATGGCGAGCAATGCGTTCGCGCAAGCCGGCATCGCCGATGAGCAGGCACATCTTGTCGGCCAAAGCCTTGGTATCACCGGGGGTAAACAAAAGCATGTTCTCGCCATCGCGCGCCACATCGGGAATGCCGCCAACAGGTGTGGTTATCACTGGCAGGCCGTAAGCCCATGCATCGAGCACAGCCATGGGGAAGCCCTCTGCGTAACTCGGCAGGCAAAACGCCGACGCCTCCTTGAAAGCCCTGTCTTTTTCTTTGCCCGACACCCAGCCAAGGAACACGACCTGCCCGCCTATCCCAAGCCGAGTCGCCAATGCCTTGCCTTTCTCCACCTCGCCGTTACCGGCGAAGACAATCTGCCAATCGGGGAATGTTGCGGCTATAGAGGCGAATGCCACAATCATGTCGCGATAGCCTTTCCTCGCGTTCACGGTGCCGGCATACAGAATCTGCTTCTTTTTTATGTATGTCTGCGGGAACACCTCGGCTGTGCATGGGTTGTAAACCACTCGTACCTTGTCGCCAAGGTGGAATGCTCGACCCACACACTTCTTCCAAAACTGCGACAACACAATGACGACATCGGCTTTCGTGAACAAGTAACGGTATACGTTGCTGTACTTCCCGTTGATTGTCGTATCCGGGGAAAAGGCATGGAAATGCACTATCACTTTTTTACGCGCCAGCTTTGCCAAGGCCACGAACAAGCACTTGCGCATTGCCGATGGAGGCTCACTCGTGTGAATGTGCACGATGTCATAGAACGGCAGGAGGCAGACATATTCAATTAATCCGCAAAGGAAATACAACAACTTGACCGCTGCATTGCCATCGCGGTGGGTCTCAATCCAGCGGCAGTGAAACTTCTTCCACTGCTCGCCCGTCTCGTGCGCCTTGACGACAGACGTTATGCCGCCACGCGTCTTGCGAGACGTGGCCACGACAAGAACCTTGGGAACTTTATCCATAAGTTTGATAGAGTAAAATGCCTATAAGTGCATATATGGTACAACTCCCTGCATTTCAAGGGGAATTGCACCGCCCTTAAGATTCAAAAAGGTGAAATGGGGGCAAGTGAGGCAGCGGCCCGCGGCAACACAGCTTCTAAAAGCCTCCACCTGCCACGCTACTTACCTTGCCTTGGTACAAGAGCTGCAGTTTCTTGCCGTAAAGCGCCGGATTGCAGTTGAGTTTTATGTCCTCCAGGCACTGCTTTGCCTTTTCATGCACCTCGTGCCTATTTTCAAGTACATGCACGATGGTACGCTCCAATCCAGCCTGAAGCTGTTCCTCAAATACCTTGAAGTCATTCCTGCTGTTCAGTATCGGATTGTTCAGCCTGTTAACTGGCACGTCTATCAGCCGCCCCCGGATTAACTTCCGTTAACGCACGGAGCGACGTGCTTATCACGGGGGTGCCACAAGCTTTGCACTCGAGTACAGAATAGGCGAAAGTGTCCATCCATGTGGGGAGCAAGGCCACGTGGGCTTTCTTCAGCTTTTCGAGCACGGCACTGTTTGGCAGCTCCGCATAGTATTCTATCCAATCAGAATTCAGGGCGATGAGCCGCCTTGCGTCCTCAATGTCGTGGTCTGTGCGCTCATACTTCGCCTCGTCCTTTGCCAACGCGCTAACCAATACGAGCTTGAAGTCGTATTTCTTGTGCAACCTGGTTAGCACCTCCACGGTGTCACGCCCGCCTTTCCTGAAATAGTTGCGCCCAACGTAAACGAACGTGAACAGCTCGTCGCCCGAATATGAAATGCCCTTTTCCTCTATGCTGCTTACCTGCGGCTCTTGCGGCGGCAGCAGCGTCACAAGCTTGCGGGATATTGCCTCCCCACATTCGGGAAACTCTTTCAGCAGCTCCTTCTGGATGTTGCATGAGCAATGGCTCAACGGCATCAGTGCGAGGCAGTTGTCACGGGCCAAGGCGTCAAGCGCGGCCATCACGTACTTGTCGCCGCGCAGAGTGGAGAAGCACGGCTCGGCTGACTCCACGCACCGCGTGACACTCAGCGGCCACGGAACGGCAGACTCAACGCTCACCACCCATGGGGTGCGCTTGTCGTGGTTGACAGTGTTGAAGAAATGCAGCACGTCGCAACCTGTAGGGAACACAGACTTGTAGTCATAGAACAACTTGGCGGCGGCTTCTTCCGGGCTCATGTTGAGCTTGCCCATGGCGCGCAGGATAAACAGATGCGCATTGCGCCACAAATGGCAATTGTTGAACCGCAGGTCTTTGTATTCAGCGCCCTTTACCTTGTTGAGGAACAACCTTTGGGCTGCATAGTTCTTAGATAATACTCCTATTTTCATTTTTGCTTCGTTAAAAAATACCACCCATGCCTAAACGCCCCCACGAAAGGGCATGTCACCCTGTTTGCCCTCCCTACAGGCAACAGCCTACGCCCATTGCACATGAGTCACTTTGCGTAAGGCATCCTCTGCATTTGGATTTCTTCCCTTGTATACCTTTTCCCCTCATCGTACAAAAGCCGCTCGTGCTCCAAGGCCTCATCCACGGTGAACCTGAACCTCAGCACCCTGGCCGGCACGCCGCCTACGACGGAGTATGGAGGGCAGCTCCGCGTAACCACCGCCCCGGCGGCTATCACCGCCCCGCGGCCTATGGTTACACCAGCAAGGATGGTGACATTTATGCCAAGCCAAGAATCCCCCTCGATGACCACATCCTTGTCATCATCAGCACTCTTGTTGTAATCGCCGTCAAACATGAAATGCCCTACACACTTAACGTTGTGGTTTCCCGTGATTATCTTTAGATAAGGAGCTATGCCCACCTTGCTTCCAATGAGCACCTTGGCCCTCGTCGTGTAAATCACTGCATAACGCGCTATGCGGACGTCGTCGCTGATGTAAATGTTCTCAAGCCCCTTGAATACCGATGTGGATGGCTTGATCATCACATTCCGTCCACACTTGCCCATGGAGCGCTTTATGAAGAATGCATAGAAATGGTCTATCAGCCACTCGATGCCGAGCTGTAGTTTTACCCCCGAATAAATAACCTTGTTTAACATATCATTCTGCCTTGATTCTTATCACCCTTGCCGGAACGCCGCCCACCACGGCGTTGTCCGGGATGTCCTTGGTCACCACGGCGTTGGCGCCCACGGTGACGTTGTCGCCTATCCTGACGTTACCAAAAACCTTCGCACCGAGGCCGAAGTAGCAGTTGTCGCCCACGGTGACGCGGCAGCCGTCGTGCCGCTCGTGCCTGTTGCCGAAGACGACGCCGGGCAGCAGCGTGCAGTTGCGGCCTATGCGCACGTTGGGGCCGACGTGGATGAAACCGCCAACGTGGTAGATGCGAAGCCCCGGGCCAACAGTGCCTGGGTATATCGTGAAGTGGAGCATGAAGCCCAGCCGCTTGTAGCGGAAGAAGTGCCACAGGAACAGCAGTCTGTTCCGGCCCTCGTAGTACTCCACGCACCTAAGGTGGCGGATGTAGCGGTAGATGTACCAGTCCTCGTTGCGCAGGAGCCAGTCCTTGAGGGTGGGCTTGCGGGCAAAGCGGGCTTGGTCATGATGAAAATTTCTCAAACCAAATATTCTTCTTGTCATAATAAATGCATTCATACTCTCAATCTCTCAATACCTCAGATATCTTTTTAACAACATCATAATGGTCTGAAGAAAATTTCCTGGCAAACAAGCAATTCCCCCCCCATAAGTTTTGCATAATCATTCATTGTGAATGTGTATGGCTTTCCACGCTTCCAATCTATATACCTCAAGCATGAGCCATATTCATCATTTACATCGTAGATGTCATTTCGATATGGCGAATTCCACAAAACAGTCTGCAAGAATATCTCATCTGAACAAAAAGTATGATTGAATGTTTGCAAGATTTGGCGTTTTTTGGTCAAAAGGTATCTTACAAAATCATCGGTGACACTAACCCAATTACAGCCTTTTTTCAACTCAAATGGATATTTGCGCCTTATGCCTATAATTTTCTGTAACGCAATGTTAATTTTTTGAACCGACCATACTGCATATCTTGTAAATATCCCTTTACACCTAAAGTGCAATTGAAATAAATAGTAATATCTTGTTTTTATTTCTATTTCCTTATACACTTTTGGCGTATCTGGTGCAAAACCAACAAACTGCTTACCTTGCAATCTGTCGCAAAAATCGTGGATATAATCCTGCGATTTTATTGGCAGATCCTGCCCAGAAAGCAAATGATAATATGAATAGTGATTGACATTACTAGCCATCTCAAAAAGCATTAATTCTGTTTCTACTTGCCTTACGCTTCCCCACCTATTATCTCATTGTTTTGTAAAAACGAGTTTGCTTTTTGTTGCTTTTACATCATGAAAAATGCCAGCTTCACTCTTACTGTCGATAGCAATGAAGATATCGTTACGCACATCATCAATTAAAGTGACCAAGGTTTGCAGCAACAAGGGCTCATGGTGACAAATTATTAAATAAGCATGTTTTTCCACCATACAAAATTCCAAATATATCAGACATTAATTACAAGATAAAAGTATGCAATGGTTTTCCAAGAATCTTGGTTGGCAGTGTTGCACACTTCTTTAAGAACAATATTACAATGGCCCATATCCTATTTACCACATAACTATCACATTTTATGAAAAAAGAACAAAGGAATCCTTTCTTGTTTTTAAAGGGCAGAGATTTAATTTGGGCTAAAGCTGATTTTGCTATTTTGTAACTTTGGAAATCTCCTGCAAGGCAAGCCCCATAAACAACATCATAATATGCATCACACTTTCTCTTCTCCACAAATGCAGATACATCCATTTTCCCTCTCAAGAATATTTCAAGCAGCTCCAAGTTTTTTATTGTCATAAATGTTTTCTGCAAAGAAAATGACCGTACAAGGGAGTTGGGGTTCGATACGACATAATAATATAATATGGTATTCTCTGTAACTATATTTTTTGAATAATATGCCACTTTAACCAATGCAAGCATATCTTCACCAACATCAAGCCCCTCAATGAACTTTACATCATTGCCAATGAACAAATCTCTTTTAATCAAGTTGCCCCACAATGTGGTCAGAATATGCCCAGACAACATATCAACAATCATATCCTTTGAATTTAGCCCTTGAAATAAAGGATAAGGTTTCATTTTTTGATTATACGAAATCTTTGCCGTGCCATAGCAAACTAAGTCTGCATTTGTTGCCAATACTTTGTCAACAAGTATTTCCGCAGCATTGTTTTCTATAAAATCATCGGCATCAACCCATAAAAGATAATCTCCAGTCGCATTTTCCAAAAGAGTGTTTCGTGCTGCCGCAGCTCCTCGATTCTTTGTGTGGCGTATTATCCTTACCTGTTCCTTACGCTTAGGATACTGATTCAAAACAGACTCTAACACATCAATGCTGTTGTCTGGCGTACAATCATCCACAAAGATAAACTCTATGTCGCCATACGTTTGTTCAAAAAGACTTTTAGCGCAAATAGAAATATAGTTTTCTGCGCCATAAACAGGCACCAATATTGATATTTTCAAATTTCCTGTCATAATTTAAAGTTTTCGCACAACATATTTCTCTTAAACTGGAACATCCTTATAACACAGAAATATACGCCAATCCAAACAGGCATATCCAATATGCCTGTAACAAACTCCATAACTCCAAGGCTCAACAAATAATATATGCAGAGTTTTCGCGGCAAATACTTTTTCCCATACATGAACAATCCCCAATATGTAACCATGTAAGCCACTATACCCAATAATCCACGTTCTGGCAATATTTGCATGAACGATGACTCAGCACCCAAAATCGCCCCATTGGCCCCAATCGTCTTCATAACACCAATAGACCCAACGCCATTGCCAAACAACGGATTCATGCCAAACAGCCTCAATGCCACTTCAAATTGTTTCTGCCTACCTTCAACAGTACTGCCTCCTGCCTCTTCTGCCAAATTTGAATCAAACAGAGACATGAAACTCATCGTAATGCTCGGCACAAAAACTATTATTATTGCAAACACTAATAACAACGGCAAGATTACCTTTGGCTGAAACAACTGTTTAAAACTATAGAATGCAAACAATAGCACCAGAACCCCCAAAATTGGCGTCTTGGAATTTGACGCAACAACACCCGACAACAAAAGCAAGATAACAGCGTTCAACAGATTGCCATTTAAATCAAGCAACTTGTTATTTTTCAAAGTTGCAAACAAATAAAGCAAATAAACACAGACAGTTCCAAAAGCGATGTGAATGCCCATAAAGGAGTAAGACCTCACCAAACCCAAACGCGTCTGCAGACCTTCACCGACAAATGGTGGAACATAAAACATACGCCCCCTTGTTGATTCGTTTTGAGGGGAATTCAGATACACAAAATCCAGCCAAGGGTTATCCTTAAATATTGATTCATAAAGCCCTAAGATAGTTATTAGCACAGCAATTACAAGCGCTGTCTTTACATATAAGACAACATCTGATTTCGTATCCAAACACTTAAAGAAAACATACAGTATTCCAAAATTAGACACAAAATACTTTAACGTTGCAACAAGACCTACATTAATTGGAACAATGGCAAACAGCGATGATATAACAAATGAAACAAATGTAAAGATAAAAGCACTTTTCAATGGGAACTTATCGCGCCTCACCAAACCTATCCTCTTGTATTTATTTCTCCTAAGAAAGTACAACAAAATCAACGTCATGTCAACAGCAATAACCAATGACATACCCGGAGAGTTGTACCTTACTGCTATTTGGGCATTAAAAAGTACTCGTGCCACCATCCATACCATTACGGTATTCTTAAAATGGAATATGGCACAAATGGATATGCCAAGCCATAATATTATGGCTAAAACTTGGATTGGAAACATAAAATTCAAGCGGAAAAGTCAACTGTGCTTATCGATGCACTTCAATTATTCAAGTGTCATGAGCAGATACGCCTCAATTTGTTTTTAATGCGTATGAGATATTTTGTCATTATTCTATATCTGCGGCCTATTGTATAATATCTTTCCATTTCACCTTCCCACGGACTATATGCCCTATACTTCTCGAATGCATTCTGTAATGGGTGGGTACATTCCATATACCACGGCTTCACAGAATTGGTATAATGAATAATAACCGGCGATTCCTTTGTTTTTTTTATTTCATCCCATAAATTCTTATCGCCCTTTAAATTATCCGTATGTAAATAAAACAATTCTTGAAAATTATATGTAAGCGGCAAATATACAACCTCTCCTGATAAAAGATAATTTAGTGCGTCTTGATCTGGGAAAATGCATGAATCAGAATTATCATGAATAAAATTCACAAGCTTTGTAGATATTTCATTTTGCCGCCAATAATCAAGATTCATAAGAAGAACCCCTGAGTTAAAATATGGAGTGCCTATTTCTAACCTTTTCAATATGCGTTTGTCATTGCTCATCTGATCTCTTACGACTGCACAAGCAAATGAGTCCAGCTGAATGGTTTCAAGTTGTCTCAATGAGCCATTAACTATTATGTCACAATCCAAGTACAACGCGCGACTTTCATTTGGCAATATCTTTGGTGTCAAGAACCTGTAATAAATAGCCTTGCTAAATCTTTCTGATGCCTTAAGACCATCAAAATACTCATCTCCTATTTGTATGACAGACACTTTTTGAGAATATCGCTGACCTAAATCATGGAACTTCTCTATATCAATGGCATCTAAGCCATTTGTCAATATATAGGCATGAAGTTCCATGTCTTTATTGTTCTCAAACATCGATGTCAGACAAACACCGCACGGCATGGAATATTTCCTATCTGCACATAACACAACATTCATAAGCTAGCTTTTACTTTTATTTCTGTTCTGTATTTGAAAGATTTACTTTCAAGAAACATCTTGATTCTTCTCTCAAAACTTGAAGTTTTTGATATACTTTATCATAATCAATCCCAGAAAGATTTACGCCATGTTTCCCTTGAAGCACCAATCTGTCTTCCAATCCAAAAACCGTCAACAGAGACATAATCCTTGCAAGGCCTCTTCTTTCATTTGCAATAACAATGAATGGCTTTTTGAATAGTATTGAAAACACACAAGCATGGAAAGAGTCGGTTACTACATACTCAGCATCATAAAATCCACGTAGCCATTGTTCTATAGGAGGTTGTATGCGTTTCACCAATGGGTCGCTAACAAGATCCGACTCAGACTTCACATTAAACGGAATAAGGTTCAACCCTTTGGCTATTTCATTTATTATACAGTTTTTCTCAATGGTCTTATCAAGTATGTAACACAATAAATTTCCCTGGCTCCGTGGAGTGTTTGTTGCCTTGAACAGCTCAACGTAATCAACTCTGTCAAGAAGTAACGTAGGATCCAAAACATGCTCAGCCTTTATTCCAAAATATTTACTGCACAAAATAATTCCCGATGCCTCCCGCACAGATACTGCATTAAACAACTTTATCAGTTTTCCGCACTCTATAGTCTGCTTTTTGGAATACTCCCATTCTTTTGTTCCAAACGATGCTGCATAGGCGATGCGTTTTATATTCCACCCCACTGCAAAATCCAAATAAGAATGTACAATGTCTTTATGCAAAAAAGCTGCCCTAAATATTTGGTCGCTACCTACAATAATGGCATCATAATCCGTTTCCTTTATGTCTGAAAAATTACCGTAAACTTTTCGTTTCAAATATTTACTGATAAACTTATCTGTGTGTTGCCTTATAATTGGCATTTCTACATTTAACTTCTGCTCATAAAATATAGGCCATCGTTGACCTCTTATATTTCTAAATATCCTTTTGGCGTATGCAAATGGAGCTTTCCAGATAGGCATCCTCAACTTTCTCCTACGCATCTCTATTAAATACGCTTCATGACCCAAACGTTCAAGAACAGTCTGTAAGGCATACGCCTGAAGTATTCCACCATAGTTCGTATTTAGAGGCAGAGTTAGTATTCCTATCTTCATATTTATGTTTATTCTTCTGAGTGAAACTTTATATTAACTCGAAACATTTTTACAATCATACATCATTTAGTGACTCTTTGCCGATAATTTGCAATGATTGTTTTAACTGTGCGACAAAGATCCAGACCTTTTGCATCGCAAGCCCTTAATCATTTCTCGCCTACATACCATATAGTAAGCCTTTAGCCAAACTGTTGACGGCCTGCTTCATTTTAATGAATATCCGCATTATGCCCTACCTGCAAATATGCAATTAAGCAAACACCCTTCGACACCAGTTTCTATGTATGCACCATGCTTCTACATGAAACGGCCTGTCTTAGGCTGCAAAACAGCCTATATTGGACGCCGAAACGGCCTGTATTCGGAGGTCAAAACGGCACATTCAGCAATGTGCTGGAAACCAAACGGTTGACCAAAGCAGTATTCGCCGCCACAATTAACATAAAAATGTTAACAGCTGCATGGCCTATCGGTAACACCAGGCGTATTGGACGTTTGCGGATATTTTATATTTAGAAGGTTGGTGTGCAGCGGCAGGGTGATTATCCCTATTCTCATTATCGGTCAATTCTAATGGCACTTACCTCTATAGGATTCAGCTTCTTAGCCCCATCATCTCTTCACCACTCTCTTTACAAGGTTCACGCCATTTTCCCCTAACAGTCCTTTGGCCTTGTTTTTTATTGCCTGCTTCACCTTCTGCCGTGGGTCTACAATCAAGTTCAGTGCCTGTTCGAGGGCGTTGCTCTCGTCGTCAGTTTCCGTGAACACCTCAAGAAGCATGGGCTTGTCGGTCACCTCCGGGGTAAGGAAGCGGCCAACCACCGAGCTGAACTCCTCCTTGCTGCCAGCCGCGAGGTATTCGTACCCCAAATCGGTTGCATAGTCCTTAACCAACCTATGCGACTTGTTGCCGTAATGCCCGGCTGCGGCTACGTATCTGTCGGCCTCATCGCCAAGGAAATGGCAAGGATGGCCGTAGTTGCGGAACTCGTTGCCCTTGCCGTTGTTTACCAGCAACAGCCTCACGTTGTTGCCCACATGGCGGTTGCCGATGACGTTCATGTCGTAGAAGAATGCCAAGTCGCCAAAGATTCCCACGAAGAGCTTGCCGGGGTGTGCGAGCGACGCGCCCACCATCGTTGAGACGCCGCCATCGATGCCGAAGCCGCCAACGTTGCATTTTGCTTGTATGCCATCAGGCAACTTGAAGAAGTTCCACGAGCGCAGGCTATGGTATATGCCAAGGTGGAGCTCGCACCCTGCGGGCAGCTTGTCAACCATGTGCTGAGCCATCCAGACATTGCTGAACGGCAGCTCGGGCAGCCTGGCGTGAAGCATGGCCACTTCGTCGGTCATTGCGCGGTACAGCTCGGCGTGGCTCTCGCCGTCCTTGGAATAGCGTTCAAAGAACTCCTCCTCGGGCATCATGAACACGCGCTTGAGGTTGCCGAAAGTGTCGCGCAACTTGCCGTCGGGGCTTACGCGCCAAGTGGCGGTGGCCGAAAAGCCGCAATAGCTCCCCGACACCTCGCCTATGTGTATGCACAAGTCTGCTTTGGCCAATGAAAAGCGCCATTGACTCTGCGCCCCTGCCAGCTGGAAGTGCACCTCGTACCGCCCCCTGTAGCCACTCGTGTGGTCACAGAGCACCGCAGCGTCGTATGTGGCGCAGAACCTGTCGACGGCATCCGTCAGCCTCACGGAGAAATCTGCGTGCGCCCCGACAAACACCAAAACCTTTGCGCCCACGGGGATTTCCGGCAGAGATGCATCGAAAGCCGTATGGCGGAATATCGCGTTGACATGGGGAATCTCCTTCACGCTGAAGTCGTGGCTGTATTTGGTGTACAGGTTTATGTGGGCAGGGCCGCCGCCGTTCAATTTCAACGCAAGCATGGCCTTGTTGGCCTCAACCTCGCAGAAACGTTCGTCCTCCCTGTCTTTCACCATGGGGATTGTAACGCTTTCCATGGCAATGTCGTTGGGCAACGCCCTGCGGTCTATCTGCTGGTCAATGAGGTGGCCCACCTTATGGTTGCCGCGCGTGGAGGTTATCGCCAGCACGGGCAGCTTCCTGTAATAAGCCTCGGTAAGCCCGGGCATATAGTTGCGCGAGGCCGTCGCCCCCGTGCAGCTTATCACCACCGGCTCGCCTGTCTCGGCCGCCATGCCGCAGGCCAGGTAGGCAGCGCTGCGCTCATCAACGGATGACCATATCTGAAACCATGGGTCATTCTCTATGCTCACTACGAACGTCATGTTCGTAGTGCCTGGCGAGGCTATCACACGGTGTATGCCGTGGGCCTTCAGCAACGCTATCACTATCTGTACGTTGCGCTCAGAGGTGTATTTAAATCTTGATTCCATTTCTTATTCTTATCAATGCGGAAGTGTGGTTCTTGCCCTTTCCGTCAATTACAAGCAAGCCACGGCAAGGACCGTCATAACGAACGGTATCGAACATGCTTATCTTGCCGACGAACGAGTTTATTGCCGATATAATGATGCCTCCCTTCCATCTTACGATTCAGCTTACGCCTCCCATTCTATGTCCTCGCGCACCACCTTTGCCGGCGCGCCGGCCACCAAGCAACGAGGAGGAACATCCTTTGTGACCACTGATGACGCGGCAACAACAGCCCCGTCGCCAATGGCGACACCTTTCAGCACCATGCTGTTCTCTCCTATCCACACATGATTGCCAATCTTCACCAGCTTTGCATTGCAATATCCCGGCGACATCAAGCGATGACTTCCGCCGTCATTGTCTCTTATCACTGTTCCCATGGCTATAATGCAGCCATCACCGATGGATACCTCCTTGTTGCATACAATCTTCACCTCACGGTTCACGAATGAGTCGCCGATGCTCAGAACAGCGTCTTTGCCTACCTGTATGTACGAGCCATACCCTATCAGAATTTGTCGGTTATTTTTACCCCCCCCGAAAAATATCCTGGAGTTCCTGCCCATGGTCAAGGCTGTTTCAAGGCGGCTGCGCTTCATGTTGCACCATCCAAGGATGACGCTGCTGCGGAGCACTATATTTGCAGTCTTGTCTGCGTCAACCACTGTGCGCTTGGCCAACACCAAGAACGCCCTTTTGCCCATGCGCCGTATGCGAAAGAAATTATAGTACAGCATCCGCGCAGCTTGCAACGGATGCCACAACCTATACTTTAGTATCAAGTCTATCATGATTGTTTTTCTTGCTCTGCATCATTTTCCTCAACTTGCGCACCACCCTGCCGGGGAGATGCTTGACCATGGAACAGCCTGCCACAAAGTAAGCCACAGGCTTTGGCGGCAAGCCATTGCCCTGCTTCCGGGCAAAATCAACATTGTCTTGCGCAAAAGAGTTTGTATCATACTTGAACACTTGATGGCACTTGTAGCGAAACGCCTCCTTCTTCCACACACTTATGTCGAAAACGCCGCTGAACTCCTGCAAGGCATTGGCAGACTCCAACGCCATAAGCGTGCGCTGGCATTTTGCGCAGCGACTGCAATTCGTGGCCTCCACATGGTCGTCAGACGAATTCACGCATACGTTGAGGTGTTTCTGCGCCAAGGGCAAACTTGCTATGTTGGCAGTCTTTTCCGTGCGGGTATGCTGCGCCCCGTCGCAAAGGATGTCCAACCCATCGGGAGAGAGCAGCGGCATGATTATCGGGTCGGATATTTCAGCCATGTCAACATGGTGTGCCGTAAAGTCGAGCTTTGCCAGCTCCCTATAAGTTACGGTGTTGCTTATGTAATACCGCTTAAGCACCTTTTGGAAGACCAACACACTTGCAATGCGGCAAAGCACACCGGCATCATACTCCCACTCGGGGCGATAGAAGTCGAACAAGTTGGTGTTCATCATCACAGCGCCCACGCCTATCTCCTTTGCGAAATCGCGCGTTATGCCAAACCTGTTGTTGGCGCGCTCCCAGGTGGAAGGTTTCTTCACGTTGCCATATTGCCCTACGTGGAAGAAGAAAAGCATGTCGATCTTGTAGTCGGGGTCATCGGCATTGAAGAAGTTGTCATGAAGAGTGGAGAACGAGTCTACCCCCCGAAAACCCGGTGCCTATGCGCAAGTTTTCTGCCTTTGCGGCGTTGGCAAAGCCTCGGGCGCTGATGCCCACGTTGCGGAACGATGGGGCGTAAGCCTTCACCAAGCCCTGCACATAGTGCATCGTGTTGTGCCAAATCCTCTTCGATACGCTTCCCCTCACCTCGATGTCCTCGCCATAGCACATGGCCGGGTAGAGCATCGCCACAAGAAAAGCGTCATACACATCGCTGGTGAGCTAGCCGCCGTATTCGTCGTCTACACTGAACCAGAACTGCCTTACGCCTGTAAATCCTGCTTCCATGTCGCAGACGATGCGCGCCTGCGGCTTGCCGTATGCGAATGGCACATTGCGTTCCAACCGTAAGTTGCTTAGTATTATCATCTTTTTTTATATTATCTCAGAAGCTGTTTTGATTTTATCAAAATTGAATTTATCTCAGTCGTTTTGAATGCCTTTTCGGTCATGTTCGTCCGTTTGTTTCGTCACATAGCCCGCTATGCTCCTCGCCAAACGGGCAAATATGCCTCGAAAATTCAGTCCAAACCGACAGTTGATAAAATCAAAACAGCTTCTCAATGCCTCAAATGCAATTTTGAAGCAACCATGTTCTTTATGTATGCCGCCTCGTTCTTTGTAATTCCCAAGAAATACACCAAAGATGCACATAACACAAATATCACAAAGGAACAAACGGCAAAGTCAAGGAAATTGTCGCACCCCGAAACGGGCAGAAGCCAAACCACGGCGGCACTTATCAAGAACACCGCCACGGTGCGCATTACGCACTTGCGCAAGAACGCGCCTATAGGGAACGCATATTTATTGCGCGAGTGCCAAAGCAGCGCCACGATGACAAAGGCCTTGAACACGATGTTAAGCACAAACACCACTTCTGGCTGCATGCCCAGCTTAAGGAATACATACGAGGCTAAAAAGTTCAGCGAATAAATCACAGTGATGGCAATCTCATAACGCTTTATGTCGCCCTGGGCCAGCACCCCAGTCACCAGCGGGTGGCAATAGCATTCGAGCAGCGAATACAGCAGCACCAGCACAATGAAGTTGGCCGTGTGCTCGGGCACCTCCACGAGCCACAATCCCAGTATGTAGTTGATGTTGGCGCAAACCGGCATGAGCAGCACGAGCAGAATGAAGAAGCCAAACTTGGCGCTCCTTATCACCAACTTGTGCATATCGGCAAGGTTGCCGGTGGAATAAGACTTGGTTATCTGTGGATTGACTGCCATCATGAAGTTTTGCACGAAACTGTAAACGGCATTGTTAACCTGCACCGCCACCCCGCGCGCGGCATTCACCGCCGGGCCGCAAAAGAGGTTGAGCAGCACGTTGGCCCCCTGGTCCTTAAGCACCACGACGCCATTGCCCCAGAATGCCCAGCCTATGAAGCCGAACATATCGCGCAGCAGCCCCTTGTCAAAGCTTAGCCTGCAGTGCGTCTCCTCGAAATGCCGCTTGCAATACCACCCATACACCAGCCTTATGACTATGGAGACACAAGCAAGCATCACTGCGTACAGCACGAGCTTGTCGACCGGCGATACATACAACATATATACAATCGCGAGCTTAAGCACAGCCTCAAGAATGGATATATAGGCAAAGGCCGACATCTTTTCGTGCGCGACGATGACGGAGTTGTATGGCACGCTTATCAAGTTTACGGCAAACGTCAGTATTGACAGTTGCAGCACCCAGTGGGCGGCATAAAGCCTGTCGGATGGAATCACCATCTTGTTGTCCAAGAACCACACACCGACGATTTCGGCTATGAGGCATATAGCCAAGGCCATGAGCAGCTGTATCGACACCGACGTTGAGAATATCGTCTTTAGCCTATCCTTGTTGCCCTTGCCAACCTCAAACGTGATGTAACGACCAATGGTGACCGACAACGAGCCTGACAGTATGGAAAACATGGCCACCATACCACCCACCACGTTGTAGATGCCATAATCGGTAACGCCCAGGGCCGCCAGCGTGACGCGGCTCGTAAAGAGGCTTACGGCCATCATGAACAGCATCCTGCCGTAAAGCAGCATGGTGTTCTTGGCTATGCGCTTGTTGTTATCTGAGACTTTGGGCATGGGAGAAATGAGAGAAATGAGAGGACTGGGAGAAATGGGAGAAATGGGAGGGCAGGCAACAGTACGAGATGCTGGTGAAGCCTAATGCCCGCTTTGGGTTCAAAAGCACTTGCTTACAACCCTGCTTACCGGCTTTGAGAAAGAATGCGTAAATCCTTTCTTTCACCATTATTTATGTATATGTATAAGTTTGCTTTGTTATTTCCACCTCGGGTTTATCGTCTTTCCGTTGTTACACACTATGACCTGCCCCGATACGCAAGCCGACACGTCGGACAAGAGGAAGCAGGCCGTTTCGGCCACTTCGCCGGGCAGGTAAACGCGCCCCGTGGCGTTGCCCTCAAGGCTGAGGTTGCCGTTGACCTTATATCCAGTCATGTCAGACGCCGTTATGCCGGGCGCGACGGCGTTGACACGAATGCCGTTCTTGACGAAAAGGCAGGCAAGGCCCTGCACCATACTGTTGACCGCCGCCTTGGTGAATCCGTAAGGGCGAATGTCTGCGGTGTCGCCCGTTTCGGAGGAAACGAACAGCACGTTGCCTTTCCGCCCCTCGCGCAGCAGCAGTCTGGCAAAGCTCTGGGTAAGGAAAAAGCCTCCACGCAGGTTGGTGTTGATTTGCGCATCGAAAGTTTCGGGCGTCACATCGAAGAACGTAGGCTCATGCAGCGATATTCCCGCATTGTTCACGAGGCAGTCAGCGCCGCCGAGCATTCTGTCGGCATCGGCGATGAAGGCGTCGAGGGCCGAAGTGTCCTGCACGTCGAGTGGCAGGCATTTGCAGCCTATCGCCCCGGCCTCCTTGCGCAGCGCCGCCTCGTTGCGACCGGAAATAAGCACCTCAGCGCCCTCCGAGACGAACTTCGCTGCCATGGCAGCGCCAAGCCCGCGCCCCCCGCCGGTAACAATTATCTTCTTGCCGGCCAGTCGGCCGCCAGGCACTAAGTAGGATATGTGGGCCGTAACGTTGCTCACGGGTACGCCGCGCACTACGAATCTCGCCCCACGCTTCAAGTATTGCTTAAATGACATGGTTAACGGTTGAGTATATGTATCTAAATGCACTTACACGTGCAGCCACACGGTGCGCAGGTATCGGCGCCAAACTGCGAGGTGGGCAGTGGAGCTGATTTCAGTGCATATTGCCAGGCAGGTGGCAATGAGCTTTTCAGTGGCAGAGAAAGCGTCGGCCGTGGTGACGGCCATGGCGTTGATGCGGGCATGGCCCACCTTTAGACCTTGTACGGCCTTTACCTCCGATGCCTCATCGGCCAGGACTTTGTAAAGGGTTGGGGCAAAGTTGCGGAATGAGTCTAGGAGCTTGGCGGGAGTGCTGGGAGAGCTGGGAGAACTGAGAGTTCTGAGAGTTCTGAGAGTTCTGAGAGTACTGGGAGAACTGGGAGAACTGGGAATGTTTGGAGAGCCTGCAATTGTGCCTTTTAAGAGGCGCTCGTTGGCTTTGCCCGCAGTGAGGAAGTACTGGCCGAGAAAGGCGTCCCAGTTGGCAAAAAGAATGAAGCCACTTTCCGGCACTTCCCCGCGAGGAGAGGGCGATTCCCCATTCTGTAGCCGCTGCTTCCCGCTGCCGGGAGTTGGCATGACGCCTATGTGGGCATAGTAGGTTGTGGTTACGCTTTCGCTGCTCTCCCTGCTCGGGTAATACACCTGCTCCGTAATGTCCACCTTCCTTATTATCTCGGTGAAGCCATCGTGGCAGAGCGTGGTCTCCCGCTCGCCGTCGGCAAGCATGATGCCCGGCGTGGGGGTGAGGAACGGCCTCAGCACGTGGTTGGCGCAGGCAGACATCACGTAGCCAGGGTTGTCGTGCTCGTAGCGCATGAGATTGAGTATCTGCGTGGCCTCGTCGGTGGTAAGCCCTGCAATCCTGCGGCCAAGCTCTACGTGGCCATCGCGCTCCAAGTCCTTGGCAAGCCCCACAAGCGTTGAGCGGGCTTGCAGGTAGCCAGTAATGCGACGGAGCATCGGGAGCGGGTCGGCGGCGCAGCCGCTGGCCTCGATGATGCCCAAGAGCAAGTCGATGGCCCGCTCCTTGGCGGTGGCGTCACCCCGGCTGCGGCCCTCGGCATTGTGGAGGCGCACCACGTGGAGGCTCCACGCATTGGGTATAGACACGGCAAAACCACCCGCCGCCCCGAAAGCCTTAAGGTGGAACACTACCCTGCGCTCCTTGCCAAAGCGCGCAAGGTAGCCCTCGCACCCTTTCAGCGGCCCATCTACCACACGCACTATCTCATTAGGCTCACCTGTCTTGGGGTTGAACGCATAGTCGGAATAAGGGCGCTCGAGCACAACCACCTTGTCGGCATAGTTCTCATTGAAATCCATGAATGCCCGCATCTGCCCCTCGGGTATGGTGAGCAGGGCAGGCTTTGCCCCAGGCCTGCTCTGCCGTTCGTAAAGCAGCGCGCCGTCAGGATAGTAGCGGCCAAGCAAGCTGGCCACCGCCTGCTGCGTGGCCAGCACAAACACGAAGCCAGCAAATAGCGGCCTTTGCTCCTCGCGCCCGTCGCCACGCACGCTCACGGTGGTGTGTGTGGGGCAATACACCTCGAGGATGTTTTTTTCTTCCTCGCGGTGAGAGAGCAGCAGGCTGGCGAGCTTGCGCTCCTGGTGCGGGAGCGAACGCGCCACAAACCAACGGAAGTCCACTCCGTTGAGCTTGTCATGCAGCCTTGGGCTTGTGTTTTCAAGCATGGCAGATGTTGACGCCGACATGGCGAGCGGCAGGTGTATTTTTCATATTCCCCTCATGGCGGTGTGCCATGAGAGCCATTGATGACCCGGTTTCAGGTTTAACGGCAATATCGTGGAAGAACCTCAGCAACAAATATCACCGTTGTTATGTGGCGAGAAGAGCGATGCCCGGCCGGCATCTCCTTATCCTTTCCCATTCCACAAAGTGTTTATACCCAATAAATTGAAACCTATACGAGCGCAGAGGATGCACACGCCAAAGCGATATGAAACATACACTCGGCTGCAAAGGTAATAAAACAATCCGACATAGAGGCTTGAAGCGCGATACAAATTGATTGGAAAATATTTCAACCCCATCATTTCAGGCGAGGCAAATCGCGTCTTTACAAAAACAGGTGGGTGTCGCTGCACATCGAACAAAGGCTACAGACTGCCTGCACTGGCAGGAGGATGGAACCGGTTTTTTACTATAAAGATATTTGGAACAAAAACGGGCAAGCCCCATGCCTGAAACGCACCGGGCCTGCCCGCAGAGCCTTGCATGGCCTCAAGGGGGAGCGGCTATTGCACCACCTTCTTCATGTTAAGCTCGCTTATCTTCATCTCCGGCGACACCTTGCCCTCCACCTTGTAGGTATTGAAGGCATTCTTGGCCGGGTCGGTAAACTCCAGTTTCTGGTCTACCGAGAAAGCCACGATGTACTCAAAGCCCCCGTCGGCAGCCTCCTGCTTGGTTATCTTCCAGTCGTTGTTCATCCTGAAGTTCATCAGCGTAACGTCCGGCTCTGCATGCAGGCGCTTCATGTGGGCTATGACATCGTTCTTCGTGGCGTTGGCCTTGTGGAGGAAGCTGCCCATCACGTTGGCCACGCAAGCCGTAAGCCCGTCGGCATCGGCGGCGGCGAGCGAAGTGAAGTAGCCAGAGAAGAGGCTGGTCACGGCCTGCTGCTCCTCGGGAGTGACTTTTTGCGCGTCGAGTTTCTCGAAGCGGTTGTGCGCCTCGTCCACATACAGTCCGTCGGCATGGCTGTCGATGTAAGCCTGGTAAGCCTCGGGCGTATTCTCCTCCGTGGCAGCCACCCAGTCGAGCGAGTCGATCTTTATCTTGCCCTCGGGGGCGTGTACGCTTCTCGGGTGCATCTTAAGGTAACGCTCTATGGCAGACTTCGAGCCACTGGCCACGGCGTTGGCCCACTCAAGGTCGACGGCTTTCAGGCCGGCGAGGCGCGCCGACACGGAGTCGCGGTGCTCGATAGGCGCGTCGGCATAAATGTCGAGGAAGTTTTGCAGCACGGCAGGCTCATCGCTTGCCATGGCGTTGCGGTATGCATCGGCCTCGTTGCGCTGCTGGGTGCTGTTGTAAACCCACGCCACTGCCCCCACAGCAAGCAACGCCACCACCAAGGCCACGACCACTACCACACCCGTGCGCCGCCTCGGCGAGCCGCCGCCCTGCTGACCGCCGCCACCTGCGGGAGGCTCCGGCTCATACTGCGCCACCACAGTGACGGCCTCGCCGCCATCGGCACCGCTGCCTGTTGCCGCGGCAGCCTCGCCGTGGAGAGGGGCGTGGCAGTTTGGGCAAACATCGAGGTTACTGAAAACCACCTCGCCACACTCCTTGCACTTCATTACCTTCCCTTCAATCTCAATGCCACAGCCCGGGCAAGTCTTGGCTTGGTCGCTGACCAGATGGCCACACTCCGGGCACTTGATAATTGCCATATATACTGTTTTGTTTTTATGTTGTCCGTAAAGTCATCTCCCGCCGCTCAATGCCTGTACCTTATCTCGCGCAGGCCATGCTGACCCATGAAGCGGCTCTTGTCTATATATCCGTTTACGCCCACTATGCGGCCTTTGGCGGTGTACTGCCACATGGTGATGTCGCGCCCGTCGGCGAGAACAGGTTCCTCGTCGGTATATTGAGCTATCATCAGGCGGTAGCCGTCTATCTTGCCCACCAAGTGGCGGTTGTAGAAATTGGTGAATGTGTAGAGCAGCGGTTTCTGCTTGTAGGCCTGCTCCACAAGCTCGAGGAACTTGAAGAGCGAGTCGCAGAACTCCTCGGTAGGCAGCCCGCTGGTAGTCTCTATGTCGATCATCGGTATCAAGTCCTGCTCCCCTGGCCTGCACTGCACCTTGAAGTTCTCAAGCTGCAACCGCTGGTCGGTCTTTGGGCGGTAAAAGTGGTAGCTGCCCACCTTTAGCCCGTAGCGGTGGGCCAACACAATGTTCTCCTCATACATCTTGTCTATCCAGTCGCCCCCTTCGGTGGCCTTGAGGTAAACGTAGGCCATCTTGGTGTTGTAGCCCACGGTTTCCCAGAACACCTCGCCCTGGTAGTGGCTCAGGTCGATGCCGTGGATGTGGGCGCAGGTGTCCTCGCACTGCGTATATGGGTTTTGTGCAGCCGCTACGAGCGGCAGCAACAAGGCGACAAACAAAAGCAACCGTTTCATCAGTGGATAGATTTTGGCTGCAAAAGTAGCCATTTTTTCGGACATAGGCGCGCTGATGAATATTAAAAAAACTTCTTAGAATCTGTTTCGATTTTTTGTCCAATGGATTGCCGTGGGTTCCCGTGATGTTTTTTGCTGTCGTTAGACTGCGTTTGACGGGCTAAAAGATGAAAGCGGAAACAACAAAAAACAGCGGAAAGGCACCGCAAGCCATTGGCAAAGTGAACATTGGGCATAGTAATGCCATTCGCCTTAAAGCCAAGCACGCGGTTCGCAGCCCCGCTAACGAGGCGTGGCTGGTTGCAAACCAGCCACAACGTGGGAGGCAACGAGGGGAATGTAAAGGAAATGACCGCCACGCCCGCATTTGTCCTCTAACTCCCTATAACTCCATCTAATTATAACTCCCTATAACTCCTTATAACTCCCTATAACTCCTTATAACGCCACCCCCAAAAGCCATTGGATATCAATTGCCTGCAAGGTACTCCATCACCCTGCCGGCAAGGAGCATGAGCGACACCTCGCACATCTTGGTGTCGTACTCGGCGGCAAGGATACTCTCCTCAGACTCAAGCAGACTGTTCTGCGCCTCGCGAAGCTCAAAGCCCGACAGCTGCCCCTCCGACCAACGCAGGTTGGACAGCTCATAGTTGGCCACGGCAGCCTCGTGGTTCTCGCGCTCCTTCATGAGAATCTGCAAGTTGTTCTTGTACGCCTGCCAATAATTGTTGAGCGAAGCCTTGAGCGACAGCTTCAGGTTCTCGCGCTCAAGGTTGGCATACTCAATGTCGAGCCGGGCGTTGTCGCGCTGCATACGGCGCTTGCCGTCGAAGAGGTTGAAGCCCAGCGTGACGCCAGCGCTCAAGCCCCAGTTGTCGCGCTTGCGTGTGGCGGCCAGCTCGTAGCGGTTCTGGGTGTACCCATAGCCGAGGTTGAGGCGCACGTAAGGATAGTCGCGCGACATTATTTTCTTGTATTCGGCCTGCACCACTGCCGAGTTGTTGTCGGCAAGGAGCAGCTGCGAGTTGGTGGCCAGCGTGGCCCGCCACAGCTCCTCGTACTGAAGGGCGGAATTAACGTCTATGAGCGTGTCGTGGATGTTGAGGTAAGCCGTTACGTCGTCGTTGGAGAGCAGCTCGT
Organism: uncultured Prevotella sp.; assembly: GCA_944319915.1. Lineage (GTDB taxonomy): Bacteria > Bacteroidota > Bacteroidia > Bacteroidales > Bacteroidaceae > Prevotella. The sequence goes on along the minus strand of CALUEY010000004.1, from coordinate 132,370 downwards.
TGAGCGTTATGCGCGAGGTGTTCAGGGCCTCGAGCTGCTTCATGTACTGGGTGCTGTCGGCATTGAAGTACACCTTGGCTTGGAGATAGTCAACGAGCGAGTAGCTGCCGATGCTGTAGCTGATGCCCACGTTGCGGAAACGCTCGCGCGACAGCTCCATGTTCTTGCGGAAGTTCTCAAGGCGAATCTTCTGCTGTATGAAGTTGTAATACTCGGTGATTACGGAAGCCACGTAATCCTCCACGGCAAGGCGCGTTTCAAGCTCGCCCTGCTGCTTCATGAGCTTCAGCTGCTTGTAGTTGGTCCATACGCTGAAGCCGTCGAACACAGTCCAGTTGAGGTCTACGCCCACGTCGAGCGTTCCATCGTAAGCATTCCTCTCGGTAGAGGTGACGCCGGTGGAGCGCGCTGTGGAGCGCGAGGTATGGAAATCGCCGCCGTAAGAGGCACTGAGGTCCACCGTGGGCAGCAGACCGGCATTGGCGGGCGAGGCGTTGTTGTCGCTCACCTGCTGGCGGTTCTTTACCATGCGTATGGAGAAATTGTTCTCAAGCCCACGGGAGATGCAGTCCTGCAGGGTGACCGTGGCCTGCCCCGCAGCCCCGTCCTGCCGGGCAACGGCAGGAAAGGCTATGCCGCACGCCAAGGCCATCACTATTATCTTCTTCATTGTTTCTTCTTTTTTGCACTCAAGTTAGTCGATATGTAACTATACACAGTGGGAACGACATACATCGTGAGGAAGGTGGAAACGAGCATTCCGCCCACCACCGCCACGCCCATGGCTATGCGCTGGTTGCACCCCTCGCCCGTGGCAAAGGCCAGCGGCACAAGGCCAAGCACCGTGGCGGCGCTGGTCATGAGGATGGGGCGCAGGCGCTGCAGGGCAGCCTCGCGCACGGCCTGCATCTTGTCGAGGCCGCTGTGCTGCTTCTGGTTGGCAAACTCAACGATGAGGATGCCGTTCTTGGCCACAAGGCCGATAAGCATGATGATGCCTATCTGGCTGAAGATGTTCATCGTGATGTCGCCGAAGTACATGAACACCAAGGCCCCGGTGATGGCGAGCGGCACGGTGAGCATGATGACCAGGGGGTCCTTGAAGCTCTCGAACTGCGCAGCCAGGATAAGGTAGATGAGCACCAGCGCAAGGACGAAGGCAAACATGAGGCTGGATGCGCTTTCGCGGAAGTCCTTAGAGTCGCCTGCCAATGACGTGCGGAAGGTGTCGTCGAGCACCTCGGCCGCAATCTTGTCCATCTCGTCGAGGCCCTCGCCTATGGTCTTGCCGTCGGCGAGTCCGGCCGACACCGTGGCCGAAACGAAGCGGTTGTAGCGGTAGAGCTTCGAGGGGGCGGTGGTGTACTCAATGTCGATGAGGTTGTCCATCTGCACCATCCGCCCATCGCTGCTGCGCAGGTAGATGGAGCGCAGGTCGGCAGGCTTGTTGCGCTGCTGCCGGTTGATTTCGCCCAGAATTTCGTACTGCTTGCCGTTCATGTAGAAATACCCCATGCGCTGGCCGCTGAGCCCATACTGCAGGGTTTCGGCAAGGTCGCGCGTGCTTACGTCCATCACGTTGGCCTTGTCGCGGTTGATGTGCACCCTCGCCTCGGGCTTGCTGAACTTAAGGTCGACGTCGGCCATCTGGAACGTGGGATTCTCATACACCTTCTCCATGAACTTAGGCAGCACCTTCTCGAGCTTCTCTATGTTGGTGGCCTGGAGCACGTACTGGATAGGCATCTTTGACCTGCGCCCGCCGAACGACGACTGCTGCTGCACGAAGGCGCGCGCCTTGGTCTTGGTCTGCACCACCTTGGATAGCTTCTCGGCCACCTCCATCTGCGTATAGTCGCGCTCGGCCATGTCCTTGAGCATAATCTGTATGTTGCCGCTGCCGTCAGACACTCGGGCCACCACTGCCTCCGCGTCGGGCACGAGCGAGTCGATTACCTGATTGATGTCCTCGGTATAGTCGCGCAGGTACTCGTATGTAACGCCGTCGGCCCCCCGGGTGTTGATGGTTATCATGGAGCGGTCCTCGAGTGGGGCCATCTCAGAGGGAATCTTGTTACACAAGACAACGATCAGCCCAATCATCACCACCATCAGCGGGATGACCCACACGCGGTGGCGAAGCACATAGTCGAGCGAGCGCGAATAGCCGTTGTTCATGCCCTCGAAGAAAGGCTCGGTCATGCGGTAGAAAGCGTTCTTGCGCTTTTGCTGCTTGAGCATCTTCGTGGCAAGCATGGGGGTGAAGGTGAGGGCAGCGAAAGCCGAGATGATGATTGAGCCGGAGATGACCATGCTGAACTCCCTGAAGAGGCGCCCGGTGGTGCCCTCCATGAACACTATGGGGAAGAACACGGCCACGAGGGTTATGGTGGTGGATACAACGGCGAAGAATATCTCCTTGGCCCCCTCGATGCCCGCCTGCAAAGGCGGCATGCCCCGCTCTATCCTTATGTATATGTTCTCGGTCATCACGATGGCGTCGTCGACCACAAGGCCCACGGCCAAGACCACTGCCAGCATGGTGAGCACGTTGATGGAGAAGCCCATGAGGTACATCACGAAGAACGAGCCTATGAGCGAGACGGGGATGACGATGCAAGGGATGAGGGTTACGCGCCAGTCGCGCAGGAAGAGGAAGATGATGACTATCACGAGCACAAACGCCTCGTAGACGGTCTTCTCCACCTCGCTGATGGAGGCGCGGATGAACTTGGTGTTGTCGAAGCCGTAGGTGTAGTGCACATCGTCGGGGAGGTCTTTCTTCATCTTCTCCATGCGCTCATAGACGGCATCGGCAATGTCGATGTGGTTGGCGCCGGGCTGCGGGATGACCACCACGCCTACCATAGGCACGCCGTTCATCTTCATGTAGCTCTTTATGTCGGCAGCGCCCAGCTCGGCGCGGCCTATGTCGCTGAAGCGCACTATCTGGTTGCCGTCGTGGCGAATGATGAGGTCGTCGAACATCTTGGCGGTGTTCATCAGGCCCATGGTGCGTATCTCAAGCTCTATGGTGTTGCCCTCGATGCTTCCCGAAGGCAGCTCCACGTTCTCGTTGTCAACGGCGTTCTTCACGTCCATGGGGGTTATGCCGTAGCCGGCCATCTTGATGGGGTCGAGCCACAGGCGCATGGAGTACTTCTTCTCGCCCCATATCGACACGCTGCTCACGTCGGGGATGGTCTGCAGCTGCTCCTTCACGGTGAGGTCGGCTATCTCGCTCAGCTCAAGCAAGGGGCGCTTCTCGCTCTGCAGGGCCACCATCAGGATTGGCGAGGCGTCGGCATCGGCCTTCGACACCGTTGGCGGGTCGCAGTCGCGCGGCAGGTAACGCTGCGCCCTCGACACCTTGTCGCGCACGTCGTTGGCAGCCGTCTCAAGGTCTACCGACAGGTCGAACTCCACGGTTATGCGGCTGCTGCCCTGCTGGCTTACGCTGGTAAGCGACCTGATGCCCGGTATGCCGTTGATGTTTTGCTCCAGCGGCTCGGTTATCTGGTTCTCAATCACGTCGGCGTTGGCGCCGGCGTAAGAGCACTGCACGGAAATTATTGGATTGTCTACCGACGGATATTCGCGCACGCCGAGATAAAAATAGCCGATTATGCCAAACAACAGTATTATCACCGTCATCACCGTGGCAAGCACCGGCCTGCGTATGCTTAACTCTGATATGTTCATAAGTGCAACACCGATTTTACTTAGTCAACTCTGTCAAGGACCACTGGCAAGTCCGTGCGCAGCTGCAACGTACCCGAGGTTATCAGCGTGTCGCCCACGTGCAAGCCCTCCAGCACCTGCACGCGGTCTTCCGTGCGCAAGCCGAGCTTAAGCTCCACGGGCTGGGCCTTGCCCGACTTGTAGAGATACACCTTGTCCTTGCCCATCTCCGGCACCACTGCCTCCGAGGGTATGGCTATGGCGTCCTTTATCTCCTGCTTCTTAAGGGTCACGCTGGCATAGCGGCCTGGGGTGAGCAGGCCGTTGGCGTTGGCGTAAAGGGCCCTTACGGTAAGCGTGTGGGTGTTGATGTCTATCACGGCCTCCTTGGCATAAACCTTTGCGGGGAACGTTTGCAAGAAGCCGTCAACCGAAAAGTTGAGCGACACGCCCGGCTTGATGTCCTTGGCGTAGCGCTCAGGCACCGCAAACTCCACCTTCAGCGGCACATAGCGGGTGAGTTTGGTAACCACCGTGGTGGGCGATGCGTAAGCTCCAACGCTTATCTGGCGCAAGCCTATCACGCCGTCGAACGGCGCCCGCAGCTCGGTCTGCTCTATCTGGGCCTCAACGGCATCTATCTGGGCCTTGAGGGTGGCAAGCTCGGTCTTCACCTGCTCGTAAGCCTCCTGGCTCACGGCGTCGTGCTGTAGCAGGGTGCGCTGGCGGTAAACGCGGTCGTTGGCCAGCTTGAGCTGCGAGGTGAGCCTGCTCAGCTCCGCCTTGAGCACCTTGTCGTTGACGCGGGCCAGCAGTTGGCCCCTCTTTACGTGGGCGCCCTCCTTGAACATTATTTCCACTACCTGGCCCGAGGTTTCAAACGACAGGTCAACCTCCTCATCGGGCAACAACGTGCCTGTAACCATGATTTCGTCTGACAAGACGCCTTTCTTCACCTTCAGGCCGTTTACGTTCAGCACTTTCTTCTTTCCCTTTCCTCCTGAGTCTACCTTGTCTGCCTGGGCCAGTTCGGAATTTTGCTTGGGCATCTGCGAATATATGCCCCAGCACACCAACGCTAAAACAATAAAGGCAACAAGCCCCCACTTCATTTTCTTATTCATCGATAAACAATTTTACTTCGCTTCCTTACCACTCTCTGCGCCCCATGCATAACCTGCACCTTTGGTGGCAAAGGCGAATGCCAATGCCATCAGCTAAAAGAACAAGCCAATCATAGACGAGATAGTTTTTAAATAGTGTTATTAAACTGTTCACAAAAGTACAATAAAAATATCAAAACATCTGCACAGTTTGGCATTTTTAATATAAATAAAGATTCTACAGTATAGGACAAAAAGGCTGTAAAAATGAGGGCCGGCGCAAATTTCTTGTTGCCTCAGATTGTTCCAAATAGGAACATGGCAGCCCCCTGTTGCACATTTGCTCATTGAGGAAGCACGCTAAAAACCGTAAGCCACCCGGCATATATTAGTTATGATTGCGATGCCATACCGCGCTCATTTTATCAATCAATAGCCACCACGACGGTATTTGATTTCAAACTAAAACAGCCTGTTTTGGCGGGCGATTCGACCTGTTTTGCACCGCGAAACGGGCCATTTCAGAGTGCAAAACGTGCCGTTTCGCGCCGCGTTACGTGCCGTTCAACGCAGCAGACTGTTCTTTTTCGGAAAGCTATATAGTTACTGCATATCACATAGGGCACACCCATTTTGTCAGAATCTTCTTCATCGTATTTCTTCTAATGTAATCACATAGCCACCGCCACCCTGCCCGGCGGCACTCCGAACTGCCGCTTGAACGCGCACCACTGTCAAGATAGAAGTGGTGCGAGTTTGCCGAGCATGAAAGGATAACCAAGTTGCTGGACGTGCCTGTCTACTTTGCCGACTCGTATTGCGCGTGGCAAAAAGGCACCATCGAAAACGAGAACAAGCTCGTAAGGCAATACATACCGAAAGGTACGGACCTAAGCACTGTCACAAACGGCAAGATTGACAAGATAAGAAAGAAAATAAACGCAAGACCCAGGGAAAAACTAAATTTTCTCACCCCAACCGAAGCGTTTTTCAAAAAATTTCCGTTATATTGCACTTGCTAGTTGACTCTGCCCGACATTTGCCGGAGGTGTCCAGCGTATGTTTTTTTCAGTCCAGGTACAAAATATTTGCAGGACTCATCGAGAATATTAAATTTGTAGCTGTCATGTGAATACATGATAGTAAAAGCAAAAACCTAAAACAACGATGTATGATGCATTGTTTGAAGAAGCCTCTCGATATGCCAAAAGGCAGGAAGATGTAACAACTACTGAATTGCAGCGGAAGCTTGCAATTGGCTTTTTTCGGGCGAGCCGCTTGCAGTTCCAGCTGAAGGCGGCTGGCGTGGTAAAGAGTGAATGAGATAGTTGATATAATGTTTAAAATTTAATGACTGTTTTATGAAAAATTACAATGAAAGATTGGACGAACTGTTCAAGGAATGGGAAGCGAAAAGCAAGGCCAATGGCGATGATGTGATTTCAAAAGACGGATTGATGTATAAGCAGCATGCAGATGTGAATGAGTTGTGGGAGCAATCGCCCAGAAAAGTCATGTTTTTGATGAAAGAACAGCCAAATGGATGGGGTGACGATACGCGCAATTGGTTGATTCTACCGGATGAAGATCCTAACGCAAAACGCAACAAGGCTGCCAGTCCTACGTTTTTGAAGAGGCTTGCATTGCTGCTTTACGGGTTTACTTATAACGTGACCGATTATTGGTCCATTGATGAGGAGGATGCAGTGAAATGCTTCAATGAAGTTCCGTTTGCTTTCGTGGAAGCTAAGAAGCAGAGCAAGAAGAAAGAGAGCGATAAACCAGAGATAAGCGATGCTGAAATGGATATGTATATTGAGCGGTATAAAGACTTTTTGCTGGAAGAAATAGCCATCTTGGAACCGAACATCATCGTTTGCTGCGGAGGCCCTCAATACCATTTTGCCCTCAACACACTTTACAAGAAAGAGGAGTTGGAATGTATCGACAAAAATGTTTATTACGACAAGGATAGGAATGTGTTGGTGATTTATTCGCCTCATCCGAGCGCCCGGTGTAGTCATGCCGATTTTTATGCCGGCGTGATGTGGCACTATGGGGAATTCTTGAAAAAACATCCTGATTTCTTGAAAGAATGAACTACATGCCGCAACCTTTAATTATCGCCATCGGCAATGGTGCTTGTAACATTGCCGATGGCATTCAGTCGCAAGGACTTGAAGGCGCGAAGTTTGCCTTTCTCGATACGGAGCCTGACGATCTGAACAATCATTCCGGCGTGGGCGAAACCGTCCTGCTGCAAGGCACTGAACAGGAACGGCACGTGGCCATTAACCACTTGCTGGCTGCTGATGTGGGGAAAGTGGTCGTAATTGCTTGTTTGGGAGGACGTACAGGGTCGTATTATGCGTCTTTGTCAGCTCGTTTGGCCAAGTTAGCAGGCAAATCCCTGGTTTGCGCGGTGACATTACCTTTTGATTTTGAAGGTACAAGATGCAATGTATTGGCGAATGAAAGTTTGGGCGTGATAAAAGAATGTACGCCAGATGTGCTGGTTTTCGACAATAAGGAGTTGAATGCAAAGCATCCGGACTTGGGCATTATTGATGCATTCAATATGGTTGATAAGCAGGTGGCGGAATCGTTGCGGACTATATTTATCAGTTGGTTGGGATAATTTTCCACCTTGTGCTGTGCTTTGGCATACAGGATGTCTACTTTTGTGGCAAAATAACAGAAGAACTGTATGATACAAGTAAAAACAATGTCAGGATGCCCGGATGAGGATAAGCCGGAATATGATGAAAAAAAGAACCAAAAAAGTACAGCAAAATAGGAAATAATATGGAACAACTATCCGCAATTATGCAACATGGCAAATGTAAGAAACAGTATCCAAACGTAATTCTTCCGCAGCGCGGGCGTGGGTTCTTTGGCATCGGCATCGAATATCCGCGCACGGCTAAAAATATCGGCACGTTGTGGCGTTCGGCACACATCATGCAAGCCGACTTCGTGTTTGTAATAGGCCAACGCTACCAATCGGTGCGCACGGACACGTTGAAAAGCTGGAAGCACATTCCCCTGTTTGAGTTTGAGAGCTTTGAGCACTTCAGCGCGTGCCTGCCCAAGGGAGCGAGGCTGGTGGGCATAGAGCTTGACACCCGCAGTGTGCAGCTCACAACGTACCAGCACCCGCAGCGTGCGGTTTACTTGTTAGGTTCGGAACGTGACGGATTGTCTGCCGAGGCATTGAAACAATGCGATGACGTGGTGCAGATTCCTGGCGAATACAGCCTCAATGTGTCTGTGGCAGGGAGTATTGTTTTGTACGACCGTTTGTTAAAAAACGGGAGTTTCGGGAATGTTCATGGAATTGCTCCATGAATGAAATGTGGTAGCTGCTGATAAGCACGGTATTTGTTTGTCTTTGGGATGGCTCTAAAAAGAAAAAACAAAGCCCACAAAACATTGATTTTGTGGGCTTTGTCACTCGTTGGCTTCATTTTGTCTCTGAAGCCTTGCGGTGCGTACGAGATTCGAACTCGTGACCTCCTGCGTGACAGGCAGGCATTCTAACCTACTGAACTAACGCACCAAAAAACACTAAATCGCTCACTATTGACAAGCGGTGCGTACGAGATTCGAACTCGTGACCTCCTGCGTGACAGGCAGGCATTCTAACCTACTGAACTAACGCACCAAACTTATTTTTCGTTTGCGGGTGCAAAGGTAGGCATTTTTTGTCATTCCACCAAACTTTCCATAAAAAAGTTACAAAAAAAATTGCATCAATAGCGCGTCGGCAAACTTGTGGCCATCGAAAAGCCATCCCTTGAGCCGTGTAACGGCCCCATAGCCAAGCTTCCCGAACAGGCCTACAGATGCTGCATTGGCCTCACTGACAACTGCATAAAGCTGGTGAAGATGCAACACCTCGCCCGAATACGAGGCTACAAGGCCTAACGCCTCTGACGCATATCCTCGCCTGCGGTACCTTGCATCAATGACAATGCCGACTTCGGCACGGAGATGCTGGGGGTCGAAATTCACCAGGTCGACTATCCCCACGGCGCTTCCGCCTGCATCCTCGATAACCAGACGCACCTGGCGGTCGGCATATATGTCGTTTGACGCATTGGCCATGTAGTCATGGAGGGCATAACGAGAATACGGAACGTTGGTGGCCCCTACGTTCCACAGGCTTTGGTCGTTCTCTATGCAATAAAGCCAGTCAAGATCCTCTGGCTCCATTGCCCTCAGCCGAACAAGTGAAGACTTTCCGCTAAACGTCATTTTATTATCTCATCTGGGGTTATTATGACTTTAGTCTTGTTTGAGAATGTACCCAGCTTCACATTGGGCCTTGGCATCCTGGACATTATTTCCAACATGGATTTATAAGAAAAAGAATCAACATCGAACACCACGTAAACAGGAACCTTGTCGCCAAAACCGGCTATATCGTCCATGGCCGACTCACAATTGCCCTCATCGCAATAACAGAAGCCGGCTGTGAGCCCCTTGCGGCGCGACACCAAGCGGCAACGGTCTACCATCTGCTTCCCGCCAACGAAAAAGTACCTCGGCTCCTGCCTCCGCTTGCGGACAAACCCCAACGACTTGCGCAACCTACTTGACTGCATGGCTACCAACGCGGCAAAAGCCTTGGCATAAATGGCCACTTTGACGGGGATTGTTATGCAAAAGCTCAAATGGCCATAATGCTTGCGGAAGAAGATGAGCATAGCCTGGTAAAACACATGAACGTACCTGAAAGATGTCTTGTGGGTGCTCTCGCCCTTATAATGCAATATGGGGAAAGGCAAATACCAGTTTTCAAAACCGCCCTTTAGCAGACGGTAAGACAAGTCGATGTCTTCACCGTACATGAAGAAGTCCTCGTCGAGCAACCCAACCTTGTCTATCGCCGAACGCCGCAACAAGCAGAACGCCCCGCTGATGACTTCAATCCTGACTGGCTCATCCCAACTGAGATAGCCCATATAGTAGCGCCCAAACGTGCGACTGCGCGGGAATCGTGCGCAAAGGCCGAACATCTTGTAAAACGACGTAAGAGGCGTGGGCAAGCCGCGCCGCGACTCCATGGCCCGGGTGCCGTCGGGATTGAACATCTTTACGCCTGCCCCTCCTGCACGGGGGTGCTCCTCCATGAACGCCAACACGCTGCGGATGGTGTCTTCACCTACGAAGGTGTCTGGATTTATCAAAAGCACATACTCACCGGATGACTGCCCAATGGCGATGTTGTTGGCACGGGCAAAACCCAAGTTGTGATTGCTGTCTATCAACGACACCCACTTGAAGCGACGGGCAAGGTACCCAGCCGAGTCGTCCTTTGAGTGGTTGTCAACCACAAACACCTCACTCTCTATGCCGTCAAGAGCCCGCACAAGGCTGTTCAGGCATTGCTCTGCATAGTACTTGACGTTATAATTTACAATGATTACGCTCAGCTTCATTCTTCACCGCAGGATGTAGACACTTCGTAATGGCACCGCCCCAACGACGGAAAAACGAACGGCATGCACAGCAGCAGGATTATGCCCATGTAACCGAAAGTGGTAGACATGAACAAATAGTACAGCAACGCATTGGCAACCATCGGCACCCCGAGGAGCAAGATGCGCACGGACCCATAGGTTCTCAACGCCATCTCGCCCCTTGAGCGCAAGGCTTTCCTTACAGGCCTGAACCTGAACATACGCAACGCCACCGGGATGGAGACAAGGGTGACAAGCTCCATGAGCGTGGCCAATGCGAACTCAAGGGTATCGCTGGTGGCCCACATTCCGGCGCAAAGCACGCCGCACTCATACAAGACCGCCAAGCCCAGCGCCAAAGCCACGACCACCAAGAACTCTGCCAACAATATATTCCGTGTTCTCTTCATATCATAATGTTACTTGTCATTTCCCGTCAAACAAGGTTCTGTTGAGTATCGACCGCCCAAGCGTCACCTCGTCGGTGTATTCAAGCTCGTCGCCAACGGATATGCCGCGAGCTATCACGCTCAGCCTCACATCGTATTGCGACAATTTCCTGTAAATGTAAAAGTTTGTGGTGTCGCCCTCCATTGTGGAGCCAAGAGCCAATATAACCTCGCCCACCCCTCCACGGGCAACCCTCTCCACAAGAGAGTCTATCTCGATGTCACCAGGGCCAATGCCGTCCATAGGCGATATAACCCCGCCCAAGACATGATACAGCCCATGATACTGCATAGTTGCCTCCACGGCCATCACGTCCTGAACGTTTTCTACAACACATATCAAAGACCTGTCACGGTTCTTGTCTGCGCATATCGCACATACATCATCATCGCAGATGTTATGGCACACTGAGCAATATTTCACCTCACGCCGCAACTTTGCCACGGCCTCGGCAAACCGCTCCACTTCCTCAGGCTCACGCCTCAGAAGGTGAAGCACAAGCCTAAGCGCGGTCTTTCTGCCTATGCCTGGCAACTTGGCAAACTCCTCTACGGCTTTCTGAAGTAATTGCGAAGGATACTGCTGAATCATGACGCCCTATCAATTGCTTTCAATCTCACTCAGTTCAAGCCACCTCATGCTCTTGGCATCGAGTTCCTCTTTCAACAGGGGCAAACGCCGGCTTTTCTCAGTCAAGTCCTCAACACTGAGTTTCCCGCTGCAAAGCGCGGCCTCTATAGCAGCCTGTTCCTGTTCCAAAGCCGATATTTCCGACTCCAAGGCGGCAAACTCGGTTTTTTCCTTGTAAGTCATCTTCCGCTTACCTCCACGCTTGGGCTGCGCCGACTGCACAGACTTCTTTTCAACAGCCTTTTCCTCTGCCGGAGCCTTAGGCTCAAGGGCACTCCACTCCCTGTACTGCGTATAGTTGCCGGGGAAATCCTTTATCACCCCATTGCCATTGAATACCAGCAAGTGGTCAACCACCTTGTCCATGAAATACCTGTCATGGCTCACGACTATCACGCAGCCTGGAAAATCGGCCAGATACTCTTCCAGTATCTGGAGCGTCACAATGTCAAGGTCGTTGGTAGGCTCATCGAGGACAAGGAAATTAGGGTTCTTCATCAGCACCGTGCAGAGGTAAAGCTTGCGACGCTCGCCGCCGCTTAGCTTGCTTACGTAATTGTGCTGCTGCTCTGGCGTAAAGAGGAAATATTGCAAAAACTGCGAGGCCGACAAGCGACGCCCTCCGCCAATGTCGATATAGTCTGCTATATTGCGTATCACGTCTATCACTTTCTCGCCTTCGTCAAACTTCAGGCCCTCCTGCGAGAAATAGCCAAAGCGCACCGTGTCGCCTATCACTATCCGGCCCGAGTCTGGCTGCTCGATTCCCAGAAGCATCTTTACGAAAGTAGACTTTCCTGTACCGTTATTGCCTACGATGCCCATCTTCTCGTATCGCGAGAAATTATAATAGAAATCTTTCATTATGACGTGCTCGGGCGACCACGCCTTTGATATATATTGACATTCGAATATCTTGCTGCCTATGTAAACATTAGACGACTTAAGCCGCATCTGCCTCTCCTCCATGCGCTGCTTTGCCACCCGCTCAAGCTCATAGAAAGCGTCCTCACGGTACTTTGCCTTATGGCCACGGGCTTGCGGCATACGCCTCATCCAATCAAGCTCACGCTTATACAGGTTGTTGGCGCGGGCTATTTCCGCCCTGCGGGCGTCAATGCGTTCCTGCCTTTTCTCAAGGTAATAGCTGTAATTCCCTCGGTACGAATAGATGCTCTTGTCGTCAAGCTCAAGAATCACAGAACACACATGGTCGAGGAAAAAGCGGTCGTGCGTCACCATCAGGAGCGTCTTGTTCCCACTTGCCAGATAGCCCTCAAGCCACTCTATCATCTCAAGGTCGAGGTGGTTGGTAGGCTCATCAAGTATCAGCAAGTCTGGCTCGGTAATTAGCACGTTGGCCAATGCCACCCGCTTTTGCTGGCCGCCGCTCAACTGCCCCATAGGCTGCGCCAAGTCGCGGATTTTCAGCTTTGTCAGTATTTGCTTGGCTTTCAGCACCATCGACTCTTCGCCATGGTGATTGAAGCAGGCATCGAGCACTGTCTCGTCTGGATTGAACGCCGGAGCCTGTTCAAGGTAGCCCACCTTCAACCCTCTGCGGAATATTATCTCGCCGGAGTCATATCCCTCCTTGCCCGAAAGCACGGAAAGCAGCGTAGACTTGCCTGTGCCGTTCTTCGCGATAAGGCCTACACGTTGCCCTGCCGCTATGCTGAAACTGATGTTTTCAAACAGTACGAGCGCACCAAACGACTTCGTTAGATTCTGGACGTCAAGAAAAGGAGTGTCCTTTGCCATTACCTTATGCCTCCTTGAGCGACTTGTTTACGGAATCTATATAATCAAGCAATTCGCCCTTGCCGGTCTTTTTCTCGGCAGACGTCACGAACACTGGTGGCAGTTCTTCCCATGTCTCCATGAGTTTCTGCTTGTATGCCTCCACATTGGCTTGCACCTTGCCCTGCGAAAGCTTGTCGGCCTTGGTAAACACTATTGCAAGAGGTATGCCACTCGCCCCAAGCCAATTGATGAAGTCAAGGTCTATTTTCATTGCCTCGTGCCTGATGTCAACAAGCACGAACACGCAAGCAAGCTGCTTGCGCTGCAAGATATAGCCGCTTATCATTTGGTCGAGCCTGGCTATCTCCGACTTCGACCGCTTGGCAAATCCGTACCCAGGGAGGTCCACAAGATACCAATCGCGGTTTATTATGAAGTGGTTGATGAGCAGCGTCTTGCCAGGCGTGGCCGATGTCTTGGCCAACTTTTTGTTCTCACACAACATGTTTATGAGGCTCGACTTTCCCACGTTTGAGCGACCGATGAACGCATACTCTATGCGATTGTCCTTTGGACACATCGACTCACGCGGAGCGCTCAACGTGAACTCTGCTGTCTTTATTTCCATATCTACAATTTATTTTCTGTGCAAAATTAAGGTAAAACAAATGAAATACAAAGGAAATGGCACGTATTTTTATCCTCGGCAACCTGCTTGCCATACACCATTGCCGCCATTACGGCTTTCAACCCTTGGCCACGTGCCTTTTCCTCATAAACCAAGTGACCACCTCAGTGAATAAAGCCGCAGGGAAAAGCGGCAAATACATCAAGCGCCAGAACGTTCCGGCAACGACATTATACCTAATGCGGCGGCAAATGAGAAGCCTCTTTGCCAATGACTTTCCTGAAAACAAAAAATCAGAAAGGAGCCTGGTTTCCCTCAGTCTTGCCGCCAACCTCTACAGCGCCCTTGGCGGCCACGGGCATCTCCGTTGAGCTTCCGGCTCTTGGCTTGGGGGTGAGCATTTCCATGTTTTCGGCCCAAATCTCTGTCATATTATGCCTTACGCCCTGCCTATCGTCATAGGTAGTGTAACGGATGCGGCCCTCAATGTACAACTTATCACCCTTGTGGACATATTTCTCCACAATCTCAGCAAGCCTGCGCCACAACACAACGTTATGCCAGTCTGTGCGATCGGGCACCTGAGTACCATTCTGAAGCACATACCCCCGCTCGGTGGTTGCAAGCGGGAACCTCGCCACCGCAACACCCTTGTCCACATAGCGCACATCGGGATCCTTGCCCACATTGCCTATAAGCATAACCTTATTCATGCCGTCACACCTTATGTCCTCACCTTCACAATGGCCCGCATATGGCGGAACCCTACACTATTTGCACTGACCGAGATAACGGAACTTGAAGTTCTTGCCCTTTGCCGAGGGGAACTGGCTCCTACTGTCTACCCTCTGGCGCAAATGGTCCACTATGCGGTTGTAGCAATCCATGCCCGACATAGCCTTGCACTGGGCCACGAAATGAGTGTCGCGGTATTGGTATTTACCCGTTCCAGGCACCTGAAGCACCCGCTTGAAATCAATCACGCCCTCATACCAGCCCGGCAACTCCTCGTTAAGATGTGCAATTACGGGTGACACCAGCTTCTCCCTTTCGCTGCCTGGAGTCACGCTATGCAACGCCCGCTTCTCCTTGAAGTCAAGCATTGTGGCGGCCTCGGTCTTGATGATTATGAAATAAATGCGGGGACGTATCTTATAGCGCTTGGGGTAATACACGTCGCTTGCGGCATATTCACGTATATCCTCCTCGAGCATGGGGTTCATCCCTATTTCGTCAATACTTGCAAGAAAATCAATCGCATCGTCAACATTATGAACCAAAGTCTCTTTATCAAAATACCTTAAATATAAATTCATCTCGTAATGTTGTTTTTCTGAAGTAAAAAAAGAAAGAGCGGAAAACGGGACTCGAACCCGCGACCCCGACCTTGGCAAGGTCGTGCTCTACCAACTGAGCTATTTCCGCCGATAAAATAGTGAAGAGGAGGAGACTCGAACTCCCACGTCGCAATTAACACTACCCCCTCAAAGTAGCGCGTCTACCAATTCCGCCACCTCTCCAACTAAACAAAAGAGTGCCCAGAACAGGACTCGAACCTGCACGCCTCGCGGCACACGCACCTGAAACGTGCGCGTCTACCAATTCCGCCACCTGGGCATTTTGGGGCTTAAATAACCCAAAACTCTTTTTTGTACAATATGTCGAGCGGAAAACGGGACTCGAACCCGCGACCCCGACCTTGGCAAGGTCGTGCTCTACCAACTGAGCTATTTCCGCTTTTCAAATCCTTTCTGCAAGGAGCATTTCTCTTAATGCGGTGCAAAGGTACGGCTTTTTTTTAAACCTGCAAAATTTTCGGGAACTTTTTTCAAAATATTTTTCAATCCATCCGATTTTTATAGTCATCATACGAATATGAGCGCAATATTTCGAGGTTCCCGTCACTGCGCAGCATGTAAATGGCAGGATGCGAAATGCCATTGAACATCGTGGTCTTCACTGTGGTATAATGCAGCATATCCTCAAAGACAACAGTGTCGCCCAAACTCAGCTCACTACCGAATCTCCACGACCCCATGAAGTCGCCGGCCAGGCAGCTGTTGCCCCCAAGCCGATATGTGCATGGCTCAGATGCGGCCTCAAGCGGACAAAGCTGCGCCCCCCTGACCTCTGGATGGTAAGGCATTTCGAGGCAATCGGGCATGTGGCACGTGAAACTGACATCAAGGATTGCCGTCTTTATGCCATGGTCTTCTACGATGTCCACCACATGGGCTACAAGGCAGCCGGTGCGCCATGCAAATGCGCTTCCCGGCTCCAATATTACTTTTAGGTGGGGGTAACGCACATGGAACCCTTCGAGTATGCCCACAAGCAAGTCGATGTCATAGCCACTGCGGGTCATGAGGTGGCCGCCGCCAAAGTTTATCCACTTCAGCTGGCCGAACCATTGCGAAAACTTACGCTCTATATGCTCCAATGTGCGCTGGAACACATCTGCCCCACTCTCGCAATGGCAATGGCAATGGAAACCGTCGATGCCGGCAGGGAGGCACGCCGGCAACTTGTCGGCCGTCACGCCGAATCGCGTACCGGGAGCACAAGGGTTGTAAAGCAGCGTACCCACCTCCGAATATTCCGGATTGATGCGCAGTCCGCACGACACGCCGGCATTTGCCTTCCTTGCCCGTTCAGCGTAGTTGGCAAACTGACTGAGAGAATTGAACGTTATGTGGCTTGAGCACCTTGCTATCTCGTCAATTTCCCTGCCAGTGTAAGCCGGGGAGAACGTATGCGCAGGCTCGCCAAACTCCTCGTATGCAAGTCTGGCTTCGCTCAGCGAGCTGGCCGTGGTGGCCCGTATGTACTCCTTGAATATAGGGAATGTTTTCCACAGTGCGTAAGCCTTGAAAGCAAGGATTATTTCAACGTCGGCGCGCCTCGCCACATCGGCAATCAGCGCCAGGTTGCGCCTTAACGCCTCTTCTTCCAATATATATGCCGGAACGTCAATGCCGGCAAATGTCTTCGCGTCTGTTGTCATCTGTGTCATTTATCTAATATAATAATGTAATGGCGCAATGCCAAACAATGCCATTGGGCCATGCAGGGATGGGCAGCCGCCATGCAGGCCTTGAGGCAAGCGGCTCACCAAAAGCCTACTCTTTCTTGCTGTAACGCTTTATTATGCTGTAGGCCTTGTAAAGCCCAAGCTCGCCGGCCTTGCTCAAGTCCGCAATGCCCTCATCGGTCTTCTTGCTGAATATCTTGGCAAGGCCCCGGTTGTAATAAGCCTCTGCAAGCGACTTGTCGATGGCGATGGCCGCCGTGTAATCCTCTATTGCCCTTGCATAGTCATTGCGCGAGGCATAAACGTTCGCCCTGTTGTAAAGCAAGAACGCACATTGCGGATTGCGCTCGATGGCCTTCTCTATGTCTGCCAGCACATTGGCATACTTCATGGCCATATCTGTGCCGAGCGATGCATTGAACTCGTTTACCTTGAACTGGCACACAGCACGCTGCCAATATCCGAGCGACGACGAAGTGTCGGCCTGCAAGTAATCCGACAAGTCGTCGATTGCACTTTCAAAGTTTTGTGTGGCCGAATAAGCAATGGCCCGCAATAGCACAGCAGCCCGAGCCTTTCCTGTGGAATCATCGGCAGCGATGGCCACAGAGAGCGAGTCGATACAGCCGAACAGTTCTTTCGAACGCTGCTCGTCCAATGCCGGAGAATTGCAGTTTACATATATGCGCCTTGGGCTTCCCGAGGATTGGTTGAAGGCTTCCACCTGCCTGTCGAACGCAGCATAGAGCACCACGTCGCTATGATACTTGTCGAACGACAAGCCGAACATAGGCAAGAAAGCCACCTCCACCTTGTGGTCTTGCACACGCCCACGGTAGTCATTCTCATACTCATGCTCAACCACTTGTTCGTCGGCCACGACGAGCTGGTTATACTTGTCCAAATCCTCATCACTGCGCTTGCGCAGCTGCTCCTTGTTAAGCCGTGGCTGTATACCATACAAGCTCTTGTACAACTGAGCCTTGTATATGCGGAACTCGTCAGCCTCTGCCTGCTTTGTCATGCCCAGGCGGCGATAGCAGTTAGCCCGGTAATGCAGTCCTGTCCAGAAATTGGGATACTGGTCGATTACCTTTGAATAGTCTCTGATGGCTCCCCTGAGGTCGCCAGTCTTGTCGAGCAGCAAGGCCCTGTTGAACAGAGCCATCAGGTTGTCTGGCTCCAGCTTAAGCACAAAGTCAAAGTCGGTTATCGCCCGGTTGTCGTCGCCCACCTGCGAGCGCAGCAATCCCCGGTTATAATGGCCGAGGAAATTGTTGGGGTCTATATCGAGAGCAGTGTCATAGTCGGCCATTGCGCCGCGCAGGTTGTTCTGGTTCACCCTGGCCAAGGCTCGGTTGATGTAGTTGCCGGCCTGCCTCGGCAGCAAGTGGATGGCCTTGTCGAGGTAGCCTTCAGCCTCTTTCCACTCCTTCCTGCCCAGGCTTATCACCGCCCGCATCGTCCATGTAGAGCCATCGTAAGGGTCTACGGCAAGGCTCTTGTCAAGGGCCTCAACGGCCTTCGCGGTGTCTTCCTGCAGCATATATACCTCGGCCTTCATCGAGTATGTGGGCGCATACTTGCTCCAGCGCGTCTCCATGGTGTCAAGCTCGGCCAGTGCACCGGTATAATCCTTTTCCTGGATGCGGCACAGCACCCTGTTGTGCCACATCCCGCGGTTTTCCGGGTCATACCTCAAAGCCCTCGTATAGTCGTTTATAGCATCGGCAAACTTGCCCTGCCGTATCCGTGCCATGCCGCGAAGCTCATATATGTTCACCACGTATGGATTGCGTTCCAGGGCTTCAGTGCAGTCGTTTTCCGCCCCCACATAGTCATCGAGGTTGAACTTGGCCACGGCGCGGTAGAACCAAGGCTCATACAAATAAGGCTTGGCTAGGATGGCTTGGTTGAAATACTGTATCGAAAGCACATAGTCTTCATAATAGAGCGCGCTGCGCCCTATTGTCACGAGCCTGTCGGTATTGAACTGCGCCCTCCCCACAAAAGGCAGCAGGAGCACAGCCAAGATCAAAGCATACTTTCGGTACATGGCGGAAGCCCTTACTTCCTCGTCGTGGCAACCTTAGTCCTGTAAGCACAACGGAAACGCCCCTGCTGCACTGCGCGCAGCTTGCTCTTTATCAACTGCTTGCGCAACGGCGATATGCGGTCGATGAACATCTTGCCCTCAAGGTGGTCAAACTCGTGCTGCATCACCCTGGCAAGGTATCCCTCCACCCACTCGTCATGCTCCTGCAACTGGCCGTCAAGGTAACGCACGTGGATGCGTGTGGGCCTGGTAACGTTCTCGTGGATGGCCGGCAGGCTGAGGCACCCTTCCTCCATAGTGTCTGTCTTCGCATCGTCATACTCCACTATGTGGGGATTTATGAAAGCCTTGCGAAAGCCCTTGTACTCTGGCAGGTCGTCAGAAATCACATCAAGGTCTATCACTACCACGCGTATGGCCTTGCCCACCTGCGGGGCTGCCAGCCCCACGCCTTCCGACTCCGTGAGGGTTTCAAACATATCCTGAATAAGCTCTTCAAGCCCCGGCATGTCCGCCGGTATGTCCTCGGCAACCTTTCGCAACACCGGTTGGCCGTATATATATATAGGTAATATCATGTCTGCTTTATCTAATAACTATCCTTTAGCCAGCCCTGCCCGGCCATGGCTCAACGCCGCGCCGACATATAGTCGCGCAGGATTATCGTGGCGCTTATCTCGTCAACAAGCTCTTTGTTGCGGCGAGCCATCTTGCCCAGGCCGCCATCGATCATGGCCCTATGGGCAAGCACCGAGGTAAACCGCTCATCATAGTACTCAATGGGAATTTGCGGCATGGCCTTGCGCCACCTTGCCACAAACTGCCTTACGCGCCCCATGTTCTCGCTCGGCTCGCCGTTGGCCTGCCGTGGCTCGCCGATGACAATGCGCTCCACCTCCTCACGCGACACGTAATCGCGCAAGTAATCGAACAAGGCCGACGTAGCGACGGTTGCCAACCCTCCCGGAACAATCTGGAGAGGGTCGGTAACCGCCAATCCCGTTCGCTTTTTCCCGTAATCTATGGAAAGAATCCTCGCCACAGGCACGTTTTTTCTCGCAGTCCGTCAGTGTGCGTTGTACAGCAGCCACGCATCGGGATACTGCGCGCGGAACTCGTTGCGGCTGGCAACGGCATCGGCCTTGCTGTCGAACGTGGTGGCCACTACGCGGTACATATTGCGCTCGTCGTTCTTCACCACCTGGGCGTCATAGCCCGACTCGCGCAACTTCTGCTGCAAGCCGTCGGCATTGGCCTTGAGCGAGAAAGAGCCTACAACAACGCTGAAGCTCTTAAGCCCCGAGCCGTTGACAAGCGACACTTTCTCCTCGCGCACCTGCACATTGTCCAAATTATCTACTACCTGGGTGTCTGTGGCTGGTTTGTCCACGAGCGGGGCAACCACGTTGGCCTCGGTCTGGGCAGGTTCGGGGGCAGTCTGCTGCGCTGTTTCCTGAGCCTTTGCCTTCTCGTATGCCTTTTTATAAGCACTTTCGCTCGATTTGCAGCTCGTGAAAGCCATTGCGGCGCAAAATCCTGCGCACAACACCATGTACTTCTTCATCTTCACCTATTTTTAAATTAAACTTTCGTGTGTGGAAAAATATTTTTGCGAAATTACAAAATATCAGCCAAACGCAAAACAGCAACCCGCATAAAGTTTGTTAAATAGGGCTTTTCGCAGTATTTTAACAAAAAATGACGGGAAAAATTGCTTTACTCCAAAAAACTTTCCTATTTTTGCGTAACAGAATTTTATTGTCTAATTTAAAACAAAGAGATTATGAAGAGTTTAGGTTATATCAGCGCTTTCCTCGGCGGAGCCATCGCCGGGGCGGTTCTCGGATTGCTGCTGGCCCCTGAGAAGGGCAAGGACACACGCGCGAAAATCACTGACGCAGTAGACGACTTCATGGCTAAGCACAACATCAAGCTGAGCCGCAAGGAAGTGGGCGACCTTGTTGACAACATCCAGGAGGCAGCCCCCGAGGCTTGACGCGCTACCTGGCCTCAGGGCAGGCATTCACCAACAAACATCTGCTTAAGGGATGCCATATATATTATGCCGAGGCTATTAGTTAGTTACAGCGAGTGCCGGCCTGCAAGCTGAAGAGGGAGCATAGCAAGTATGCGACCGATGAGACTTGGGAAAATGGCACCGACAGGGCTAATTAATCAACCGAAACATAAAGATATGCTCATTCCGTTGCGATTGAATCAGAATTTACAGAACATCCCTTAATGTTATCAAGCGACAAAAACGTTGAGTCGTTGGCACGGCTCATTGAAACACTCAAAGATTACATCGGACTTCAGAAGGAATACCTGAAGTTCGATGTAATCGACAAATTGGTGCGCCTCATCACCGCACTGTCATTGAGCATCATCGTGATGGTGCTTGTGCTCGCAGTGCTTTTCTACCTTTCGTTCGCCTTTGTATACTGGATTTCGCCTGCCGTAGGCACTGCCTGCGCGTTCGCCATAGTGGCGGGCGTGCTCCTGCTGCTGCTCATAGCCATCTTCGCCATGCGCAGGCCGCTCATAATCCGCCCGCTGATATGGTTTATCACGGGCATCCTGCTAAGCAAGTAACCCCAACAAAAACAAAATAAAGATGACTGTAGACCACAGGACATACCACACGCTGGCCGACATACAGGGGCGCAAGGACGAGCTTCTGAACGACATACACAAGAAGAACGAGGAGATAGGCAGGCTTTGGAACAGCCTTTTTGTACCGAAGAAAGCCAACACCAAAGGTGAGCTTGTGGCCAGCATCATAAGCAACGGCATCACCGCTTTCGACACTTTCATGCTCGTGCGCAAGCTCATGGGCAAGTATGGCAGCTTGTTCCGCAGCAGGAAGAAACGCTGAGCGCCACGGCCCGGCTTGCACCCACGCTCACATCATTACCGCAAGAACGCCTGCCATAAACCAAAATCGGCCATAAGTGTGATTGGCGTCATAACGACCGATTGGGGTTGATGAGTTCGGCCAAAAGCGGGCAGGAAAACCCGAACTGAAACCAAGGAAAGACAAAACGTGCCGTTTCGCGTTGCAAAACGGCACGTTTCAGGACGCAAAACGGGCCGTTTCACCACGCAAAACAGACCGTTTTGCAAACACACTGACTATCAATGATTTACCCAGGCGGTGAAAACCATTCCACAGGTGGTCTCAAAACTCTGTTTTTCCATGCTCATGCGGGATGGCCAACGCCAGTGCGCCGCACACGGTTATGCCTGCCCTACCAAACGGTTCGCACATTTTGGCAACTGCGCCAATGTAAAAATAACAAAAAAAACAGTTAACGCCGCGCTAAATCCACTGCCATTATCACGGAAATATCATACCTTTGCATAACCCAAGCTGCACTCGGGAAACTGAAAGCAAGCTTTCTTTTGGCCCGTTTGCATTGCCTTGCACTGTGCCTAAAACTACAAAACAAAGACATGAACAGATTATTTACCACTCTCTTCCTCGCTTTCGCACTGCTGCAATCGGCAACGGCGGGCTACGTCGGGGAAAAGGAAAAGCTGTTGCGCGACGACGCCTCAGGCGAATGGCTCATTGGTTTTTTCCCTGATTTTGCCGTCTACGACAACAAGCTATGGCAGTGCGCCGCGCAGGGCAGCGGCAACATGACGCTCCACCGCAATGGCGAAACCCTCAACGTAAGCCTCGGCGAAGGCCATGTCACCATCAACGGGAAAACCCACAAGTGCTCCGAGCTTACGGGCCGCAGCGTGCCATATTACCCCGAGGCCGACCCTACACCGTTCACTGACAAGATTCCCAAGAGACTCGACAGCGTTATGGTGAGAATCATCATGCCCAAGGGCAGCAAGCAAGGCTCCGCCCAACTGAGCTACAGCAAGTTCTTCGTCATGCGCAATCAAATCAACATATCGCCCGACAGCACCGGCATGGCCGAAATCACACTGCCCGCGCCGTGCATAATGGAGCTGGAGGTGCTGCTCAACAACGGCCGGAAGCACGGCAGGACTTTCATACATCTGTATCCCGAGCCGGGCGACACCGTCACGGCATTCCTCGACCCGGCTCACCGCAGGTACTTCGTCATGGGCAGCAACGCCCGCCTCTCCAACGAGCTGCTGCGCGCCCCAAATCCGAAGAAAGTGTACGTATCTTACGGCGAAAGCCAACAGCTAACGCTCACGGAATATATCAGCAAGGCCGGAACGATGCTCGCGGAAAGCCTTGCACAAACCGATTCCATTGCGCAGAGCCACCCCACGCTCTCTACAAAATGGGCCGCCCTTCAACGCGGCAAGGCAAAAAGCTCCTTTGCCTACGGACTTACGCAGAACCTATACAACCAACCAAAGACCGAGATATTTGGCTTGGCAAAGGACACTCTCATGCGCGGCAGCTATTTCAACCCCACCATACCATACATGGCCGACGACAATATGCTCTGCTTGTTTTCAGACTTCATCGGCCTCACCGGATATGCCGGCCAAGGCTCCACGTCGCTCCTACTGCGCAAGGTGGCCTCGGAAATGGAGCGCCAGGGGCAGCACGCCCTTACAAACGAGGAATGGAAACTGGTAGACAAGGCCGTGGAGATAGACAGCATTGCGGCTTCCATGCCAGCCCTTGAGGCACAACGGTACTATGAGGACCACAAAGACATAATGAAAGCCATAGGCGCGCTTTATTACAGGCCTGCCATAAACACTAAGATACGCACAGAAATAGCAAGGAATAACCTGCGCATAATAGACGGCATGGGCCTGGGCCGCCTCACCAAAGACATGGCACTTACGTGGTTTTTCGCGTCAGACTTGGAGAACATGGGCGAACAACTGACACCCGAACTCACCGAGATGGCAAAGAGGAACATAACTACGCCCGCGCTGCGCGACTACATCTTCGCCAGCAACAAGAAGTTTGCCGACTACGCCAAAGCCGTGTCCACACCTAATGCACAGCCCGCAGACACTGCCAAACTGGCCTCACTGACCGACGGGAAGGAGATACTCGACTGCATAACGGCTCCTTACCGCGGACGAATGATTTATGTTGACGTTTGGGGAACGTGGTGTGTGCCGTGCAAGGAGGAGATGAAGCACGTGCCTGAAATGAAGAAGGCGCTCAATGGCATGGATGTGGTGTTCCTCTACCTATGCTCCCGCTCAAGCGACGAGTCATGGCGAGCCAACATAGCCCGCTTTGGCCTCAACGGCAAAGACTGCGTTCACTACAACTTGCCACAAGCACAGCAGGATGCCGTGGAGGGCGTGCTCGGCGTGAGCGGCTACCCAACTTACAGAATCATCGACCGCCAAGGGCGCATCGTGCCGGGCACCCCGCCGCGCCCGTCGGACTCTGCCGGACTGAAAGAAGTGCTGAAAAAGATTGCCAACAAGCAGTAAGCATGGCCGCCATGGATGGCCAACATAACCGGGCCAGAACCCAAAAGGCACAAAAAAAGGAGTACCGCTGTACTCCAACCTTTTGTTAACCTTAAATCTAATACTATGAAAAACACATTGCAAATGTACGAAGTTTATTGCAATATGCAATGAAATTGCAGCCGAATGCAGCTGCTTTTATTGTTATTTAACAGTTAAACGGTGATTGTTTGGCCGTCAAATGCCATCTCGAAGCCTTCGGGCAACCGCTTGTTGGCCTCATCGTGCAAACCTATATGGTGGCACGAATGCATTAGCAGCGTACGCCGCGCCCCTATGCGGCGCGCAAAGCAAATGGCATCGGCCACAAGCTGGTGAGAATGGTGAGGCCGGTCGAAGCGCAAGGCGTTGACAACCAGCACCTCTATGCCGGCGAGATATGGAAGCTCTGCATCGTCGATAGTCTTCATGTCGGTTATGTAGGCCAGCGAGCCAAACCTATATCCGAGTATTGGCAGGCTGCCGTGCATCACCCTTATGGGCATTATGCTTACGTCGCCTATGCAGAAATGTCTATGAGGCTCAATGACATTGAGATGGATGTCGGGCACTCCGGGATACTTGTCCTTGTCGAAGCAATACGGCATGGAGTGCCTCAGGTGGTCGGCGGCAATGCTGTCGGCGTAGAGGTCGATTCCGCCAAACTTGCAGAAAGGCCGCAAGTCGTCTATTCCCCCTACGTGGTCGTAATGCGAATGGGTAATAAGCACACCGTCGATGCGCCTGAAAGGCATGCCCAAGGCCTGCTGCCTGAAGTCGGGCCCGCAGTCTATGAGCAGGCAAGTGGCATCAGTTTCGAGCAATGCCGAGCTGCGCAGGCGGCGATCCTTGGGGTTTCCGCTTGTGCAGGCCTCACACCGGCAGCCCACCATGGGAGTGCCGAAGCTGCCTCCTGTGCCAAGAAATGTTAGCTTCATACTATGTTGACCTCCGGCTTCAAGGTTATGCCGAACTTGCTGGCCACGTCGCCCTGTATTGACTCGCAGAGGCGCAAGACGTCCTGCCCGGTGGCCCCACCGAGATTAACGAGCACGAGAGCCTGCTTAGGATGTACCCCAGCAGCACCCAGCGAGCGGCCTTTCCACCCGCACTGCTCTATGAGCCAGCCGGCAGGCACCTTTACGCATCCCTCGCCTACATCGTAATGCGGCATGAGAGGATAGCGCTCAGCAAGTTCATCATACTTCTCACGGCTTACGATGGGGTTGGTGAAGAAGCTCCCGGCGTTGCCTGCAACCTTGGGGTCGGGCAGTTTGCCGTTGCGTATGTCGATTATCGTTTGCCTCAGCTGCGCTGCCGTAGGCTCGCCTATGCCGCGCTTATGCAACTCTGAGCGTATGTTGCCATAATCAAGGCGGGGATTAAACCGCTTGCCCAGGCGGTAGGTAACATGGGTCACCACATAGCGCCCAGCCCACTCCGACTTAAAGCGGCTCTGCCTGTAAGCATAGCCGCAATCACCATTTTCAATTGCAACGATGCCTCCGCTGGCAATGTCAACAGCCTCAACGGTGCTTATCAAGTCCTTTGCCTCCACACCGTAGGCACCGATGTTTTGCACTGCGCTCGCGCCCACCTCGCCCGGAATGAGCGACAGGTTCTCCGCCCCATGCCAGCCACGGGCGACACACATGGCCACGAAGTCATCCCAGACCTCGCCGCTGCCAACACGCACAAGCACGCTGTCGCCTTCGTCAAGCACGCTCATCCCCTTTATGGCAGAATGAAGCACCGTGCCTGCAAAGTCGCCGGTGAGCAGCAGGTTGCTCCCTCCGCCAAGCATGAGCAGCGGCCTGTCGGCAGCGGTAAGCGCCCGAAGTGCCTCCTGCAACTCAGCCACAGAGCAAAACTCAATGAACCGCCTGCACCTGGCCTTTATGCCAAAAGTGTTGTGACCTGAAAGGTCGTAGTTGGATAAGTCTTTCATAAGCGTAGTAGTTTAAAACTATGTGGCCAGTTCCGTGAGCAGCCACTTGCCGCCGCTGCGCTCGAATGTCATCTCCACCTCAAGCCCGTTGGATATGCCGCGGATTACGAATATCTTGTGGTCGCTAGTCGTGTAAGTCTGCCCGTAGATGATGTTGTAAATCATCTCCGAAGGCAACTCGGAGGCGAAAGCCGGCCATGTGTCGGCAGTTATCACCCCCTCCATCTGGCTGAAGTCATCGTCAGGGTCGGGCCCGGTGAACTTCACGGGGTCATGCAGGCTCTCAACCTGGAAGGCCGAGTCGCGCGAGAAACGCTGGTAGAACTTCAGGAAAGAGGCGTTCATGTTTTCGTACAGCGGCTTGAACCTTATGCCGCAAAGCATCCAGAGTCCTCCCACCCTGTCGAACACATACTGCTTTACGGTCTTTTTCCGGAAAAACACTTTCTCCACAACCACGTGGTCTATGGAAGTGTCCTTTACGAGCGACATCTGCCGCTCGTTGTCAAAGATGAGGGTGTAATACCCTTGCCGCATGAAGAAATGGTCAATCTGCCAGTCATCCCTGGCGATGTATTCCGTTTGGTCGCCGTCAGTGACGGGCAGCGGAAACTTGATGCGCCTCAGCTGCAACTTTCGGTTGGCCGCGAAATTAAAGAAAAAGTCGTCGAACAGTTCGTCGGCAGCCTTTGGCATAGGCGTGGCCGAAATGAGCTGTTCCATGGTGTCGAGCGGAACAGTGTCTGCCACGCACGTGTCCGAAGAATCGGCCACTGCCTCCTCAACCACCTCAGGAGCCTTGCTTCCCTTGCAGGAAAACATCAACAAGACCATTGCGAATACCGCAATCAAAAACCTTCTCATTTTATCTCACCGGATTTTATCCGCCTCTCAAATTTCGGCAAAAGTACAACTTTATTTTGATATCCTGCTCCGTTTTGACGCAAAAATATTACCTTTGCAGCAAAAATAAGGCCGGGAGAGCCACGCTCAGCCGCTTTCGGCGCACGGCTCCGCACGGCGAGGCGCAGTGGCGGCAGCCATGGCTGCACACCGGCAACTGCACCGCAGAAAGCAAAGCGACTAACATAAACCTATATGATACTTGAAAAGATAGAGCAACTTCTTGAAGAAGTGAAGGGCATCAGCGCGGCAAACGCTGACGACATCGAGGCCCTGAGGCTGAAATACCTCAGCAAGAAAGGGGCTATAAACAACTTGATGGCCGACTTCCGCAACGTGCCTGCCGAGCAGAAAAAAGCCGTAGGCATGAAGCTCAACGAGCTTAAGCAGACCGCCACGGAGCGCATCAACGCCCTCAGGGAGCAATTCAGCGGCGAGGAAGCCGCCAACACCGGCATGGACCTCACCCGCTCGCCCTACCCCATAGCGCTCGGCACGCGCCACCCGCTCACCATCGTAACCAACGAGATAATCGACATATTCTCACGCATGGGCTTCATCCTGGCCGACGGGCCCGAGGTGGAGGACGACCTGCACGTGTTCACGAAGATGAACTTCGCCGCCGACCACCCCGCGCGCGACATGCAAGACACCTTCTTCGTGGAGCAGAACGCCGACGACGTGACCAAGAACATCATACTGAGAAGCCACACAAGCTCGGTGCAGGCCCGCGTCATGGAGACCACCCAGCCGCCCATACGCGTGATATGCCCCGGCCGAGTATACCGCAACGAGGCCATCACGGCCCGCGCCCACTGCTTCTTCCACCAGGTTGAAGGCCTCTACATCGACAAGAACGTGTCATTCACCGACCTCAAGCAGGTATTGCTGTCGTTTGCGCGCGAGATGTTCGGCCCCGACACCAAGATACGCCTGCGCCCAAGCTACTTCCCGTTCACCGAGCCAAGCGCCGAGATGGACATATCGTGCCACATCTGCGGCGGCAAGGGCTGCGGCTTCTGCAAGCACACGGGATGGGTGGAAATACTGGGCTGCGGCATGGTGGACCCCAACGTGCTCGAACTGTGCGGCATAGACAGCAGCGCATACAGCGGCTACGCCTTCGGCATGGGCGTGGAGCGCATCACCAACCTGAAATACCAGGTGAGCGACCTGCGGATGTTCTCGGAGAACGACGTTCGCTTCCTCAAGGAGTTCGAGGCCGCCAACTGACACATTGCCTCACCCCACGGGAGCGGCCGGGCGAGGGTGCTGCCGCCACGGAGCCCTCGGCCGGCCGCTCCCGGGCGTTTCATGACGGAAACCAAGCAAAAACATGACTCAAGACAAGCTCTTCACCCGAAGCTACATCAGCATACTGGCAGCCAACTTCCTGCTGTTCTTCGGTTTTTGGCTGCTGATACCAATCCTGCCCTTTTACCTCAAGGAAAACTTCCACTGCCCCGAGGCCATGCTGGGCCTCATACTGTGCTGCTACACGGTGAGCGCGCTCTGCGTGCGCCCATTCTCGGGCTTCATGATGGACAAGTTTCCGCGCAAGCCCATCTACATACTGTGCTACTCTATATGCATCTGCATGTTCCTCGGCTACATCCTCACGGCCACGCTGGCCTGGTTCGTAGTGCTGCGCGCCCTGCACGGCGTGGCCTTCGGCAGCGTAACCGTGGGCGGCAACACGCTGTGCGTAGACATCACGCCAAGCGCCAGGCGCGGCGAGGCCCTTGGCTATTACGGTCTTACCAACAACACGGCCATGGCCCTGGGCCCCATGACGGGCCTCTTCATGCACAGCCACATGACCTACCAGGGAATCTTCCTCACGGCCATGCTCGTTAGCCTCTGCGGACTGGCCTGCGCCTGCGCCGTGAAAGCGCGCATACCCGAGTCGGTGCGCAAGCGCATCGAGGCGGCCAAAAGCGGCAAGAAACTGCCCGACGAGCAGGCGGGGCAGCGCAAGAAGGCATCGCTCGACCGCTTCATCCTGCTCAAGGGCATACCCGTAAGCATATCGCTGCTGCTGCTCTCCATACCATATGGGGCCACGACCAACTTCGTGGCCATGTATGCAGGCGAGATTCACATAACCGCCCCGAGCGGCTTCTTCTTCACGCTCATGGCCGCAGGCATGGGGGCCTCGCGCATATTCGCAGGCAAGCTGGTCGACAAGGGCTACATAACGCAGTGCATACACTACGGCTACTACCCCGTGATACTGGCCTTCTTCTGCCTCGGCTCGTGCAGGTTCGTGGCCGAGGCAAGCCCCGCAACCACCACGGCGCTCTTCTTCACAGTGCCGGTGCTGCTCGGCGCAGGCTTCGGAGTGATGTTCCCGGCCATGAACTCGCTCTACGTAAACCTGGCCCCAAACAACCAGAGGGCCACGGCCACGAGCACCTACCTCACGGCATGGGACGTGGGCATAGGCATCGGCATTCTTACGAGCGGCTTCATCGCCCACATCTTCACGTTCTACATGGTCTACCTCGCCGGCTCCGTGCTGTGCGTGGTGTCGCTGGCTTACTTCGTGAGAAAGGTTACGCCACACTACAACATGAACAAACTGAGGTAAGCCCCAACGGCCCGATGGCAACGCAAACACAAAAAACCGCAGGCACAGGCCTACGCACGGACAAAACCGGAACAAAAACACGCTGCCGGTGGTGCAACCTTGGCAACCCGGCCTACGTGGCCTACCACGACAACGAATGGGGAGTGCCGGTGCACGACGACGGAAAGCTCTACGAGATGTTGCTGCTCGAAACCTTCCAGGCCGGACTGTCGTGGGAGTGCATACTCAACAAGCGCGAGGCGTTCCGCAGGGCGTTCGACGGCTTCGACTACAGCCGCATAGCCCGCTACGGCGAAAGCAAGGTAAGCGTGCTGGCGCAAGACAAGGGCATAGTGCGCAACCGCCTGAAGATAAGGGCAGCCATCACCAACGCACGGGCGTTCATTGAAATACAAGGCGAGTGGGGCTCGTTCGACCGCTACATCTGGGGATTCACCGGCGGCCATGCCATAGTTGAGCGTGGGCTTGCCACGTCGCCGCTGTCCGACGCCATATCCAATGACCTGCGCCGCAGGGGGATGAAGTTCGTTGGCAGCACAATAGTGTACGCCTACCTGCAGGCCATAGGCGTGATAAACTCGCACGAAGAAGGTTGCTGGCTCTGCAAGCAATGATTGCAAGATAGCGTTGGATGTTTGAATCTAACGATTTAGGATGATTGCAAAAGATGCATCAAGGGGTGGAAGCTGCTCTTTGCTTCCACCCCTTGTTGCGCTTTATGCCTATCCAAGCCCAAGCACTTGTGGCGGCCTAATGGGCGATTGGTTTTTAACACAAATATGTTAAACACCGCAGACTGGCGGCAACGGGCTAACAACCTGGCTGCCAAGCAGTTGCAAAACGTGCCGTTTTGGCCTCCGAAACCTGCCGTTTCAGGGTGCGAAAAGGCCTGTTTGGCGGCGCCAAACAGGCCATATTGGAATGCGCAGCGGCAGCAGCGGGCCGGCAGCTTGCGCCGGGAGCGTTTTTAGTTGCACATATGCAAGTAGCCACAGCCGCCCAACAGACCTTCGAGGCATGGCTTTTTGGAGTAGAGCCTCACAAGTCGTTCTTGTATATCTCGGCCATCACGCCCTGGTACTGGCGCACTATCTCGTTGTAAGCCTGCAGGTTGCGGTAGATGGCGTCGGCCTCGGCGTAATATTCTATTACGGTCAGCTGGCCGCCCTCCACGGCCTTGCGCAGCAGGTCGAGCGTATGGGTCATCAGGCCAACGTCGTAGGCAGCCTTGGCTTTCTCAAGCTCCTGCAACTGGCCCACCTGCGCCTTAAGCCGTGTTTCGACCTCTATGCGGGCGTTTTCCGCCCGCAATTGCGCCCCGGCGTGCTGCGCCTTGGCCACCTTGACACCACTGCGGGCCGAAAAAAGCGGAAACGACGCCCCCACCATGAAGCCGTGGCTGGCATCGCGGCCTTCGGTGTTGCGGCGGTAGCCCACCTCCAACTTTGGCGCCCAACCCTGCCTGCTAGCCTTGAGGTCCTGCGCCAGGGCCTGCTCCGAAGCCTGCGACGCACGCACGCCATAGTCGGCAGCCATGGCCTTGCCAACCATGGCCTCGTAACCGTCAGGTGGAGCCTGCCGCTCGTAGTCGGTGGCGCTGAACGCCACCGGCACGTTGCCGTTGAGTGCGGCGAGCGATTGCAGGGCTTCGTTGCGCGCTGCCTCGAGCGCGGTTTCCTCGCTGCGTATGGCCATGAGGTCCATCTTCACCTTGTTCACGTCGAGCATCGTGGCGTCGCCGCTCTCCAGCCGCTTCCCCATCATGGCCAGCAACGCCTCTGCATCGGCGCGCCGCTTGCC
The DNA here is from genome assembly GCA_944319915.1 of uncultured Prevotella sp. Taxonomy (GTDB): domain Bacteria; phylum Bacteroidota; class Bacteroidia; order Bacteroidales; family Bacteroidaceae; genus Prevotella. The sequence goes on along the minus strand of CALUEY010000004.1, from coordinate 100,924 downwards.
GAGCAGAGCCCCGTCCTGTGCGCACTTCACGAGGTCGAGGCAAAGCAGCTTGGCCTGCAGGAGAATGTCGCGGCGCGCCGTGAGGTACTGCAAGCCGAGGGCCTCGCGGTGCAGCCTGCCCGACTTGCGGCGGGCGGCATAAAGGGTTGGGAAGTCGAAGCCCTGCGACACCACAAGCTCAGAACTGGCCACGCCGCTCTCGCCCTTGCGGAAGAACGGGCTGTACTCCACCGAGGGGTCGCTTAGGTTGTTGCGCGCTGCCACTTCTTCTGCTGTAGCCTCGTTGTCGTGCCTTATGGCCTGCAGCTCCTTGTTGTTCTGCTCCACGCCTTGCAGCACGCTCTCCAGGCCCTGCGCCCCCACAGGCAGCGCAGCCATGAGGGCAAGCAGCAGGGCTAATGCATTCTTCATAGTCATTCGTTTACTGTTTTTGCTTGTTTCACAATATGCTTCCGCCCCATCCACTCATACACTATCGGTATGATGAACGCGTTGAGGAAAGTGGACGTGAGCAGGCCGCCGAGTATCACCTTGGCCATGGGGCTTTGTATCTCGTTGCCCGGCAGGCCGCCGCGCAGTGCCAGCGGTATGAGCGCCAGGGCCGAGCACAGGGCGGTCATCAGTATGGGGTTGAGGCGGTCGAGCGAGCCGCGCACGATGCACTGGCGCAGCGGCAGGCCCTCATCGCGCAGCGTGTTGTAGCGGCTTATGAGCAGCATGCCGTTGCGGGTGGCTATGCCGAAGAGCGATATGAACCCTATGATGGCCGGGATGCTCACCTCGCCCGTGGTGAAGAGCAAGGCAAACACGCCGCCGATGAGGGCCAGGGGCAGGTTGAGCAGTATCACCCCGCTCTCGCCGGCGTTCCTGAACTGCATGTAAAGCAGCAGGAAGATGACGGCTATGCTCACGAGCGAGGCCACGAGCAGGGTGCGGCTGGCGCTCTGCTCGCTCTCGAACTGCCCGCCGTATTCTATGTGGTAGCCCTCGGGCAGGCTCACCTCGGCGCCGATGCGGGCCTGTATGTCGGTCACTACGCTGCGCAGGTCGCGCCCGCTGGCGTTGGCCGAGACTACTATCTTGCGCTTGACGTTCTCGCGGTTGATGGTGTTTGGCCCGACAGACGACCTCACCTCGGCCACATTGGCCAGCGGGATCTTTTCACCACTGGGGCCGTCGATCATCAAGTTGCGCATGCGCTCCATCACGCCGCGCTCTTCCTCGGCGGCACGGACAACGAGGTTGAAGCTGTTCTGCCCCTCGTAGACCTGCGAAACCACCTCACCGGCCATGTTGACCCGCACGAACTCGGTGAAGGCCGACAACGGGATGCCATACTTGGCGAGCATCTCGCGCCTCGGGATGATGGCAAGCTCGGGGCGCTCCACCTGCAGCTCCACGTTGAGGTCGGCTATCCCGTCAACCGTTGCCACGGCCTGCTTTATCTGGTTGCCTATGGCGAACATCTTGCCAAGGTCGTCGCCAAAGAGCTTGATGGCTATGCTGGCCTGCGTTCCGCTCAGCATCGCGTCGATGCGGTGGCTTATGGGCTGCCCAATCTCTATGTTGGCACCCACGATGGCAGAGAGCTTGTGCCTCACATCGTTGAGCAGCTCTTCGTGCGAACGGCCATCCAGCTCGAAGGGCGCCTCTATCTCCGACACGTTCACGCCCAGGGCGTGCTCGTCAAGCTCGGCGCGGCCAGTCTTGCGGGCCACGGTTTTTATCTCGGGTATCGACAGGAGCAGCTCCTCGGCCTGCCGCCCTATCCTGTCGGACTCTTCGAGCGAGATGCCCGGCAACGAGCTGATGTTTACCGTGAACGAGCCTTCGTTGAACGGCGGCAGGAAGCTGCGGCCAAGGGTGAAGAACAAGCCCAGCGCCACGCAGAACAGCACCGCCGCCATGCCCAGCACTCCCCGCTTGTGGTCAAGCACCCACAGCAGGCCGTTCTGGTAGTGCTTCTTGAGCCACACGGCGAGGAAGGCCTCCCTCGGCACGCCGCCCCCCTTGGAGCCACGGCCCAGGAGGTAGCTGCACAGCACGGGCGTAAGCGTAAGGGCCACGACCGTGGAGGCAAGCAAGGCCACTATGAACGCGATGCCGAGCGGTATGAGCATGCGCCCCTCCATGCCGCTGAGGAAGAACAGCGGCAGGAAGCTCACGATGATGATTATGGTGGAGTTGAGGATGGGCATGCGCACTTCGCGCGAGGCATTGAACACCACCTCAAGCACAGGCTTGCGCTCGCCATCGGGCAGCATGCGGTTTTCGCGCAGGTGCTTCCACACGTTCTCCACGTCCACTATGGCATCGTCGACAAGCGAGCCTATGGCAATGGCCAGGCCGCCAAGGCTCATCGTGTTGACGCTCAAGCCAAGGCAGTGGAGCACCAGCAGCGAGACAAGCAGCGAGAGCGGCAGCGTAACCAGCGAGATGACGGTGGTGCGCACGTTGGCGAGGAAGAGGAAGAGCACGATGACAACGAATATCGCGCCTTCGTAAAGCGACTCCTGCACGTTGTCGATAGACGCCTCGATGAAGCGCGACTGCCTGAACACGTCGGTGGAAATGTGGACATCGGCCGGCAGGTTCTTGCTCAGGTCGGCCAAAGCTGCCTCCAGCCGCTCGGTAAGCTCTATCGTCCCGGTGGCCGGCTGCTTGGTCACCGTGAGCAGCACTGCGGGCTTACCTTTCTCGGAAGCCAGGCCGAGCCTCGGCTGCTGGGCGCCAACCTTCACGTCGGCCACGTCGGCCAGCGTAACGCTGAGGCCGCCCTCGGCCTTCACCACGGCCTTGGCCATCTGCTCAACATCGCTTGTAGACACCACGCCGCGCACTATATACTCATTGCCGTATTGGTAAATCACGCCGCCGTTGGCATTTTGGTTCATCCCCCTTGTCACGGCGAGCACCTCGGGCAAGGTAACTCCGTAATGCTTCATCTTGGCGGGATGCAGCAGCACCTGGTATTCCTTGATGTCTCCGCCCAGCACGGCCACCTGCGCCACGCCGCCCGTGGAGAGCAGGCGCGGGCGGATAGTCCAGTCGGCCAGGGTGCGCAGGTCGAGCATTGACGTGCTGTCGGCAGTGAGGCCCACTATCAGCACCTCGCCCAGTATCGACGACTGCGGGCCGAGGGTGGGCTTGCCCACATTGTCGGGCAGGTCGTCGGCCACGGTGGCCAGCTTCTCCGAAACTATCTGCCGGGCAAGGTAGATGTCGGTATCCCAGTCGAACTCCACCCACACCACGGAGAACCCGGCCGTTGACGACGAGCGCACGCGGCGCACGTGGGTGGCTCCGTTCACCGCCGTCTCTATGGGGAAGGTAACGAGCTGCTCCACTTCCTCCGCCGCCATCCCGCCGGCTTCGGTCATCACGGCCACGGTAGGCGCGTTAAGGTCGGGGAAAACATCCACTTCAGCATGGTAAGCCGTGTATGCGCCGCCCACCATGAGCAACACCGACGCCACAAGCACCAGCAGCCGGTTTTGCAACGAGAAACGTATTATTTTGTTCAGCATGGCTACTCGGTCATGGTTAGTGACTGTGCGTGTGGGCAGGGATGGCGTTGGCGGCTGAAGCCAGCTTCACATGGATGGCGCCCTCCATCACCACAGGCTCGCCGCCCTTGAGCCCCCGGCATACTTCCACCGCCTCGCCGTCGGCCTCTCCCAGCGTCACCTCCTGCTTGCGGTAGCAGTCGGCATCGGTCTGTATGTAAACGAAATGCGCGCCCTGCTCCTCGGTTATGGCTCCCAGCGGCAGGCTGATCACGCCGCTGCGCTTGGCCGTAAGCAGGTAAACCTCGGCAAAGGCACCGGGCAATATGCCGCCGGTGTTGTTGAACTCGAAGGTCACCGGTATGTAAGGCGAGGCTTCGGCCGAAGCCCTGCCTATGGCCACCAGCCTGCCGCCAAGCTCACGTATGTCGTGGATGTCGTCGCCGTATGAAGTCCTGAACTTGGCCGAAGAGACGTGGGCGAGCTGCCTGTAGTACCTTTCAGGCACGTCGGCCTTGAGGTACAGGCGGCGGTTCTGCGTGATGCTGGCCAGCGGCTGGCCCACGGCCACGTAGTCGCCCTCCTTGACAAGGCACGACTTGACGTAGCCGGAAAGGGGCGACGCCACCCTCGTTCCACTGGCGCCGCTGCGCGATATGGCCTCGTAGGCTATGCGGGCGTTCTCGTAATCGGCCTTGGCCGCAGTGTATTCCTTGTCGGAAACAATCTTGTCGGCCACCAACTTGACCATGCGTTCATACTCGCGCTTGGCCTTCTGGTAGGCTATGCGGGCGCGTTCCGCCGGGTCGCCGTCTTGCAGGCGTTCGCCGGAGATGGCAAACAGGGGCTTTCCCGCGGCAACAGCCGTACCCTCGGCCATGGGCGAAAGCAGCGACACCACGCCTGACGCGGTGGCCACAACGGTGGCCTCGCGGCCCGTTGCCTCCATCACCTTGCCGCCAACGGGTATCACTCCGTAAAAATCACCGGGGCCAACCTTCCTTACCACCACTCCCGCCGCCTTGGCCTTGTCGTGCGGCAGCACAATCTCGCCGGCATGGGCCTGCGCCTTCGCGTCACTGCCCTGCGCGCCTTCGGCATGGGCATCGGGCCGCCCGCCCCCGCCTTGGCATGAAGCCAAGAGGGCCAGGCCCACGGCTCCTAACACTAAAAAGTTCTTTCTCATTATGCAATATCTGTCTTTGTCGTTATGTCGCACTTGCTTTTTGCGCCACAAAGTTATGGCAAGTTTGTTGCAACCAAGATGCAAATGTTGCCCGCCGGCTCATTTTTCTGCCAACGCAATTGCCTGTTCTTCGTTTTATTCGCTATATTTGCAGCAAGCAATACCAAAACAACAGAACTATGATAAAGATTTATGGAATGAGCACTTGCCCCGACTGCACATACGTGGACGAGCAAGTGGAAGGCAACGGAAACTATGAAGTGATAGACATCGGGCAGCACGTGAGGAACCTGAAGGAGTTCCTCAGCCTGCGCGACAACAACCCGGCGTTCGACGCCGTGAAGCGCAAAGGCACGGTGGGCATACCCTGCTTCGTGCTCGACGACGGCACCGTGACCCTCCGCCCCGAGGAAGCCGGCCTGCGCCGCCGACCAAAGGACGAACCCGCCCCATCATGCAGCATCGACGGCACCGGCTGCTAACCACCGCAAAGAAGCCAAAACAAACAAAACATCCCCGCCACCTCAACGGTAGCGGGGATGCTTGTTTGTTGTCTTTTTGCTTAGAAATTGTAATACATTGCGAAGTTAATCTGCGAGAGGTCTACGCCGAAGTCAAATGTAGAAGAAGCGTCGTAGTTCTCCCATACATCTCCCCCATAGCTTGAAGTCGACCAACCAAGGTTGCCAACAGTTGCAACAAGCGAGAGCTTCTCCGACAGGTCAACCTGGATACCTGGTTTGAAGCCAATGTAGAATGTGCTGACCGTTCCATCAACATCAGACTCCCAGCCATTCTCGTCATCAGCCTCAGCAGTACCTTTCATGCTAGTATAGCTCAGTCCACCCTGTATGAAAAGGCCAACCTTGTTCCACTTTACGAAGTGGTAACGAGCATAGGGAGCAATCACAAAGCCATTCAGCTTGTCAACGCCTTTATAACCAAGCACCTGATCTGACGATGGATTCGACGTATGGGTATAGCCAATGCCGAGTCCTACTGTCCACTTGTCGCTGAGCTTGTAGCCAATCTCGGGGATGATGGAAATCGTTGTCGTAGCATCGATGTTAGCATTCTCAGGCTGAGCGGGCTTGGATGAATTGATGCCAAAGCCTCCACCGATGTAAACCTGTGCGCTGGCTGCAACTGTTGCAACCATGAACGCAACCATTAACATAACTTTTTTCATAATTTCAATCTGTTTTTATGTAACACTAAAGTTTATGTGCTGCAAAGATATGAAACATTATTGTAACAAGCAAATAATTTCTAAACTTTTTTCACAAAACGGGTTTCCGAGGCCCGTTTTTCTTTAAAGGATGTTTAAAAAGTAAGATAAACTCTACTGTTTGGGAAATAATGCTTACCTTTGGATGGCGTTAAAAGCCAACATTTACACATTATATTATATATAACGATGAACAAACACCAACTCTTACTGGCCGCCGCCCTCATGCTGGCGGCCACGGCCGGGGCGCAGACCAAGGCCGGAGGAATATCGCAGGCCATGATCGACGAGATGCGCAGCAGCCAAAAGATGACCGCCGCCGACCGCGCGCTGGCCAACGCCATAGCCGCCAACCCGATAGACGCGCTGGCGAAGAACCGCGCCAACGCGGGCGCAGTGGACACCCACTTCAGCATAGAGACGCCCACGCAGAGCATCACCGACCAGCAGCAGTCGGGCCGCTGCTGGATGTTCAGCGGCATGAACGTGCTCCGCTCGGCCTTCGCCCAGCGCACCGACTCGCTCCGCGTCGACTTCTCGCAGGCCTACCTCTTCTTCTACGACCAGCTGGAAAAGGCCAACCTCTTCCTGCAAGGCGTAATCGAGACGGCCGGCAAGCCCATCGACGACCAGCGCGTGCAGTTCTTCTTCAAGCACCCCATAAGCGACGGAGGCACCTTCTGCGGCGTGGCCGACCTTGCCGACAAGTACGGGCTGGTGCCCAAGGAGGTGATGGCCGAAACCTTTTCGAGCGACAACACGGCCCGCATGGCAGCCCTCGTAAGCTCAAAGCTGCGCGAGCAGGGCCTGCAACTGCGCCAGCTGGTGGCCGATGGGAAGGACGCCAAGGCCATAGCCGAGGCCAAGACAGCCATGCTCGCCACCATCTACCGCATGCTCGCCCTCACCATAGGCGAGCCGCCGCAGAGCTTCACTTACGCCTTCAAGACCAAGGACGGGCGCGCCGCAGGCCCGGCAAAGACCTACACGCCCATGGAGTTCTACAAGGAGGTGGTGGGCGGCCCCATCAACGGCACGTTCATCATGGCCATGAACGACCCGCGCCGCCCCTACTACAAGACCTACGAGGTGGAATACGACCGCCACACTTACGACGGGCATAACTGGAAATACATCAACCTGCCCATGGACGACATAGAGCAGATGGCCATAGCGTCGCTAAAGGACGGGCGCAAGCTGTACAGCTCTTACGACGTGGGCAAGTTCCTCGACAGCAAGCGGGGCTACGTAGACACGGAGAACTACGACTACGCATCGCTCTTCGGCACCACCTTCGGCATGGACAAGGCCGCCCGCATAAGCACCTACGACAGCGGGTCGACCCACGCCATGACGCTAACCGCCGTTGACCTCGACGCCGATGGCAAGGCCACGAAGTGGAAGGTGGAGAACAGCTGGGGCGCCGAATGGAGCCAGCAAAAGGGCTACCTCATCATGTCCGACCGCTGGCTGCGCGAGTATATGTTCCGCCTCGTGGTGAACAAGAAGTACGTTCCGGCCAAGATACTGAAGCTCAGCGAGCAAGAGCCAATAATGGTGATGCCCGAAGACCCGCTCTTCGCCGAAGACAAATAGACGCAATACATGTGTAAGAAGAGCCTCTTTGCACTCGCACTTTTATCCTGTGCGCTCTCTGCAAGCGCGCAGGAGATAACCGAAAAGCCCCTGCCGGAAAGGCAGGGGCAAGGTTTCGAAACGCAGCCGGCCGCCGCCCCGGCCCAGCTTGCCGACACGCTTGCGCTGCCGCCGCTAACCGAGCGCGGCACGATAGCGCGCCATCCGCTGTGGGGACCGTTCGGCGCGTGGAACGACTGGGGGCTGCACAGCGGCCTCAACGCCTCGCTGTCGCTCTCGGCCACGGTGGGCCTGGGCAGCTACCGCGGCTCGGGCTTCGCGCAGAGCGTGGCCCTGATGTATGCCGCCGAGCTGGCCCCGCGCCTCTCGATAGCCGTGGGCGGCTATTACTCGCACTTCAACTGGGGCGCGGCGCAATTCAGCGACGCTGGCCTCACCGCCGTGCTCGGCTACCGCTTCAACGAGCACTGGGAGGCCTACCTGTTCGGCCAAAAGTCGATAGCGGCGCCGAAGATGCCCATGCCATTGTATTACATGGGCGACTTCGGCGACAAGATTGGGGCTGAACTGCGCTACAACGTAAGCCCCTCGCTAAGCATCGGCGTGAGCGTATGGCACCAGAGCGTGCCAGCCGGACGCCGCTTCATGCCTACACCACGTACTTCAGGCGCAGGCTATTGAGCACCACGCTCACGCTGCTCATGGCCATAAGCGCGCTGGCCCACATCGGCGTTATCTGGAAATCGGCCACGGGTGCCAGCGCCCCGGCTGCGAGCGGGATGCACACCACATTATATATAAAGGCCCAGAAGAGGTTCTGGTGAATCATGCTCACCGTCTTGCGCGACAGGCGTATGGCCTCGGGTATGCGCCTCAGGTCGGTTCCCATGAGCGTCACCTGCGCCACATCCATGGCAATGTCAGTACCCTTGCCCATGGCAATGCTCACGTCGGCGGCGGCCAGTGCCTGGCTGTCGTTTATGCCGTCGCCCACCATGGCCACGCGGTGGCCCTCGGCCTGCAGCTTCCTAACCAAGTCTTCCTTGTCCTGCGGCATCACCTTGCTTTGGTAATGCCCTATGCCCGCCTTGGCAGCCCAATAGGCGGCGGCCTCCTCGGTGTCGCCGCTCATCATGTAGATGCTTATCCCCTCGCCTTTCAGCTCCTCCATGGCCTCGCGGGCATGGGGCTTCAGGCTTTCGCGGCGCTCCAGCAGCTCGTCAATCTGCACTGGCCGAGGCCCTGCATCGCCTGCCGCAGCTGCGCCAGGTTCGCCTCCGGCGCTGGGCGTGGTCAGCGTGCCTGTCTTGTCTATCACCATCGCGCTCACCTTGCGCAGGTTTTCGAGGGCGGTGGCGTCCTTGATTAGTATGCCCATGTTGGCCGCCTTGCCTATGCCCACCATGAGGGCGGTGGGCGTGGCCAGCCCCATGGCGCAGGGGCAGGCTATCACCAGCACCGACACGGCCGAGATGACGGCGCGCGGCATGGCCTCCATGCCGCCCACGACGAGCCACACCACAAACGTTGCCACGGCTACGGCAAGCACCGCCGGAACGAAGATGAGGGCTATGCGGTCCACCACGCGCTGCACGGGAGCCTTGGAGCCTTGGGCCTCCTGCACCATCCTGATGATGCCTGCAAGCACCGTCTTCGCCCCCACGGCCTCCGCCCTGAAGCGCAGCTGCCCCTCGCGGGCCAGCGTGCCGGCCAGCACCCTTGCCCCCTTCTCCTTGGCCACAGGCTCCGGCTCGCCGCTTATCATGCTCTCGTCTATGCTAGCCGAGCCGCTCACCACGGTGCCGTCGACAGGCACCTTCTCGCCGGCGCGCACCTCGATGGTGTCGCCCGGCTGCAGGGCCGAGATTGGGGCGTCGGTCACCATGCCGCCGTCAACGAGGTGGGCCGTCTTGGGCGCAAGGCCCATGAGGCCCCTTATGGCCGAGGCTGTGCCTTTCTTGGCTCGCTCCTCCATGAGCCGCCCGGTGAGCACAAAGGTTATTATCATCACCGAGGCATCGTAGTACGTGTGCCACTCTATGCCGCGCGCCCCCCAAACGGCCTCGCCCCAGAACGTGTTGAACACGCTGAGCAGGAACGACACGCAGGTGCTCATGGCCACGAGAGTGTCCATGCCGGCCGATGCGTGGAGGGCCTGGCGCACGGCGGTGGCGTAGAACTGCCGCCCGCAATAAACGAGGTTGAGCAGCGCGATGACAAGCATCAGCTGGTTGGCCGCGTCGCGCCCGCCCACGCTCACCCACCCCATTGAGAGGCACATCGTGGCCACCGCAAACATCCACGAGGCCGCCACGCGGCGGCGCAGCCTTACGTAGGCCCTGCGCTCTATGGCCTCCACGTTGCGGTCTTCCTCTATCACCATGTCGTAGCCTATCGAGGCCAGCTCCTCCTTCATCTTCTGGAGCGACGTCAGTGCAGGGTCGAACTCCACGAGAGCCGTGCGCGAGGGCAGGCTCACCGCTGCCGAGGCCACCCCGGGCATAGAGTTGAGCTTGCGCTCAACATTGGCCGAGCACCCGGCGCACATCATGCCGAGGATGGCAACTGTCTTCTTTTCCATCTTTATCCTTTCGTTTTGTAATATGTCTGCAAAGTTACTGAAAAACGCGCCTTGCCCCGTTACGGAATGATGGAAAAGAATTACAAGTTTATGGCAAGGGCAACACTGCCCCGCTCGGCAGCAATCACTCCCGCGCTCGGCAGCTAACCATCCCACGTTCGGCAACCAACCATCCCACGTTCGGCCGGGTTTGCAACCCGGCCGCATAAGGTCGCGGGTTTGCAACCCGCCATAATCCATTATGCCTCAGGCACTTGACGGGTCGCAGACCCGAAAACAAACAGCTGCGGGTTGCAAACCCGCAGCAACGTGGGAGAGAATTCGTTCGGCAACTAACCCGCCCACGCTCCCCACGTTCGGCCGGGTTTGCAACCCGGCCGCATAAGGTCGCGGGTTTGCAACCCGCCATAATCCATTATACCTCAAGCACTTGACGGGTCGCAGACCCGAAAACAAACAGCTGCGGGTTGCAAACCCGCAGCAACGTGGGAGAGAATTCGTTCGGCAACTAACCCGCCCACGCTCCCCACGTTCGGCCGGGTTTGCAACCCGGCCGCATAAGGTCGCGGGTTTGCAACCCGCCATAATCCATTATACCTCAAGCACTTGACGGGTCGCAGACCCGAAAACAAACAGCTGCGGGTTGCAAACCCGCAGCAACGTGGGAGAGTGTTTCAACTAACTTGTAAGAGCCGTTGAATCAACATAGAAAAAACATTTCCATCAACGTGGGAGAGAATTATGACTAACTTGGGAGAGATGCTGAATCAACGCAAGAGAGCATTCCTATCAACGCAAAAGAGCATTTTACTCTACATGAAGCACGGTAACAGATGTTTACAAAGCAAGGGCGAGGAAGCCATGCAGGGCATATTGCAACGCAAAACAAGCCGTTTGACCATGCGAAACGGCCTATTTGGCATGGTGAAACGGCCTGTTTGGGAATGCGAAACGGCAGCTGCCGCAACACGCTGGCACACAGTACGTTGCGCAAAACGCCGCCTGCGGTAACAAAACCTTACAAAAACCGCCATCAAAAACGCGCCTTGCCCATAGGTTACTTGTCGCCGCCCAGCCCGTCGATAGGCTTCAGGCCGCTGCCGCGCATGGCCTTAAACTGCGATGGCGTCATGCCCGTGGTGGCCTTGAACTGCGCGCTGAGGTAGGCCGCGCTCGAATAGTTAAGCTCGCGGGCTATCTCCGCCAGCGTCATCTCGCCATAAAAGAGCAGCTCCTTGGCCCGCTCCACCCGCTGCAGTATGTAGTAACGCTCTATCGTCATGCCAACCGTCTCGGAGAAAAGCTTGCTCAGCGCGCTGTAGTCGGAGCCGAGGCGGCGGGCCAGGTAGCCGGAAAGGTTTACCCCCGGCAGCCCGCCACGGTAGTGAACCAGCTCGATGATGGCCGTGCGAATGCGGTCGATGGTTTGCTGCTGGCGGTCGCGCAGCAGCTCAAAGCCCAGCCGCCCCAACTCCGAGGCCAGCCGCTCGCGCTGCCCGGGGGCAAGCTCGCCCGCCACCCTTGCCACGCCCAGCTCCACCGACAGGGGCCTGAGGCCCATGCCCGTGAGCGTGCTCTCCACAGCCATCCTGCACCTGTCGCACACCATGTTCTTTATGTATAACGTTGTGTCTGCCATAAGCCAAGCCTTTATCCCGAAACGGTCATCAGACCGCCTAATGCCTTTTCTTTGGGCTGTGCACGGCTTTCCAAGTGCTTTCGTCCTGCCTGAGGCATCTTGCCTTCCGCCTTTGTCTCGTCGTAGCCCGCTACGCCTTCAACAAAGGCGACAGCCAATCTGCCGCAGGCAGGACGAAATCACTTTGGCCTCTAATGGCCGTCTCGGGATTATGCGGCGCACCCTGTCGCCCACCGGCGCAGCGGCACGCACTGCAAAAATACGCAAAATAGGCGAAAAGCGCGCCGCAGGCATGGCCTTTTCAAAATAATTACGTATTTTTGCCGCCAAGAACAAACAAAGACATAAAGCGGATGAACTTTTTCAAGGCATTGTTCGGGGGCAGCGAGGAGACGCCCGAACAGAAACAGCAGGCCGACGAGGCGCGCAGGTTCGACATGTTCAAGTACGACGGGGTGAGGGCGGCCAAGACCGGCCAGCACGCTTACGCCGTGAAATGCTTTAACGAAGCGCTGAAGCTGCGCGAAGACCTGGAGGTGCGCGACTACCTCTCGCAGGCTCTCGTGCGCACCGGCGAGCTGGCCGAGGCTTACGAGCAACTGCAACGGCTGGCCGAGGCCGAGCCAGACAACATGGCGATATGGCTGCGCACGGCGCAGGTGGCCCACATGATGGAGAACTACACGGCCATGGCCGGGGCCTGCGAGCGAGCACTGCTCATAGACAACACCGACGCCCGCGCCCACTACCTCTACGCGCAGGCCTGCATAGGGCAGGACGACGTGGTGAACGCTATAGCCATGCTCACCAAGGCCATAGCCCTGCAGGCCGACATGGCCGAGGCTTACCTGCTGCGCGGGCAGACGCTGCTGAAGATGGGCGACACCGCCGGAGCCGCCGACGACTGCGCCCACCTCTTGGCCAACCACTCCGACAACGAGGACGTGCTGCTGCTCCAAGCGCGCATAGAGCGGGCCAAGGGCGAGGCCGACAAGGCCATTGAGGCATACGGAAAGGTGATTGACGCCAACCCCTTCTGCGCCGACGCATACAAGGAGAGGGGCGCCGTGAAATACGACAAGGGCGACATGAAAGGGGCGCAAGAGGATGCCCAGCGGGCCATGGAGCTGCAGCCCGAGGGCATGGAGAACGTGAGCGGCGACTACTCAGCCGAGGGCATAGAGCAGAAAACGCGCCAGGCTTACAGCAACCTTAACCCCTTCGGGGTGTAAGCCGGCACAACGGCAAGGCACTTCTGCCCGGCGGCAACGGCATCTGCCCGTTGCCGCCGGGCTTCTTTTTGACCTAAACCCGAATCGGCCGTTAGAACGCCAATCACACATATAACACCTTTTGTTGGCTCTTCACCCATCTTCCGCACTGCTGCCGCCTGCTTGCTTCCCGCTTTTCTCGATGTAGCCCGCTACATATTCGACAAAAGCGGGAAGCAAGCAGGCGGCAGCAGTGCGGAAGATGGGTGAAGTATAACGACCGATTCGGGTTAAAGAAAGCCTCTGCAACAACGGCGACACTGCAAAAACAACATGGCGGCAACCGGCCCGAGACCAGCTGCCGCCATGCGGAACATTATGCTGCGAAGCGGTTACTTAACCACCACTTTCTCGCCGTCAACGATGTATACGCCCTTGTCGAGGCCGTCGAGCGGCTGGCCTGCCTTGCGCACGAGCACGCCGCCGGTGGTGTAGACGTTGCTCTTGAGCAGGCCGCCGTCGGCCTCAAAGCTGGCTATGCCGGTGCTGACGAGGTCGGCATTGCCCACCTCGATGAGGTAGATGTGGCATCCCTTGGTGGAAGTGACGAGCACATCAACGGGCTTTGAGCCGAGGTTCATAGGCACGGTCCACTCGTATGTAGTCTTGCCCTTAGGCTCGCAGCTGCCTATCTCCTCGCCGTCAACACTGAGCTTCACACCGCGGCCCTCGGTGTTCTTGTGCGACTCTACCTCCATGAGAATCTTCTGCCCGGGCTGAACTGTCGGGATGGTGAACTGCAGGTCGGAGCCGTTGAGCCAGAGATATGAGCCGCCGGCATAGGTGCCGATGCTCGTCTCGGGATAGTCGATGGCTATGGCGAAGGTGTTGTTGAGTGCTGTTACGTTGTTGAAGAGCAGGCCCTTGGTTTCCTCTATGGCCACGCCGTTGGCCTTAAGCTCGGTGGGCGATGTTATCTTGCTGCCGTACCAGTAGATGGTGTTGGGCGCGCGCAGAGGCTCGCTGTCGGTGGCTCCGCCGTCTTTCTCGTAGCGGCGCCATCCGGTCTCGGTGCCTGCTGCGGGCCAAGGCTCGCTCACGTACTTGCTGGCCTCGGCCTCAAGGTTGGTCTGGGTAGTGGTGCTCCACGCCGTGAAATCCCACTTGCGGTACTCCTCCACGTCGGGGTTCTCCTCGCCGCCCTCATCGGGGTTGGGGTTCGTCTCGCCGCCAACCACGCGCAGGATGCCCTCGGTGTAGAGGTCGGTGGTGTCCCACTCCTGGCCCTCGCCGGGCGTTGCGGGCTGTATCTCGGCAAAGGTGCCGGTGATGTTGAGTGCGGAAGAGGTGAACACGTGGTACTCAGTCTTGTCATACGGGGCCTCGTCGATGGTGCCGCCGTTCACCTGCAGTATGGCGCCCTCGCCCAGGGTGATGGCCCCGTCGGCATAGATGGTGTTGCTCTCGGCGCGATTTGCCTGCACGTTAACTATTGCGCCCTTGCCCACTTTGAGTGCCTTGGTGAGCGTAAGGCCGAGGTTGCGGTCTACCACGGTGTCGCCGCCCTGGATTATTGCGCCCTCGTTCAGCGTGACGGCGCTGGCAATGGAGCCTTCGCCGGCGAGCGTGGCACCGTCGTTAACGGTGTAGTTGCCGCCGCCGGTGTGCTTGCCATTGACGATGAGCGAGCCGCCCTTCACGGTAGTTGTGCCTTTGTAGACGTTGTTGCCGCCAAGCCTCCAAGCGCCGGAACCCTCCTTTACGATTGAGGTGTTGGCATCCTTGTTGGCCGAAGTCTTGTTGTCGATGGTGCCGTTGAAGGCCTCGTCGAAGTTGGCGCCGCCCACGTGCCATATCATCTTGGCACCTTCGGTATTCTTCGACGATGCGCTCAGGTAAGTGCCTTTGTCGCCGCTGAGGCCTCCGAGGTACTGCTCATCGTTGGTGTTCCAGCAAACCACGCGGGTGTTGCCCTTGAGGTAAACCCTCGTGTTGGGCATTCCTTTGAAGCCCTTTTGGAACATCAGCTGGCTGCCGTCTTTCTCAGTGCCAATTCCGTTGGCCACGAGCGTGCCGTAGAACTTGGTCCAGTCGCCCTCCAGGTACTCACGCACGTAAGGTATGCGGTACTCGAGCGTGCCGGTGCCGGTCACGTCGCTCTTGATGCTTGTCAGCTTATTGATGGAGAAAGTGGAGTATGTGCCGTCCTGAACCTCGATGGGGAACCTAATGGCAATTTTCAGATCTTTGTCATTCTCTAACTTGAAGTTTCCACCGGCAAGCACGAGCTTCTGCGCGGCGTCGGCCTCGTCGAGGAACACTTGCTTATCGGCAAGCTGCTTCATGTAGGTGAGGTTGAGCGTAACGCTGTCCTTGAGGATGGTGTTTCCGTCGTACATGAAGAATTTCTGCGATGCCGGTTCAACCGTTCCACCGCCTCCGAGGATGAGGTTTGCCTCGCCCTCGATGCCGCCCGACATGGCAACCGTGGAGCCTTTGGCCACGCGGAACTCGGTGTCCTTGTACATCGTGGCGCTGCGGTTGGTGCTGGTGGATGGGCCGGTGTAATCCCATGCGCCTCCGTCCCATATCCAGTTCTGGGCATACTCGAACGATGCGCCTATGGCACTCTTCTCGCCTCCGTCCTTGAGGGTGTTGAAAGCAAACTCGCCATCGTGGAGCACGGTCTGGCCGGTGTAGCCGTTGAGCGTCTCAACGGTGAGCTTGCCGGAGCGCGTCTTGTTGAGCGACGCTGCGCCGTCGAGCGAGCCTTGTCCGGTGATGGTTACGTCGGCTTCGGTGCGAACTACCACGGCCTGCTTCTCAACAGACTCGTCGAGGGTTATCACCTCGTCCTGCTCGGGGGCTATGAGCCAGTTGTTCTCGTCGCCAACGAACGTCTCGCAGTCAACCATCTCCACTGACTCGGGCTTTGTCTTGGCCTCAAGCGTAACGTAGTCAGACTTCTCCTCGCCCTTGAAGGCGCACACGCGGAAGGTGTAGGCAGAGCCGGCCGTAAGCCCGCTTACAACGCACTGCTGTGCATCGGCCTCGGTGCGGGCCACCTCTTTCCATGCCTCGCCGTCCTGCTGCTCAACGATGAAGCCATCCTCGCCCTCGGTGTAGTCACCCCATCCGATGGTGATGCTGGTCACATCGGTGGAGGCTGCCTCTACGAGCATAGGCTCGCGGAGGAAGAAGGGGCGGTTTTCGGTGGTCAGGCTGTTGATGTAGTTCTCAATGTTGGCATAGCCGTTGGCGGCTATGGTCATGGCGTCGTCCTTCTGCGGGTCGGTGCCGTTTGCCTCTTCCCATGCGTCGGGCATGCCGTCGTTGTCGCTGTCGGCGGGCTTCTCGAAGCTCTTCAGCGTCCACGACGACGGAACTCCGTAGGGCAGCTGCTCCTCGGTGGAGAGTATGGCGCCCACGGTGCCGAACGACATCACCTGGTGCACCATGTAGAAGTCAACGCGGTCGCGGTAGGGCAGCGTGGCTCCCACGGTGGGCAGGAGCTTGTCTACAAGCTCGCTGGCCTTCCATGTTTCAAGCTCGGGGTAGGCAAAAGGCTCCTCCTCGAACGTCGGGCCGCCGGTGTATTCGTCACGCGGAATCTCGTAGGGGTCGAGCACGCCGTTGCGGTTGCGGTCCTGCCAGTTGTCGGTGGCATAGATGTGGAAGTCGGCATTGCCGCTGGTGATGGCGTTGCCGCCGCCCGAGGGGCCATTGATGAAGAGGTTGTTGGTAACGTTGACGTACGACTGGCCCTGTGAGTCGCCACCCATGAGGTAGCATCCGTTCTGCCAGTTGTACACGATGTTGTTCACATACTGCTGCATTCC
This sequence comes from uncultured Prevotella sp., assembly GCA_944319915.1. Taxonomy (GTDB): domain Bacteria; phylum Bacteroidota; class Bacteroidia; order Bacteroidales; family Bacteroidaceae; genus Prevotella. Next base: position 84,138 of record CALUEY010000004.1, on the reverse strand, counting down.
CTTCACCTTGTTGTTGCGGGTGGAGTTGTCGCAGTATAGGTTGCGGTAGAGCGTTATGTTGTCTGCCTGCATGAGGCCGCCTGCCGAATGCTGGAGCAGGCCCTGGCCCATGATTGTGTTGGAGATGGTTATGTTCTGCGGGGCAGTCCCTTTGCCGTCGGGGTTGATGGAGAACGTCTCGTCAAGGCCCCACGAGAAGGAGCAGTGGTCGAAGATCATGTCCGTTCCGTTGGCGATGCCGGCGCAGTCTTTGCCGCTGTCGCCCTGCTTGCCCATGCGGAAGCGCATGTGGCGCACGATGATGTTGCTGGCCCCCGAGAAGGAGACTCCGTTGCCGTAGACGGTGATTCCCTCGCCCGGGGCGGTCTGCCCGGCAATGGTGAGGTTGTTCTTGAACACCAGTCGGCTGGAGATGTTGATCACTCCCGAAACGTCGAAGACGATGATTCGGTTGGGCTTGCTTATGGCATCGCGGAGCGAACCGGTGCCACTGTCGTTGAGGTTGGTTACGTGGTACACCTCGCCACCGCGCCCTCCGGTGGCGAAGCGGCCGAAGCCTTGCGCCCCGGGGAACGCCAACTGCTGCGCCGTTGCACTGAGGCCGCCACCCGTGAGCAACAGACCCAGTAGCAATGAAGTAGTCTTTTTGGTCATTTGAAATATAGTTTTAAGTAAATAGAAAGCTTTCGCAAAATTACGTAAAAACTGCGGCACGAGAGTTGCGGGCGTCAAAAATCGATGGAATTTGTCATAAAATGAAGCAGTCGCGATGCAATATTGTAATATATTAATGTATAGCCAAACAGCCACCCTGCCGCCGAGGGGCAGGCGGCGCAGGCCATGCCGGAAAGCCGCAGGCACGGTAATTTTCATTGACAAAAAGCGTATTGGCGCGCCGCCTGCGCCATGTTGGATTGCAAAACGGGCTGTTTTGCCGCCTAAAACGGCCCGTTTGGGGGCATGAAACGGCCCGTTTGGGAACACCAAACGGGCCGTTTCGCAAGCCACTGAGGCACAGACGGTTGCGCCACAGCGGCAGGATGGTAATGTTGTTTTACAAAAAGCGGTGCGTCATGCATCAAGCGCGCCGATGATTTCCGTCACCGAGCGGCAGCCGTGGGCATCGAGCCAGCTGCTTATCCCGTCGCGCACGCGGATGGTAACAGTGGGGTCGATGAAGTTGGCCGTGCCTATCTCGATGGCCGTGGCCCCGGCCATGAGGAACTCGATGGCGTCCTCGGCTGTCATGATGCCACCCAGGCCGATGACGGGAATGCTTACCGCGCGGGCCACCTGCCACACCATGCGCAGGGCCACGGGCTTTACGGCAGGGCCGCTAAGGCCGCCGGTGCCTATGCTGAGGCGCGGGCGGCGCCGCTCAATGTCGATGGCCATGCCCATCAGGGTGTTGATGAGCGACACGCTGTCGGCCCCCTCGGCCTCGCAGGCGCGGGCAATCTCGGCTATGTCGGTGACGTTGGGCGAGAGCTTCACGATGAGCGTCTTGTGGTAGCGGCGGCGCACAGCCTTGACCACACTGGCCGCCCCGGCGCAGGTTACGCCGAAGGCCATGCCGCCATCCTTTACGTTGGGGCATGAGATGTTTAGCTCTATGGCCGGTATGCGCTCCAAGGCGTCAATCCGCGCGGCGCACTCGGCGTAGTCGTCGGGCGACGAGCCGCTCACGTTTACAATCATGTTGGTGTCTATGTCCTTTATCTGCGGGTAGATGTGCTCGCAGAAATAATCCACGCCCTTGTTCTGCAGGCCCACGCAGTTGAGCATGCCCAAGGCCGTTTCGGCCATGCGGGGGTAGTCGTTGCCCTCGCGGGGGCGCAGCGTGGTGCCCTTGACGATGATGCCCCCAAGGCCATCCAACGGCACGAGGTCGGCAAACTCGATGCCGTAGCCGAACGTGCCTGAAGCGGTCATCACGGGGTTCTTCAGTTCAATGTCATTTATCTTTACATTCAGAGTTGCCATAACAGTTTCTTAATATTAAACACCGGACCTTCCTTGCACACACACAAATTGCCCTCGGTGGTCTTCTCCACGCAGCAGAGACAGGCCCCAAGGCCGCACGCCATCATGTTCTCAAGCGAGGCTTCGCAGTCTATCCCCTCCTTGGCGGCATACCGGGCCACGGCCACCATCATGGGCTTGGGGCCGCAGGTCTGTATGCGGTCGAAGCGCTCGGAGGCGAGGATGGAGTGGTTGGTGACGAAGCCGCGCTCGCCCTCCGAGGCGTCCTCGGTGGTTATGAACACACGGCCGTACTTCCTGAACAGCTCCACCTGCAGCAGGTCGGCTGCCCTGCGGGCGCCCAGCAGGAACGTTGGCTCGCAGCCGCGGCGGCGCATCTCCGCACCCATATAGAGCAGCGGCGCAACGCCTACGCCACCGCCCACGAGCAGCACGCGCTCCGACGGCCCGGCAGGCATGGTGAACCCGTTGCCCAAGGGCAGCAGGCAGTTGAGCCTGTCGCCCGCGACAAGCGACACCAGGGCGCGCGTGCCGTCGCCTACGGCGGCCACGAGCAGCCACAACTCATTGCGCTCGCGGTCGACAAAGTTGATTGAAATGGGGCGGCGCAGGAACGTAGTGGGCGAACCGCCAACGCGCACCTCAACAAACTGCCCGGGCATCATCTCGGGCAGCGGAGCCTCGTAGGTGAGCCTTATCAGCGCATACTTCTCATTAATCCTGTCTACGCCGCTCACCGTAAGGTCAAGAACGTATTTCTTCATGTCCCTATTTGATGGCGGAAACTATTAATCCTCCGCCGTAATTATACTTAAAGGGGCTTGCCCGCCCGCACATCCTCTACTGAAAACTGCCGCCGGGCAATTAATAGGCCCCACCATTCACGCTAACTGCAAAACATGGCCCGCATCGGCCACAGCCACAAAGGCCTTAGCCAACAGCCACACCCGGATTGACCGGCTGCCACACTCGGCTTTAACTGTAACCGCATACGGCTTTACCGGCAATCGCATACGGCTTTACCGGCAATCGCATACGGCTTTACAAATGCAAAGGTACTACATTTTAGGGATATACAAAACCAACTACAACGAAAATTCCACAGCATCCCCACAACCACCCACAGAACCTGCCAAACCCCTCTTACCATAACGCCACGGCCTCCATCAAAACCTGCCAAATACTACCAACACTAACGCCACGATCTTTCTCAAAACCTGCCAAACACTACCAACACTAACATCACAACCTTTCTCAAAACCAGCCAAACACTACCAACACTAACGCCACAACCTTTCTCAAAATCGACCAAAGAGTACCAACCCTAATGCCACGACCAAGCGCTTAGCCACCACCGGGCCATCACTTCTTTGCCGGAACAAACGTCTCGTAAGTCAAATCATCATAATACACCCTTATCTCAACCACCTTTCGCTGTGGTTTGTCAATATATTTTATCTCCTCGCGGATTACCTCCGGACGTGTATTCCGTACACCATTAAAACCATGGCCAGCATGACTGGCACTCTGAGCACCACCAGACTGAGGGGCGGGGGTGGAGAAATCATCTGCTCCGAAGTCGAGGGTCTGTTCCACGGCAGCACCTTGCGCCGTGCCTTCATCTGCGGCATCTCCGCCCGGGGCATGCTCATACATATCGCCAACACCAAAGAGCAGCCAGTTGGTATTGATGTCAGGAATTTTCCTTTTGATGGCTTCAACGATGTTGAGGGTAGGTTTGGTGCGTCCGTTGAAGATGCTGCTCAGCGATGCCGGCGACATATCGATGAACTGGGCAAACACTTGCTGGGTCATGTGTTTAGCCTCCATAATCTGTCTTATCCTATCTTTCATACTGCAAAATAGCTGTTAGCAGGGCTTGGCAAGCCCAATTTCAATGCGTTTACAAAGGTAAAGCAAAATATCGGACTGTGCAAATTTCTAAACAATAATTTCGGTTTTAAAAGTTTGACTTTATTGTTTCAAATATCAAAACATAAACAACAAACAGCCTTTCGTTATTGCTTTACAACGACAAATGTAAAGTTTAGAATACTAAACACGCTATAATTAAAGATTAAACGCTATTTCCTAACAAACTGGCTATCACTTAGGTGCTTACACGAATAATGCATACCAACAGCCGTTTACAAGCGATTTAGATGACCAAAAGCCGTATTTACCACGCAAAAAGGATTAATGATAATGGATAAAAGACTGAATATTATAGTGTTATAGCGTAGATTTGCGTGTTGAATATATATAGTTTGAGAATGTGAAACACAAATATTCGGATTACGAAATTTATAGTTTTGTACTGTAAATTTCAAGGTTTGAAACGTTGTTTGTGTATCTATTGATTTACAAATCACGAAATCTTGTCTTGCTATACAAATCAGAATCAACAACAGTAAACATTAAAATAAGCAAACACTAAATTGAAGAGGCTCTGCGAAACCGATTTTCGCTGATTTTGAAGAATTGCGAACCGACGGGCGAAAAGTTTGGAATACGCGATTCTCAGAGGGGTTATTTTGATGCTAAAGTACTGTTTTCCCGATGATTGAGGCCCAAAAAAGCACTCCTGCGGAGTGCTGCTTTTAGATGGAAATGGGGTTAGAAAGGTGGCAAAATCAGTGAAGTATAAAGAAAATTAACTCCTTCATAAGCTCCCCCGGGGGCGTATTGGGGTTGTCGAGGCCCTTGCTTTTGGCGTCAATCTCCCTAATCTTATAAATTATCTGCAAAACTTTCACAGCCTTGAAATTCCTCATCCCCGTCATGAAGTCCTTGGCCGCCCAAGCCGAACGCAGGTCGAGCCACTTGGCAAGCGCATCGGGGCTGCCTTTCTGCGGGCAATAGAAAGCCACCAGCAAGTTCTGGAAATAATTGAAGAGCATCGGGATGAAGCTGTAGAGACTGCCCGCCTTTGGATTTTCGTCAAAATATTTCACAATCTGGTTTGCCTTGAAAACATTCTTGTTTACGATGGCGTCGCGCAGCTCGAAGGCGTTGAAATCCTTGCTCACCCCTATCTGCCGCTCAACGACGGCAGGCGTAACCCGGCGGTCGTCGGCAGGCAGCGCAATGAGCAACTTGTCGAGTTCGCCCACAAGGCGGTTGAGGTCGGCCCCTATCGAGTCGGCAATCACCTGCTGCGACTTAGGGTCGATGCTAGCGCCCTTGGCCCGGAGGTAGTTCTCGATGAAGGCAGGCAGGTCGCGCTCCCGCAGCTTCTTGCTCTCAAAGAGCACCCCGGTGCGCTCCACCACGGCAGCCAGCTTCTTCCTGCGGTCGATGGTTCCGTTCTTGTGGCACATCACGAGGATGGTCGACTTAAGCGGTTTTTGCAGGTAGAACTCCAACGGCTCGGTGTTGCGCAGGCTCTGTGCCTCCTTCACTATGACCACCTGCAGGTCGGCCATCATGGGATAGCGGCGGGCCACGTCGGCCACCTGCGCAGCCGAGACGTCAGACCCGAACATCACCGTTTGGTTAAAATCGCGCTCCTCGGGCGGCAGCACGTTGTCGGCAATGAAGTCGGTTATCTTGTCGATGTAATACGGCTCGTCGCCCATGAGGTAATATACAGGCGCAAACTTGCGCGCCTTCAAATCGCGCATGATGCCCTCATAGGTAGTGTTTTTATTCTCAGCCATAGCTCAAATTACAGTAAAATTATTAAATTTGCAGGCCCGCAGGGGGCGGCGTCGCCACAGAGACAAGCCTGCAAAGAGGCACGCTGCCTTCATGGACAAAGCCCACATACGGCGCAGCAAAGCATTGCTGCACTCCGCCGTGGGCGTATCTTATGCAAAGATAATGCAAGCGAGCGGAAAGTGAGCTTGCTCACAATTTCCCGAGCGCAGCTTATTTTCTGCAAAGATACGGCAAAATATCGGTTAACCGAAATGCCGTGGCAATTTTGTTCAGACCACCTCACCTTATATATAATAATGTATAAGCTCAATCTGCCGCCCTTGCAACCGAGGCTCAGGGCCACCGCCGGCCGCCCGGCCATATACGATGCGCTGCGCCGCAAGTACGTTGCGCTCACCCCCGAGGAGTGGGTGCGCCAGCACTTCGTAAATTTCCTCATCGCCCACAAGGGCTACCCCGAGGCCTACATGGCAAACGAGGTGGAGCTGCGCGTGGGCGAAAAGAAGCTGCGGTGCGACAGTGTGCTCTACGACACGGCCTTGCGCCCGCGCATGATAATGGAATACAAGGCACCCACGGTGCAGATAACGCAGGGCGTATTCAACCAGATTGCGGCCTACAACCTGCTCCTGCGCGTTGATTACCTAACGATAAGCAACGGCCTTCAGCACTACTGCTGCAAGATGGACTACGATGGTAAAAAATATTTATTTCTGAACGACATTCCCGACTACCAAAATCTTTGACATCATAAGTGCAATACCGCCCCACGGAAACGCCCCTGCCCGCCCATCGCCACCACCATGCCTTGATCATGAGAATGCTGTTTTGATTTTGTGACAAAATCAAAACAGCTTCTGAAAAACTCTTACACGCCTGGCAGCCACAGCCGTTTTGCCTCCTAAAACGGCTTGTTTGAGTCTCCTAAACAGCCCATTTCAGACCCTGAAACAGACCGTTTCATGGCGCAAAACGGCATATAGCCGTAACTAATTGGGTATCAGCCGATTAGCAAGTGTGCGCAAAACACGTTCCGATTGTCGCTTATCATTACAAACATTTTGCCAGGCAATAGCCCAACCTGGCAGCCAACAAGGCAGCCCAACAAGACGCCGGCCTCACAAAAACTACGCCCCGATGCCGCCCGCATGGATTATTTTAAGTAACTTTGCAGGCAGCAAAGCGGCGCGCGGCAGGGGCGGAAAGGCCCACCCCTCCCGCCATGCCGGGCCAAAGCTAAACAAAGCCATACCAAACAATGCTCGAAGTAAAGAATGCATCGATAAGCGCCGGGGGGCGGACGCTCTTCTCCGGCCTCTCGTTCACAGTGGCCGACGGCCAAACCGTGTGCCTCACGGGCAGCTCCGGCAGCGGCAAGACCACCCTGCTGCGCGCCCTCCTCGGCTTCCTCCCCCTCGACGAGGGCCACATAAGCATCGACGGCGAACTGCTCACGCCCTCGTCGGCCGAGGAGTTCCGCAAGCACATTTCATACATACCGCAGGAGCTGCTGCTGCCTTCCGAGTGGGTGAGCGACATGGTGCGCCTGCCGTTCGGCCTCAAGGTAAACCGCGGCAAGCCTTTCTCCAAAGACCTGCTCTTGGCCGAATGGAGCCTGCTGGAGCTGTCGCCGGAGCTTTACGACAAGAAAACCGCCGAGCTGAGCGGCGGCGAACGCCAGCGCGCCATGCTCGCCGTGAGCGGCATGCTGGGCAAGGCAGTCCTGCTGCTCGACGAGCCTACCTCCGCGCTCGACGCCCACTCAGCATCGCTCGTGGCGGGCTACCTGCGCCTGCTCGCCTCGCGCGGCTGCTCCATCGTGGCCGTGAGCCACGACCAAGCCTTCGCCGCGATGTGCGACAAGACGGTGACCATAGCTCCAGCCACACTATAGAACACACCAACAAACATCAACAGAGATATGGGAACAACCGACATTTCATACCTGAGCCTGGCCATCGGGCTGCTGCTCATGGCCATACCGCTCTACTTCTTCCACCGCCTCGGGGCGCGGCTCATCCGCTCTACCGTCATAGCCACGGTGCGCATGGTGCTACAGCTGCTCTTCATAGGCTTCTACCTCCACTACCTCTTCGAGTGGAACAACCCCGCCATCAACGTGCTCTGGGTGCTCATCATGGTGCTCGTGGCCACGCTCACCGCCGCCCACCGCACACGCCTGCGCCTCGGCATCATAGCCGTGCCGCTCTTCACGGGCCTGCTCGCCACAGCCGCCGTGGTGGGCATGTACTTCCTCCTGCTCGTGCTTGGCCTGCCTAAGCCCTTCGACGCGCGCTACTTCGTACCCATAATGGGCATACTAATGGGCAACATGCTCAGCGTGAACGTAATAGCCCTCAACGCCTATTACGACGGCCTGCAGCGCGAGCAGCACCTTTACTACTACCTGCTCGGCAACGGCGCCACCCACATAGAGGCCGTCACGCCCTTTGCCCGCCAGGCCGTGGAGAAGTCGTTCGCCCCGTGCATTGCCAATATGGCAGTTCTGGGCATTGTCTCGCTGCCCGGAACGATGATTGGCCAGATACTCGGCGGCTCGGCCCCGGGCATCGCCATTAAATACCAGATGATGATAACCGTCATAACCTTCTGTGCATCAATGCTTTCGCTCATGCTTACGCTGCGCCTCGCCGACCGCCGCTCGTTCGATGTGCATGGCCGCCTGCGCAACATAAGGCGCAAGGCTTGACCTGCGTCAAACATTTGACCTGCATCAAAAAGCACGGCCCTCAACGCAAAAAACACGGTTTTGTGTGTCCGCGCACAGAGCCAAGGCACTATCTTTGCACCAGCAAAACACAAAAGAAAGGATAACGGATGTGAAGCTGCATCCAACCCAGTGAGAAGTAAAAAGATTGTATAACAAAAAGCAAAAGAAAGGGTAACACGATTATGAAAAGGATGATCAAGAAGATTGCAACAAGCAGGAAGTTCAACAACTACTGCAACAACATGCTCCGGATGTACAGCTACGGCAGGATAAACCTGCCCGCCTAAGCGGCTCAACCGGAAGTTGCAAACTAACCGATAACAAAGAGTGGAGATGGCCACGAGGCTGCCTCCACTCTTGTTTTTTGCCCCTTGGCCCGCCCCAAGTCACAGCATCACTTTGCCATTACGCCTTTTTTGCTTACCTTTGCATAACTCAAGCTGCACTCGGGAAATTGAAAGCGAGCTTTCTTTCCGCTCGTTTGCATTGACTTTGCATAACTCAAGCTGCACTCGGGAATTTGAAAGCGAGCTTTCTTTCCGCTCGTTTGCATTGACTTTGCATAACTCAAGCTGCACTCGGGAAACCGAAAGCGAGCTTCATCTACAACAGAAAACAAAAACCTAACATACACCTACAATGAACCGCAAGAACATCACCGCACTACCACTGGCCGCACTGCTGGCAATGACCATGGCCGCCTGCGAGCTGAACACCGACAAGGTGAAAGAAGCCGTAAGCCAAAAAGTGGAGGAGAAACTTACCGACTACGCCACCAAGGCCATCGACCGGCTGGCCCAAGAGGCCGGACTCGACACGCAGCCCGAAACCGACGCCAAGACCGAAGCACCCACTGAGGCACCCGACGGGGTGGAGATACCGGCACCACTCACCAACCGCAAGGAGCAGATTCTTGCCCGCACGGCTTACACCGCATCATACAACAGCGACACACGCCTGCCCAACTGGGTGGCGTGGCGGCTCACTGCAGAACACACATCTGGCCCCCACAAGCGTGGCGGCATCGACTTCGCCGAGGACGAGGACGTGCCTGAGCCACGCGCCACTGACTGGGACTACTACCGCTCGGGCTATGACCGCGGCCACCTATGCCCCTCTGCCGACAACAAGTGGAGCGAGGCGGCGCAGCGCGAGTCGTTCCTCTTCACCAACATCTGCCCGCAGAACCACTCGCTCAACGCCGGCGACTGGAACGAAATGGAGCAGCAGTGCCGCCGCTGGGCCAAGGAGCTTGGCTCAATCTACATAGTGAGCGGCCCCATACTCTACAAAGGCCGCCACAAGACGATAGGCAAGAACAAGGTGGTGGTGCCCGAGGCTTTCTTCAAGGTGGTGCTATGCACCGAAGGTGAGCCCAAGGCCATCGGCTTCATCTACAAGAACCAGCCTGGCAACCGCCCCAAAGGCGACTACGTGAACACCATCGACGAGGTGGAACGCATCACGGGCATCGACTTCTTCCCCGCCCTGCCCGACGACATCGAGACCAAGGTAGAAGCCTCGGCCGACCTCGCCGACTGGATGTAAGCGGCCGCCGAAGTCCGTCACCGGCCTCGTGGATGTAAACTTTGCTTACAACTACGCAGTCATGTATGCCGACCTTGCAACCAACTGAACGCCAGGCACATATCAAAGCCGGCCTTTTTACGCTCCGAAACAGGCCATATCGCAACGCAAAACAGGCCGCCTCAAGACGCAAACCGCGCCGTTTGGCAAGTCCAAACGGCGCGGTTTGTTTTCCGCGAAAGGCTTTGTAAATATACATTACCCACAACCAAACCAGTAGATAGCAGGGAAGAAACACTTCCGCTACAGGTAAAACGCAGCCACATCACATCAAAATCACGCCCGAACGTGGAAGAATCTGGACGCAAGGACTGAAAACATCAAGACCAAACCAGGATAACATCCCGCCATAACAGAACCTTAACCCCTACTGTACGCAACCACGTCTGGCCACCATGCGCTGCGCCAACAAGGGCAAAAACAAGCGACATTGCGCACAATGCTATCTTTCTCACACTTCCAACCCATCATTTACGCCCACTGCCGAGCGTTTCCTCAACGAGCTTCACCATCTGTTCGCCGCGCAGGTCGCGCGCCACGATGCGCCCATCGGGGGCGAAAAGAATTATCTGCGGTATGCCTGTGACGCCGTAGAGAGCGCGGGCCGTTTTCGCGCTGTCGAAGATTTGCGGCCACGAAATGCCTTCGCCGGCCACTGCCTTGGCAAAATTCTCACGAGTGTCGGCCACGAACATACCGACGACTGTCAGCCCCCGGCCTTTGAACTTCTCGCTGAGGCGGGCCAGATACGGAATCTCGCGCTTGCACGGCCCGCACCACGAAGCCCAGAAATCGAGCAAAACATAGTCCTTGCCCCGACCCACATAGTCGCTAAGGGCCACCGCGCGACCATCCAGACCGGTGCCTTCCACGTCCTTGAACATCGCACCTTTGCCCGTAAGCCGGCGTGCCTCGGCCAGCTTGGCGCGCTCTTTCACGCGGCGAATCTCGCGCTTAGCTATTTTCGTGGTGCGCAACCACGGGCCCAACCTTGACAGAACGGCTTCCTGGTCAGCGTATCTCATGCTGCGGAGAAAGCCTGAATTGAGCAGCTTATGGCCAAGCGCATCGTCCTCATGGCCTGCAAAATAAGCCATGAACACGTCGCGGTAATAGTCCTTGGCCAGCTTCACGGCCTCTTTCTCTCGCTCCGCCACGTCCGCAATCCGAGCCTCAACGTCGTTCCATATTGCCTTTAGTGCCGAATCTCTCGTCTCATAGGCCAGCTCCACTTGCCAGGCACTGTCGTTCAGCGCAGTTCCGCGCCCACAGTGCAACGAGTCGAAGTCGAGTGTGATATCGCCCGGCTCAAGTATCAGATTGCAATAGAACTCGTTTCCAACCTCCACCCGGCTATATCTCGCACCGTCCACCTTGCCACAGAAAACCATCTTTCCGCCGCTCACGACCGCGCTGTCCAACCGCTCGCCCGATTCAAAACTACGCAGGCAGACCGTCTGTCCGTCATACTTGGCAGTACCTATCCGGCCTGTCACGGTGTAGTCTCCGCCCGTAGTCTGAGCCGCCACCGGCATGGCGCAAAGGGCGGCAAGGACAACAAAACACAACTTAATAATACTCTTCATAAGCCTTTCTGATATTTAGTCACAGTCATTTCAGTTTCTCTTTCAGTATAGCCTCAAGCTTCTCTGGCTTCGGGTCGATGGCCAGGATTGTGCCATCACGGTCAACGAGAAACTTGTTTCCACCGCCACGCATGCCATAATTGTTCCACAGCTTGATACGGTCATTAAGCTCAATGAGGTTGAGCCATGGGTACTTGTCGCGCCCTATGGCCTTGCGCATGGCCTCCGCATCGCGCTCACGAGCCACGCCCACGATAGTGAAACCACGGTCTTTGTACTTCTCGTAAACAGGAATCATGCTTTTGGAAAGCCTGCGGCACGGCCCGCACCAGCTTGCCCAGAAATCAATGAGCGCCACTTTGCCATCTATCTCAACCGACAGTGTGTGGTCGGTGCCATTGAGGTCAGGTGCGGTGAAGTCGATGTAATGCGCCCCTTCCTTTATTCCGCGTGAGGCACGCCACATTTTCATGTATTCAGCAAGGTGGAAGTCGGGATAACGTCCGGCATATACCTCATCGTAGATGGCCAAGAGTTCGCGCGTGGCCACGCTGTCTTCATAAAGCCGCTCAGCCCTGTCGAACAGCAAGAAGAGTCCGACCGGCCCCGGATTATCGCGTATATAGCCGAGCTTGAATGCCTTTACCAGCCCGTTGACCGAATCTTTCAGGGCGTCGCACTCCCTGCGCTCGATCTCGGTAAGGCTCTCGTAGTGGGCAAAGCGGGCATACCGCGCCTCATAGGAGTGGTAGATGCTGTCGGCCACCCCGTCCACTCGCTGCAGCTCTTTGTTTAGCGGCGAGGGCGAACTCCATACGGGGGAGTCATCAGGAACAAACTTTATGCGCACCGTGTCGCCGTCGGCAAAAAATCTGGCAAACCGCCCGATCCAGTCCTTGTTGTACGCGGACACATCGTAAACAGTAAGCCCCTCCGTGCGTATGTCATAAGAAAAGCGCCCGTTGGCAAACGGGATGGCGTCCGTATAGATATAGCTGTTGTTCTGATCAACCCTGCGCACCCTTATCACCTGCACAGCAGTGTCGGCCACCTCACCTTCTATATGCGTGCATATCTTGCCGTCTTGGGCGTTGCTGGCCACCGCTACCAATAGCGAGCAGGCCACTGTCAAAAGTCTTTTTCTTTTCATTTGCATAACAGGTTATTACAGTTTGTCTTTCAATATGGCCTCCACCTGCGCGGTATCAGGGTTGACGGCCAGTATCTTGCCGTCGCGGCCTACGAGGAAGCGGGCGCCCCCGGCATTGCCAACGCCGTATTTTGTCCAGATGCCGAGGCGGTCGTCAAGCTCCAGCAGGTTGAGCCATGGGTAGCCATCGCGCTCTATCGCCGTCTTCATGGCACCGGAATTGCGGAACTCGCGGGCCACGCCCACCACGGTGAAGCCACGGTCCTTGTACTTGTTATATACAGGGATGAGAGCCATCGAGTGCCTGCGGCAAGGCCCGCACCAGCTGCCCCAGAGGTCAATCAAGGCCACGCGGCCCTCTATTTCCTCAGAAAGCGTGTGATTGATGCCGCCGAGGTCGGGCGCGGTGAAGTCGAAATAGCTGCCTCCCACCTTGGCGTTGCATCCCGCGAGCCAGCCCTGCAGCCAGCGCGTGGCGTAGGCGGCGGGATAGCGCTTGGCGTAAATTTCCTCTACGGCGCGGCGCACCAGGGCCGTGTCGGCCAGCTCGCTCGCGGCTGCCTCTTGCAGGAAATAAAGCCCAACGGGGCCGGGATGCTCAACGGCATAGCGGCAACGGGCTGCAAACTGCCGCCGGAAAGCCTCGCCTATGGCCTTTTCAGCCGCCTCATACTCAGGAGTATAAACCTTCCCCTCGTCGAACATACGCCTCATCTCAGCTGCGATTGCCTTGAGCGAGTCGCGGTCTTTGGTGTCCTGGCGCAGCTCCATAAGCCGCCGCGCAGGCTCTGTGTAGTCTCTCCCGGCTCTCGCCAGCGCATCACGCCTGCCGAAGGCGGTTTTCGTTATGGTATCCGTGGCGGCCTCTACGCGCCTCATCTCGCTGTTGAGCGGCGTTGTTGCCGCGACGCTGGCCGCGCTGTCGGGGTGGAACTTGATGTGTACCGCCCCCTCCTCGGCAAAGAAGCACGCATACCTGCCACTGCCGCCTTTTAACGCCGTGAGGTCATACACGGTGCTTCCGTCGGCCTCCAGCTCGCAGATGAAGCGTCCATCGCGAATCGGAATGGTATCGCCGTAAAAACGTTCGTCCTCGCCATAGCGGGCGATTACGACCCGATTGGCCGGCCACCCATTCAGCTCGCCTGTCACCACACACACTTTCCGTCCGCCTTGCTGTGCCATGGCGGGCAGCGAGGCCGCCATCACTGCGGCAAAGGCCAATATTCTGGGTCTGTTCATAAGTCTTTATTCTGTTTGTCCATAATCTCCGTTACTTTAGTTGTCAATGCATCGCCGCGCAGGCCGCGCCCCGCCATAAGGAAGACAATGCCCCCGGGGAAAATAAAAATAAGTGCACAACTACATTTACATACGCTCAATGCAGGCTGATGTTAAGTGGAGGCCGGGCAAAGAACACGCTAACGCGCCGTTTGCTACGGCCATGCGGCACACACCGGCGACTGAGGCAAGCGCATTGCACAACGGGCCTCGGCTCACGGAGCGTAGCCTGCCTAAGCGCAAATTTAGGATTTATATTCCACACGGCCATGCCATTGAGTGACCATTTGGCTGTTTTTAACACTTGCGGCCAATGCTTGTGGCATCGGGGCAGAAGAGCTTTGGCCTGCATCTCCTAAATTAAATAGCGCACAATATGATGGCAATTAATTTTGAACACCTACTCATCACATCTTACGATCACGTGAAAAACACACGCATTGCGGGCATTACTCATCGGCAATGTACATGATTCCACCATGACTTGGGATGCACAAAGAGCGCAAAGAGCGGAAAACGCTAACACGCCTCGGGCTGAAAACAAAAGGGGAACAGCGGCGACAAAAGAATGGGAAACAGACTTCCACGAATCCACAAACCATGAAAAAGAGTTAAAAAACGGCATCGCAATGCACGTGGAAAGACAAAAACAAGTAACTTTGCAAGCTGAATACATATTATACTTAAGCTGTAAAAGCGTGAAGATAAAGGAAGTGATGAGCGCCCTTGAACGATTCGCGCCTCTGCCCTTGCAGGAAGACTGGGACAACGCCGGCCTGCAAGTAGGACTGACAGAGACGGAAGCATCAGGGGCTTTATTGTGCCTTGACGTAAACGAGCGCATCGTTGACGAGGCCATCCGTAAGGGATGCAACCTCATAGTGAGCCACCACCCGCTGCTTTTCCGCGGGCTGAAGCAGATTTCAGACGCCGACTATGTGCAGCGCACGGCGATGAAGGCCATCCGCGCGGGCGTGGCCGTGGTGTCGATGCACACCAACATGGACAACGCGCGCGGCGGCGTTAACTTCAAGATGGCCGAGAAGATGGGGCTTGAGGGCGTGGAGTTCTTCGCCCCGAAAGGCGGAGGCATTGACGCCGGCAGCGGTGTCATCGGCTCGCTGCCAGGGCCAATGGCCGCCGACGACTTCGTGATAAGCCTCAAGAAGCAGTTCGACGTAGAGTGCGCACAGTGCAACGAGCTGCTGCGCAGGCCCATCAGGCGCGTGGCCATCTGCGGCGGCGCGGGCGACTTCCTGCTGGGCGAGGCCATCAAGGCCGGGGCCGACGCCTTCGTAACGGGCGAGATGCACTACCACGTATACGCCGGCCACGAGCAGCAGGTGCAGATATGCGTCATAGGCCACTACCAGAGCGAACAGTACACAAGCGAGATATTCAAATCAATAATCGGCGAGGCGTGCCCGCATCTGCCGCTGTTCATCGCGGAGACGAACACGAATCCCATAATATACTTATAACAATGGCAAAGAAAGATCCTACAGACCTGTCGGTGGAAGAGAAGCTGAAAACACTCTACCAGCTGCAGACCACGCTCTCGGCTATCGACGAGAAGAAAGCGTTGAGGGGCGAACTGCCCCTGGAAGTGCAAGACCTCGAAGACGAAATAGAGGGATTGACAATACGCATTGACAAAATAAAGCGCGAGATAGACGAGTTCCAGAATGCCGTAAGCCAGAAGAAAGCCGAGATAAACGAGGCCCAGGCCAGCGTTGACCGCTACAAGGAGCAGCTCAACGACGTGAAGAACAACCGCGAGTACGACACGCTGAGCAAGGAGATAGAGTTCCAGTCGCTCGAAATAGAGCTGTGCAACAAGAAGATACGCGAGGCCCAGGCCCGCATCGAAGAAAAGACAAACGAGCTCCAAGAGAACGAGGAGGCCATAAAGGACCGCCAGAACGACCTCGACGTGAAGAAGGGCGAGCTTGACGAAATAATGGAGGAGACACGCGCCGAGGAGGAGAAGCTGAAGGAAAAGGTGGCTGAGCTTGAGGCGAAGATAGAGCCGAGGCTGCTCTCCTCATTCATGCGCATACGCAAGAACGCACGCAACGGACTGGGCATCGTCTACGTGCAGCGCGATGCCTGCGGCGGATGCTTCAACAAGATACCGCCCCAGAGGCAGCTGGACATAAAGATGCACAAGAAGATCATCGTATGCGAGTACTGCGGCCGAATACTCATCGACCCCGAACTGGCCGGGGTGAAGGCCGACAAGGCTCCCGCCGACGACAAGAAAAAGGCCACCACGCGCAAGCGCGCCATACGCAAGACCGTGAAGAAGGCCGACGACGAGATAGTGCCGGAGGCCATGGAATAAGCCCCGCCGGGCAAGCACCATCGGGCCGGAAGCTATGCGCTCCCGGCCCGATGCCGTAATTGTACCATACAAAAACAAGCGGCTTCGTTGCAAAGTCGGGAAAAAAAGAGTAACTTTGCGCCGCAAACAGCAACAACACAAGGTTTAGGAATGAATGCCACCGCCACAACACAAGGCAAATGGCGACTGCCTGCCGAATGGGAACCACAGGAATTCGTGCAGCTCACTTGGCCGCACAAGGACACCGACTGGCTGCCCGTCATCGACGAGATAACTGCCACTTATGTGGAAATGGCCACCGAGATAGCACACCGAGAGAGGCTGCTCATAGTGGCCCCACGGCCCGAGGAGGCCCTCGCCGCCATTAGTCGGGCAGCGGGCAACGGCATATTGCGCAACATATCTACACTTGCCTGCCCCACTGACGACACGTGGGCGCGCGACCACGCGTTCATATCGCTCACCAACGGGCAAGGCAGGAGGCTGCTCGACTTCCGCTTCAACGGCTGGGGCGGGAAGTTCGAGGCCGAGAAAGATAACGCCATCAACCGCAAACTATACAAAAGCGGCCTCGTTGGCGGCGAATATGCCAACCTCAACGGCTTCGTGCTCGAGGGAGGGGCGATAGAGAGCGACGGCAAAGGAACGGTGTTTACCACCACAGGCTGCCTGCTCGCGCCTCACCGCAACCAGCCCATGACGCAACAGGACATTGACGCATACCTCAGAAAAACGCTCTGCGCCGAGCGCATAGTGTGGATTGACCACGGGCAGCTGACCGGCGACGACACTGACGGACACATAGACACGCTGGTGAGGACGGCCCCGGGCGACACCTTATTATATGTAGGCTGCGACGACCCCGAGGACGAACAGTACGGCGAACTGCAGGCCATGGAGCAACAGTTGCGCACGCTCACCACTGCCGACAGCCGCCCTTACCGCCTGCTCCGGCTGCCCATGCCGCGGCCGATAGTGCGCGACGGCGAGCGGCTTCCGGCCACATATGCCAACTTCCTTGTGGTAAACGGAGCGGTGCTCTGCCCCACCTACGCGCAGCCCGACCTCGACGAAGAGGCCGCAAGCATTATAGGCACGGCCTTCCCCGGCAGGGATATCGTGTGCATCGACTGCCGCAGCGTCATCGTGCAGCACGGCTCACTCCACTGCTGCACCATGCAGTACCCAAAAATCCAATCGGGACAATTGGCATAATTTGGCCTTTTAGAACGATAAGACAATTTTCCCACCAACCAAGAAAAGATGAAAGAACTCAACATAGGCTTCCTGCAACAGCACAACACGGCCGACACGCGCGACAACATCGTGCGGCTTGCCGAGGGCGTGGCCGACCTTGCGCGGCGCGGGGCAAAGCTGATTGTGCTCCAGGAACTGCACAACTCGCTCTACTTCTGCCAGACGGAAGACGTCGGCAACTTCGACCTTGCCGAGCCGATACCCGGCCCTTCGACCGAGATGTTCGGCGAGTTGGCGCGAAAGTGCGACGTGGTCATAGTCACATCGCTCTTCGAGCGCCGCGCACCGGGCCTCTACCACAACACCGCAGTGGTGATAGAGCGCGACGGAACCATCGCCGGCAGGTACCGCAAGATGCACATCCCCGACGACCCCGCGTACTACGAGAAGTTCTACTTCGCGCCCGGCGACCTCGGTTTCCGGCCCATCAGCACGTCAGTGGGTAGCCTCGGAGTGATGGTTTGCTGGGATCAGTGGTACCCGGAAGCCGCCCGGCTGATGGCCCTGCAGGGCGCCGAACTGCTCATATACCCCACCGCAATAGGCTACGCACTGAGCGACGCGCCCGACGAACAGCAGCGGCAGCGGCGAGCCTGGCAGACCGTGCAGCGCGGGCACGCCGTGGCCAACGGTCTGCCGGTGGTGGCGGTAAACCGCGTTGGCTTCGAGCCAGACCCCTCGGAACAGACCGAAGGCATACAGTTCTGGGGCACATCGTTCGTCGCCGGGCCGCAGGGCGAACTGCTCTACGAGGCGTCGGAAACCGACGAGGAGAGCATAATCGTCAACATCGACCTTGAGCACAGCGAGCAGGTGCGCCGCTGGTGGCCATTCCTGCGCGACCGTCGCATAGACCACTACGGCGGCATTACCAAGAGATTCATCGACTGACAGCCGGCAACGCGCCGCAAACCTTAAAGCAACAACAACCAAGCAACCAAACAACGTAACAAGATATGTCTGCAAACTTAAGATTTCAGGTCGTCGAAGAGGCTTTCAAGAAGAAAGCCGTCGAGGTAGTACCGCCCAAGGAAAGGCCGTCGGAATACTTCGGGAAGTACGTGTTCAACCGCGAGAAGATGTACAAGTACCTGCCAGCCGACGTCTTTGCAAAACTGACAGACGTCATAGACAACGGCTCAAGACTCGACCGCTCAATAGCCGACGCCGTGGCCGCCGGAATGAAGAAGTGGGCAATGGAGATGGGTGTGACGCACTACACGCACTGGTTCCAGCCACTGACCGAAGGCACGGCCGAGAAGCACGACGCCTTCGTGGAGCACGACGGCAAGGGCGGCATGGTCGAGAACTTCTCAGGGAAGCTGCTCGTACAGCAAGAGCCCGACGCCAGCTCGTTCCCCAACGGCGGCATCCGCAACACTTTCGAGGCACGGGGCTACTCGGCCTGGGACCCCACCTCGCCAGTATTCATCATCGACGACACACTCTGCATACCCACCATCTTCATTTCTTACACGGGCGAGGCGCTCGACTACAAAGCCCCACTGCTGCGCGCGCTCCACGCCGTTGACCGGGCCGCCACCGACGTCTGCAAGTATTTTTACCCTGAAGTGACGCGCGTAAAGTGCAACCTCGGATGGGAGCAGGAGTACTTCCTCGTTGACGAGGGGCTTTATTCCGCACGCCCCGACCTCATGCTCACGGGCCGCACGCTCATGGGCCATGAGAGCGCAAAGAACCAACAGATGGACGACCACTACTTCGGCACCATCCCAGACCGCGTGCAGGCCTTCATGAAAGACCTCGAGATACAGGCCCTGGAGCTTGCGATACCGTGCAAGACGCGCCACAACGAGGTGGCGCCGAACCAGTTTGAGCTTGCGCCGATATACGAAGAATGCAACCTCGCGGTAGACCACAACATGCTGCTGATGTCGCTCATGAAGAAAGTGGCGCGCAAGCACGGCTTCCGCGTGCTGCTCCACGAAAAGCCGTTCGCAGGCATCAACGGCTCCGGCAAGCACAACAACTGGAGCCTCTGCGCCGACAACGGGGTGCTGCTCCACGCTCCGGGCAAGACGCCCGAGGAAAACCTGCGCTTCGTGACGTTCATCGTTGAAACGCTGATGGCCGTTTACAAGCACAACGGTCTGCTAAAGGCAAGCATCATGAGCGCAAGCAACTCCCACCGCCTCGGCGGCAACGAGGCACCGCCTGCCATCATCTCGTCGTTCCTTGGCACACAGCTGGGAGAGCTGCTCGACCACATTGAGAACTCCGACAAGGACGAGCTGTTCAACCTCAAGGCCAAGCAAGGCATGGAGCTTGACATCCCGCAGATACCCGAGCTCATCATCGACAACACCGACCGCAACCGTACCAGCCCCTTCGCCTTTACCGGCAACCGCTTCGAATTCCGCGCGATAGGCTCCGAAGCCAACTGCGCCAGCGCCATGATTGCGCTCAACGCCGCCGTGGCCGAGGCCCTTACGAGCTTCAAGGCGCGCGTAGACGCCCTCATGGCCAAGGGCGAAGGCAAGATAAGCGCCATCCTCGACGTGCTGCGCGAGGACATAAAGACTTGCAAGCCCATCCGCTTCGACGGCAACGGATACTCTGAGGAGTGGGTGGCGGAAGCCAAGCGGCGCGGCCTCGACACTGAAAGCAGCTGCCCGATAGTGTTCGAACGCTACCTCGACGAGGCCAGCATAAGGATGTTTGAGGACACAAAGGTGATGAACCGCAAGGAGCTTGAGGCCCGCAACGAGGTGAAATGGGAAACCTACGTGAAGCGCGTACAGATTGAGGCGCGCGTCATCGGCGACATATCGATGAACCACATAATCCCCGTTTCCACCCACTACCAGAGCCAGCTCATACGCAACGTGCAGAGCATGAAAGCCGTGTTCCCCGCCGACAAGGCCGAACGCCTTAGCGTGCGCAACATGAAACTGATAGAGGAAATAGCCGTATGCACCGAGTCGATAGAGACTCTTGTAGACGAGCTGATAGAGTCGCGCCGCGTGGCCAACCGCATTGAGAGCATCCATGAGCGCGCCATAGCCTACCACGACACCGTGGAGCCCAAGATGGAAGCCATCCGCAAGGAGATAGACAGCCTTGAGATGATCGTAGAAGACGGCCTCTGGACACTGCCCAAGTATCGCGAGCTGCTGTTCATAAGGTAGACTTCCAGTAGCTAAATTTCAGGAGTTAGGGAGCAAATCCTTAACTCCTTTTTTTATCACCCCACCAAGAACCACACCACAGGAACCACAAGTGCGGGCAGCAGGTTGAGCGTCTTGCAGTCCTTGATGCCCAAGAGCGAGAGGCCGCTGGCAGCAATCATCAGTCCGCCCACGATGAGCAGCTCTGCCATGAGCGCATCGCTCACGGCCTGGCTCGACAGCCTTGCAGCCAGCCAGAACAGTCCCTGCCAGCAAAAGAGCACCGGGGCGGCGAGCGCCATGCCCAGGCCGTAGGTAGAGGCGAAAACCGTTGACGACACAAAGTCGAGCGTGGCATTGGTGAATAGGAAAGTGTTGTCGCCACTGAGCGCGCTGATCACAGGGCCGAGCATCGACAGAGGGCCGATGCAGTAGAGCAGTATGGCAGCCGAAAGGCCGTCGGCCAAGCTCCTGCCGCCCCCTCGCTTGGCCCTCCTCTCCACCATCCTATGGAAGCGCCCGTCGATGTCGAGCGCAGTGCCAGCCACACTGCCCACGGCCAGCGCCACTATGAATAGCACCGGGTAGCGGCTCTTCGGCATATTGGATATGGCCGCGTTGAGCCCTATCATGAGGCTGGCCAGCCCCAATGCATTGTACAAGGCCGACTTATACTTCTCCTTTATCCCCCTGCCGAGCGCGGCGCCTGCGAGCGTGCCAACGATAATGGCGCACGTGTTTACTATCGTTCCAATCATGACTTAGTATGAGTTTGCGCTGCAAAATTAGCAAATAAATTCCTCTCCGGCCGTTTTTAACGCCGCCATTGCTACCTCCTTTGGCAAAAAAGAAGTACTTTTGCCGGCTGAAAAGAAAGCGACATACGATATGGACATTATGCAGGTGGCCACCCAGATGGCGGTGCTCTTCGCCCTGGTGCTGGCCGGGTTCATCTCCCGCAAGTGCGGCCTCATGGGCGGCGAGTTCGACAGGCGGCTCTCCAACTTCATAATTCAACTCACCTGCCCCTGCCTCATCATCTCATCTACCATGGGCGACACCATGCCCGACCGCAGCCACATACCGGCCCTGCTCGGCGTGGGGCTGCTGACGTATGCCCTGCTCATAGCCCTTGCCTACGTGCTGCCGCGCCTCATGCCCATAAGGCGCAGCGAGCGGGGAATGTACAGCTTCATGCTCACCTTTGCCAACGTGGGCTTCATAGGCTACCCCATCGTGGCCTCCACCTTCGGCCAGAGCGCGGTGTTCTACGCTTGCGTGCTCAACGCCCCCAACACGCTCACCGTCTTCATCTGGGGCATCATGTTCGTAACGGGGCAGCGGCTGGGCGGCTTCCGCTGGCAACTGCTCTGCTCGCCGGCCATGATAGCCACCTACCTCTCCATCCTGATAGTGGCCGCCGGCTGGCGCGCGCCCGAGGTAGTGGCGCGCCCTCTGAGCCTGCTGGGCAGCATCACCGTACCCGGCGCGCTGCTCGTCATAGGGTCGAGCATGGCCGCCATACCCGTCAGGCACATGGCAGGCAACGCCGGCACTTACACCATGTGCCTATTCCGCCTGCTCCTGCTGCCTTTGGCCATGTATCACCTAATGACGGCCATCGGTGCCGACCACCTCGTGGCCGCCATCAACGCCACGCTCATAGGCATGCCAGTGGCCTCGTTCGGCACCATGTTCTGCATGAAGTATGGCCGCGACGAAACCGTGATGACGCAAGGCACCTTTGTATCAACGCTGCTCTCCGTGGCCACCATACCGCTGCTGGCAATGCTCATAGGCTGACGCTTTTCCTTACAAAAGCGCGCCTAGCCCCCCACCCTGCCCGCTTGGCCTTGCAATACGACGCGTTTTGCGCCGCAATACAGGCCGTTCGGCACCGCAAAACAGGCCTTATTGCAACGCAAAACGGCACCTTTTCCCAAGCAGCTGACTATCAGTCACTTGCCCAAGCGTGCCAAACAGGCGGCCTGACAGTAACTTTTCATTACAAAAATGCCTTGCCGGCCATGCTCCTCACGCTTGTTTTTGCGCCAAAAGCTTTGCCGTGTGAGCCTTTATGCTTATCTTTGCAGGGCAACTAAAAAGACAAGACCATGAACAGGATATGCGAACTTTTCGGAATCCGCCATCCGATAGTGCAAGGCGGAATGGTTTGGTGCAGCGGCTGGCGGCTGGCCTCCGCAGTGAGCAACGCGGGCGGCCTGGGGCTGCTCGGGGCGGGGTCGATGCACCCCGAGACGCTCACCGAGCACATAAGGAAGATGAAAGAGGCCACGGCCAAGCCCTGGGGCGTAAACGTGCCGCTGATGTATCCCGAGATTGACCGGCTGATGCAGATAATCATCAGCGAGGGAGTAAAGATAGTGTTCACCTCGGCCGGAAGCCCCAAGAAGTTCACCCCCATGCTCCACGAGGCCGGCATCAAAGTGGCACACGTGGTGTCGAGCAGCAAGTTTGCACGCAAGTGCGAGGAGGCCGGCGTAGACGCCGTTGTGGCCGAGGGCTTCGAGGCCGGCGGCCACAACGGCCGCGAGGAAACCACCACCATGGCCCTCATCCCCGAGGTGCGCCGCGCCACGCGGCTGCCCCTGCTCGCTGCCGGCGGCATAGGCTGCGGCGAGGCCATGCTGGCGGCCATGGCACTGGGCGCCGAGGGTGTGCAGGTAGGCACTCTGTTTGCCCTGGCGGCAGAGAGTTCGGCCTCGGAGGCTTTCAAGCAGCGGTGCGTGGCCATGGGCGAGGGCGACACCATGCTCTGCCTGAAGAAGATTTCGCCCAGCCGACTGGTGAAGAACGCGCTCTACGACCGCATCGCCGAGGCCGAAGGCCGTGGCGCCGATGCCGACGAGCTGCGCGCCATCCTCGGCCCTGCGGCGTCGAAGCGCGGCATCTTTGAGGGCGACACCGAAGGCGGAGAACTGGAGATTGGGCAAGTGGCTGCCTCGGTAAGGGAGATAAAGACGGCAAAGGAAATAGTAGAGGAGCTTGTGGCCGACTGCGCCAAGGCCAGGGAGCTGCTGGCCGCCGCCACGTTCTGAAGCCCAAGCCAACCCTCCAACATCACCCTTATCCCACCAACATCACCTCCAAAAAAACGATACGGATGTCCGCATCCTGCCGTAACGGGCAAGGGCTGTATGCGATAAAGCACCTGCCCACTAACTCCAAAGCTGAACGGATAGAGGCGATGACTCCTTACAACCCAATGTAGCTCATTGAATGGGAGCTTTGCGGATGTTCAAAAAAAAACAAAACCAGACAATGAAGACAATAGCCATTGCCGGATGCGGCAAACTGGGCAGCATAGTGGCAAGGGCGGCGGCAAGCGGCCTGCTGCCGGGTTACGAAGTTGCAGGAGTGTTCTCGCGCACGGCGACAAAGGCCGAGGCCGCAGCCAATGAGCTGCTGGCAGCCGGGCAAAAGTGCAGCGTGGCGCAGTCGATAGGCGAGCTGCTGGCCCTGCGCCCCAACTTCCTCGTAGAGGCGGCGTCACCCGCCGCGCTGCGCGAGTGGGCCTTGCCCGCGCTAAGCCAAGGAACGTCGGTGGTGTGCCTCTCCATAGGCGCCTTTGCCGACGAGGCTTTCTACGCCGAGGCCCGGCGCACAGCCGAGGCTCACGGCAGCCGCATCTACATAGTGTCGGGAGCCACGGGAGGCTTCGACGTATTGCAGACGGCCACCCTCATGGGCGGCGCCGAAGCGGAATTCTTCAACGAGAAAGGGCCCGACGCCCTGCGCGCAACGCCTGTGTACGACGACGCCCTGCAGGCAGAGCGTCGCACGGTGTTCAGCGGCACGGCGGCAGAAGCCATAAAACTATTCCCCACCAAGGTAAACGTTACGGTGGCCGCTGCCCGCGCCTCGGTAGGCCCGGGCAGGCTGAACGTAAAGATACAGTCTACGCCGGGTTTCAAGGGCGACACGCAGCGCGTGGAGATACGCAACAGTCAGGTGCGTGCCGTCATAGATGTTTACAGTGCCACGGCCGAGATAGCGGCCTGGTCGGTAGTGAGCACCCTGCGCAACATCGCCTCACCCGTGGTGTTTGTATAAGAAGCCGGCAATTTTTTCAAGGAGCTTTCTTGCAACTCCCTTAAATACGCCTTAGGGTTTCCTCCACATTTGCCAGCACCTTCTCGCTGAGGCGGTGCGAAGCCTGGCGCGTGCGGCCTGTTGACACGCGGGCGCAGCGCACGTGGGGATGGTTGAGGAAGCGCTCGCCGCCCAGCGCCCCCACGGTGTCGCAGTAGCAAACGTTGTCGCCCTCTATCCAGCGGGCAAAGGCATCCTCCTGCCATGCAGGCGAAAGCCCGGTGTTGAAGAGCAGCTTGTGGTTGCCAAGGCGGGCAAACTCACCGCCGCCGAGCAGCACCGTGTTCTTGTTGAGACAGCAGAACACCACGTCGCTCCACTCCAGCAGGTCGCCAAGCGGCATGAAGCGGTAGCCCTTCTCCGTGGCCGCAGCCTTCTCGCTGCGGGCAAAATAACCTATCTCGGCGCCAAAGAAGCGCATTGCATCGGCAATCATGCCGCCCGACTTCCCAAGCCCCACGATGCCAACTTTCAAGCCCGTTATCTCGCTCGGCTCGCCAAACCACGGCTCCATGCCGAAGCCATGCAGGCGGCGCACAAGCGCACTCACCACGTATTCCACCACTCCCTCGTCGCCATAGTCGCGTATGCCGGTTACGGTTATGCCGTGGGCCTCGGCATAGCATATGTCTACATTGGCGCTCTCGGGCGAGTAGAGCGAGCAGCACATGCCCACATAGCGCACCTGCGGGCAGCGCGCCAGCACGTCGGCGGTTATGGCAGACGTGTAGCTCAGCAGCACAGCGTCGGCATCGCCTATGCGCCTCACTATCTCATCGGCATCCTGCGGTATGTCCGTATGCATCACAGTCTCTCCCGCCAAGGAGCGCAGCCGCTCCTCGGCCCATGCCTCAAGCCCCACAGGCTCGATGGCCACAAGTTTCCTGAACTTATCCATAACTTATCTGTATGTATACTAAAATGTAATGCAAAGATAGCGATAAAATAGCTATTCAAAATTAATAGATACCATATATTTAAGATGCTCTCCATATCTTTGCAGAAGATAAGCTGCGCTCGGGAAAGTGAGCAAGCTCTCTTTCCACTCGCTTGCATTATCTTTGCCACCATCTTGCGCGCTCTTCAGGGCTGCAGGCCAAAGCCTCATCGGTAGTGTAGCCCGCCACGCTCCCTCTTCGGGCTTTGGCCTGCACCTCCTAAATAGCGCACAATTTGATGGCAATTAATTTTGAACATCTACTTATCCCCGGCTCTTTAGCCAAGCATTATTTGTATCTTACAGCATTATTTCGTAACTTTGTGGCAAATTAACCAAGATTACACACATGACAATCAAGACAGACTGCTTCCTTGCTTGCCAGTGCGCCGCCGAGGCCGCCCCGCTCGTGGCACGGCTCAGCGACTGCCCGGCCGTGGGGAAGATAACGCTCTTGCTGCCCGACGGGGCCGACGAGAGCGAAACGCTGCCCGAGGAATGCCGGGCCGTGGCCGTGAGCACCGCCACCGGGAGCGACGCCATAGGGGCAGTGGCGGGCATGACCGAGGCCGACTACGCCCTGCTCTGCACCAAGGGCGGGGCAGTGAGCTTGGGCGAGGGTGCCGTGGAGCGCATGGCCATGGTGGCTGAGGACTCCGGCGCAGCCATGGTTTACGCCGACCATACGGTGGCCAACGGCGACAAGGCCACGCCCCACCCCGCCATCGACTACCAAGAGGGCAGCATACGCGACGACTTCGACTTTGGCCCGGTGATGCTCTTCCGTGCCGACTTGCTGCGCAAGTATGCCTCGCTGAGGGCTGCGGGGCCACATTATGTATATGCAGGGCTCTACGACCTGAGGCTGTTCCTCAGCCGCGAGGGCAGCATTTTCCACCTTGGCGAGTGCCTCTACACCGAGGGCGAGGCCGACACGAGGGCCAGCGGGGTGAGGCAGTTTGACTACGTAAACCCTGCCAACCGCAACGTGCAAGTGGAGATGGAGCAGGCCGCCACGGCCCACCTGGCCGACATCGGCGCACTGGCCGACACGGCCAGCTATCTCGAGCCCAACTTCGACGAGCAGCATTTCCCCGTGGAGGCATCGGTGATAATACCTGTGAAGAACCGCCAACGCACCATAATGGACGCCGTAAAGAGCGCACTGGGGCAGCAAGCCAGCTTCAGCTTCAACGTGATAGTGGTTGACAACCACTCCACCGACGGCACCACCCAACTGCTCCAGGCCGTAAGCGACCCACGCCTAATCCACATAGTGCCTCAGCGCACCGACCTCGGCATAGGCGGATGCTGGAACATGGCTGTGCGCGACTGCCGCTGCGGCCGCTTTGCGGTGCAGCTCGACAGCGACGACCTCTACAGTTCGCCCGCCACGCTGCAGCGCATGGTCGACGCCTTCCGCGAGCAACGGGCCGCCATGGTGATTGGCTCTTACCGTATGTGCGACTTCAACCTCGGCACGCTGCCGCCCGGACTGATAGCCCACACTGAGTGGACCGACGACAACGGGGCCAACAATGCGCTGCGGATCAACGGGCTCGGCGCACCAAGGGCTTTCTTCACGCCGCTGCTCAGGCAGACGCCAATGCCCAACACGAGCTACGGCGAGGACTACGCCATGGGCCTGCGTTTCTCGCGCCACTACCGCATAGGCCGCATCTTCGATGAGTTGTACCTCTGCCGCCGGTGGGAGGGCAACAGCGACTCGGCACTGCCAATAGAAAAGGTGAACGCCAACAACCTGTACAAAGACCGCCTGCGCACCATGGAAATACAGGCGCGGAAGCAAATAAACGCCGGAAAGGCCGACCGCACCGAAACCGACAGCCTGCAAAGGTTCTTCGACCGCCAGATAGCCACGTGGCCCGAGGCCCGGCGACACTACCGCCAACTGGCCGAGGCCGAAACCCGCGAGCTGCCCTGCGACACCATGACGCTCGTGGCACAGCACAACCCTGCCCGCATAGCCTCCACCGGGGCGAAAACAGACAAGGCTTCGGTAAGCGCCCGCCCGTGCTTCCTCTGCGCGCAAAACAGGCCGAAAGAGCAGGTTTCGGCACCCGCTGCCGATGGCCATGAGCTGCTCGTAAACCCCTACCCCATAATGCCCATGCACTTCACCATACCCTCGCTGCGCCACGAGCCGCAGGCCATCAAGGAGCGCTACGGCCAGATGCTGAGCCTGCTTGAGGCTCACAGGGGGCTGACGGTGTTCTACAACGGGCCACTATGTGGGGCTTCCGCGCCCGACCATGCACACTTCCAGGCCGTGGCGGGCGCCCAGCTGCCGCTGCAGGCCGCATGGCCGAGACTTAGCCGTAACCTTGCGCCGGTGCTGCCCGAAGCCGACGGCACGGGCATCTGGCTCATGGCCGACTATCCCTGCGCAGCATTCCTAATACGCTCACATGACTGCAACGACGGGCGGCGGCTCTTCGCCACGCTCTACGATGCCCTTCCGCAACGGCAGGGCGAAAGCGAGCCGATGATGAACATAGTTTGCTGGCAAGGAGGCAGCTACATCCTATCGGTGGTGTTCCCGCGCCGCAAGCACCGCCCCGACTGCTATTACGCATCCGGCGGGGAGCAACTGCTCGTCAGCCCGGGCGCGCTCGACATGAGCGGACTGATAATAACGCCGCGCCAAGAGGACTTCGACAAGCTCACGCCCGAGGCCGCAGCAGCAATATTGCGCGAGGTTTCGTGCACGGGCAGCGAGGTGGCCGCCATTATAGAGGGCGTTAAGGCCGCAGCGCCAGCCCGCCATGACGCATCAGCAAGCATTGAGGAACCCAACGTATCGGTAGGGATAATGAGCCGCAAGTGCATCGAGTTCACCCTCAACGGCCCCCACTCAGCCAAGGGCGCAACCATCGAGGGGCGGCAGCGCGTGGAGCTATCCGAAGGCGGTATAGCATGGCGGGGCAACCAGTGGCGCGAGCTAACGTTCACCCCGCTATCGGCCGAGGCTTCGTTCGCGCTCCACGATGTCACCATAGGCGCGGGCTTCCACTGGGAGCGCAAGGAGACGCAGACGTTCAGAGGCTCGCTCCAGCTCGTGGTTGAAGCCGACAACATAACCGCCATCAACCACCTGCCGGTAGAAGAGTACCTTACAAGCGTAATATCGAGCGAGATGCGCGCCACCTCATCGGCCGAACTGCTAAAGGCCCACGCCGTGATATCGCGCAGCTGGCTGCTCGCGCAGATGGACAAACGGCGCAGGCATCCGGGCGGCACGGGCGGGTTCTTCTCGTTTGCCAAGCATGACGGCGAGCTGATAAAGTGGCACGACCGCGAGGACCACACCATATTCGACGTATGCGCCGACGACCACTGCCAGCGATACCAAGGCATAACGCGGGCTGGCAGGCCCGCCGTGGCCGATGCCGTAAAGGCCACCAGGGGCCAGGTGCTGGCCTACGGCGGCGAGATATGCGATGCGCGCTTCAGCAAGTGCTGCGGCGGCGTGACAGAGGAGTTCCAATACTGCTGGGAAGACTCGCCCAAGCCATACCTCGTGGCGGTGCGCGACGGCGGCTCGGCACAGCTGCCCGACCTCACCTGCGAGGCCGAGGCCGAACGCTGGATACGCTCCGCCCCGCCATCGTTCTGCAACACCAGCGACCGCAGCGTGCTCTCGCAAGTGCTCAACGACTACGACCAGGAAACGCCCGACTTCTACCGCTGGCACGTTGAATACACCCAGGCTGAGCTGGCCGAACTGCTGGCCGAACGCCTCGGCTGCGACTTCGGCGCGATAACCGACCTCATCCCAGTGGCCAGGGGCAAGAGCGGACGCATATGGAAGCTGAAGATTGTAGGCACAAAATGGCAGCTCACCATAGGCAAGGAGCTGGAAATACGCCGCGCCCTGAGCCACAGCCACCTATACAGCAGCGCGTTCGTTGTAAACAAGGAGGGCGTGGCCAACGGCATACCTGCCCGCTTCACCCTCACCGGCGCTGGCTGGGGCCACGGCGTTGGCCTCTGCCAGATAGGCGCAGCCATGATGGGCGAGCGCGGATATGCCTACGACCGCATACTGCTCCACTATTACCGAGGAGCCGAGATAAAGAAGATTTATTAAGCAGAACGCCCCCA
Source organism: uncultured Prevotella sp. (assembly GCA_944319915.1). Taxonomy (GTDB): domain Bacteria; phylum Bacteroidota; class Bacteroidia; order Bacteroidales; family Bacteroidaceae; genus Prevotella. The sequence goes on along the minus strand of CALUEY010000004.1, from coordinate 54,256 downwards.
AACACTCACCACACTGATGAAAACAACAGCAAAGGCGCCTGCAAGGCGCAATCCCTGGGCATGGGTTCCATCGCTCTACTTTGCCGAGGGGATACCCTACGTGGCCGTGATGACCATCTCGCTCATAATGTACAAGCGGCTGGGCCTGTCGAACGCGGAAATCACCCTCTACACATCGTGGCTCTACCTGCCGTGGGTGATAAAGCCGTTCTGGAGCCCGTTCGTAGACATAATCAAGACCAAACGGTGGTGGATACTGGCCATGCAGCTGCTCGTGGGCGCGGCCCTGGGCGGCGTGGCGTTCACCATCCCGGCCTCGTGGTGGCTGCAAGGCTCGCTGTTCTTCTTCTGGCTGATGGCCTTTTCGAGCGCCACGCACGACATAGCAGCCGATGGTTTCTACATGCTCGGGCTTGACCAGCACCACCAGGCGTGGTTCGTGGGCATACGCTCCACGTTCTACCGCATAGCCACCATCTTCGGCCAAGGGGTGCTCGTGATGATTGCGGGCAACCTTGAGGTGCTCACCCGCAGCGTGAGATACTCCTGGAGCCTGATGTTCTACTTCATGGCAGGCTTGTTCATTGCCCTCTGGCTATACCACAGCTGGGCGCTGCCGCGGCCTGCCGAAGACGGCGAACGCCACGCGGGAGGGGCTGCCGGCCTGGCACGCGAGCTGGGGCTTACGGTCAAGACATTCTTCATGAAGCCGCAGGTGGTGGCGGGCATATGCTTCATGCTGTTCTACCGCATGCCCGAGGGGCTGCTGGCCAAGGTGTCGGCCCTGTTCCTCATCGATGCCGGACACAACGGCGGGCTTGGCCTCTCGCCCGCCGAATACGGACTTGTGCAGGGAACTGTGGGCGTGATAGGCCTGACGCTGGGCGGCATACTGGGCGGCATGGCAGCCGGTCGCGACGGGCTGAAGCGGTGGCTGTGGCCCATGGTGTGCGCAATAACCCTGCCCGACGCCGTATACGTTTACCTGAGCTACGCCATGCCCGAGAGCCTTTTTGTCATCAACGCCTGCGTGTTCGTGGAGCAGTTCGGCTACGGCTTCGGCTTCTCGGCCTACATGCTCTACCTCATCTACTACAGCCGTGGCGAGCACAAAACTGCCCACTACGCACTCTGCACGGCCTTCATGGCTCTCTCGATGATGATTCCGGGCCTCTTCGCCGGAGCGCTGCAGGAGGCCGTGGGCTACCGCACGTTCTTCATCATCGTCATGGCTGCGTGCGCGATGACGTTCATCGTGACGGCATTCCTCAAGATAGACCCCGACTTCGGCAAGCCCGGCTCCAGTGGCGATGAATCGGAGAAAAACATCGGCGATAGGGATTTGCCTACCGACAAATAGGCTTTTCTCCATCGGCAAGCCGGATTTTTTCATTAACTTTGCAAACAGACAAAAACCTACCAACGCTTATGAACAAGACAACACACTATCTAAGGGCAACGCTCATGGCCATAATAGCCGCCGTGGCGATGGCCTCGTGCACCGACGACGACACGCAGCAGGCCTACGACCTCAACGGCTACTGGCAGGGAAGCATAGAGGGCGACTACTACTCAGACCGCTACGGAGGCTATGACAGCTGGGACACGGAGATATGGTTCGTGCAGGACGGCGACTTCGCCTCAGGCGGATATGGCCGCGAGATAGACTACAACCGGCGCACGGGCTATGCATACGACGTGGAGTTCGACTGGGAAGTGCGCAACGGGCGCATACTGCTCGACTACTACGACGGCTACCGCGTAATCATACGCGACTACGAGCTATACCACGTGGGCAGCGGCCAACGCTTCCGCGGCTACTTCGACGACTGGGACACGGGGCGCACCCTCGCCGCGTTCGACCTCGTGAAGATAGGCGGATGGAGCGACTGGGCCACGCGCGCCGCCACCCATAACGACAGCATAAATAGCGGGGAAGACAAGGAACCGGCCGCCATTGCTGTGCCAGCAGCAAGATAACGCCGCGCTGCCCAACCGAAAACCGGCCCGGATTGCCCCAAAAGAGTCAATCCGGGCCGGTGCTTGTCTCACCGCATAGAGCGGCCAAGGCCGCCAGTGCAGGCACGGCACCGTTACCGGGCCTGGCCTGCGCCACGCACCTCAATCACGCAGTCAGCGGGCTGGCGGATGTTCTCGTCGATGGTTACGGAGCCTATCCCGTCGGCCACGATGCGCCCCGACGTGGGGTTCTTTATGTTGGTAATGGCCCCGCGAATGTCGGCCTGCAGCGTGGAGTACTCAAAGGCGCGGTCGCAGTCGGGGCCGAAGGTGCAGTTCTCCAGCACCAGGTCGTGGGCGTAGCAGAGCGGCTGCTCACCCGTGATGTGGCAGTTCACGAGGCGCAGCCCCCGCGAGTGCCATCCAATGTACTCGCCGTTGAGCTCAGAATCGTACACGGTGACGTTATCCACCTCCCAGAATGCGTCCTTGGTGGTGATGCGGGCGTTGCGCAGCTCCACGTTCTTGGCATACTGGAAAACATACTTGCTGTCGCTCTCCAGCCCGTCAATGCGTATGTCACTGCTGAACATGAAGGGGTAAGTGCCGCCATGCAGCCTAAGGTTCTTGGCCCTTATGCCCTTGCACCGCCAGAACACCTCGTCGGCATCGGTCATCTCAACGTTCTCAAGGTCAAGCTCCTCCATCTCGCGGAACATCTTCGGAGCGTCAATCTTCGTGTCGCGCATCGTAAGGTGGTCAGAGTACCACAGGGCCGAGCGGCCACCAACGTCGAAGTAGCAGCGGTCGATGGTGAAGCCGTGCACGTGCCAGAAGGGGTAGTTGCCCTCAAAGCGGCAGTTGGTGGCCACGATGTTGCTGCACTCCTTTATGGCCGACTCGCCCTCGCGTATGGTAACGTTGTCAAGGTGCAGGTCGTGCGAGGCGAACAGCGGGCGCTCGCCTCCGAACTCGGTGTTGCTGATAGTCTTCATAGTCTGTATCGTTTTCGTGATTTTGCTTGTTTCACGCTGCAAAATTACAACATTCCCGCGACTTATGGCATAACCCAATTACCGATGTTGCGCCCACGATTACTTGTTTGGGATTGTTTAACCAAACAATCACGCAGCCAGGCTGAAAGAAACCGAAAGACGAAAAGCACCAGTCCTTTAACACATAAAACACAAGCCATACTCCCTCACAACGTCAGCCGTGGCGTTGTGTCTCCGGCGTTTACCGAAATGGTCTGTCATGCTCCGGGAGTAAACATCCTTGGGAATGGCTTTCAGCTCCATCATAAAAGTTCAAATGAGTTCATGGACTTTTTCACTTTTTATCAGCAAAAGATTCGGCAATCTTCTGCCTTATTTTCTGCCAGCTCGGCATCTGCTTGAGTTCCCTGCGTATCGGAGCATCGTACAACAGAAACAGCAAAAACAGGAAGATACAGGCGTATGCAGCCCAACCATACATCTGCTTTATGCTGATTTCAGTCATTTGCGACGTGAACATCTCCATAAAATGCGGGATGTTCACCGGCATTTCATTGGCAGCCACATTGTCTATCGCCGCCCCATACCGTGCCATGTTGTCGGGAATATAATATTTCAGGCCACGGGTGTAAATGGCAGCGCCTATCACACCGCCCATGACCATGTGGAGCATTTGGAACACGGCAAGGGATTGGAAGAAATGCTGGAAGCTCATTATTTCTTCCGCGCAGGTCAGGAAGGCCACGCTCAACACGGCATACCCGAACCCACGGCAAGCCATCGGCAGATACAGCTGGGAGACATGAATGCAGCTTGAAACCGTGAAATAGTAGCCGAGAAGATAAAGCATCACTCCTGCCAGCCCTATGATTATCAGCCGCAGATAGTTGAAATGCCTGATGTGCATCCACCAATAGGAAAACAAGCATCCGGCAAGGCACCCGGCAAGCACAGGCCAATCCAACTGCACGACGGTCATCGTGCCGTAATGCATCACGCCCTCAAGGAATGTTTCTTCCAATACATGCTCGGTGGCAAGCAACATTTCCACCAAGGCGACCAACACAAGAATCGGAGCCAAATAACGGTATGTCCACATCTCGGGCTCAAGGTACGGATGGCGGATGGAGAACATACGCCCCAAACAAAATACGAGCGTAACGGCTGCTGAAAGGCTGACCCTGCGGATGACCGGGCTGTTCCACCAGTCGTAATAATCGCCATAGTTGAAAACAAACGTTACCTCCAAGGCAAATGCCGCCCAAAGCACCGCTCCCAGCCAATCGATGCCGAACAGGGGGAATTTCTTGAACATACGGAAATGGCGCGTGCAGACTGTCAATATCAGCAAGTCTGCCATCATGATGCCGCAGACGAACAACTGCATATAGTCCCAATGGTAGTAATACATCAGATAAGTGGCCAACAAATCAGACAGTTGCATACTACCTAAGATGATGATGTGCAGCACTGGGAAGAACACGGTGAAGTCGCGTGTCGGACTCATCCAAAGCTGGATGTTCGACATACATTCAAACGTGCCTTGTATCTTGCACATACCTTCAATGAAGCATACCAGCCAAAGCAACGGAAAGAAAGTGACATGCGGCGCAACCAAATTGCAGAGCAATACCCCGGTAGCAGCTCCACACAACAGCGTCTTGTTGGTGAAACGGAACTTCATGCGGAACAGCAAGGGGAAATAAATGGCCATTCCTGCCAAGTTCGCGTAAAGGCACATCAGGAGGTCTTCCCTCATCAGGGCCGTCTCGCCCATCATTTGGTTCAGTGTGCCCAGGTAAAGCCCGCCGGAAAGCTGGAAAGTGGCAGCGATGAATACATATATCCAAGGCCGCATCCGTTCAGGGATAAAACTCCTGAACATCGGCATGGAGAAAGGCATGGGTTGTGCAGTTCCGCTCATATCAGTATTTCACCTTGCATTCCACATTGAACCCTGCCCTCAATCGGCCCACTTTGCCGGCATCGGTGCCTTGCAAGCGGATGCGGACGGGCACCCTTTGCTCCACTTTTACGAAATTTCCGGTGGCATTGTCTTGTGGAATCAAAGAGAACGCAGCCCCAGTGGCATCGGATATGGATTCTACTGTTCCTTTATATACGATGCCCGGAACGGCATCTGCCGTAAAGACAACCTCAGCTCCTTCCTTGATGTTGGGAAGTTGCGTCTCACGATAATTGGCAATGACCCAAAGGTCGCTGTTGTCCACAATGTCCACCATTGTCTGTCCGGGCTGCACCAGCTGCCCCTCGTGTATAGCCTTGCGCCCCGTCACGCCGTCGCAGGTAGCGACGATGGCCGTATACGACAGGTTCAGTCGAGCCAAATCCACGGCGGCTTGCGCCAAACGCACGGCAGCATCGTTTTGCCCCAGCCGGTGCGTCTGCTCCTCTTTGGTCAATGAAGTGGTATGCTTCATGCGGAGTGCCTGTTCATACCGGGCGTTGATGGCATCGTATGCGGTCTTTACATTGTCATATTGCTGCCGGGTGACGGCATCCTCTTCCAGCAACTTCTTGTACCGTTGCAACTCACGCTCCGCATTGGCCCGCTGCACGCGGACTTCCTCGATGCCGGCATCATTGACGGCCAGGTTGTTTTTCGTCGTGGCTATCCCGGCATGGGTGGCTTGTTGCCCTGCCAATGCGTTAGCCAAGTCAGCCTCGGCTTTTGCCAGCCGCAATCTGAACTCCGCATCTTCAAGCACAAGCAGCGTGTCGCCTTTGTTTATAGGCTTGTATTCTTCGAAATATATTTTCTTGATAAAGCCTTGCACACGTGTGTTGATGGGAGTGATGTGTTGCTTTACCTGCGCATTGTCCGTATATTCTACGCTGCCCAAATGGAGAAAGCGCGTGCAAACGTAGCCTATGGCGATAACCAGCAATGCGATGACAATCGTATTGTAAACCAGCTTTTTTGTCTTTCTTGTAACCATAATGATATTCTGTTTTATAAAGTATGAGTGATGTATTTCATTTTATAGTAGTTGTACAGTATGTTGATGCGGGCATTCACCAGCCCTAAGTGGGCGGTGAGCTTCATGTTGCTGGCATCCAGCATGTCGGTCAGCAACGCCATCCCGTTTTCATAGCGGTTCACGATGACGTCGTAATTCTCGTCCGCCAGCTTCACGCTGTTCTCCTGTGTACGCAAGTCGGTAAAGGCGGTCAGGAAGTTCACGTACCCTTCCTGCACGGCATTTTCCACTTGCTCCTGCGCCAACTGATGGCGTTCGTGCGCCATACGCACATCCAGCCTTGCCTGCCTCAGCTTCGTGTTGTTCTTGAACAAGGAGGAAAGGTTATATCTTACACCAATCCCTATGTACCAATAATTGAAATTGTTATCCAGCACGGGTACTTCAATGGTGATGGGGCCGTCCAAATGCTCTGCGGCTACAATGGAAACATGAGGCAGGCGCTCGGAACGTTCCTGCCTTACTTTTTGCTCATTCATCTGGATGGCGGCCTGCGCCTGTTTAAGGAGAATGTTATTTGTTACGGCCACATCCTGCCAATCATCCTCTGTTAGGGTAAGGACCTGCCGCTCAAGCAAGGAGGTGTCTGGGGCTATTTCCGTTTCCTCGGGCAGATGCAAGGCGGTAACCAGCTGGTGGTTGGCGATTTTACGCGCGTCTTCCACTCTTGACAACTGCAAGTCCAGCTGCTCCCTTTGCAATTCATAACGTGTGATGTCGTTTTTGAGAACCGTGCCTTGCTCCCTGCGGGCCTTCATGTTGGCAATGACCTCCTCTGTCAGTTCCATGTTCTTCTGCAACACCCGGATTTGGTTGTCCAGTTTGTACACATCCAGATAATGGCCTACCAGCAGGAAGCGTATTTCCTGCACGTTCTTCTGCAAGTCAAGTTCCGCCAGCGCCTTTCCCACTTCTGCCTGCTTGATGCCGCTGCTTATCGCACCGCCTGCATAAATGGCCTGCTGAGCTTCTAATGCGAAGTTGTTGCCGAAATGCGGCATGTCCACCGTCATGGCGTTGCCAAAGTCTCTGTCCCACAGCTTGCCGTTGCCCCAGTAACTGGCGGAGAGAGACACATTCACGTCCGGAAGCCTTTGCGCCTTGGCCGCCTTAAGGGCTTCCTCGGCGGCTTCAGCCCCCGTGCGGTACGTTTGAATGCTTTTGCTCTGCTCGTCGGCAAGGCGGAATAGTTCCTCTATGCTCATTTGTCTGGTTTGGGCACACAACCCCTGGCTGCATAGGACTGCAATGTGCAACAGCCCTATGAGCCTTTTATTATTGCTCATAAGTCAACTGATTATTTTATGTTTATTGAATGAATATAGCTATGGAAATGGAAACGGAAGGTTAAATCTGCATCCCTGCTCCCCACGCGTGGAAATAACAGATTTTGTTTTTGTAATGCACTGTATAAGCTTCCATTCAACTATGCCATTTCTTGTTTTCGGGTGCAAAATTAGGAAAAAAAGAAATAAAACGTGACTCTACGCAGCCCATGTTTTTGGTTATTTTAACTTTTATGTCGTATGCATTGCGCTATAAATCAACGTATGACCCCGTTTAAACTTTTTCGGAAAAAGTTTAAACGGGGTCAACATCCGCATTCAAGCCCATACTTGCAAATATGCAACTAAAAAACGGCCACCTGCATCCAATTTTCAACTTGAGCCAAGACGGGTTTACCAAACGGCCTCTTTGGGGCTGCAACATGGGTTGTTTGAGACGCCGAAACGGCCTGTATTGGAGCGCAAAACGGCACGTTCAGCAATATGCTGAAAGCCAAGACATTAGCCGAGGCAAGCATTGCCGTGGCCGTTAACATAAAAATGTTAACGCTTGTGTGCTTCAGCCGATGCGGCAGGGCGCAGGGGCGCTTGCGGATATTCATTCAAGAAGCTGTCTTGATTTTATCAACTGTCGGTTTGAACTGAATTTTCGAGGCATATTTGCCCGTTTGGCAAGGAGTATGGCGGGCCATGTGACGAAACAAACGGACGAATATGACCGAAAAGGCATTCTAAACGACTGAGACAAATTCAATTTTGATAAAATCAAAACAGCTTCTAAGTCTTGCGGCGCAGTTCCTTTTTACAGTTTACTGAAAAAAGCCGTATTTCCCGGCGGCTGATTTCATAATGTATCCCATTAATTAAAAAACGCTTAATTATTTTGATTTTCGTCTCCATTGCATTACCTTTGCATAAATTTGGCGGTGCTCGGCAAAATGAAAGCAAGACTTTCCTTGCACTCGCTTGCACAAACTTTGCATAAGTTTGGCGGCACTCTGCAAAATGAAAGCGAGTCTTTCCTTGCGCCACACAAGGCAATGCCTTACATCAATTATATAATAACAGCACAACAATCGAGATGGAGAGCGACAAGAAGGTTCTGATGGGCATGACGCTGGCCGAACTTACGGCCACGGCAAAGGAGCTGGGCATGCCCGCCTTCGTGGGCAAGCAGATGGCCGGATGGCTCTACGGAAAGCACGTGGCCTGCATAGGCGACATGGCCAACATATCGAAGGCCAACCAGGCGAGGCTCGATGAATGCTGCACCGTTGGGGCGATGGCCCCGGCGGAACGCATGGAGTCGGTGGACGGAACGGTGAAGTACCTCTTCCCCACGGCCTCGGGCAAGTATGTGGAGACGGTGTTCATACCCGACGGCGAGCGGGCCACGCTGTGCGTGTCATCGCAGGTGGGCTGCAAGATGAGCTGCCTGTTCTGCCAGACGGGCAAGCAAGGCTTTGAGGGCAACCTCACCGCCGCCGACATACTGAACCAGGTGTACTCGCTGCCGGAGCGCGACAGGCTCACTAACATAGTGTTCATGGGCCAGGGCGAACCGATGGACAACCTCGACAGCGTGCTCAAGGCCACCGAGATACTCACCGCCGACTACGGATGGGCCTGGAGCCCGAGGCGCATAACTGTGAGCAGCGTGGGCGTGAAGAACAAGCTGAAAAGGTTTCTCGACGAGAGCCAGTGCCACGTGGCCATAAGCCTGCACTCCCCCATACCCGCCCAGCGCCGCCAGCTGATGCCGGCCGAGGGGCAGATGGGAATCAGGGAGGTGGTGGAGCTGCTCAAGCAATACGACTTCAGCGGACAGAGGCGGGTGTCGTTCGAATACATAGTGTTCGGCGGAGTGAACGACTCGCTGCTCCACGCACGCGAAACCATAAAGCTGCTGAAAGGGCTGGAGTGCCGCGTGAACCTGATACGCTTCCACCAGATACCAAACGTGGACCTACACGGGGCCGACGACGCTAAGATGGAAGAGCTGCGCGACTATCTCACCGCCCACGGCGTGTTCACCACAATAAGGGCAAGCCGCGGGCAAGACATTCTGGCCGCCTGCGGACTGCTCTCAACGGCGCGCAAGGCCAAGGAGGACGAATGAGGGCCAAGGCACGTGGCATGAGGATGGCGGCATGGATGGCGGCAGCCTGCTCACTGGCGGCCTGCCACGGCGGCCTGCCACTGAAGCCGCAAAGTGGGGGCGACCCTTACGAGGTGGTGCTCGTGACCGACAACGACACGCTGCGCCGCCTGCTCACCAATGCCCTGCAAACGCCCATCCCCGGCCTGCCGCAGGCCGAGGACGCATTCAGCGTAAGCCAAGTTAGGTCCGCCGGACTAAAAAGCCCCATGCGCTACGCGCGCTGCATCGTGGTGGCACAGACCGGTGACGCGCCAAGCATAAAGTATGAGCACGACGCCTACGCAAGGCCGCAGCTGGCCGTTTACGTAACCACCCCTACAGCCGCCGCGCTGGCCAAGGACATAGGCAAGACGGCCAAGCCCCTGGCAAGGCTCATCAACCGATTCGAGGCGCGCGCAGCCATCACGGCCCTAAAGCGGCACAGCAGCCAAGAGGGAGCAGAGGCTGTGGCCAAGGCCACGGGCTGGCAAATGCTCATACCCGAAGGGCTGCGGGCCATGAAGCGAGGCCGCAGCTTCGTATGGCTATCCGACAACGGCTCGGCGGCCATGCTGAACATCTGCGCATACACCTACCCCGGGCTTGACAACAGCCCCGAGACAGTGGTCAGGATGCGCGACAGCGTGATGAAGGCCAACATACCTGGCGGGAAACCGGGCGCTTTCATGCGGACGGCACCGGGAGCCACGCTCTACCACACTACGCTAAGGCAAAGCGCCCACACCGTGACGGAGGTGAGGGGGCTGTGGGAGGTGGCCGGCGATGCAATGGGCGGCCCGTTCGTATGCCACGCCGCCTGCGACAGCCTGCACGGGCAAACGGTGGTGGCAGAGGCTTTCGTCTACGCCCCGGGAAAGCCCAAGCGCAACCTTACAAGACAGTTAGAGGCCGCACTGGCAACTCTGCGGCCATAATGGCAACAATAAAACATTTAAACATGGACAACAAACTTATACGCGTCGCCATCACGCACGGCGACACCAACGGCATCGGCTACGAGGTGATACTGAAAACATTCGAGGAACCCGGGATGCTCGAGATATGCACACCTATCATATATGGCACCCCGAAAGTGGCGGCATACTACCGCAAGATGCTCAACCTGCAAACCAACTTCAGCATAATCAACAAGGCTGAAGAAGCGCGCGAAGGCAGGCTCAACCTGCTCACCACGTTTGAGGAGGAAGTGAAGGTGGAAGTGGGCCAGCCATCGAAGGAGGCAGGCGAAGCAGCCCTCAAGGCTCTCGACCGGGCCATGACAGACTACAGGGCCGACCTGTATGACGTGCTCGTGACGGCTCCAATCAACAAGAAGAACATACAGAGCAAGTTGTTTAAGTTCTGCGGCCACACTGAATACATAGAAGACTGTGTGGGCGAAGGCAACAAGGCACTCATGATACTTATGAACGGCGGCATGAGGGTGGCTCTCGTAACCACTCACCTGCCACTGAAAGACGTGGCAGCAAGCATAACGAAGGAGGCCATAGTGGAAAAAGCCACCATATTCCACAAGAGCCTCAAGCGCGACTTCCGCATATCCAACCCGCGCATCGCCGTGCTGGCGCTGAACCCACACGCCGGCGACGAGGGGCTGATAGGCACCGAGGAACAGGAAACGATAATCCCGGCCATAAGCGAACTTGAGGCTAAGGGCATACAAGCCTTCGGCCCCTACCCTGCCGACGGTTTCTTCGGAAGCGGAACTTACAGCAAGTTCGACGGCATACTGGCCATGTATCACGACCAAGGGCTCGCGCCATTCAAGGCTCTCGCCGTGGAGGAAGGCGTGAACTACACCGCCGGACTGCCCATAGTGCGCACCTCGCCCGACCACGGCACCGCCTACGACATAGCGGGCAAGGGCGTGGCAGACATCAGCTCTTTCCGCCAGGCAATATACTCTGCCATCGACATATACCGCAACCGCAAGGCTTATGACGAGGCTACGGCCAACCCGCTGCCCAAGCTCTACCACGAAAAGCGCGACGACAGCGACAAAACCCGCTTCGCAATACCCAAGGCCAAAGACCAGGCAAGGCATGAGGCCAAGCCACAAAAGCAGGATGAGGAGCAGCCTAAGGCGGAATGAAAAAGAAATACCAAAACGCATTCTTCATCTTCGGCCTGGCCGTGCTGGCCATCATGGTGACACAGCTCGACTTCGCCCAGGTGTGGGACGGACTGCAACGAGCAGGCTACTGGTTTGCCGCCGTAGTGGCTTTGTGGGTGTTCCTCTATATGTTCAACACCTCGGCCTGGTACATCATCATCGCCAGCACGGCCGCCAGCCACAAGGGCGAGCGGCTGCGGCGGCCACGTGAAGTGGGTTTCTGGTGGCTCTACAAGGTCACGGTGTCGGGCTTTGCCCTCAACTACGCAACGCCTGGCGGGCTGATGGGCGGCGAGCCATACCGCATAATGGCCCTCTCGCCGCGCATCGGCACTGAAAGGGCATCGTCGTCGGTGATACTTTACGCCATGACCCACATCTTCTCCCACTTCTGGTTCTGGCTGCTGTCGTGCCTGCTCTACGTGGCCACACAGCCCATGAATGCGTTCATGGCCGTGCTGCTGAGCGTCATCGCTGCATTCTGCGGCCTCGCAATATGGTTCTTCATCAAGGGCTACAAGAAAGGAATAGCCGTGCGCTGCATGAACATTCTGCGTCGTTTCCCTGGTCTGAAACGCCGTGTGCAAGGCTTCATCGAGCGTCACGAGGAACAGCTTGCCACAATCGACTGCCAGATAGCCGCCCTGCACAACCAAAACCCAAGGGCTTTCGTGTCGGCCGTGACACTCGAGCTGGCGTGCCGCGTGGCCTCCGCGCTGGAGATTTACTTCATCCTGCTGGTCATAATGCCAAGCGCCAACTATATGGAATGCATCCTCATCCTGGCATTCACATCGCTGCTGGCCAACCTGCTGTTCTTCATGCCTCTGCAACTCGGGGGCCGCGAGGGCGGCTTCCTCATGTCGGCCAAGGGCCTCGCCCTCTCCGCCAACGCCGGAATACTTGTCGCGCTGATAGTGCGCATACGCGAACTGATATGGACTGCCATAGGCCTGCTCCTGATAAAGTTCGACAAGAAGCGAGGCTGAGGCCCCCAATCCCCACCATCCGCACCGCCTCCTATCTTCCTCATACACGGGGCACGATGCACTGGCGACCCACGCCTATGCACAACCAGCGATGAAAAAAAACACGGCCACGGACAGGCCGGTGGACAAATTGATTATCTTTACAACTGCAAGAAAAAGAGCAAGCTACATGGACGAAAAGGAAAGGATTGCCCAGCTGCGCAAGGAGCTGCAGGAGCACAACCACAGATACTACGTACTGAACCAACCGACGATTGGCGACGAGGAGTTTGACGCGATGATGCACGAGCTACAGTCTCTGGAAGCCCGCCACCCGGAGATGGCCGACCCCACGTCGCCCACGCAGCGCGTTGGCAGCGACTTAAGCGGGGAGTTCCGCCAGGTGAAGCACCGCTGGCCAATGCTCTCGCTGGCCAACACGTACAGCGAGCAGGATGTAACCCAGTGGTACGAGGCCGTGAGCCGGGGGCTGGGCGGCGAGCCGTTTGAGGTGTGCTGCGAGCTGAAGTACGACGGGCTGTCTATAAGCCTAACATACACCGATGGGCGGCTGATGCAGGCCGTGACACGGGGCGACGGCACACGGGGCGACGACGTGACAGCCAACGTGCGCACGATACGCTCCATACCGCTCGTGCTGCCAGGCGAGGGATACCCGCACGAATTCGAGATAAGAGGCGAAGTGCTCATGCCCTGGCCTGTGTTCGAACAGCTGAACGCCGAGCGCGAGGCTGCCGAAGAGCCTCTTTTCGCCAACCCGCGCAACGCTGCCAGCGGCACACTGAAGAGCCTAAGCCCGACACTCGTGGCCAGCCGCCATCTGGATGCTTACCTGTACTACCTACTGGGCGACGAGTTGCCCGGCGACGGCCACTACGAAAACCTGCAGGAGGCTGCCCGCTGGGGCTTCAAGGTTAGTCAGGGCATGCGCAAGGCGCACAGCCTGCCAGAGATAATGGACTACATCAGCCACTGGGACACGGAGCGCAGGGCACTGCCCGTAGCCACCGACGGCATAGTGCTAAAGGTTAACTCGCTGCGGCAGCAGCGAGCCTTGGGCTATACGGCAAAGAGCCCGCGCTGGGCCATAGCCTACAAGTTCAAGGCCGAGCGCGAACGCACGAGACTGACGGAGGTGACGTACCAAGTGGGGCGCACAGGCGCGGTGACGCCCGTGGCAAACATGGAGCCTGTGCAACTGGCCGGAACTACGGTGCGCCGCGCCACACTGAACAACGAGGACTTCATGCGCGGCCTCGACCTGCACTTGGGCGACTACGTTTACGTGGAGAAAGGGGGCGAGATAATACCGAAGATAGTGGGCGTGGACACGGCGGCACGCGCCGAGGGCGCAGAGCCGGTGAAATTCATAGACAGCTGCCCGGAGTGCGGCACCCCGCTCGTGCGCTACGAGGGCGAGGCCGCCCACTATTGCCCCAACGATGCCGGCTGCCCGCCGCAAATCAAGGGGCGCATAGAACACTTCATATCGCGCAAGGCGATGAACATAGACAGCCTTGGGCCGGAGACGGTGGACGAGTACTTCCGCCGCGGCCTGATACACAACGTGGCCGACCTGTACGACCTGCGCGTGGAGGACATCGACGCCGGCGGCACACGCATGAAGTCGGCACACAAGATAGTGCAGGGCATAGAGGCATCGAAACAGGTGCCGTTCGAACGGGTGGTGTTTGCGCTGGGCATCAGGTTCGTAGGCGAGACGGCGGCCAAGCTGCTGGCACGCCACTTCGGCTCGATGGACGCCCTTGCCACTGCCTCGCTACAGCAGCTCACCAGCGTGAGCGGCATTGGCGAAGTGATAGCGGGCAGCGTGATAAGCTACTTCCACGACCCGAAGAACCGCGAGATAGTGAGCCGCCTGCGCGGCTACGGCCTGCAAATGGCAATAAGCGAGGAACAGAAGGCTGCCGCCGGCGATGCGCTCAAAGGCATGGCAATCGTGATAAGCGGGGTATTCAGCCACCACAGCCGCGACGAGTACAAGGCCATGATAGAGCGGAACGGGGGCAAGAACGCAAGCAGCATAAGCTCAAAGACTTCGTTCGTCCTCGCCGGCGAGGGCATGGGGCCGGCCAAACTGCAAAAAGCCGAGAAACTTGGCATACGAATCGTGAGCGAAGAGGAATTCCTCGAGATGATTAAGAATTAAGAAGCAAGAATCATGAATCAAGAAAATATGCTATTGCAGATGTTTTGTGAGCAGACGCTAACCACAATGCCCAATAGTGCAAGCCACGTCAACTCACCCAATGGCATACTTTCTTGATTCATGATCCTTACTTCTTGATTCATAATTCCCCAATGGCATACTTTCTTAATTCTTACTTCTTAATTCATACTCCTTTAATTATGGAAGTGTTTGTATCCGATGAGATAAAGGCCGTTTGCCCCGGGTTTGTGGGCGCGGCAGTGGAAGCCACGGCTGCCAACAGCACCGGCTGCGACGCACTGTGGGCAGAGATAGAAGCCCGCAGCGAGGAATGCAGGCGCAGGCTCACGGCAGAGAGCCTGAAGCAGGTGCCGGCCATAGAGGCCACGCGCCGGGCCTACCGCGCCTGCGGCAAGGACCCGAGCCGCTACCGCCCGTCGGGCGAGGCACTGGTGCGCCGAGTGCTGCAGGGCAAGCAGCTTTACAGGATAGACACGCTCGTCGACCTTGTAAACCTGGCGAGCATGGCCTACGGCTACAGCATAGGCGGGTTCGATGCCGACAAGATAAGCGGCACCACCCTAACGCTCGGCATTGGGCGCGAGGGCGAGCCTTACGAGGGCATAGGCCGTGGCCAGCTCAACATAGCCGGGCTGCCCGTTTACCGCGACTCAACAGGCGGCATAGGCACACCCACGAGCGACAACGAGCGCACAAAGATGGACATGGGCACCACCCACGTGCTCTTCCTCGTCAACGGCTACGACGGCAACCGCACCGGCGTGGAGTCGTGCGCGGCCTACCTGCAAGACCTTCTGCGCCGCTACGCACAAAGCGATGGCGGCACCGTCACCCTATATCCCTAACGGCCATGAAGCTGATAATGTATTCCGCCGACCTCAGCAGCCAGTTGCGCCTGGCCTTCGCCGACAAGGGCATAAGGGCCGGATTCCCCTCACCCGCGCAAGACTACATGGGCGAGAGCATCGACCTCAACCACGAGCTGGTGCGCCACCCGGCCACCACTTTCTACGCACGGGCCGTGGGCGACTCGATGGTGGGCTGCGGCATCGACGACGGCGACCTGCTCGTGATAGACAAGTCCATAGAGCCGATGGACGGCGACATCGTGGTGGCCTTCATCGACGGCGAGTTCACGCTGAAGCGCGTGAGGCTCGACAAGGAAGCCGCCTGCCTCTGGCTCATGCCCGCCAACGAGAGCTACAAGCCCATAAAGGTGACCGAGGAGAACGAGTTCATAGTGTGGGGAGTGCTTACCTACAACATCAAGCGGCAGCTGAGGAGGTAAGGCGTGTTCGGACTGGCAGACTGCAACAACTTCTACTGCTCGTGCGAGCGGGTGTTCAACCCCGCCCTGCGCGCCAGCCCCGTAGTGGTGCTCTCTAACAACGACGGCTGCGTAATAGCCCGCAGCAACGAGGCCAAGGCCCTGGGCATTGCCATGGGGGCTCCTTTATACAAGGTGAGGCCACTGATAGAGGCCAACAAGGTGGCCGTGTTCAGCTCCAACTACGCCCTCTACGGCGACATGAGCCGCCGCGTGATGATGCTCCTCAACGGCTTCTCGCCGGAACTGGCGCAGTATTCCATCGACGAGGCGTTCATCAGCCTCGACGGGTTCGGCACCGGCGCCAACCTGCACGACTACGGCAAAACCATCGTAAAGACCATCCTGCGCGGCACTGGCATACCCGTGACGCTCGGCATAGCCCCTACAAAGACTTTGGCAAAGGTGGCCGCCCACTACGGCAAGCGCCACCCGGGCTACGGCGGGGTGTGCCTCATCGACAGCGAGGAGAAGCGCGCCAAGGCCCTGCGGGGCCTGCCCGTGGCCGAAGTGTGGGGCATAGGGCGGCGCCACGCGGCGCGGCTCGAAAGCCGGGGCGTGCACACCGCGCTCGACTTCGCCTCGCTCAGCGAGGACTGGGTGCGCCGGCTGCTCACCGTCACAGGGGTGCGCACGTGGAGGGAACTGCGCGGCGAGAGCTGCATTGACATCAGCGAGCTGCCGCAAAAGAAGAGCATCTGCACCAGCCGCAGCTTTGCCGACGGCGGCCTGGCGCAGCGGTGGCAGGTGGAGGAGGCCGTGGCATCGTTCGCTGCCGCCTGCTCGCGCAAGCTGCGTGAGCAAAGGTCGTGCTGCTCCGCGCTCACAGTGTTTGCCTACACCAGCCGCTTCCGCACCGACCGGCCGCCCCACTGCATCAACCGCACGGCTACGTTTGCCGTGGCCACAGCCGACCAGCAGGAGCTTGTGGCCGCCGCCGTGCAAGCCCTGCGGGCCGAATGGGAAGGCGATGGCAAGCACCACTACAAGAAGGCGGGCGTAATAGCATGGAACACCTGCCCTGCCACAGCCGTGCAGGCCAACCTCTTCGACCCCGTTGACCGCGGCCGCCAGGCCCGCCTCGCAGCCGCCATCGATGCCATAAACAGCCGCAACGGCCGAGGCACCGTGCGCGTGGCCGTGCAGGGGTGGGGCCGCGGCTGGAGCATGAAGCGCGAGCACGCCTCGCCCAACTACACCACCGACATCAGCCAAATAATAAAGGTGAGGGCCTGAGGGTGCGGGCCAATGGCCCGCCCTCAGGCCCTACAACGGTTACAGGCGCAGCCCTCAGCCACGCCCGGCGACCTGCGTTTTTGTTTATTTAACACTATCCGGCGCAATATACCACCCCACACAGCATTATATGATAAATAAACAGGCATAACAGAACAAACAAAAACAGTGATCATGAACAAGAAGATGATTGTGGCCGCGACCGTGTGCAGCATGGCCCTGGCCGCCTGCAACGCACCAAAGAAAGGCAGTTTCGCCGGCATGGACGGCGAGTGGAACATAACCACAGTTGAGGGCCGCAGCCTCACCACCGCCTCGGGCCAGGCCCCCTACATCGGCTTCGACCTCAAGCAGGGCCGCGTATACGGCTACAGCGGGTGCAACCGCATCATGGCCTCGATAGACCCAAAGACGGGCCTGCCCGCCTTCGACAAGATGGGCAGCACGATGATGGCTTGCCCCGACATGGAGACCGAGCGGCGGGTGCTCTCGGCCCTCACCAAGGTAGAAAAGGCGCAAAAGGCCGGCGACGGCTCGGTGGCCCTGCTCGATGCCGACGGCAAGGAGGTGGCCCGCCTCGAAAGGCGCTCCGAACCCATGGACTACGCCGGGCTTGACGGCGAGTGGCTGGTGGCCAAGGTGTACGGGCAAGCCCCCAAGGAAGCTGAGGGTGGCCGCCGGCCGTCGCTCACCTTCGACACCAAGGCGGGCCGCCTGGGCGGCAACGCCGGCTGCAACCGCGTGATGGGCGCGCTTGAGCACGGCAAGGACGGGGCGCAGAGCCTAACCGTGCAGAACCCCGCCACCACGCGCATGGCCTGCCCCGACATGGAGACGGAGCGCCAGGTGCTCTCGGCCCTTGGCGAGGTGAGCACGTTCGGGCGGCTGAAAGGCGGCCACGTGGGCCTCTTCAGTGCCAACGGCATGCTGGTGATGGAGCTGGCCAAGGCCACCGCAGGGCAGGCCGAATGAGGGCCATGGCTGGCCAAAGGATGTAAGGATTTTTGCCAGCATCGACTTCATGGCGCAACACATTGTGGCACAGTCACTTGCGCCTCGTGCCATTTTACGCTTCAAAACAGGCCGTTCCGCGCCGCCAAACAGACCGTTTGGCGGCGCGGAACGGCCTGTTTTGCATGGCCATGCGGCATATGGCGCATTCTCTGATGCACTTTGTAAACAAACAATCACGCCATGAAGGCAGCCCCACCACGCAAAGGCAGCCCACAAAACCAATGCTTTTCAGCGGCTCCACACGCCATGGCCGCGCTACCGTTAAACAACCTTAACGGCGCATCACGTACAAGCCTACATCGCCACAAAATGCAGCAAAATACATTAAAAGCAATTTTTGTTAAAATATGCGGCAACACCGATTAAACGTTTTGCCAGCCCCTGCGTCTTAACTGTGTAACTAATCTCGAAGCATAGAAATGAAACGACTCTTGCTCATGATTGCCGTCATGACGGCAACTATCTCTGCTGTTGCGCAACGCAACGTTACCGGAAAAGTGATTGAGGCCGAAACAAACGAGGCCCTGGCCCTCACCACAGTCAAGCTGCTGAAGACCGACAGCACAATGGCCAAGGGCGGGCTGACCTCCACCAACGGCTCGTTCAGCATAGCGGCCCCGGCCGACGGCAAATACATAGTGCAGGTAACGTGCGTTGGTTTCAAGCCATACCACAAGAACATCACCGTGAGCGGCGGCAAGAACGTGGCTCTGGGCACCATCACGATGGACCCCGACGCCATAATGCTTAAGGGCGCCACGGTGACGGGCCGCGCCCTGAAAGTGACCACGCGCGAGGACACCTTCGTATACAACGCCTCTGCCTACCGCACACCCGAGGGGTCGGTGGTCGAGGAGCTGATAAAGCGGCTGCCCGGAGCAAAGATAGACGACGACGGAAACATCACCATCAACGGCAAGGAGGTGAAGAAGATACTCGTGGACGGCAAGGAGTTCATGGTGGGCGACACCAAGACGGCGCTCAAGAACCTGCCCACGTCGATAATAGAGAAGGTGAAGTCGTATGACGAGAAGAGCGACCTGGCCCGCGTCTCGGGCATCGACGACGGCGAGGAACAGACCGTGCTCGACTTCGGGATAAAGAAAGGCATGAACAAGGGCCTCATCTCCAACGCCGACCTGGCCTACGGCACCAAGGACCGCTACGCCGCCCGAGCCATGGCCATGCGCTTCAAGGACAACCTGAGGGTGTTCGGCTTCGGCAGCGCCAACAACACCAACGACCGCGGCTTCGGCGGGCGCGGGGGACGCTTCGGCGGGGGCAGGCGCGGCTTGCAGTCGTCGAAGATGCTCGGCCTCAACTTCAACTACGAGGAAAAGGACGGGCAGCACGAAAAACTCAGGCTCGACGGAAGCGTGCGCTGGAACCACGGCGACGGCGACACCCGCACGAAGAACTCTTCGGAAAACTTCGTGAGCACCGAGGGGTCGTTCTCCAACAACCTCAACCAGAGCTACTCGCGCAGCGACTCCTGGAACGCGCAAATGCGCTTCGAGTGGCATCCTGACACGATGACCACCATCATGTTCCGCCCAACGTTCAGCCTGTCGAAGAGCGACGGCATAAGCATGAGCAAGTCGGCAACGTTCGACGAAGACCCATACCTCTACGTGGCCGACCCGCTGAGCAGCACCTTCGAGGACTCAACGCTCTTCGTAAACTCGCGAAACAACAGCAGCATAACCTACAGCGAGTCGAAGAGCGTAGGCGGAATGCTCATGCTAAACCGCCGGCTGAGCAACATGGGGCGCAACGTAACCCTGCGCCTGCGCGCCAACTACGGCGACAGCGAGAGCACAAGCCTGAGCACCAACAACGTACACCTGTACAAGACAAAGAACATGCTCGGCCAGGACTCCACCTACCAAACCAACCGCTACAACCTCACGCCGCAGAAAAACTGGGACTACAGCGTGAAGGCCACCTACAGCGAGCCTATCATGAAGGCCACGTTCCTGCAGTTCAGCTACGAGTTCCAGTATAAATACAGCAAGAGCGACCGCTCCACCTACGACTTCAGCAACCTCGGCGAGACGTTCTTCGCAGGCCTATCGCCTGCCTACCGGGCATGGGGCGGCTACCTCGACCGCCTGCCCAACCCCTACGAGAGCTACCTCGACAACGACCTCAGCCGCTTCTCCGAATACAAGAACTACATACACGACATCGAGGTCATGATGCGCATAATACGCCCCGCCTACAACCTCAACTTCGGAGTGACGGTGATGCCGCAGCAAACCAAGTTCACACAGCGATACCAGGGCGTCACCACCGACACCACGCGCACCGTAACCAACGTGTCGCCATCGCTCGACTTCCGCTGGAAGATATCAAAGGTGAGCCAGCTCCGCGTGCGCTACCGCGGCACAACAAGCCAGCCGAGCATGACCGACCTGCTCGACATCACCGACGACAGCGACCCGCTGAACATCACGATGGGCAACCCCGGGCTGAAGCCATCGTTCACGCAGACGCTCAACATGTTCTACAACAACTACATACAGAACCACTACAAGACCATAATGGCCAACTTCCGCTTCCAGACCACGAGCAACTCCATAAGCAACATGGTGCGCTACGACCCGGAAACCGGCGGACGCACAACGCGCCCCGAGAACATAAACGGCAACTGGTCGACGCGCGGGCAGTTCCTCTTCAACACCGCGATAGACTCCGCCGGGTTGTTCAACGTGAGCACGAACACCGAGGTGAAATACACCAACAGCGTGGGATACGTGAGCATCGACCGCCAGGACTCGCAGAAGAACACCACCCGCAGCACCGCCATAGAGGAGGAGCTGACCGCCGGCTACCGCAACGACTGGTTCGAATTCGAGCTTAACGGCTCGCTCGAATACGAGCACTCGCGCAACAAACTGCAACCCAACAGCAACCTCGACACGTGGGAGTTTGCCTACGGCTTCAACTCAAACGTAAGGCTGCCGTGGGGCACCGAGATAGCCTTCGACCTCAACATGAACAGCCGCCGGGGCTACAGCGACGAGTCGCTCAACACCAACGAGCTTATATGGAACGCGCAGGTGAGCCAGAGCTTCCTCAAGCAGAAGAACCTGATCGTTACGCTCCAGCTATACGACCTGCTGCACCAGCAGAGCAACTTCAGCCGCACCATCAACGCCATGCAGCGCAGCGACACTGAGTACAACGCCATAACGAGCTTCGGAATGCTCCACGTGATTTACCGCCTCAACCTCTTTGGCTCAAAGGAGGCGCGCCAAGCCATGGAGCAAGGCCCCAGAGGGCCGCGCGGCCAGCGCGGAGGCATGGGGCCGAGGGGGCCTCGCGGGGGCGGCTTCGGCGGCCCGCGCAGGTTCTGACCGCAGGCACTGGCACGGCCAAGGCCGACCTTTAGGCCACTGGCAAGCGCAAAGGGCGCGATTCCCCGGCTGGGAACCGCGCCCTTTGCATATCCTGGCCAACCTGGGAATGAGCCCCAGGCGGCAAGCCGTCAGCGCCACTGCCAGGCTCAAGAGGCAGGCTGGCCGGCGGCGGCATGGTCTGTCACGCCCTCCGACGAGTCAACGGCCTCTAACAGCTTAATGGCGTCCACATATTTCGCTATGCCCTCGGCCACGCGCTTGGCATCGCGCATGGCAAGCACCACGGTAGACGGGCGGTTAACCACGTCGCCCCCGGCGAACACCCCCCTGCGGCTGGTCATTCCGTAGGGATTCTCGCGCGTGAGCACATAGCCGCGCTCGTCGACCTCTATGCCCTTTGTAGTAGACACTATGCGGCTGGCCGGCACGGAGCCGATGGCCATCAGTACCTTGTCGGCCTTCTCTATCCTCTTCTCGCCGCCGTGCTCTATCACCACGCCGCTGAGGATGCCGTTATAATCGAGAATCTCCACTATCTTCGACTCCCAGTTGAACTTCACGCCCTCCTCCACGGCCTCGTCGTACTCAGAGCGCAGGGCGCTCATGTCGTTGATGGTGCGATGGTAAACAATCTCCACGTCCTTTGCTCCCATGCGTATGGCCGTGCGCGCGGCGTCCATGGCCGTGTTACCGCAGCCGATGACGAACACGCGGTCGCCCTCATGCACAGGCACGTCCTCGCGCGCTATGCTCCCCTCGTTGTAAAGGCTCACCTTGCGCAGGAAGTAAACGGCCTGGCGCACGCCCCTCAGGTTGCGCCCGGGGATGTCGGGCTTGCGGGGCTTCACCGTGCCGGTGCCCATGAAGATGGCATCAAAGCCCTGCTCAAAAAGCTGGTCAATGTTGACGTCGGTACCCACCGTGGTGTTGCAGCGGAACGCCACGCCCAGCTCCTCTATCTTCTTTATCTCGCGGCGCACCACGTCCTTGGGCAGACGATACTCCGGTATGCCGAACATGAGCACCCCGCCCGGCTCCGGCTCCATCTCTATCACCTCCACGTTGAAGCCCATGCGGGCCAGGTCGCCCGCTATGGTGAGGCCGGCCGGGCCCGAGCCTATCACCGCCACGCGCCCGCGCGTCTTGGGCTGCAGCTTCTCGCGTATCAGCCCCATGTCTCCGTCGAAGTCGGCTATGAATCGCTCCAGCTTGCCCACACGTATGCCAGCCCCCTTCTTGTTGAGTATGCAGTGGCCCTCGCACTGCTTCTCGTGGGGACAAACGCGCCCGCAGACGGCGGGTAGGTTGCTCTTGTCGTTGATTATCTTCATGGCATTGCCGAAGTTTCCCTTCGAAATCTCGTGAATCCAGTCGGGTATGTCCTGGCTTATGGGGCAGCCCTTGCTGCACTGCGGCACCTTGCAGTGCAGGCATCGCTTGGCCTCATTGATGGCTTCAAGGATAGTGTACCCCTCGTCCACCTCGTGGAACCGCTCTTTCTGGTCTTGCTCTCTGTCCATATAAATCTGATGGGTTTAACGTTATCGAAACAATAAATATGCCACAAAGATACGGCAAGTTTGACACATTGCAAAATAATCAGCCCGTTTTATTTCGCAGCCCGGGGATTTAGCGTAACTTTGCAGGGAACAAAAAACGTAAAGGAATGGAGAGACAGAAGATAACGATATCGGCCGACCTGGGCCACGCACTGGCCGAGGCCATAGGCGAGTGCAAGCCCGACCGCCTCTTTGCGCTGGCCGACGACACCACCGCGAGGCTCTGCCTGCCGCTGGCCGAGAGGTGCGAGGCCATGCGCGGGGCTGGGGTGATAACCATACCGCCCACCGACAGCAACAAGACGCTGGGGCAGCTGGCCCACGTTTGGGCCGAGCTGGGCCGCCTCGGGGCCACGCGCCACTCGCTGCTGGTTAACGTGGGCGGCGGCATGGTGACCGACCTCGGGGGCTTTGCCGCATCCACATTCAAGCGCGGCATAAGCTACATAAACATCCCCACCACGCTGCTGGCCATGGTCGACGCGTCGGTGGGCGGGAAGACCGGCATAAACTTCGGCGGGCTGAAGAACGAGGTGGGCGTGTTCAACAACGCCAGCTGCGTGATCCTCGACACCGACTTCCTGCGCACCATGGACGAGGAGAACCTGCTATCGGGCTACGCCGAGATGCTGAAGCACGGCCTGATAAGCGACGAGCGCACGTGGGCCGGGCTGCTGGCCTACGACATTGAGCGCCCCGACCTGGCGCAGCTCAGGGGCATGGTGGCCGCGTCGGTGGCGGTGAAGGAGCGCATAGTGCTCCAGGACCCCACGGAGCGCGGCCTGCGCAAGGCCCTCAACCTGGGCCACACGGCGGGCCACGCCTTCGAGTCGCTGGCACTGGGCCGCCGCCCTATACTGCACGGCTATGCCGTGGCCTACGGGCTGGTGTGCGAGCTGTACCTCAGCGTCATGAAGGCAGGCTTCCCCACCGACAAGATGAGGCAGACCGTGGCATTCATAAGGGATCACTACGGCAAGATGCCCATAACCTGCGACGACTACCCCGCGCTCCTGGAGCTGATGAGGCACGACAAGAAGAACACCGCAGGCAACATAAACTTCACGCTGCTGGGCGGCATAGGCGACATACGCATAAACCAGACTGCCACGCAGGAGGAGATATACGAAGCGCTCGACTTCTACCGCGAGGGATAGCCTCCGGCCCGCCGCGCAATGGGCGAGGCTGCCCGCAGGCATTGCGAATTATGTTTACAGAAGATGCCACGTGCCGTTTTGCGGCGCAAAACGGCACGTTCGGCAGCGCAAAACGGCCTGTTCGGCAACGCGAAACGCGCCATATCGCAGTGCGGTATGGCGCGTTTCGCAAACTGCCTGGCTGCCAGCCAGTTGCCCACGAGGGAGCAATCATGATAAATCTTTACAATCAGGGGCGTACGGAAACGCCTGCGGCATGGGGCATACGCTTGGCCGACGTGTCGCGGATGACGAGCCGCTGGGGCACCACCTCGCGCAACACCGCCCTGTCGCCGCCGATGTTGCGCAGCAGCAGGCGGCAAGCAGTGGCCCCCATGAGGTGCGACTGGTCGACGATAGCCGAGAGGCGCGGAGTGACGTAGGCCGCGTGGGCATCATCGGTGAAGCCTATCAGCGCCACGTCGGCCGGCATGCTCAGCCCCATCTCCTTTATGGCCGCAAAGGCTGCAAAGGTGATTGTGTCGTTGAATGCCAGTATGGCGTCGGGGCGGTCGGGGCGGCTCAGCAGCCGCTCAGCCGACTGCTTGGCCACAGCGTAGTCAATGCGGTCGCACGCCACGAGCGAGCGGTCGATGGGCATCCTGTTGTCGCGCAATGCCTCAAGGTAGCCGTGCTTGCGGCGGCACACCATGTCAAGGTGGTTTGGGCCCCCTATGAAGGCTATGCGGCGGCTGCCCGTGTCTATCAAGTGCTGCGTGGCCTGGCGGGCGGCCTCGTCGCCGTTGGCCGTAACCGACGAGAAACGGTCGGCCAGGCAGGTGCGCCCGCAGAACACGAGCGGTATGCCCATGTCGGCCAGCTCCTCGAAGTGGGCATACTCGGTGGTGCTCTGCGCCACGCAGGCCACGATGCCCTCCACGTGGAGTCCGATGAAGTTGTCCACCACCCTCGCCTCGGCCGCGAAGTCCTCATGGCTGTTGGCGCTGATCACGGAGTAGCCGGCCTTGGCCGCCTCGTCCTCAATGCCGTCGAGCACGGCCGAATAGTAGTGGGAAACGAGGTTGGGCATCACCACGCCAATTATCCTCGGGGCCTCGCGGCGCAGGCTGCGGGCAAAGGGGTTGGGCCGGTAGTTGAGCCGCGCGGCCAGCTCCTTGACGCGCAGCTGCATCTCCAAGCCTATCTCGGGACTGCTGCGCAGGGCGCGGCTCACGGTGGCAATGCTCACGCCCAGCTCCTGGGCGAGGTCTTTGAGCGATATTCTTCGTTTACGGTCGGGCATTGGCGGTGATGTTGCAGATGGGTTGACGGTGGGCGGCAAGCCGCCGCGCAGCGCCCGGCATCAAGCCGTGCGGGGCGCCGCACAGATGCAAATATACGAAAAGCACGGAAGATACGCAAACGTTTACGTGGATTTTTGCATCCGCCGTCACATAGGCAACAGCTCGTCGCCCTCGGTATCGCACGACGTGAAGCCCATCTGGCGGGCCTTCTCCGCCGGGAAGGTGAAGTAAGTGGCCTCGCCCTCGGTGCACACCTCGCCCATTGAGTTCTCTATCGTAATGCCTATCTGCGCCAGGTTGCGCTTCATCCCGCGCAGTGCGGCGCGTATGGTGAGCTGTGCGTCGGTGGTCATGATGGGCTTCCGGTAGCGCACCTCAAGCTTCGTGGTTACGCCGGTGGTCTGCAGCTTGCGCGACACCACCCACCCCGCGCACTCATCGATGAGCGTGGCCTGTATGCCTCCGTGCAGCGTGTCTATCCACCCCTGATAGTGCTCCTGGGGCTTCCAGAAGCACACAACGCTGTCGCCGTCTTCGTAGAACTCCATCTTTACTCCCAGCGGGTTGTCGGGGCTGCACCCGAAGCAATCGTATCCCGGCTTGCCCTGCCAGGGATTCCTTATCTTTCTCATAGTCGCCTGTTGTTTGGTTGCACAGGCAAATATACGCAAAAAATGCCGGACAGCAGCTGCCATGGGGCATTTTTTGCCTAAGCGCGGCCAACACACATTATTGATATATGGCACAAAGCCGCGCGGCGGGGTAGCCACAAATGTGTATCCCAGCACGGGGCGGCCCGCCGGAATACCAACAAATGGCTATTGCGCGTGTGGATTTAAATCATTACTTTTGCAGCTGTAATCAAAAATGGGTATCGCAATGAAGAACCAAAAGACTTACGAGGCCAGCGACAAGATGATTTCGCTCATACGCGACAACTACAACGTGCTGCAGTCGCTGGGCAGCTTCGGCATCAAGCTCGGCTTCGGCGACAAGACCGTGAGGGAGACGTGCGAGGACAACGGGGTGGACACGTACACCTTCCTGGCCGTGGTGAACTACACCATCAACGGCTACTACGGGTTCGACGACGACGAACAGCTCTCCGTGCCTACGCTCATGCACTACCTCAAGGCGTGCCACGTGTATTACCTCGACTTCCAGCTGCCGTTCATAAGGCGCGAGCTTGAGGAGTCGATCTACGGCGGCGGCGACCTCGGCGGACTGCTCCTCAAGCTCTACGACGAGTACGCCCACGAGGTGCGCAAGCACATGCTCGACGAGGAGCGGACGCTCTTCCCATACGTGCAGGCCCTGCTCGACGGCCAGGCCACCGGCGACTACACCATCGAAACATTCTCAAAGCACCACGGCCAGACCGACATAAAGCTCAAGGAACTGAAGACCACCATCATAAAATACCTGCCCACGGACATACAGCGCAACCACAAGCTGATGTCAACACTCTACGACATATACAACAACGAGGAGTGGCTGAAGCTCCACACCGAGGTGGAAGACAACATCTTCGTGCCGGCAATACGGCGGCTGGAACGCATCTCGAGGCAGAACGACGTGACGAAGAACATCTCGTCGATGGTGTTCAAGGGCGGGCAAGAGAGCGCCGACGCCCTCTCCGACCGCGAGAAGGAGGTGGTGGTGAGCCTCGTGCAGGGCATGTCGAACAAGGAAATAGCCGAGCACCTGTACATCTCGGTCAACACGGTGATAACCCACAGGCGCAACATAGCGCGCAAGCTGCAGATACACAGCTCCGCCGGGCTAACCATCTACGCCATCGTCAACGGACTGGTCGACATATCCAATGTAAAGCTTTAGGAAATGTTTGTCCACAGCTCCATTTTTGTTCCAAATCCGGTAGGTTTCTACCGGATTTTATTGTATCTTTGCATCCGATTCAGCAAACACGATTAAGCAAACCAAGCAAAAAGTTACCAGAAACGGGAAACTTTTCAGCTGGACTCGCTGAAAAAGTTTCCCAAAACAGAAAACAGCCATGGACATAAAGAGCTTTACAATCACCAAAAGAGACGGGTCGGCCGAACGCTTCTCGCTCGACAAGATCATGAACGCCATCATCAAGGCGTTCGACTCCGTAAACGAACCCACCGACCTAAGCTGCATATCAAAGATACTGAGCCACCTCGACATACACGAGGGCATAAAGGTGGAGGACATACAGAACCAAGTGGAGGAAGCGCTGATGCGCGAGGGCTTCTACCACGTGGCCAAGTCGTTCATGCTATACCGCCAGCGGCACACCGAGGACCGCGAGACGATGGAGAAGCTGCGCTTCCTCGCGGCCTACTGCGAGGCGGCCAACGCCGCCACCGGCTCGAAATACGACGCCAACGCGAACGTAGAGCACAAGAACATAGCCACCCTCATAGGCGAGCTGCCCAAGTCGAACTTCATCCGCCTTAACCGCCGCCTGCTCACTGACCGCATCAAGAAAATGTACGGCAAGGAGCTGGCCGACCGCTACACCTACCTGCTGACACACCACTTTATATATAAGAACGACGAGACAAGCCTTGCCAACTACTGCGCCTCCATCACCATGTACCCCTGGCTCATAGGCGGAACGATGTCTATCGGCGGCAACTCCACCGCCCCCACCAACCTGAAGTCGTTCTGCGGGGGCTTCGTCAACATGGTGTTCATGGTGTCGAGCATGCTCAGCGGGGCCTGCGCCACGCCCGAATTCCTTATGTACCTCAACTATTTCATAGGGCTCGAATACGGCAAGGAGTACTACAAGGAGCCCGACAAGGTGGTGGACTTGTCGCTGAAACAGCGCACGATAGACAAGGTGATAACCGACTGCTTCGAGCAGATTGTATATTCGATAAACCAGCCCACGGGCGCCAGGAACTACCAGGCCGTGTTCTGGAACATTGCCTATTACGACCGCCCTTACTTCGAAAGCCTCTTCGGCGAGTTCCATTTCCCCGACGGGAGTAAGCCCGACTGGGCCGGGCTTTCGTGGCTGCAGAAGCGCTTCATGAAGTGGTTCAACGCCGAGCGCACCAAGGCCGTGCTCACGTTCCCGGTGGAAACGATGGCCCTGCTGAGCCGCGACGGCGACGTGATCGACGCCGAGTGGGGCGACTTCACCGCCGAGATGTATGCCGAGGGCCACTCGTTCTTCACCTACATGAGCGACAACGCCGACTCGCTGTCGAGCTGCTGCCGCCTGCGCAACGAGATACAAGACAACGGCTTCAGCTACACCCTCGGGGCGGGAGGCGTGTCCACCGGCTCCAAGAGCGTGCTCACCATCAACCTGAACCGCTGCATACAGCATGCGGTGAACAACAAGACGGACTACAAGGAGTTCCTTGCCGACATCACAGACCTTTGCCATAAGGTGCAGCTGGCCTACAACGAAAACCTCAAGGAGCTGCAGGCCCACGGCATGCTCCCGCTGTTCGACGCGGGCTACATCAACATGTCGCGGCAATACCTCACCATAGGGGTGAACGGACTCGTGGAGGCCGCCGAGTTCATGGGCCTGCAAATAAGCGACAACCCAGACTACCTCGCCTTCGTGCAGGGCGTGCTCGGCATAATAGAAAAGAAAAACCGCGAGTACCGCACGAAGGACGTGATGTTCAACTGCGAGATGATTCCGGCCGAGAACGTGGGCGTGAAACACGCCAAGTGGGACCGCGAGGACGGCTACTTCGTGCCGCGCGACTGCTACAACAGCTACTTCTACGTGGTTGAGGACGGCTCCACCGACATCATAGAGAAGTTCCGCCTGCACGGCGCGCCCTACATAGAGCACCTCACCGGGGGCTCCGCGCTCCACATGAACCTTGAGGAGCACCTCTCCAAGGCGCAATACCGGCAGCTCCTGCGCGTGGCCGCCAAGGAGGGATGCAACTACTTTACGTTCAACATACCCAACACCGTGTGCAACGACTGCGGCCACATAGACAAGCGCTACCTGCACGAATGCCCCGCCTGCCACTCGAAGAACGTGGACTACATGACGCGCATCATAGGCTACCTGAAGCGAGTGAGCAACTTCTCGGAGGCGCGCCAGCAGGAAGCCAACCGCCGCTTCTACGCCAAGGCGGGAGCCGGGCTGGCAGCAGAATGACCCATGCGGAACGACAGCAAACGGAAGAAAGCCATGCTGAAATACGTAAACACGGGTGTGGTATTCCAGGAAATACCCGACGAAGTGACCCTGGCCATCAACCTCTCCGGCTGCCCCTGCCGCTGCCCGGGCTGCCACAGCAGCTACCTGTGGCAGGACATAGGCACCCCGCTCACCCCGATGGAGCTTGAGTCGATGGTGAACCGCTATGTCAACGACATCACCTGCGTGTGCTTCATGGGCGGCGACGCCGAGCCTTCCTACGTAAACGCGCTCGCCAACTACCTGCACCGCGAGCACCCGCAGCTCAAGGTGGCATGGTACAGCGGACGGCAGCGCGTGCCAGCCACGGTGCGAAAGGCCGACTTCGACTACATCAAGCTCGGCCCGTACATAGCCCACTTGGGCTGCCTCAGGGAGCGCACCACCAACCAGAGGCTCTACAAGCGGGCCTCGGGCGACGACTTCACCGACATAACGCCGCGCTTCTGGAAGTGAGGCAGCGGCGGAGCAGTCACGGCCTTTGGGCCAAACAAAAAAGCACATAGGGCAAGGATGCCGGCCTGGGAGCCGCTCCTTGCCCTATGTTTTTGCCTGCGCAGGCCCGCGGCGGGCCTGCCTATATGCTGTCGATGCCCACATAGCCGTTGACCACGGCATAGATGGTGAGGGCCGACACGCTCCTCACCCCGAGCTTCTCCATAATGTTCTTGCGGTGGGTAACCACCGTGGCCAGCCCTATGTTGAGCCGGTCGGCTATCTCCTTGTTGATGAACCCGCGCACTATGAGCGCCATCACCTCGGCCTCGCGCTCCGAGAGCACGCCGCCGCGCCTGCCCCCCTGCTGCGGCAGGTGGCGCCCGCCGGGGTGCGCGCCCTGCTTCAGCGCGAGCAGCGCCCTTACGAGCTGCCGCTCAGGCAGCGCGGTGCAGATGGTGTGGAAGCCGCGCGGCTGCGCCCCTTCGGCTGCCGACGGCGTGAGCACTATGGTCTTTTGGCGCCGCGCGGTGAAGAAGTCGCGGTTGGCCATAAGCACCTCCAGGGCCACGAAGTAGTGGACGAAGCCGCCTGGCCCGCCCTCGGCCAGCTCATCGAACGACCCGAAGGCGCACACCTCAGCCACCGGCACCGCCTCGCGGAGCATGGCCTTAAGCCCCAGCGCGGCGAGCGTGTTGCGGTCTACTATGGCTATCCTTGGACGTTGTGTGTTGGTGAGTTCCATTCCGGCTTGCAAAGTTACGGAAAACAAAGCAAACCACAAAGCAAAACAACCGCTTTTGCCTGCCACCCAAGGCTGCGGGGAAAGGAAAAGCGGGATGAAGGCAGCCGCAGCCCGTCCGTGGCGCGGAGGACAGGCTGCGGCTGAGGGCAAGACGCCGTGTCAGTGCCTTTGCCTCAGGCTCTGCAAGAACTTGGCGAAGTCTGAGCCGCGCTCCACGGCCACCACGCGCGTTCCCCGGCCATAGCCAGACACATCAGTGAGTGGCCCGCTGAAGTAAAACTTAGCCTTTGCCTTGCGCGAATACTCGCTGATGCTGCCGCCGTCGCCCGGAACGAAGCACAGCCCCTCGCCAGCCCCTGCCACCGCCCCTGCCACCCAGCAAAGCCGTGACAAAATGTTTACTTTTGCCCCTCGGCAAGTCCTTGCCAGCCATATTGCGCTGCCAAACGGCCTTTTCCGTGGTGCAAAACGGCCCGTTTGGCCACGCGAAACAGCCGCTTTCGGAACTCCAAACGGCACCATGCCCAACCCATTGGGAATCAAGCCGTTGGAGAGGCTATGCCGAACAATGAAAAATAATGACACATCATAACGGCCCGGATAGCCATTGGGCGAGCTGCGCCACAAGGCTTGAGGCCAGCCATGAGCATTGGGCGCGCAAGCACCAGGCCCACACCTGCCCGCCCCGATGTGTTAATTTATAAAAAAATAACGCGCCCTATGCATACAAATTCAACGGAAATGGGGTAATTTTGCGCCAGACAAACAATTTAAACAAAGCGGTTATGAAGAAAATATTACTATTGTCGGCCATGCTCGTATGCTGCCTCACGATGGCCTTGGCCCAGCAGGCAGGCGACAAGAAGCAGGCCCAAATCAAGTTTGACAAGACCACCCACAACTTCGGCAAGTTCTCGGAGTCGTCGCCCAAGGTGTCGTGCGAATTCACCTACACCAACGTAGGCGACGCCCCGCTCATAATAAACCAGGCCGTGGCCAGCTGCGGCTGCACCGTGCCTGAGTACACCAAGGCGCCGGTGATGCCCGGCCAGAAAGGCAAGATAAAGGTGACATACAACGGCGCAGGCCGTTTTCCGGGCCACTTCAAGAAGTCGATAACCATCAGGACCAACGGGGCCGTGGAGATGACGCGCCTCTACATTGAGGGCGACATGGAGGAGGCCAAGAAATAAGGCCGGCCCCAGCCGCCAAGCTAACAAGCAGCCTGCGCGCCCGCCCGCTCGCCACCAACCGAGCTGACGGGCGCGCAAGCCCGTATTTGGAGCGGCCTACCGATGCCCCAGCAGAGACAAGACTGAAAGATGGAAAAAATAAGATGGAGAGACCTCAAGGACATGAACTTGCCGCCCGGCGGCGATGCCGTGCTGTTTGAGCTGCCGCAGTCGCGATGGCGCTATGCCCTGCCATGGACAATCCACTTCTTTAACAGCCACCAATTGTTTACGGCCACGATGCTCGCCATAGCGCTCGCCGCAACAGGGATGAGTCTCTACTACGGCGAGTGGCCGCCTATGCTCATAGTGGCCGAGGTTGTAGTACTGATGCCCGTGGCCGTAGCATGGATGGCTTTAGTATTCTACCGCAGCTACATGAAGAACGGCGGAATGCTCCGCGCCGACAAAAAAGGCCTGCAACACGTTGCCCGCGACGGGCAGGGGCGATACACCGAAACGACCCTCTGGCTGTGGACGGGAGTAAGCCGGATATGGTTTTACAAGCGATTCATAGCCATCGGCACAATAGACCCAGATGGGGACAGGATGGACATCGTGCTGCCTACGCCCGCCCCAAGCCGGTGCCGCAGCCACCTGCTGCACCACTGGTGGGCCGCCGCCCACGGCATCACGCCCGACATGCAGCCCCACTTGTACTCCACGGAGGAACGGGCGGCAGTGGAGGAGTTCATCGCTGGGCGATTCGGGCGGCCCGACTCCATAATCCGCGACAAGTACTTGGCCAACCTCCAAATAGACATCGCCGTGATAGCCCCCACCAAAGCCAGGCCATACTACACCCTGTGCACCATCGGCGCCGGGGCGTACCGCATGCAAGTGGCGCACGGGGCGCACGCCAGCGGGGAACTGGAAAACCGCGCGGAATACATAATATACCTCCCGCCGGAATGGAACGTGACGGGCAAAGGCCACTGGCGCAAGGAAAACTGCTGGCCAGCCGACTTGCTAAGGGTGTTCGCCCAAGAGCCGCAACTGCACGAAACGGCATCGCGGGCCGGGCGGGCCCTGATGCTCGGCGAGCCGCCTGCCCCGTCGACCGACGCCATGGGAATGGCCTACGCCCACCCCCTGCCCGACCTGCAGCGGCCCACACGGGCCGACCTGCCCACAAGATACTCCATTGGCTTCCTGCAAATGGTGTTCACTGACCTGGAGGAGACGAGGCTGCTGCAAGCCATGGAACCACATGGCGACAACATACTCAAGGTGCTTTTCCGCGGCGGCGACATACCCAAGGCCACCTCGCCCGAGGAACGCGCACGCGAATACGCAGAGGCGCTGCTGCGCCACTTCAGGCAGGTTGCGCCGCCGGCGGCATGCCTGCAAGCGGGGGCATCGCCCTGAACGGCAGCCAGGCAGGCAGGGCCGTGCGAGAAACAAAACGCGCGGAGGGACGTGCGCACCGTCAGAAATCGTACGAGAAACCGAGCGAACAGTATTCCTTGAACTGCCAGTAGCCAAGGTTCTCGTCGTAGTTGCCGCCGTCGTCGAATCGCGGATATAGGAAAATGTTAGTGCTGATGTACTTCACTATGTTGAGCGTGATGGTGTTCTCCCACTCCATCTGCACCCGCTTGTAGGTGGTATAGCCGTAGAAGCGCGATTTCCATTTTATTTGGTCGGTTATCTGCCAGGTGAGGTCTACGGTGACCTGCGAGCCAAAGTCCTCCTTGGTGTGGTGGTCGCCCACCACGCCGTAGTCGCCCGCGAGGTTCTTGCGCCCCACGTAGAGGAAGTTGAATGCCAGGGCAGAGAGGTTTACGCTGCCCTTGAGCCGGTTGTTCTTCGTGGCCACGGAGTAGTCCATGCCGAGACCCACGTTGAGGTTGAAAGGCGACATGAAGTCGGAATACACCTTCTCGTCGTTGCTCTTCAGGCCCTGCGTAAACTGCGTGTAGGCCAGCAGCTGTATGGTGTAGTACCAGTTGTTCTTTGCCTGCAGGCCCAGCTTGCCTGTGTAGCGAATCATGTCGTTGTTGGTCTTGAACTTATGGAGCGTGTCGTCCTGCGACGTCTGGAAGCCCAGCTTCATCTCGAGCTTGTTTTCAAACTTCACCCGGCTCTTGTTGTTGTAGTTGGCCGTGAGCGTAAGGTCGCCCACCATCGAATAATTGCTCTCGCCGCCCTTGTACCAGTTGTCCGACACATAGTTCTGCAGCAGCTGCAGGTTGCCGTCGCCCCCGAACGCCCAGAAGTTGGGCTTCTTCACCAGCACCTGCGTCGGGGCGTACACCGAGACGTCGGGCAGCGGGTCGTCGTGCTCGGTGATGTCGAAGTCCTGTCGCATGGGTTCGTCCATGATGTCGTTGCGTATGGAGCCGGCGCGGCGCAGGGCGGTCTCGGTTCCGCCCACAAGGTCGGGCCTGCTGAGGTATACGCGGAGCAGGGCTGCGTCAACGGCGTTGGCCAAGGAGTCGCCGGCAGAGGCAGCGGAGTCGGCCCCCATGGCCTTTGCCGCAGGCGAATGGTAGAAGGTGAGCGGCACGAAGAGGCGGTAAAAACGGCCATCGGCGGGCTGCTGGCCATGGGCGGCGCGCGCCGCAGCCACGGAGTCGAGCCTCCTGAAGCCCTGGCGGAGCGAGTCAACGTATGCCTTCACCACCCGCGACGAGTCGGCCACGGGCCGCGGCCGCCGGGGGCGCTGGGCCGCAGCCTCGGCGCACAAGGCCGCCACAATCACAAGGAGCAGGGCATATCTAAGTTTCATCAGTCAATCCTTTCCATGCGGGCAGGCCGCTTGCAGGCATACGCCCAGGCCGCCCTAAGCATTACCGAATGCAAAGATACGGATTAAAAACGGAAAAAAGGCAGCGCCGCGACCAAAAAGAGCCAAGACGGCCGCCGCGGCAGTTAATTGTCGGGCTATTCTTTGCCGTATCCAGTTTTTTTAGTAATTTTGCACGTTGTTTATTGCATCCAATACGCAACAAGACAAAGTAAAATCAACAAAAACGAATATCATCGTGGCAGAAACAAAGTACATCTTCGTCACCGGCGGCGTGGTGTCGTCACTCGGAAAGGGCATCATATCGTCATCAATAGGCAAGTTGCTTCAGGCAAGGGGCTACAACATCACCATCCAGAAGTTCGACCCGTACATCAACATCGACCCGGGCACGCTCAATCCCTACGAGCATGGGGAGTGCTACGTCACGGTGGACGGCATGGAAACCGACCTCGACCTGGGCCACTACGAGCGATTCACCGGCATACAGACCACAAAGGCCAACTCGCTCACCACCGGCAGGATATACAAGGCCGTGATAGACAAGGAACGCCGAGGCGACTACCTGGGCAAGACGATACAAGTGGTGCCCCACATCACGAACGAGATAAAGCGCAACGTGAAGCTGCTCGGCGAGAAAAACCACTACGACTTCGTGATCACCGAGATAGGAGGCACCATAGGCGACATAGAGAGCATGCCTTTCCTCGAGGCCATACGCCAGATGAAGTGGGAGCTGGGCAAGAGCGCAGTGTGCGTGCACCTCACATACGTGCCATACCTCAAGGCAGCCGGCGAACTGAAGACAAAGCCCACGCAGCACTCCGTGAAGGAGCTGCAGAGCGTGGGCATACAGCCCGACGTGCTCGTGCTGCGCACGGAGAAGCACCTGGGCGACCCCATCCTGAAGAAAGTGGCCGCCTTCTGCAACGTAGACTTCGACTGTGTGGTGCAGAGCGAAGACCTGCCATCCATCTATGAGGTGCCGGTGAACATGCTCAACCAGGGGCTCGACGCGGCCATACTGCGCAAGCTCGGCATGGAAATCGGCGAGAAACCCACGCTCGGCCCGTGGCGCAACTTCCTCGAACGCCGCAACAACGCCACCGAAGAGGTGCACATAGGGCTTGTGGGCAAGTACGACCTGCAGGACGCTTACAAGAGCATACGCGAGAGCCTGTCGCAGGCCGGCACCTACAACGACCACAAAACGGTGCTGACGTTCATCAACTCCGAGAAGATAACCGAGGAGAACGTGGCCGAAAAGCTGGCCGGGCAGGACGGCATCGTCATCTGCCCAGGCTTCGGCCAAAGGGGCATAGAGGGCAAGATAGTGGCCGCCCACTACACACGGACGCACAACATACCCACTTTCGGCATCTGCCTCGGCATGCAGATGATGGTGATTGAGTTCGCGCGCAACGTGCTCGGCTACGCCGACGCCAACAGCCGCGAGATGGACGAGAAGACCGAACACAACGTGATAGACATAATGGAGGAGCAGAAGGACATCACAAACCTCGGGGGCACCATGAGGCTCGGGGCTTACGAGTGCGTGCTCCGCCAAGGCTCGCGCGCGTTCGATATATATAAGCAAGAGCACATACAGGAGCGCCACCGCCACCGCTACGAGTTCAACAGCTCTTACCAGGCCGAGTACGAAAAGCACGGCATGATGTGCGTGGGCCGCAACCCTGAGAGCGACCTCGTGGAGATAGTGGAGATACCGGGCTTGAAGTGGTACATTGGCACACAGTTCCACCCCGAGTACCAAAGCACGGTGCTCAAGCCGCACCCCCTGTTCCTCGACTTCGTGAAGACGGCAATACAAAACAAGAAATAAAGCCAGGCACAACCAACAAAAGACAAACAGCATAACGACATGAACAAGAACACGACAATCGGCCTCATACTGATGGCCTTGCTCCTCCTGGGCTACGGATGGTACGTTAAGCCTTCGGAAGAGCAGATAGCCATGCAGCGCCAGCAGGACTCCATAGAGAACGCCCTGAAGCAGCAGGCCGAGCAGGAACAGAAACTGGCCGAGGCTAACCGCAAGGCAAAAGCCGCAGCGCTGGCCAAGGCCGACACCACCGCACTGTTCCACAAAGCACTAAACGGCAAGAACGAGCAAGTGGTGCTGCGCAACGGCAGCCTCGAGCTGACGCTCGACACCAAGGGCGGAGTGGTGAAGAAAGCGCGCATCATGGGCTTCAAGGACCGCAACGGGGCCGACGACGTGACACTCTTCGATGGCAACGAACAGAGCCTCAACTTCATGCTCGCGGGCAAGACCACTAACATAATCACGCAAGACCTCTACTTCACTCCGACCAACGTAACCGACTCTACCGTAACCATGACGGCAGAGGCAGGCAACGGCGGGGCCGTAATACTTGACTACACGCTCGGCAAGGACTACATGCTGCGACTCTCGGTGCAGGCCAAGGGGCTTGGCGGACTGTTCGCCCCCAACTGCAACCAGATGGACGTGGAATGGGCCGACCGCTGCCGCCAGCAGGAAAAGGGTTTCACCTTCGAGAACCGCTACGCCACGCTTACATACAAGGAAAAGGAAGGCGGCACCGACTACCTGAGCGAAACGTCGGCCAAAGAGGACGAGCAGATAGAGGAGAAGCTCGACTGGGTGGCCTTCAAGAACCAGTTCTTCAGCGCAGTGCTGATATCAAAGGACGACTTCGCGGCCAACTCGCTCCTCACAAGCATACCGCAAGAGAAAGGCTCGGGCTACCTCAAGCAATACAAGGCCAAGCTCAAGACCTTCTTCGACCCTACCGGAGCAAAGCCCACCGTGATGGAGATGTACATCGGGCCTAACGACTTCCGCCTGCTGCAGAGCGTGGAGAAGGAGAGCACTTCGGGCAAGGAGCTCGACCTGCAGAAGCTCGTCTACCTCGGATGGCCGCTATTCCGCATCATCAACCGCTGGTTCACGCTCTACGTTTTCGACTGGCTCACGGGCCTTGGGCTCAACATGGGCATCGTGCTAATACTCATCACGCTCCTCCTTAAGGTCATAACGTACCCCCTCGTGAAGAAAAGCTACATGAGCTCGGCCAAGATGCGCGTGCTCAGGCCGAAAATAGAAGAGGCCACCAAGCAGTACGACAAGCCCGAAGACCAGATGATGAAGCAGCAGGCCATGATGTCGATGTACGCCAAGTACGGCGTAAGCCCGCTGAGCGGCTGCCTGCCCGTGCTGATACAGATGCCCATCTGGGTGGCCATGTTCAACTTCGTGCCTAACGCCATACAGCTCAGGGGCGAAAGCTTCCTTTGGATAAGCGACCTCTCTACATACGACCCCATCATAGAGTGGAACAAGAACATCTGGCTCATAGGCGACCACCTGAGCCTCACTTGCATCCTCTTCTGCGTGGCCAACGTGCTCTACTCCATCATGAGCATGCGCCAGCAGCGCGACCAGATGGTGGGCCAGCAGGCCGAGCAGATGAAGATGATGCAGTGGATGATGTACATCATGCCCCTGATGTTCTTCTTCATCTTCAACGACTACTCCGCCGGGCTTAACTTCTATTACTTCATCTCGCTCTTCTTCAGCGCCGCCATAATGTGGCTGCTGCGCAAGACGACCAACGACGAGAAGCTGCTCGCCATACTCGAAGCGCGCTACCAGGAGAACAAGAACAACCCCAAGAAGATGAGCGGCATGGCCGCCCGCCTGGAAGAACTGCAACGGCAGGCCGCCGAGATGCAGAAGATGCGCGAGCAAGGCAGGCGCAAGTGACATTAGACGACAATCAAACCAAGTGGCAAGGGCGTTCCTCCGTGGGCGCCCTTGCCACGTAAACTAAATGCCAATAACAATGAACAGACTGACAGCAATGACTGCTGCCGCGCTGCTGGCCATCGCCGGCAACGCGCAGGACACGCCGTCCGCGAGCATCGGCAAAAGCGACATAAAGGTGGAAAGCGGACTGATGACCCCCGAAGCCCTTTGGGCCATGGGGCGCATAGCCTCCGCCACGGCCTCGCCCGACGGCAAGCAGATAGCCTACCAAGTGGGCTACTACAGCGTGAAGGAAAACAAAGGGCACCAAGTGCTGTGCCTCGTGGATGCCGACGGGAAGAACAACCGCCAGCTCACAACGGCCGCCGCAAGCGAGACCGCCCCCGCCTGGATAGAGCAAGGCCGCCGCATTGCCTACCTCAGCGGCGGCGAGGTGTGGGCCATGAACGCCGACGGCACCGACCGCAGGCAGCTCTCCAACTCGGGCGGAAAGATAGAGGCGTTCAAGTTCTCGCCCGACGGCACAAAGGTGATACTAATAAAGTCGATACCATACAACGGCGTAATAAAGAAGAACCCCGACGACCTGCCACTGGCCACTGGCCGACTTGCCACCGACCTGATGTACCGCCACTGGGACCACTACGTCGAGACGATACCCCACCCCTTCGTGGCCGAGGTGACTGCAAACGGCATAGCCGAGGGCAAAGACATCATGGAAGGGGAGCCTTACGAATGCCCTATGGCACCGTTCGGCGGCATCGAGCAGCTCAGCTGGAGCCGCGACTCGAGGCAGATAGCCTACACCTGCCGCAAGAAGACGGGCCTGCAATACGCCATATCCACCGACGCCGACATATACCTCTATGACCTCGGCAGCAAGTCCACGGTAAACCTGTGCAAGCCCGAGGGCTACAAGCCCGTGGCTGCCGACCCCACGCGCTCGATGAAGTCACAGCCCGTGAACAGCGAGGAGAACCTGAAGAACAACCCAGGATACGACACCAACCCTCAGTTCTCGCCCGACGGGAAGTACATAGCGTGGCAAAGCATGGCGCGCGACGGCTACGAGGCCGACCGCAACCGCCTCTGCATATACGACGTGGCGGCCAAGACGAAGACTTACGTCACCGAGAGCTTCGACTCCAACGTAGACGCATTCTGCTGGAACGCCGACTCCGAGACGCTCTCGTTCATAGGCGTATGGCACGGCTGCGTGAACATCTACCAGACCAACCTGCGGGGCGAGGTGCGCCAGGTCACCGACGACTGGGCCGACTACGTATCGATAGCCCCGGCCAACGACGGCAAGAAGCTGCTGGCCATGCGCCAGAGCATGAGCGCGCCTACAGACATCTACATCGTCAACCCGGGCAAGGAGCCGAAGAAGACAAAGGTGGAGCAGGTGACCGAAGAGAACGAGCACATACTCAGCCAGATAGCCACGGGCAAGGTGCAGCAGCGCTGGGTGAAGACCACCGACGGCAAGCAGATGCTCTGCTGGATAATCCTGCCGGCCAACTTCGACCCGGCCAAGAAATACCCCACGCTGCTCTTCTGCGAGGGCGGGCCGCAGACACCCGTGAGCCAGTCGTGGAGCTACAGGTGGAA
The DNA here is from genome assembly GCA_944319915.1 of uncultured Prevotella sp. Taxonomy (GTDB): domain Bacteria; phylum Bacteroidota; class Bacteroidia; order Bacteroidales; family Bacteroidaceae; genus Prevotella. The sequence continues at coordinate 13,907 of CALUEY010000004.1, read as the reverse complement.
CTTCCAGATAATGGCGGCCAACGGCTACGTCATCGTTGCCCCCAACCGCCACGGCCTGCCCGGTTTCGGCCATGAGTGGAACGAGCAAGTGAGCGGCGACTGGACGGGCCAGTGCATGGACGACTACCTCGCCGCCATAGACGACGCCGCGCAGAACCTGCCGTTCGTAGACCCCAACCGCCTCGGCGCCGTGGGCGCAAGCTTCGGAGGGTTCAGCGTTTACTACCTTGCCGGGCACCACGACAAGCGCTTCAAGTGCTTCATAGCCCACGACGGCGCGTTCAACCTCGAGTCGATGTACACCGACACCGAGGAGGCATGGTTCAGCAACTGGGAATACGAGGACGCCTACTGGAACAAGCCGCTCAGCGAGGCGGCGCGCACCACCTACGAGAACTCGCCACACAAGTTCGTGGACAAGTGGGACACGCCAATACTCTGCATACACGGCGAGAAAGACTACCGCATAAACTACAACCAGGGCATGGGAGCCTTCAACGCCGCCCGAATGCGCGGCATACCCGCCGAGCTGCTCATCTTCCCCGACGAGAACCACTGGGTGCTGAAGCCGCAGAACGGCGTGCTGTGGCAGCGCACCTTCTTCGGGTGGCTCGACCGCTGGCTCAAGAAGTGACGCAGGCCACCCCCAGCTCTCCCAGCTCCCCAAAATCATCCCATAACCCCCAAACAACAAAAAGATGACACACACAGAAACAAGACTTAACGACAAGGCGTGGGCCCGGTGGTCGGCCCTGTTCATCGTGGCCTTCACGATGATGGCGGCCTACTACGTAAACGACGTGATGGCCCCGCTCAAGGGCATGCTCGAAGGCCAGCTGCACTGGACGAGCAGCGAGTTCGGAATGTTCACCGGCGCATACAGCTTCCTCAACGTGTTCCTGCTGATGCTGATATGGGGCGGCCTCATCCTCGACCGCTTCGGCATACGCTTCACCGGCATGCTGGCCACGGTGCTCATGGTGGGCGGCACGGCTGCCGAATACATAGCCATAACGCAGTACGGCGGCACCACCGAAACGGTGATGGGCTACAAGCTCGACGTGCTCATGGCCTCGGCCGGATACTCCGTATTCGGCGTGGGCGCCGAGGTGGGCGGCATCACCGTCACCAAGATCATAGCCAAGTGGTTCAACGGCAAGGAAGTGGCGCTGGCCATGGGCGTGCAGGTGGCCCTGGCGCGCATAGGCTCGCAGGTGGCCTACGCCGTGGCCATACCCGTGGCGCGCAGCTTCAGCCTCGACACGCCGCTCTTCATAGGAGGCGTGGTGCTGGTGGGCGGAATGCTGTCGTTCCTCGCCTTCACCTTCATGGACCGCAAGCTCGACCGCCAGGTAAAGATAAGCACCGAGTCGGCGCCCGAAGACAAGTTCTCGTTCAAGGACGTGGTGGCCGTGGTGAGCAACCCCGGCTTTTGGCTCATAGCGCTGCTCTGCGTGCTGTTCTACTCGTGCGTGTTCCCGTTCCAGAAGTTCGCCACCGAGCTTATGATTAGCAAGTACGGCGTGAGCGAGGCCATAGCAGGCACCTTCGCCGGCCTGCCCGCCCTCGGGGCGCTGTTCCTCACGCCCGTGTTCGGCGGCATGATCGACCGCAGGGGCAAGGCGGCATCGATCATGATGCTGGGCGCATCGATGCTCATCTGCGTCCACTGCATCTACGCCCTGCCCTTCATCCACGCCCCGTGGGTGGCCATAGCGCTGATGGTGGTGCTGGGCATAGCCTTCTCGCTCGTGCCGTCGGCCATGTGGCCGAGCGTGGCCAAGATATTCCCCGTGAAGCAGCTCGGCACGGCCTACGCCTTGATATTCTTCATACAGAACATCGGCTTGTGGGGCATACCTGCCTTGATAGGCTTCATCCTCGATGAGTATTGCATAACGGGAACCACCACCATAGGCGGGGTGACCACCAATGTATACGACTACACGCTGCCCATGTGCGTATTCACGGGCATCGCCGTCCTGTCGCTCGGCGTGGCCTACCTGCTCAAGGCCGCCGACAAGAAGTACGGCTACCGCCTTGAGGAGGCCAACATAAAGAAGTAAGGCCGCCCACCCGGCAAGGGCAAGGCGCAAAACCACGGCACCGCCTGCGGCAGCACCATGGCTGCGAGCAGGCGGTGCCTCGCTTTTGTGCGGCGGCCATCGCGGCGCAAAATCCGTAAACATTTTTCATAAAACCACCCACTGGGCGCAACAGCCTCTGCCACAGGCAGTTGAAAACAAAGCCAAACTGGAGCGCGAAACAGGCTCTTTCAGATTGCGAAACAGGCCGAACCGCGTTGCGGTTCGGCCTGTTTTGCAATCCCAAACGGCACATACGGCCATCATGCCCGCCGTTTGTAAACATAAGATACCGCCCTGCCCTGCCTGCGCCCCGGCCCATGGCCCTGCGCACGAGCGCCGCCGAGGCATAGCCAGTGGCGACCCCGCCACAAGGGCACGGGCCGCCACAAGGGCAAGAGGCGTCAGAACTTCTTGCCCGCCACGATGCTTAGGAACGTGTTGATGAGAATCTTCGCGTCCTCTATGAGCGACATGTTGTGCAGGTAGTCAAGGTCCATGTCGAGGCGGCGTATCATCTTCTCCATTGTGTTGGTGTAGCCGTTGTAGAGCGTGGCATACGACGTGATGCCCGGGCGGATGCGGTAAAGCTCGGCATAGTCGGGCCTAAGCTCCATTATCTTGTCTATGAAGTACTGCCGCTCCGGCCTGTAGCCCACGAACGACATGTCACCCTTGAGCACGTTCCACAGCTGCGGCAGCTCGTCGAGGTGGTGCTCGCGCAGGAACTTGCCCACCTTGGTGAGGCGACTGTCGTTCTCTTCGGCCAGCTGCGGTATGCCGTCCTCCTCAGTGTTCTCCACCATCGTGCGGAACTTATAAATATAAAACGGCTTGCCTGCGCGCCCTATGCGCTCCTGCCTGTATATGGCCGCGCCAGGGCAGCTCACCTTCAGTGCCACATAAATGGCAATGAACAGCGGCGAGAAAAGCACCAGCCCCACGGCAGAGAACGCAATGTCGAGAGACCTCTTAACCATTGTCTGTTCCATTGGAAAACACGGCCTGCCCCCGCCTCCTTATGAACACATCAACCACTGCATGGAAAACAAGCCAGATGGCGATGTCCATGACAACTATCATGCTGAAATACATAAGGCCGAAAACGATGTAATTGGCAGCGATGAAAAGCAGCGCCAAAAGTAGGACCGTAGCCAAGGCCTGGTGCTGGCTCAAGCCTGCGCGCATGAGCTTGTGGTGTATGTGGTTCTTGTCGGCCCCGAAAAGAGGCTTGCGGTGCAGCATGCGCACGATGACGATGCGGCACACATCGAGGATGGGGATGGCAAGGAGAGTGCATGAGAGCATCAGGCTGTCCTTGCGGAAAGGCATGACGCTGGGGTTAAACATGGAAAACTTGACAAACAGGAAGCCCAGGATGAAGCCCAAAGTAAGGCTGCCCGAATCGCCCATGAATATCTTCAGCCCACGCTTGTGGCGGTCGCCAAAGAGATTGAAGTAAAGGAACGACACAAGCACGCCCATAAGCCCCGCGATGAGGATGCTGTATGTGACAACGCCTTCGCGGGCGAAACAAAAGAGGAAACCGGCCAGCGCTATCAACGAGAGCCCTGCGGAAAGCCCATCGATGCCATCGATGAGGTTCATCGCGTTGTCGATAAATACGATGACGAGCACCGTGAGTGGCGCCCCTACCCAATACGGAATCTCATGTATGCCGAGGAATCCATACATATTATTGATGTATAACGAGGCGGCAGGAAGCAGCGATGCGGCAATGACCTGCACCACGAGCTTTGTGAGCGGCCTGAGGCTCACTATGTCGTCAATGAGCCCCACTCCGTAAACAAGCATCAGGCTGACAAAGAAATACACAGACCACAGGCTTATGGTAATTTCGTTGTTTACCACGTTCTGGTTGAACACCGAAACCATTATGACGCTCGATATGAGCATGCTCGGAATGAAACAAATGCCTCCGAGCCGAGGTACACTGCACTTGTGCACTTTCCGCTGGTCAGGATGGTCATACAATTCTTTTTTCTTGCAGAACTTCACGATCAACGGTATGGCAACAAAGCCACACCCCATGCTGATGAAGAAAGTCCCTATGATGTAGAGTATATTATGATCCATGGAGCATCATGCTTTATTACTATAACTAAATATTGATTGGATTATTATATCTTGAAGTTATTTTGTACTACACAATGCCTCTGCTTGCCGCCACAACCCACTGGCCAAGCCATGAACTGCACCTTGCATGCCTTGATGGTCGGCATCTGCCATGAGAACAAGAAAGACTGCTGAAACTGCTCATGACGCAGGTTGCGCTCACGGAGTGGATGCCAATTTGCCAAGGTAGCGATAGCTGTCCACTTTACGCTTTATGGTCTTGGCCAAATATGTCGGGAAAAAGACGAGCCCAAAGTACAAGTAAGACTTCGCCTTTGAGAAGCCGAGAATCTTATGGTAAACATTGATGTTGAACTTGACCAAAGAACGCTTGTTGCTGGATAGGGAATCTGTCCTCAACCGGTAATAAGCCAAAGGCTCTTTCATGCCATAGGCAATCCTGCACTTCTGCAGAAGCATTATAAACATCGCCCAGTCCTGGCGCTTGCGCAACAGTGGAAAATAGAACTTTCCGTAGAATGACGTGTCATACAAAGCCGTGAGACACCCAATCTTGTCATCGCGCTTCATGCCCGCATAAGTTACAATGCGCGGCGATATGAATATGCCTGCGGCTTGTCCGTCTTGGTTGCAAATAATATAAGAAGAATATATCAAGCAGCAGCCCTTGCTGGCGATGAACGCCATTTGCCGCTCCAGCTTGTCGGGGAACCAACGGTCGTCACTGTCACAAAAGGCTATATAGCGGCCGCTTGCCGCCTCTATGGCCTTGTTGCGTGCATAGCCAGCGCCATGGTTTTCATTAAGGTAAAGTATCTTTATCCTCTTGTCCAACCGCCCATACCTGTCCAAGATAGCCAAAGTCTCTGCGTCATTCGAGTGGTCATCAGTAATGATCAGCTCAAGGTCGGCATAGGTCTGGCATAGAATACTATCAATGCTTTCCGACAAGATCCTGCCGGTGTTGTAGGTGGGCATTATGACTGAAACAAGCCTATTTTCCATAATCAGAGTGTCGCTTTGCCGCTTGTCATGCAAAAGGATTTGCCAATGTTCAAGCAATTGCCTTGCAAAGATACAACTTTTTTGTGACGTACAAACAACTATGCATGCTATTGTTCATCATTTTAAGCTCCGCCTCAGCCTCCGCCCTGGGCGAGAGTCTTGGATGTCAACCCCGCACCTCAAAAGACGCAATGGGAACCGACAGCTCCCATGGAGGGAGCAAAGCCGTTGCCAACCGCCATGTCAGCGATAATATGTCTTGAGGATATGGTCAAGGCCTGCATAGTTGCACCTGCAGTAAAAACGCCTGCACAGCTTCTTGGTTGAAACGTGCTCCATGTCTTTTACCACTATTGCAGGAACATAGCAAACCGCCAGCCCATGAATCCTGCATTGCTCGGCCAGATACAACTCCTCGCCATATAAGAAATTAGGATAATCTATCAGCCCACACCGTTGGAAATACTCCTTGGTAAGGATAATGAACGAGCCATGCCCTGCGTATACGCGCCCGGGCTTCGGCCTGCTGCCGCGGCTACGCCTGGAGAAAGTCAACCGGTATATAGATGTAAGCAAAACGGAGCTGAACATCAAGCGCAGCATCTTGAGCTTGCGCTTGGAATATCTGTTCACCGCCTGTGGATTTATGTCGCGCCCCTTTTCTAACGAATATATCTGCGGCGCTATCCAGCCTACACCGTCTCCATGCCCAGCGGAAATGACGGAGGAGAAGGTGCTTGGAACCAACAATACGTCAACATTGCTTATTATTACATAATCATAGGGCGTGACATCTGTTTCCTGCATCATCCGCCTAACGGCGCCGAAATACCCAAGATTTTCGTTAAAAGCAAACACCTGCGCCTTTATCCGCAAGTTTTCAACGCTTATCCTTTCGGCATTTACTTCCGTATTATCAGCAATATATACGCAAACTGAAGCGGCGCAATTGCCCGCTGCCTCTTCCACCGAGGCCAGGAAGCCTCGCAGGGAGTCATAAGAATTATAATTAACACAAAAAACGGCAATTTCCATAACTCTATTTTTTATTGCGACATAACATCTTGGGGCGGGCCATCCCACTGAATATCCCCCTCCACATATAAAGACAAGATTCCACCCCGTCTTTTATAAAAAGAGGAAAATAGAACAAACGCACGATGTTCTTTATTCCCGTATTGACTTTCCATCTCAAAGGCACATACCTCAAGAACGCAAGCCAGATATAATTACGATACTGGAAATAATACCGATTGGGAGATGACACTATGTCCTTAAATATGCCAACACTTATTCTTTTACGCCCTATCCTGTGTGACATGGACAGCTTCGATGTAATACAGCAAGCCAGCCCCAAGGAAGTAGCCCTCCAGCACCATTCACTGTCTACATAATCAATGAACAATCGCTCATCGTAAAGCCCGACCGCAGACAGCGTTTCACTGTCTACGCAACTTCCGGAAGAAATAATGTGTGTCCTCACCACCACACCCGGCAAGATGAATTTATCTGCATATATGGATGAAGAATATGTATTGGAAGTATCAGCATCCACCACCATCGGGCCCAATGTCGCCAAATTGGGCAGGTCTTTTTTCAGCCTGCCATATTCCTCTGCAATATCCGATGGATATGAATCATTGCACGCGCTGTCTTGATCCAAAAAAACGAAACGGCAACAGCCAAACCTCTCCATCATACACTTGATGCCAACATTCTGCGCTGCTGCAATGCCGACATTTTTCCCCATGGAAACATACCGCATCTTGTTGACATAGTCGCCAGGGAAATTCCTTTGGCAAGAATTGTCAACAATAACGCCATCATACAACAATGACAACCGCTTGACATTGCTAACTTCCTTGTCCTTAGGATTATATAGCACTATCACCACGACTACGCTGCTTGCATTGGTGTTCACCATAAACTCTCAATTAAAATCATCAAGGATTAAGGTAATGCGAAGAATAAGTACCAATAAGCAAAAGGGCCAAACCCACTATGCCTACAACGCATTTACCTACCCAACCTGGCTTAACCGTATATAAGACAAAAGAATAGAACAACACCTCTACTATACCGTAAAGCTCACTGATACGGTACGAAAGCACCGGGAGGAACGAGAAAAACAAAAAGCAAAAGATGGACACCCCCATAATACGCAACAATATCGGAAAGTACTTGTTGTGTTCAATCACTGTGTCATAGAAATATAACATATAAAAATACATGAGGCATTTTACAAGAAACACGGCATTGAAAATATTAATCTCGCTGCCCTTTCCACCACTCTCGCTCTGCTGCTGGTATGAGGCCAACTTGTCGCCAATGTAGGGCAAAGGAATCTCGCCAATGAAATTGATGCCGACAAAAGCGATAATATAGCCAGCAGGAACAATCAACGACCATACCAACCGCCTGTTTTTAGTCATCCCGTGATTTGACAGAAACAGCACTGGAAACAAAGACAACGCAGAATAATGAAACAACGTGGCTATAAACAATATCAAAGCCACCCGCCTGCGCCTGCCCTCCGCCAGCGGCCTTATTGAAAGGAAGAACAAGCCGGAAACTATACTGGCCCTTATTTGCACCAAGTCATGCAGTATATAGTAATTCCCTATATACACCAACATTGGCACAAACCACATGTCTGACAATCTCTTTATGGCGCACATCTTGAGCGATATGCCTGCCAAAGCATACACCAGGAACAGCAAGTGGACATCAGAAGAGAATGTATTTAATATCCGTGATATAAACAGGTACGAATACTCAACAGACAACAAATATAATGGATTGTCATAGTGAACATAGATTGTCTCATACACACCAGAGTCGCTGGAAAAGCCTATTGGCCTGAAGCCTGCATATAAAACGAGGACTACGCCCAAAACTACATATATGGCCTTGGAATACAACTGCAACCGCTCTTCCAGCAGCGCGAAAAAAAACACCACTAAATATATCGCAATTAATATATATATCATTTGCCACCGGCACTATACTTGTTATAATCCTCATACAACACGTACATGGCAACTGCCATAAACGTGAGAAAGGTAACAAACAGTACAAAAAGCACTCTCTTAGGCCCACTTGGCTTTAGTGGCACCGTTGCGGACTGAATCGTTGTAAAGGCAGGCGTGCGTTCCTGCAATTTTGCCTTTGCAGCCTGCAACTGACTGAACACCGCACTGTAAGTGCTATAACGCAACTGCATCTCGTTCTCCAGGTCATCCTTCTCTGTCTTGTAAGCCTCAAGGGTCAACCCCAAATTAGAATCGGAAAATGCCGCGTACCGCTTCCGCGCTTCTTCGTATCTCTTCTTGGCATCAGCACACACTTTCTCAGCAAAAGCCAAGTCGTTCTTCGCCTTGCTTGTCCTGTAATCTGTGATAAACGCCTGCAACTTGCTTCTGACCGAATCAGCCATCGTGGCCGAAACAAGAGGGTCTTGGTCTTCAACACTCACATATATTACATACGTCCTCTGGTCTATGCTGCAAGATATTTTTCCATTTATGGTCCCCATTACCGAAGTCTGCTCCTTAGTGAGATGGAATATGTCAACTCCATTGCCGTTGCCAGTCTTTCCATCATTGCTTGCAAACAACGAAACTACCCAGCCAATCGCACGACTCCACCATGGGGCTTTCTGATGCCTCAACAAATAGGTATAATAATCAGTGGAAATCTCCCCGTCTATAGTCTTGACATGTATAGGGAACAGCCCAACTTTGAAATCGATGGACTTCATGACGTCAGGATATAAATCCGGGGATATCGCATCGCTATTGGCAGCAAGCCCCCCGCCCAAATCTATCCCAAAAGATGAAGCCATCTGGCTCAAAGACCCAGTGCCCGACGTTGACGAAAGTTCGGGAGCTAACGTTACTGTTGTTGTATATGTACGTGGCACACATATAATCAACAGTGAGGATAATACAAAAGCGATGGGAAGTGCGACAAAAAAACGTTTGCGTTCCCGTAATATCACTTTGAATATATGACCAAAATCTATCTGCTTTATCTCCATCACAATATTATTGTTTGTTGTCAACTATGGAAAAGACACGAACCATGCCTTCGTATGAATTTCCCCAGTTAAACTTTTGTATGAACCGGTTTCCCCTTTCAGCTATTTCAACACGCAAGCCATCATCATTGAGCAACTTGTCCAATTTGCTTGCCATATCTCCGGCATCGCCTGCCTTGCAAAGCACGGCTGTCTCATTGTCATGCGCAAAAACCGTATGCCCCTCCACATTTGTGCAACACAGCGCACATCCACAATACATGGCCTCCGTTGCAGGCAACCCCCATGCTTCCTTAAAACTAGGAGTAAAGAATATGGAGTTTGAATTATATATTGCTGGAAGGTTTTGGGGGCGCATGTGATAACGCACCCAATCGGGAAGGTTGGCAGGCGGGGCATAAACGCCGAACAAATCTACTTTCAAGTCATCATATTTCTCTCTCAGCATCCGCAATGCCGACATCCCTACAGCAGACCCTTTTATCTCTTTTTCGGAATACATCATGCAGATTGTATGAGGAATACGACTGCGTATCTCGTTCGTTACATTAAAGACGTCTCCGTCTATGGCATTGTAAACTATATGAGGCCGTTCCCCGCTAACCTTTTGAACAACATCTGCCAGAAAATCCGAGACTACGACGTTTGTCATGCCAAGCCTGTATGAATTCTGCAAGCCATCTCGTATGTCCGGCCTCACCCAGTTTTCATATCCTTGAATGAAATTAACTTTTTTCCCCTTGCTTGATGACAATCTATATAAAGGTTCCGCCAACAGCCATAAAGTGGACATTGAAACATCAGCATCCCTTATATTTGCGTCGGAAAGTTTCCCCACACAACGGAAGTTCACAGCCGGATGCATGGGCATCCATTTAGGCGCACTTTTGTGGAAAATGATTTCCTGTGCAAAAGTGTATGGCCGTGGCCGCCATTTTACATCGTGCGGCACACGCATAACATGATACACCATTACATCATGCCCATGCCCAGCAAAGACATTGGCATATTGATACATTATCTTGTGACCGCCGCTCGGGTAAAACGGATACCAAGGCACTATGACATTTATCTTCATATATTTTATACCTCCGTAATATCAGTGCCAGTCACTCATGGCAGCAGTGTCCAATTGGCAAACAAGCAATCCATGAAAATAATCAACGAGCCTAATCATCACACTTAGACATTAATTCTTTATCAAGTTAGCTATAGTGGCTATCATCGTTGCGATGGAGGCTGTGCCGGAGCCTATGGCCACCATCTCGGCCACGGTAAGCTTGTTTGTCTTGGCCTTGCTAGGCACTATGATCTCGCAGCCAGGCATGGGTTTGTTCTTGCGGCTGGCCTTGGCCACGGTCCCGTTCATGTAAACGATGTACGTCTGCCCTTTCTTGGCGTTGTTGCCCCAGCCTCCGGCCTGGTCGATGTAGTAGTCGAGCTTTTCCTTGTCGCGGAAGGCCACGGTGGTAGGCGCCATGACCTCGCCGCTGATCTTCACCGTACCCGAATATTCAGGCACCACGATGCGGTCGCCCTCGCGCAGCACCACGTCGTAGTTGCTGCCCGGATGGGCCATGGCCATGTCGAGGTTGATGCCCACGTTGTATGTTTCGCCCACGTTGAGCCTCTTTATGTCGAGTGAGTCCATGCCCATGCCTTCCTCTTCCCTCTGCCACCGGGCCATCATCAGTGCGTTCTCCATCCTCGTCTTTTCCTCGGTGGTCATGGTGCGCACGAGGCGCGCGCCCTGAGGATAGGCAGTGTTTGTGAAGCCTCCAGCCTGCTTGATGATCTCGCTCAGGCGCTGGCTCTTCTTCTCGAGCGTGTAAGTGCCGCTGTAGAGCACCTCTCCCTCCACGGTGACCGTCTTCTGCTCGGTGTATCCGGGTATGGAGCGCACAAACACCTCGTCGAAGGGATGGAGCACGAAGCCCGGCTCGCCATCGATGACGAAGCCGTCCTTAAGCGAGAAAGTATATGTCCGGGCTATGGTGTCCGACACCGTTGTGGCCTTGGGGTCGTATATGCGCCGCGCCACGTCTACCTTCATCACCGAGGCGTTGTTCTTCAAGCCCCCGGCCTGCAGCACGAAGTCCTCGAGCGTCTCGTTTTCGGCGTACTGGTACACGCCGGGGTACATCACCTCGCCGTGGATGGTCAGCACCTGCTCCTCCTGCAGCTCGCGCTTGCTCGGCACGTAGAGCACGTCCTCGTTGCGCAGCGGTATGTCGGCCACTTCGCCCGACATTATGCCAGCCACGTCGACCGACAGCACCTCAAGCGTGCGGTCGGGCTTCATGCGGTGCATCACTGCGCGGGCCGTAAAGGCGTCCTCGGTCACTCCCTCGGCGTGCTCTATGAGCGAGCGCACCGTGGTTATGTCGCCGCCCACTTGATATATCCCGGGGCGGAACACGGCTCCCTTAACCTCCACCATGTTTGAGTAACGCGGTATCACGGAGTCAACGCTCACCGAGTCCTCGTCGCTCAGCTTGAACGAGTTGACGTCGAACTCGCCCACATCGTATACCGAGTATTTCTGCCCGGCCTTGCGCACCACCTTTACCGACTTGGTGTAAGCGTCGCCGGTGAAGCCGCCCGAATATTTGAGCAGCGAGCCGAGGCTCTCGTTCTTCTTCATCTCGTAGAACATGGGCCGCTTCACCTTGCCGGTGATGTTGACGAGGCAGTCATACGTGCCGACCACGATTACGTCGTTGTCGGCGAGCCTTATGTTGCCAGTGAGCTTGCCGTTGAGAATGTAGTCATAGATGTCAACCACGGTGACGAGCCTGTTGCGCCTGTACACCTTGATGTTGCGCAGCGTACCTATGTCGTTGATGCCGCCGGCCATGTAAAGGGCGTGGAACACCGAGGCGAAGGCCGACACTGTGTATGTGCCCGGAGCCTCTACCTCGCCCATCACGTTTACCGTTATGGTGCGCGTCTGGCCCACGGTGAGCGATATCTTCGAGCTGCTGTAGCGCTGGCCGAGCGTGGAGCGCAGCCTTGCGTTGGCCTCGGCCACGGTAAGCCCACCCACGCTTACAGGCCCATAGCCCTCGATGGTCACGGTGCCGTCGGGCGACACCGTGGCCTCCACCGTGCTCTGCGACGCCCCGTATATGTCGATGAACACCGCGTCGCCCGGCCCGAGCCGATAGTCCTGTGGGGTGGCTATGTTCATGTTTGGCTCAAACGTCAGGTTCTTGTTGTTGAAGATGTCGTGGCCGAATATCTTGCGCTTGCCTTCGTCCTCCTTGTCCTTCATCATCTGCTCGAGGTACATCTGGTCGTATATATCCATCGAGTCGGGCATGAACGAGCTCAGCTCCTTCTGCATCAGCAGGAAGTCGGGGTCTTGGCTGTCGTAAGTGTGCTGCGTCTGCGGCACCACCGTGCCGTCTTTCAGGCGGTATTTCGACACATTCTTCCCCTGCCGCTTGTCCCCGTTGTTGCGGCGCAGGCGGTCGGCATTCTTGCCCGTGGTGGTTATGTCCTTCACCCCGAGCCCCTGGTCTTTCATCTGCCTCTCATAGCGGTTCTTCACGCTCCTTATCTGGTCGATGGTCACGCCGCGCTGCATCAGCTTCGTGACTATCTGCGACTGCGAAGTGCCTTTCTGCTGCTCCTCCATTACATACTCCATTATCTGCTGGTCGGTCATGGTCGACTGGGCAAAAGCGCCAATGGAGCACGCCACCAGCAAGAGAATGGATACGATATGCCTTTTCATACTTGGTTTTAACGGGTAAGATATTGCTTTAACGTATAATATATTCATTGAGAAAACGCCCTTTTACGAAAATTATTGCAAAGGTAGGCATTTTTCCGCACAAAACGCATCGCGTTTGGCTTAAAATGTATATCTTTGCAGCGTTTCCGGCGGGAAACGGCATTTGCACCATGGGCTTGACTGGATTTGACAGCGGGTTGAAATGGTACGTAAGCATGCGGAGTGACGGCTGTGAACTCCATAATCCACTCGGCCAAAAATTTATCTGGCGAAAACAACTACGCTCTCGCTGCCTAATCGAAGTACAGTAGATTACTGGCTTTATCCCGCCACCAGGTGGCAGGACGAGACATCGCTCAGAGGCTGTTGTTCCGAAGCTCTCTGGCCAAGCGGTGCGGTTAAATCGGGAATAGTCGCGCTATAGCCCCGGCGGCGCGATGAAATTTCAGGGGATAAGGTGCTGGTTGGTGGTCCGGGTCTTGCCATCACACGAAAACCAAAGTCCGGAATAAGCATGTAGAAAGCGTATGGTTTCCCTGTTTGGACGAGGGTTCGATTCCCTCCAGGTCCACCGCGCGCTCCCGCAGATTCACCCGACGGTGAATCTGCGGGAGTCTTTTTTAGAAACTGTTTGGTTTTTTCCAATGGATTTCCGTGGATTTCCGTGATGTTTTTTGCTGTCGTTTGACAGAGTTTAGCGGGCTAAGAAGCTGTTTTGATTTTATGAATATCCGCAAACGCCCAATGCGGCCGGTGTCTCCTGTAGGCCATGCCGCCGTTAACATTTTTACGTTAATCGCGGCGTAGAATGCTTTCCTGCCCAACCGTCTGATTTCCAGTATGTTGCCGAACGTGCCGTCTCGGCGTCCGAAACCTTTAGATTTGCACCATGGAAACAAAACGGAAGAAAAGAGCGTTATAATATAAAGAACGTTAACCACGG